>NZ_CP025096.1:6956460-7569252 GCF_002831565.1 Spirosoma pollinicola | reverse complement strand
ACGAACTCGATTGTTCTGTTGCTTCTCTTGATGTAGCTCATCAGCGATGTCTAACGAGTGAGTATCAGTCAGGCTATTATCCTGTTTGGCTTTGTCAGCTAGCCGACCAAAAAATTTATGAAGTGCCCGCAATTCTTCTTCCGATAAATCCTCCACATTGAGTAGCCGGTTGCTGGCTTCTGCGTGGGTAGTAATTAATTCGTTTAACTTAATCTGGGTAGCGAGTGAATCCTTATTCTGAGACTTTTGAATCAAAAACACCATTAAAAAGGTGATAATAGTTGTGCCAGTATTGATAACGAGTTGCCATGTATCAGAAAAGTTGAAGAGCGGGCCGCTAACAATCCAGACAACAATAACGGTCAGAGCCGTCAGAAAAGCCCATGAACTACCGGTTGCTTGTGTGACGGCGGATGCAAACCGCTCAAAGTACTGCGTGAATGACTTTTTCATATGTGATTAAATCGATTTGTTCTACTAATTTTTACTAACTCAACAAGTACCTACTTCTTTCCAAGATACCTTACTATAAGCTCACCTATACAACAATCTCAGATGAATGTATCATCCAAACTGAGTACTAGGTACATACTGTTTATTCCAGCTTATTGGGCTTGTTTGTTCGGTGAAATTATAACCATTGCTTATCAATCTAAAGAGTACTGGAATGGAGACTTAAAAAAGGCAAATGAAGGCAATCCAGTAGACGCCTTTTTAATGGCAATCCATGTTTCAGGCATCTTTTTAATTTCAGCTGCCTGGTTGATTATTATAGGGCTAATCGGTTCCTTTATACACTATAAGTACCTGAAGATCTTTATCCTTTTTGTCTTACTAGCTCATACTTGGGGAGCTTCGAGCTGGCTAAGTCAGAACTACGGTTTTTGGTCAGTGATGGTCTTTATTCTGTTTAATTCGGTCCTATTTGTCAAAACAGAAGAGTACCATTTGAGCACTTACAAAGCTTATATGCTGGATAAACGAATAGAAGATTTATAAGAAAACGTAGTCCCTACCCATTTTGCAACGTTTTCCTGATTCTGTGAAAGTCGAATAATATAAAGCGACTACTTAAAAAGTGCAACGCCTGGCTGCTTCGATAAACAGCCAGGCGTTGCACTTTCTCTATTTTGAGCGGTTGGCCATCTGTAAGGCTACCAGTTGCATAGCTCGGCCCATTGCAACATGTTCGGTACCTGCTTTGGCCTAAACCGTGACGCTCATGCCTTGGCCGACTAACTCCTTCTCACAAGCTGTTTTCTGACTCGAGCGAACCGTATAGAACCGGATCGCTCCCTCCACCTTAACCGCACCGAACTAAACAGATCTTCCATACCTACAAAAATACGAGTCTGCGACGCTGTTTAAGTGATTGAGGTTTCACCGCCCGGATGCCCGGCCCAAAGCCCCAGATTTTTCTGAGGCATGGACCACCCCAACTGTACCAGAGAAACTATACTACCAAAAAGTTAGGGCTTTAATAAATCTTTCCTGTTTAGAAAACCAATGGCTCCAAACAGGTATAAGACAATACATAGGGTGAATAAAATAGTCATTTTGCTCAAGCAATGGGTTAGACAGACAAAAATACTACTTTAATCAAATACTTTTTTCGGTAAACTTGAGGTGGTCTATGCCTCAGAAAAATCCCGTGGCCGTAGAACACGAAAAAGGGCTAATCTAAGAGAGGAGCCCTTTCAAACTTATGCTAAAAAGTTAGTTAGATAACAGCCCGTCAAAAAGTACAATGTCCAACCACTTAGCTAAGTAGGCGGACATATTTCCCCATTTATAACGACCAAACCCTAACTATTTACGCCCTATGAAGAGGCTTCGTTTCTATAATTAGTTGAGTGAGCGAGTCACAAACCACAAAGAAGTAGACCATGGAAAACGAGTCAATAAAAGAATTAATCAAACAAGGCCTGACCGCCTTGAAAGCCGGTAGTAAAGTGGCCGCTGCAGCCACCGACGAGATTCAAAACGACGTTCAAAACACGCAACTCAAAGACGCTCTTACTCAAGGGAATGAAACGTCTAAGCAATGGGTAAGCCGAATCGACCGGGCTCTGCAAGAAGCGGGTGGCGGAGACGAACAACAGAATCCGATTTTAGAAGCGCACTACGAAGTCAGCAAACGCATTCGCCAGCAGGCTCCTGATGGGGTGTCGCGTGATTTAGGCATCATTGCCTCGGGTCAATTAGCGCTCCACTACTGGATTGCGTCCTTTGGCACGCTGCGTACGTACGCAGCTCAAGCGGGCCTGAGTCAAACCGAGCAGGCGTTGCAGACTTCTTTGGAGGAGGCTAAACAAGCGGATGAGCAGCATACTCAAATTGCCAAGCAGATCATGGGCGCGAATTAACAAGCCACTTCGTCAAAAAGTACAACGCCTAGCTGCCTCGATAAACAGCTAGGCGTTGTACTTTTAAGGAGTCGTTCTATAACTACGATTATGTTAATAGATTATTGATAGAAACTCATAATAGCTTCAACAACTGTCTTCTTGTAAAAAATCAATTAGGTTTCCTTTACCAAAAGCTCTTACTGAATGTTCAACGTGTAACAGTTACCCGTAAGAAATTAACTACTATGGATGTTTTATTCTTGTCGACGCTTTTGTTCTGACTAGTAAACAAAACTTCTAATTCGTGCTGTAATTCCACTGCCTTACCATTTTTCTCAGCGGCTTCAAATGCATTCATGGTAGGGCCGTAATAGGTTTTGAACGTATTGACGTATTCTGATGGTGGATAAGAGGTGTTAAATGTAAACGTGTCTTTAAGGAAAGTTAGGTTTTCTTTGGCCACACCCGCTTGTTCAAAACGTTCAATTACATGGCTCTCTACACCCCATAACATGGGACTAAGGAAACCTTCTGGCGGTGGGGGTGTATAGGCAGAGCTGATCTTTAAGATTTGGGCTACTAGTGTAGGATCGCCCGGTATCCAGTTTCCCATCACTATTCGTCCACCTGGACGAGTAACACGAACCATTTCCCTAGCTACATCAAATGGCTTTGGCGCGAACATAGCCCCAAATATGCTCACGACCAGATCAAAACTCTGATCCTTCAACTCATGCAAATCGGTTGCATCTCCTTCTTGGAAAGTGCAATTGGTAAGTCCTTCCGCTTTTGCCCGAGCGTTGCCCGCTTCAACCAGATTGGAGGCAATATCAACGCCTAAGACAGTAGCGCCCAGTTTTGCTTCTGGTATGGCCGTGGTTCCATCACCACAACCCAGGTCAAGGACTTTAAGGCCTTCAGTGATACCAAGTTGGGCGACCAGTGCTGCACCGCTTTCCCGCATGGTTTGGGCAATTTGGGTGAAGTCCCCTTTTTCCCATAAAGCTTTGTTTGGATTCATCTTAGAACAGCGAATTGAACGTTAGAAACGGTCTTTAATGAAAACCAAGGCTACATACGTATGCCTAGCAAAAATGTTTTTGCTAGATTTTCTTTTGATGTAGACGATATTCATAGAAATAGAGTACCAATTAAGTAAGACCTATAATGCTATCTACGTACTATTTAGGCTACGGTAATTTTTCGTTGTATTGAGATGGTCTAATTAATCGGCACAGTGAACTTGTCTAATTTCGCAAGATCATGCAGCCTAAAAACAAACTCGTTAAACGTCGTAAATACGACGCTACTTTTAGAGCCGACGTGCTGAAAATGATTGCCAACGGACAAAGCGTGGCTTACGTGGCTCAAGCACTGGGTATTAGTGAAGCACTCATCTACAAATGGAAACAACGGATGAAAAGGGAAGAAAAACACCACCTTTCGAGTCCGGCTTCTGATGCACTACTTGAGAATCAGGTGCTACTACAGCGTATTAGTCAATTAGAAACAGAAAGCGAAATCTTAAAAAAAGCCTTAGCCATTATCAGCCGACAGACCTGAGATTACGCTATAAGCTGGTTCAAGAGTTGGCCTCTGAGTTTGCGGTTGAAACCCTATGCTCAGTGCTGAAAGTAAGTCGGACGGCTTACTATAGGTATCTACGGGGCGACAGTTATCAACTAACTTCTGAAAAAGCTGAGTACCAGCAGTTGGTCGAGCAGACTTTTGCTAAACATAAACGACGGTATGGCAGTCGACGCATTACGGCAGAGTTACAGGAAAAAGGCCATTCAGTAGGACGTTGTCAAGTTCGAACGCTGATGAAATTGGTTGGCTTACAGGCTATTCAACCTAAATCATTTGTACCACGAACCACGGATAGCACACATGGTAGAGGCTACTGGCCAAACTTATTGTTAAATCAGCCTTTACCGAAAGCTCCCAATTTAGTCTGGGTTAGCGACATTAGTGCGCCATGAAGACGCAGTTTTTTTTTGAAGACTGTGTCGGCTGATTGTTGACCGGCAGTTGTAATACTGCCCTATCCAACAAGGGAAGTTAGATAGAAGGGGGCTGCAAAGCTCGCTGGGTGCTGCCAAGCGGGTGTCATAAGCAGAGCAGCCTGAACTGTACCGGAGACAGGCCATTTCCTGTCGGCCGGGCTACCACCGAATCGATGATGAGACAACGAAGCATGTGCCGGAAGCCTCTGTACTTACTCACCAACCCTCGCCTTCAGAACTGGCTGAGAGGGAATCTGTGGCCTGAGCGGATCGGTCTTTATGTTGCTGATCCCAGAATGAGTCTAACTTATTCGATGATGGAGCTTCCCCTTAGCCATCATCCCGTACCACCAGGGGTAGAGCATGCCATCTAAGGATTCACAGGTCAACAATCGGAACATGGGAACTGGGGGTGATTCGCCTGTCAGGAAAACAGGCTATCGACAGCGACTCGGGAGGGGTCATTCTCAGGGCGGAGCCCGCGTAGTAGTCCGAGAACGGGAAAGCCGTTCACATGGCGAAGGCGGGCAGGGAATCGATACGCTTTCAAAGCCGGAGAAGCGAGCCATGGACTTGGCTCACCAGGCAGATTACGCCTGGGTACTCAGCGTGCAACGAAAACTGTATCAATGGAGTCAGACACATCCCACCGAAGCCTATCGGGAGTTATGGAACTGGTTAACAGACCTGCGTAACTTACGAGAAGCCTGGCGTCGCGTAGCTCAGAATAAGGGCAAACGCACACCAGGAATCGATGGGATGACCGTCGGAAGCATTCGCCAGCGCATTGGCGAAGCCCCCTTCTTAGCGACTCTTCAGCAGCAGTTACGGACTGGAAGTTATAAACCCAGTCCCTGCCGCCGGAAGTTGATCCCTAAAGCGGGTAAACCAGGGCAGTTCCGTCCACTGGGCATTCCGACGATTGCGGATCGGGTGGTGCAAAGCGCCATCAAACAAGTACTGGAACCCATTCTGGAAGCGCGTTTCTGGCATGTCTCCTATGGCTTTCGGCCGGGAAGAGGCTGCCATGGCGCCTTGGAGCATATTCGGATGAGTATGCGTCCCCGAAAGGTGAATAAACAGGATAACAAACGTCATGAGATGCCCTATCAATGGGTCATCGAAGGCGACATTCAAGCCTGTTTTGATCATATCGATCATCACCAATTGATGAACCGGATTCGGCAGCATTCGGATGACCGACGGGTAAACCAGTTACTGGTTCAGTTTTTAAAAGCAGGCATTCTGTCAGAGGAACAATTCCTGCGAACCGATGCAGGCACTCCGCAAGGAGGGATCGTTTCTCCGTTATTGGCCAATGTAGCTCTGGGCTTGATTGAAGAACGCTATGAACGATGGGTTAACCATCAGACAAAACGTCGCCAAAGTCGCCAGTGTGACGGCATCAAGGCGGCCTTGATGTCCCGAAGTGTGGATCGTCAGACGGGTCGGGCGGTTTACTTCCCCTTCCGGTACGCAGACGATTTTGTCATTTTGGTGAGTGGTACTCAAGAAAATGCACAAGCTGAGCGAGAGGTCCTCCAAAAGCTACTCCAAGAGAAAATGGGCTTAACGCTCTCTCCGGAAAAGACCAAGATCACCCCCCTAACCGAGGGCTTTGAGTTCTTAGGTCATCGAGTTAGCATGCGGTGGGACTATCGTTATGGCTGGACACCTCGGCTAGAAATACCCAAACAGAAAGCAGCGGACTTGCGCTATCGCATCAAACAGTTGACGGGCCGGGCTACGCTGGGTTGGTCACTGGATGAGTTACTTCAAAAACTGAACCCCATCCTGCGCGGTTGGGGCAACTTCTACAAGTATTGTACCGGTGCCAAGAAAATCCTGTCAAGCCTAGATTGGTATGGACGGGATCGTATTTGGCGATGGTTACGAAAGAAGTATCCCAAAGCCAATGCTCAACTGATTTTAAAACACCGTCAACCCAGTCAACTCCGACCTCGTTGGAAAGTTTGGCGGGGTCAGGCGGTGGAACACTATCAAATGGGTTGGCAGAAGGTAATGCACTATCGACGGGGGTGGATGAAACCGCCTGAGTTCATGATGGTTCCTGGAGAGCCGGATGCATAACGAAAGGTGCACGTCCGGTTCGGAGAGAGGGCAAGCGAAACCAGTAGTTGTGAAACTACTTAGGCGCGCTTGCTCTACTCTACCGTATCTGCCGCTGGTCAACGGTGAATGGGGCTACTTAGCCACTTGGATGGATTTATTTTCGCGTAAAGTAGTGGGCTGGCAGGTAGGTGAAACGATGGAACCGGGCCGATTTCTATGGATCAAACAAGGGCGGGCGTATAATTTTTGTTATATTTTTTGCCCCGTTTGACCACTGCATAGACCCGATGGATGAGTTTATTTCTTAGTGCGTTGATAACTAACATCTTATTCTTGCCTTCTTTGACTTTTCGCTGATAATACTCCTGTAATTCACCGGGCACTTGAAGAGCCGACATAGCCGCCATATGAAGTAAGGTTTTTAGTGATTTTCGAGCGTGATGATTCACGCGGGTCTTCCCCCGTACACTACTGCCCGAGGAGTGCTCGAAGGGAGCTACGCCCGCATGGCAAGCCAGCTTTTTGGGGTCATCAATAGCTTTGAACCGCACCGGCGGCCCGGTCATCACTGGCCAAGATTAATTCAGTGGCCACGACTTGACCAACACCGGGGATTGAAGTAACCAATTCAAAAAGCGCTTTCAAAGTAGGATCGTCAGTAATAAGCTGTTTGATTGCCTTTTCGACCCCTTTTAAATCACTTAGTAGCGCCTTTAGTGAGCTAGTGCAATGCTGACCTAGTTGGGTAGTCAGGGCTTTGTCACCAAATCGTTTTTGCTCGGCTAAAGGCACTCTCAACTGGCTGATCATACCTTGCAGACGCTGACGGAGTCGAGTAAATTCAGCCGCATGGGCGGTCCCACAGCTTTTTCATGACGGGTCGAGCAGGCTTCCAGAGCCGAGTCCGGTCTTGAAAGCGATAAGCGTACTCAGCAATCCGCTGAGCATCAATACTATCTGACTTGCCTCGTTGCAGTCCGCCAGCTTGTTTAATATGTAAAGAAGCTTCGAGCCAGATCGGTAACTGAGCCTGAAAAAACACGTCCAAGGCATGTGCGTTGTAAAGACCCGTGTGTTCCATACAAACCACGCAGTTTGAGCCATCAAAATCAGGGAGTGCCTGGAGTTGTTTGATCACGGCTCGGATAGCTGGGGGTGAATTTTCAGATTGAGTTTGCCAGATAATGCCTTTATTAGCATAGACCGCCCAATCGAGTGTATTTTTAGAAACCGCACGGGCGGCCCCGATCAATACCAATAAAGTGGCGAATGTCCATTGAAGTACTTAATTTTAGGATTAGACAATCAGACGCTTACTCATCACTCGCTACGCCACGGGGCGCCCCGCTTGCTAATGGGTCACAACACCCTAATTTCTATCGCTCCGGCGACCCGGTCGAGGTTAAGTAAGAAAGACCGAGCGGGACCTGAATCGGCCCATAGGTTGCGAGCCTGGCCGGAGACGCTAGGGAAGCCCGCTCGGTTGTCTGTCTGGCAAGCTACCTAAATCTTGGTTTCTTACCGGCCCTCAAACCTAAAGGCCGGAGCGGATGAATTGGTTGTGCTCCCATTACGTCGTGCCTTGCAGTTACGCCAGCCTACCGTGGGCCTGATTACCCATTCAGATCGAGGGGGCCAATATGTATCTGCAGCGTTAAAAGAGTTAATCCGGTTGTGGCACATTAGGCCCAGCATGAGTCGGGCCGCGCCACGGTGGCCGACGATCCTTACGACAATGCTTTTGCGGAGTCGTTATGGAGCCGCCTAAAGGCGGAATTACTGGAGGGTGGGGTCTTTCTGAGTATTGAGGATGCACGTACGGAAATCTTCGACTACATTGAGATTTATTATAACCGGGAGAGAAAGCATTCGTCGCTGGGTTATAAAAGCCCTGAGCAGTTTGAGCAGGAATACATTACAAATCTGACAAATTCAGTGTGCCGCTAAACCGGACCACCTCAAAAACCGGTTGACATAGCGTGACTAGTAGTCGGTCAACTCTTGGAGTAGTTCATCAAAATAAAATTAATTATGCAAATTGACTAAGAAAAGTGCCATTTTAAACAGTCAATTTGTCAAAAGGATGTGCATAGAATTGCCCCTCCCTCCTGGGCTATACAATGACAAATGAGTTAATCTTTTTAAGAACTAGTTGGTAAGCTAGGAAAATGTCGAATTCTCAAATAACGCTCGTGGCTGTTGCACAACTCCAACCAGACGGCAATAGGTTACTGCTAGCTTCTTATCAGCGCTATCTTGACCACTAAGAAACACATGATTTTGGCAGATCGAACCTTTATCGACCACAAGCAGGACTCTAATTGAGTTGTGCAACAGCCACGCTCCTTTCTTAACCAAGTGAAACCTCGTTTACCCAGTGTTCTTGGAAGGGCTTACTGGCTGATATACTGCGGTTACCTTAGCATTCTCCTTCCATCAAAAAGGAGCAACGAGCAATCAATAGGCGAGTTGGCGATGATTAGCCTGATTTAGTAGTGCTTATCCCCGCTTGGAATCCTTCATACCTAATAGGTATTCACCTCAAGTAAGAAAATCTGCCAGGACGATAAAAAGTTAGCAGAGCTTCCTCATGATCGCTTAGTAACTCGCTGGCTATCAGTCGGCCAACCACGGCTGCCAGCGTTACACCGGCATGCATCACGGACACGTAGAGTCCGTCGATGCTGCTGATGCGACCAATGATGGGGAGGCCGTCCGCAGGAATGGGTCGATTCCCTACCCTAACACTCGTTAAGGCCACTGACTCCGCATGATGCCACTGGGCTTTTATGGTGTCCAGGCTTCGTCGAGCTATCGCCTGAGGGTTGTTCTCGATAGAATCATCCAGATACTCTTCAACACACAGCGTCAGCGCAGGAGAAGCCGCCCGTAGTTCTAACGAAGGAGAAGAAACGATCCGGTTTACAAACGGACGGGCAGTATGGAACCCCACCAGTATAGCGGGCGAGTTGGTCAGGGGCAGGTGGACGGCCAGTGGCTGGCATAAGGCCGTTGCCTCCACCCCGTTGGCTAAGACAACCATGTCAGCGCTTATCATACCATGAGCCGTAAGCACCCCTGTAAGGCGGGAACCGCTTACCCGCAAGCTGACGACCTCATTCCCCAATTGACAGCTAACACCCGCCTGGCGAGCGGCTGTGATTAATCCGGATAAGGTCAGATGTGGATCTATTGCCCCTTCATCCTCTGCCCACATGGCCCGGAAAGGCACCTTTTTTAGATGGGGCTCCATCCGCTGAATGTATGGTTGATCGATCAGGCGTACCGCATAACCAGCCTCCATGAGCCTATTTGCCATACGCTCGGTTTCAGTGGGATCATCCCGCCAAGTCAACGCACCCGACCAGTTCAGCTTGAGTTGTCCCTTCAACTCCTCATCCAGTCGGTGCCAGTCCGGTATAGCTTGTTGTCTGAGGGTGATGTAGGCTTGCGGGGAGTCGGGGTTAACCGTAATCCAGCCGAACGAGTTGGCCGTTGCCCCATCTACTGGAGTGTGCGTTTTATCCAGTAAGGTAACTTGTGCCTGGCCCCGTTGTAAATGGTAGGCCAGGCTAGTCCCCATAATCCCTGCCCCAATCACCACAATATGAAGCTGTTTGCTGATCATCTAGTTTCACCTTTTCAATGATCAGTACCCGTCCCGTGTTATAAGAGTCGTGCTGGTTGAAGAAACCAGTCAAACCAGTTAACGCTGCTACAGACTCGGCGGCTTTCAAGGGACAATTTACCGGTTTTACGGCTAGTAGGGACAATTTAGTTGGATAGCTTTAGTGGATAGTCTTACCATGGCGCTGTAGAGAAGGGGCAATTTTATTCTTGTCAAATTTTACAGGTTATCACCATCACATGGCAATGGCTATACAGAGGCGAGATGCTAGTCAACTCATGTCTACAACCATTCTGAGCTTGAAAATCCTTGCAGCAGCCTTTTGTCAACGATTGCTGGTACCAAGAAGCCCCTCTTACTTAATCTCAGATAATGCTAAATTCCTGCTACAGCTTTCTAATAGGCGGGTCGTGAATTATCCGCTAAAAAGGCAAAAAACCAAGTGACGAATCTATTGACTACCCTGGGATTTGTAGATAAAACTCCTTATCCGTAACGGGCCAGGTAGCTGAACTGATTAGGCTTGCCCGAACGCATAGCGGAAAACTCAGCACCCACACGGCACGTAACAGACACTAAACACCACCAACACATTCAAAGCGATAAAGGGGAAAGGGCGGGGGTTATAGTGCTCATTAACAGCAGCTTAAGCCAGGAAATTCGGGGGGGGTATGCGTAAATTGATACAAGTAGCAAGCCCACTTATGAAAGCTAAATTACCTAGTTCATGTCAGACCCAGCTATTTGAAACCTTTGAGTTTTCTTCATCCCAAATCGGCCCAAAAGGTGGTGATATATCGGGATATGTCTTTCCTGGTGTTGCCTGCACTGACGAGGTTAGAGGGCTGATTACTCAGGATGCACCCGTTGCCATTGGCGTAAGCGGAGGAAAGGATTCGGGGGCGGCTGCACTTGCAACGGTTCAGTATCTGGATCAGATGGGACACAAAGGGCCCCGGCTGTTAATTCATTCGGATTTAGGCCGCGTGGAATGGGAACAGTCAATCCAAATCTGTGAAAAGCTGGCTCAGCAACTGGGCTTGGAGTTAGTGGTTGTTCAATGGAAACAGGGTGATATGGTTAATCGCTGGCAAAAACGTTGGCAGGATAATACACTCCGGTATGCGAATATTGACTTAGTGAAGGTGCTACTACCCTGGTCCACTTCCGGAATGCGATTTTGTACAAGTGAGCTTAAAACATCAATAATCAGTCAATACTTAACCACGCGTTTTCCGGGTCAGACCATCTTATCCGTAACGGGTATACGCCGTCAGGAGTCGAGAGAGCGACAAAAGAAACCGGTTGCCTCCTGGAGTAATGATTTAAGCCGTACCCCTCGTAATAGTCCGCCCACCGCTGGAATGAATTGGAATCCAATAATTGAGTGGAAGCATACGGACGTCTGGGCACTGCATCATCGCTATAATCTCCCAATCCATGAGGCATACACGGAGTATAGTATGAGCCGGGTTTCCTGCGCTTTCTGTATTCTGGCGAGTCAGACGGATCTACTCAACGCAGCGACGTATACCGGTAATCGGGTAGCTTACTCGTTACTGGTAGATTTAGAAATTGAATCGTCATTCAGTTTTAGAGAGGGGCACTGGCTTGCCGATATTAAACCCGCCTGGCTAACGGAGCCTCAAAGGGCTGGTTTGGTTGAAGCAAAACGGAAAAGTCGAGAGCGTCAACGAATCGAGGCGGCAATACCAGGTCATCTGCTTTACGAAAAAGGTTGGCCCGTGGTGATGCCCACGCCAGCAGAGGCCTGTTTATTGGCCTCAGTACGAAACCGGATAGCAGATCTGCTGGAGTTAGCCATTCACTACAACAAGCAGGCTACCATTCTTGATCGATACCAATTTCTAATGGCGGAGAAAGAGCGTAAGAAGGTGCAACAAAATGAATCTGTTGAAGCAATCAGCCACCATGGGCCTGAACTGCTAACTCCTTACATTATCTAATTTTAGTAAACTTGTTTGCCAATAAAACCAAAAAATATACCCGCGCTGTAGTAGTGCGCGGGTATATTCATTCTAGGCAATATTAATTAAGTTCTTATTGTTCCTGTACGCTATCAAGTCTACCATCTCCGAACTTTTCCAGTTGAGCACTTAGTAATTCTAAAGCACAAAGTAGTATTGTGACTTCGTAGCTAGCCAGTAGTTTTTCCTGGCCACACTGATTCACAATGTGTTTAGCGCTACTGATTTCAGTCGCTATTGTTTCCAGAACTAAATCATCGCAACATTCTAAATTGATTAAGTCATAGCCAGGAAGAGCCTCGCCAGAATCATCCTGGCTGGCCAGTTCCATCTCAATACGAAAAATCTGCAAGCCGCTTCGAAGCAGAATGGCCTGAAGCGAACTCAAACGATTTGTTAGTCGTAACCCATTCAGACGTTCTTGCGCGTATTCAAACAGAATTTGCAGCTGTGAATCAGCAATGACAGAAGACAGGCGCTGATACGTCAAAAATTGATCATGAAGCTGTGATTCACTTTTAGGGATAACGGAAGGATAAAGAGACATGACTCGGGTCATTTATAGGTTACCGAAAGTAAGTTTTACAGCCCTAAGTTGCTATGAAAAAAGAAATAGCAGAAATAAAGTGGGCCAACTACGATAAAAGTTGGCCGGGGGGTGAATTTCGATTCAAAACGGGGTTTTGCGGGGGTGAAATTGATTCTGTCACGTACAAAATACTGGTAAAAGCCAAAGGTTCTAGACTGAATAAGCAGATCTTTAGCCTATTTTAGATGACTTATGCAGGCCGCAATGAATTGATTACCAATTTATTGCCTACTAAATATGGCAATAAATTACTTCGCAAAAACCAATTTTTGTTTCGCTAACGTTGCGGCATAATACCGAGCTAAGAAATGGTAGGTCACCATTTCATGCTGTCGGTTTTGACCCGTAAATATTCGGGTTAAACTCATGTGATTATGGTGCATTAACCAGTCCCACAGCGCATTAGGATCCGGTCGACTCTCAAAATAGGTCTGAACGTAAGTTACCTGGTTGTGAATGCTGCCGCTCCGTGTATGAAACAGAGGTGCCAAATCGCGCATCCCCTCAATTAGCGAAGCTTCCCAGGATCGGTAGGTATCATTAAGTTTACGTTTAACTTCTTTGACTGAGCCGTGTTCCTGCCAAAATGCCTGTTGCAGTTTAGTGCTTAGAAATCCCCGAAGTTCCATCGACAGGCCAAAATCGGCGTATAACTGATCAATACTACTCATCGCTAACGTGTAGCGTTCGAGTTCATCGGGTTGTTCTGTTTGCTGCAGAAACTGGAGCATCAGTTGACTATCTGCCGCAAAAATGGCCTCGCTATAAGTTATCAAATCCGGGTTATACCGTTCAAGTTCTCGTTGATAGGTATCAATCTGGTACCGTTCAATTAGCCCAGAATCCAAAAAGGGTGAAAGACAGCCGGGGAGAAGCTTAAAGATCGCATCTGTCTTAGCCGGATCACATAAAAGCCGAATCCGGAGATGGTACCCAGGATCGGTATAGCGGATAAAAAACAATTGTGAACTCCAACCCTGCCGTTGAACTTGTTCCCAAAAGGGCAAGATCGCTTTCAAGAGCACTTCATCACTGGCTAGTTCCTGACAGTATACTTTGACATAGAACCATTTTTGCCCAGGAAAGTAATTGCGTCTAATGGCCGTAAGCTGGGGTAATTTGCTAGAGTTGACAGGACTATTTGCCGTTCGAAAAGGAATAATAAATTCAGATTCATACCGGTTATTCCCCTCGCTTACCCACTGTTCCAATTGATCACCCAGCCATTCGTAGAGAAGCACAATTCGTTTGTGTAATGCGTCGAGTAAAATAGTTTGAGCGGGGACAAACTCCAGATCGAGTAGCAGTTTATTATCACCCTCAATCAATAGAACATAACGAGGTAGTTTATAAAGCGTTCGCAGATCATCAATAGTAGCGGATTGACCCTTCGAGGAGGCAATCCGGTCAAGCGTCCACTGAGCGGGAGCAATAATTAGATTTTTATACACTAGTCTGGGTAAAAAGGGCATCTGTTCAAAATGCCCCCAACTCCAGAAATGCACGTTACTTTCTGCCTGCTGCAGGTGAGCCATAAACTGGTAAACTTCATCACCGCGTAGGGAGTTATGGGCGGTACTATGGCGGGGCCGTACGCGCTTTCCGGTCGGTTTGTGCGTCAGAATAACCTGATCATCAACCCCTACGCTTACGTACAAATCCGCTAGCAACAGGGTGTGCGGGCCATTCACCGAGGAAGGGTTAAGGTAGGGTATTTCATAAGGCCGAAGCACTGGCCGGATAATTAAGTTACCTGTACTGGTTGATTTAGTCGGTAAATGGACAAATTCAGCCAGTATATCGTTCGGAAACTGCGCCTGTTCCCAGACGCACATACGGTGCACCTGGTCTGAGAGTTCGGGATCTCCCAAACAGAATCGACCCAGGAGCGAAGAAGGGCTATTGCCTATACTAGGATTGACCAGAAACGACCAATTGGACGATGGGTCCGCTCCGGCAGCTTTGATGGTTTTTTCCTTGCTCCGGAACATTTCACCGTGTACAAACCAGCAGGGTGGTAACGGCAACGGAGCTTTACGTTCCCGAAGCCAATCTATATCCGTCTTGGTAAGGCGTAGTTCATGGTTTTCCCCGAATAAATATCGTTTATACAGACTTTTTCTGAATTCATCCAGATCAGCAGGTAATGTGCTTACCAAAGTCGATTTCTTGTTAACATGCGCCAGTTCGGTTAGTAGAGGATACTTGGCTAATTCGTCAGAATTGTATCCGATGCCAATCTCGGGATCCAGGACTTCGAGCAACGCTACACTTTGGTGACCGTACCGTTCTTTAAACTGAGACTGAAATTGTTGAAAAGGTGGATTTATAGTCGATTGAATTAAGGGAAGAACCTCGTTAAACTGGTGAGCAATCGATTGAACCAGTGACTTATCCAAGGATAATATCGCTGGTTTAAAATAAAGATCAGTCTGAATCAATGATTTTGGTGCTTTGGCGCCTGGATTCGTTTGAATCGCTAGCTTAGCCAACATATGCTGAGCGCTGAACAGGTTTTGAAGAGTCAGCGCCGGAGTAAGCCGCTGAAGGGCTGCCTGAAGCTTCCCGGTCCACTGGTCAACCTGTTCCAGGTGCTCTATTGGCATTAACTGCTCCAGAAGCGATTCATGCAGATTACGCCCCGTTACAGCCAATTGTAAATTACTAGTCAATACCTGGGCCTCAATCAATGCATCGATAATATCGGAAGATAGTTCAACACCTTGAGCCAGTTTAAGGAGTTGATCGTACGTATCAAATCGGGTTGGTGAGAGCTTGGTTAATAGGCCTTCCAATTGAGGACTGCTTTCGACGGAAGATAAAATAATCCTGGTATCATCTCCATCGTAAACAGCCTCCGCGTACCTGAAAGAATCGACCGCTTTATAAACACTATTGTTGAGTCGATAGGTCAGGTAGGGACGAAGTTGAGGTTGCACGTCTAAAGCGTGAACAATACCGATTAAAACCGATGCATCCGGCCGGCTGTAAGGTTGCCAGGGGGTCGGGCCAAAGCTGATCACTGATTCAGTAGTGAGCGTGCCCACTGCAGTACCCGCAAATAAACCAAAGGGCGTTGATCGACTGAAGAGTCTAAATACGTACCGCCAAAGGGCTTGTGCTACCGCCTGCCCCGGTTGCTTACCTGATTCCAGGGCTGAGAACCAACTGGTGTATAAGCTAGGAGATGCCAAATATAAGGCTTCTTTAAACCAGGATAGCTGCAAAATAGGCTCAAGCAGGACGTAGCTATCAGGCGTTGGTGACGTTGCCAGAAATTCATCAATCTTCTCGCGTAGGTAGGTGATTGGCTTCTGAGCTACCCGCAGGCAAAAAAAGTCAAAGTGAGTAAATACAGGGTCCATAAGTAGCAAAAGGTCTACAAAAAATCCCGCTTAATCGAGGACTAAGCGGGATTTTTTGTAGGTAAAAAAGCTAAGCAAATTTAATCGTAGGTATTAACACTACCCGTTGAATTACCGCCAACTGCTTTTGGATTATTGCAGCCCTTAATGCGGGTCATCCTTGAATTAAGCTTCTTTTTACCAAGAAGTTGTTGAGCTGAAAAGGGCATTACTTTTTCCATAGGATCAATACGAATTAGGTTTCAACAGTAGTAAAAGTAATAAATTTCCATTTTTGTTACCAAACTATCTGCTGGTAATCATACGAAAAGTACTTATACCATCCTTAAACCCCATATTCCTCAGTTATCAGCTAACAACCTTACGTCCTCAGGCAATTGTGTTGACAATCGTTGAGCCTGAAATAATTCGCCCATCGCCTTTAGGTATGGTTTGGCGGCTGGCAATCTGACGCTTCACCAGTCTGAAGCCTACTTCCGGTTGAGTTCGACTTTTTTTCATAATCACTTTGCTTTTTTTGATTGCAAGTAGAAGAAAAATCATGCTGCACACCTTAAAAAGTTGGCGAATTTGAAGAATAGTTGGTTAGTTGGCGAATTAAAGGTTCAAATCGAACTCGTCAGGTACCCGAAAAAATCTTTAATGTACGATTTGTAACTAGAACCGATTGGTAAGTCATGACCTGAAGCCAATCTGACACTAGTTGAGGTAACTTTTTTAACCTGGTTGATTTTGACTACGTAACTACGATTGATTTGCACAAACTCTGTATTACCAAGCAAGGAGGCAAGCTCCTTCATCGTGACTTTAGTTATAAGGCTATTCTTGGCTGCATTCAGGAGGTGAATTTTTACGTAATTATCGGCTGATTCTAAATAAATGATTGATTCAATGGGAATGTCTTTATCAACCCGATCCACTTTGACGGTTAAAATCCGCGAAGACTTCTCAATGTGGGATTCCTGGATGCCGGCATCAAAATCGGATCGTTTAACACCCATCTGCAGCTCTACCTTTTGAACAGCATCCGAAAACTCTTTGTAATCGAACGGTTTGGTTAGGTAATCGACAACGGCGAATTTAATGCCTTTGATTGCATACTCGTACTTTTTATAGGCCGTCGTTATAATTACCAGCGGAACGGGCTTGGGAAGCATTTCCAGTAAGTCAAAACCTGAAAACCGGGGCATTTGTACGTCAAGCAGCAGTAAGTCAGGCTTCTTTGTCACGCATAACTGATTCGCTTCCTGAGCGTTCGACGCTACACCAACCAGCGTCAGGCTTGGCGTTGACTCAACAAAATCCAGCATCAATTCCTGGGCAGACGGCTCATTTTCTACTATCAGACATTTAATCTTAGGGACGATGTTCATATATTTAAGCCCGGTTTAAAGGGATACTTAATTGAAGATGATACTCATTTTGCGGCTCACTAACCAGTAATGTGTATTTATCCTTAAAAAGATAATCCATGCGCTTTCTGGCATTCTTCAAACCAAGCCCTCCTACTTTAGGTAGTTGTTTAACTGCCGGCAACCCATCCGCAGGCTCATCGCTGGCGACGTAATTTGTTACTTCCGCTTCAAGGCAATCCTTATGTTCGTTAATGCTTATTTTAATGCGCACCCAACCTTCCGAATAGCTGTTATCGATGCCGTGTTTAAACGCATTTTCAATAAAGGTGATCAACAACAGGGGGGGCACTAAATAATTGCTTGGATTGCCTTCGAGGGTAAGTTCTATGCGCTCTGGTGAGAAAATACGCGTTTTTTCAATATCTATGTAATTACGAATAAACGTTAACTCGCCTGAAAGGGGCACAAAAAGATCACTTGTTTCGTAGAGTGTATAGCGCATTAACTTCGATAAATTTCCTAGTAACGAAGCCGCACGCTTATTGGTTGAGTGAATCTGTGCGTATATATTATTAAAGACATTAAACAGAAAATGCGGATTGATTTGCTCCTTGAGCGTTTTGAACTGATCTTCCAGCAATTGCTGATTTACCTGCACTACCTGTAGTTGGTCCGCGATCAGCATCTTATTTTTTTCTGTTGCTGAAATTCCATCATAGCCATAAGCGATGGATAACCGAATGATACGGAGAAGCAGTGGTAACAACACGTAAGACACGTTAAAGCCCGAAACAACCGTATAAATAAAAAATTCGCCCTTGACGATTTCTGTCAGCCAGCCGATTGGTCCCGTCTTCTCCAAAAACGTCCATACACGCGTTACGTAGGGGGGAGGGGGCGTAAAATGATGAAAAGCGTAGTCAAATGACCAGTAATCCATGATGTTAAACAGGCATAGCATGGTAAACCAGCAACCTGCCACATAGGCCACATTGGCGAGTAAAATTTCATTTTTCCACCGTAAAGCCAGTAAGGACCTCATAAATGACGGAACAACTCTATAACCTACTATGTAAAAAGCTAATAGCGTACTTACCATGTGGACGCCCGCAACAAACACTAACAGGTTTGTCGATGCAGGCTCGTCCGGTGAAGGCTGTAGCTGTTTTTTAAAGGCAAAAAAGGATGTTGAAAAATTGTAAACCCAGAAGATGATATGGCAGACAATTCGCAGCCAGTTCCAGGCTCTTTTGGGCAGGTAAACCTGAGGCCCATCCGAAAATAACAATTTTGTAGTAGTTTTAAAGTTGAAATGCAGCATAAATTAATATGATAAATTTTAAATTAAGCCGAACACGCCAATTAGACCTCATCATCTTCATTCTGCTGATGAGTGTGTCGGTTTGTCGTGTTAATGCACAAAAAACAGGGGATGCAACCGATACTACAATTGTGCCAGTAAAGATACTATATGGCACTTTAAAAAACATGCAGGGTGAGTTCGTATCGAATGCGTTAGTAACCCTTTTAAAAAAAGATTCCAGCCTGGTTAAAGCAACGTTCTCAGACGAGAGAGGGGCCTTTAGTATTCGTTACAGCACACAGGACACGCTCCAGCTCATCATTTCACACCTCAGTTTTTTACCCCTGCAGCAACTCCTTATAAGGTCCGATTCGGTAGCCCCCGTTCCGATGAATGTAACGTTACAACCCAAGTCTGTTTCGCTAAGTGAAGTTACCATCAAAGTTAAAAAGCCACTATTTGAATTAAACGGAGACCGTATACTCGTAAATCTGGAAGATAATCCCGCTTATGCCGGTCGGAACACATTTGATGCGCTGGGAGCAGCTCCCCGTCTGACGATAGACCCTATTTCCAAGTCCATTAGCTTAGACGGCAAAACGGGATTAGTGCTGTATGTAAATGGAAAGCAACTCTATTCGACACCCAGCGAGAGTATAGCTTACCTTCAAACGTTACCCGCGGCTAACGTAGTAAAAATTGAAATATTGACATCTCCACCGGCAAAGTACGACGCAGCTGGCGCTGGTGTTATCCTGATCCAAACCAAGAATATGATCAAGGAAGGATTAACGGGAGAACTTAGTGTGACCGGGGGAGCCGGCCGCTATGTAAAAAGTAACGCATCACTTTCCCTTGGTTTACAGACCAAAAAGCTTCAAGCCGCTTTATTTTTTGCCCCGAATTATCAACCGACCTATTACAGCTGGCAACGGCAGCAGACGCTGTTTAACGCCAATAGAGCGGATGGCTATTCATCGGGCAGTCAGTTTAATTACGTGGATCGCTTTGGTCAACTACTACGGACCAGCCTGGATTGGACGGTTAGTAAAAATACGGTGATTGGCAGCGTGCTTCAAGGATCCCACAATAACGAAACGCAAAATCCGGTAGCATCGCTCGATTACCGGCTCTCCTCGCCAAACGCGCCCCTAATGCATATCGATGCACAGAACCAATTGCAGCAAAAAACGTGGAATCTGGCGGCTAACCTTAATTTTCGTACCAACTTTACCAGCACCAGGTTGCTGACGGGTGATATTGATATTGCCAGCTATGATGACAAGTACCGATCTATCGCTCTGTTTAATGAGCGGGAAAATAACGTACCGTCTACCGAATTATTTAATATAAACTATCCAAACCGGGTCACCATTAAAACGGCTAAAATCGACTATCAATCTTCCTTCATGAAAAAAGGCAGTTTTGAAACGGGCGTAAAATACAGCACGATTTTAATGAATAATCAACCGTTTGTAAATACCCTTACAGATGGTTTTTTGGATGTAAAAGCTAAACTTGCCAACGGGTTTCACTACCAGGAAAACACCAGCTCGGCTTACAGTAATCTGTCGTTCAGCGTAAAGAAAGTCAATGTTTCAGCCGGATTACGGCTTGAGCACACTAGCTATGATGGCCGTTCAACAAGTAACGAAGCCGTTTCCCGAAATTATACCAACCTATTTCCCTCCTTATCTCTAAATTATCGAAGTAAGAGCGAATATGGTATAAGCGTATCCGCGAATCGTCGTATCGTCCGCCCGGCCTTTGACTTACTTAATCCTGCTTACCTCTATTTCGATCCCCTAACCCTTTATACGGGCAATCCACTGTTAATCCCGCAGTACACGACAACCGTTCAAACTACGCTGACAACTCCTAAACGCTTGAGTTTAACCCTACTGCACTATGAAACGCAAAACAGAATTACTGAAGTCGTTTATCGAATTGATTCAATCCAAGCCACTACATTAAATACGAACATAAACTTTGCCTGGGAGCGCCGCTGGTCAATGACGCTTTCTTACCCATTTACTATCAAAACTGGTTGGCAGTTGCAAGCCGCAGTAACGGCGCATAACACGCGCTATTATTCTAATTACAATGATATTGATGTCTATACAAGTCAATCAACGGCCATTCTTAGGATTTTTAATACATTTAAAACAAAGTATTTTACGGCAAATCTTAATTTCATTGGTCGAACCAGAGCCGTCATCGGGTATTTCCGATACGATCCCCTATGGAATATAGACGCCGGAGTACAAAGGTCAGTAGGGGAACGAGGTTCACTTAAGCTGGCCGCTACGGATATATTTCATACAGCGATCATAAAAAATCATGGCGTTTACCTAAACAACCGAATTGATTTTGCGCATCGATACGAAAGCCAGCAGATTTTGCTGACCTACACCTACCGTCTCGGAAATTTAAAAGCCAAAAGCGTGGAGGAACGCTCTTTTGGCTCCCAGACTGAACAGGACCGTTTGCAGGGAAACGGAACACGCAAATAGTTACCTTCCCGCTTGCAGGGGTATATACGCTTAATAAGGGCATACCAAATACAACCTCTCTACTCATAAACTGACTTAACACATGAATAAAACAACTTACAGACTGATTCTTGCTTTATTACTCCATCAACTCAAACTCTTCGGCCAAACGCCTGCTTTTGTTACGGATAGCCTCGATACGTACATTAAACGGAATATGGCAGCGAGCAAAATTCCGGGGTTGGCCGTTGCCATCGTTGAAAACGGTAAGGTAATTGTAGCCAAAGGGTACGGCCTCAGACAGGTTGGTAAACCTGATTCGGTTGATGCCAATACGCTCTTTTACATGGCTTCCAATACCAAGCTTTTTACAGCTACCGCCCTAGCCAGCTTAGCTGATCAAAAGAAATTATCCCTCGACGACAAGGTACTAAAACACCTGCCCGATTTTGCCTTGTATGATACGCTGGCCACAAAAATGGTGACCATTCGTGATTTACTGGCGAACCGACTTGGCGTAAAATCGTACGAAGGAGATTTTGTCTACTGGAATTCAGATTATACCATGCAGGACGTCATGAAGAATCTGCGATTAGTGAAACCAGCGGGCCAGTTTCGACAGGATTATAGTTATTCCAATGCCGGCTTTGTAACAGCGGGGTTAGTCATTCCTAAGGTGACGGGGCAGTCCTGGAATTCATACGTTGACCAGACTATACTCAAACCGTTAGGAATGGCTAATACTTACCTCTTAACGGCCAATTATGCCAAGCAAAAAAATATTGCTTACGGCTATACAAACTGCTGTACAAGTGGGGGGGAGCTAATGCAGGTAGCCTTTGACAATCTTGACAATCTGGGGCCTGCCGGAGGAATGGTCTCATCAGTCAACGATATCAGCAAGTGGTTAATCATGCAGCTGGACTCGGGTCGCTATGAAGGAAAACGTATCTTACCCTACTCCGTTCTTGAGGCTACCCGCCGGGCTAGTACAATTATTACGTACAAAAAACACCCAATAGCGCCCTTTACCTATGAATTTTATTGTCTGGGTATTGGCTTGTTTGACTATCAGCATATGGACGTCTATTCTCATGCTGGAGGAGCCTTTGGCTTTCATACCAATACAACCTTTGTGCCATCCCGAAAACTGGGAATCGTCGTTTTAATAAATCAGGATAACAGTAATTTTCACGAATCACTACGCTTTCAAATCCTGGATGCTTATGCAAAAGCGCCCTATGAGGACAAGAATGCCTACTTCTATGAACGAAGCCTCCGTCGGGATAAAAAGCAAAGCCAGGATATAAAAGAACTGGAAACTAGAGTCGCTAAAAATAATCAACCCCCAATACCGCTATCGGCTTATACTGGAACTTACCGAAATCCACTTTATGGAACGATAAGGATAGAAGTAGCCACCGAAAGCAAATCGAAAAATGGCTTACTGATTCATTTTCAACATCATCCAGATTTAACGGCCAGACTTGATTATATGGATAAGGATGAATTCCGGATTACATTTTCTAACCCCCGTTTTGGCATAGCACCTGCTTTATTTAGTACCCAAAATGGTAAAGGCGTGAGCGTTGACGTGAAAGCAACTGATTTTGTCGATTTCGAACCTTACCGGTTCACGCGCTGATGTAACCCGCTTCATTACTAAAAAAGGAAACCAGATCTGGTTTCCTTTTTTTATACTACCTTAAATTGATACGTTGGTCGTCCGAACTTCTCAGTTTCATACGTTTGTAGTGGTAAGAAACAGAATAAAGGATAAAACAGATACCCATCAGGAAGCGATCAAGCGGGTGAACAATTTAACAAACAGTTGCCTATTTGGAACTACACCCGGTTTGATTTCTGATCGGTAATGAACCAGGGAAGTATATAGACTGGTAAGCCAGCCAGAGAAAGCAGATCCCGATAAGGACAACCGCCCCAATCTCCGAAAGGATGACCAGGTGATTAACCAGCTGTTGAATCATACCCAATAGAGAGTGACCTTGAATCCAGCCCTGTTTGCTCATGTAAGCAGTTTGGTTCACATGGGAAAGGAGCGTAAGGGGGGCTTTTAGCACGAGCCAAGACCACCCATTGAAAGCGGTGGTTAGCAACATGAAACCAATAAATTGTTTTTCGCTTCGAGTCATCATAACAGCTAGCGTTTATAAGTTGATTTGAGTGGAAACAACTTACTAAATAGAATTTAGATAGTGAACTGATTTTTATTGCCTAGAGGACAAAATAAGGGACGGTTTAGGTTTTGTTGTATAACGATTAAGGAGCGGCTTTTCTAGGGCATACCAAGCTATACTAGCCAGACAGACAGTCAACAGAAAGTAAAAAGTTAGTTCAAGGGTATGATGCTGTATAATGGTCGTCGAATTACTGGAAAAAAGAAGCTGCTCAATCTCGCTCCAGGCGTAACGCGTCGGGTATATTACGGACATATGCGCGTTATAAATTAGATTGTGAACTATATAAAGTCCGTAGCTGATCGACCCCAAATATTGAAAAACTGGGTTTAACAACAGATATCCCCCCCAGCGACCTAAACTCTGATGACAGTACCCGATCAGGTAACCGCCGAAGAGCGCAACCGCCAGCCGCACACTCACTGCCGTGACGGGATTGCAATAAGCCCCAAATCCACTCACTTCCCAGTAAATTCCCAGCAGGAGCACCGTTAACCAGAGTAAAAACAGGGTTCTGAGAACAAGTGCCGAGGAAAAAAACTGGCTTGCCCACTGTGGTTTGATTAGTTGTAGATAAGCAACCAATAAGCCAATGCCGTAACAATCTAAACATCCCAGAACGGACTCGTAGCTGAATGGCCACCAACTGGGTTCACCTTTCCAGTAATAAGCGCCCCCCCGAAATACACAGCTGCAACTGATAAGGAGGAGGGCCAGTACTGGCAACCGATTGAGGGGACACAACCAGATTAAAAGTGGAATGAAAATATAAAGTTGTTCTTCAGCAGATAACGACCAGAAGTGGTCTAGGAGCGAATTAGGGTTGTTAATTAAGTAGTAGTTTGCCGTAAACGTGAAAAAATAAACCCACTTCTGACGCACTACGTCATTTCCTGCTAACAACAGGATTAATAGGGTCAGAAAATAAAGCGGAAAAATTCGCTGAGCCCGTCGGCGGTAAAAGTGCAACAGATAATCGTTAAAGCTGGTATTAGTCAATTTTGACTCGATTAGGAGTCGACTGATTAAAAATCCGCTTAGTACCAGAAATAATGAAACGCCCCCGTTTCCAGCCATCAACACGTGGTGAAAAATAGGTACCCAGTGATCAAGCAGTACTAAACCAAAAGCCCAGGCTCGAAGACCGGTTAACGCAGGAATGTGCCTAAGGGTTAGGTGTTTATGCATAGGTAAAGCTGTTAGACTGCTAACGAAATACTAGGATGATAGGGTTGATAAAAAGTCAGTATAATCCTAAAATTAAACTATGTTTTATTTAAATTTGCTAAATTGATGTGGAAATTATTTCGTTTTAACGAAAGTCAGCGAAATCTAAGTACCTGCCATTCGTCAGAAGAAGTGAAGATCATTCAAAAAATATAGAATCATTTATACTTGAATATCCCTATGCAAGCAGCAACAATGAGTCTTGATCGTCCTTACACTGATCTTATGCCCAAGGACATATTTATCTGGAACTTGTTTCACCATGCCTCCAGGAAGTGCATTCTTGAATTTTGTCATTGCCTCTTATTGGCTGTGGCATTCTCCAGTATCTCACACGGTCCGGCTACTGCCAGGATTATACATAAACGTGGAGAAGGAACCGTATTTCAAGATCATTATAGACCGTTATAAAGTACTTAAGTCGATAAAAAAGCAGGGACTAGCCACGCTTGAAGAGAAGGAAGAATTTAAGAAAATTGAGCAAACTATAGAAGAAATAAGCCCTACACCTCGATTGTTATTAGCGAAATACTATCCAAATGTGCTGCTTGGGGCAGTTGTATTAGCTTTTGTAAATTACCGGTTCTACAGGATTTTTCCTGAGACGATGAAATTATTATTCGGTGAAAGCATCTGGCAACATTTTCAATAAAATTTTGAGAACTTAACTCAAATCATAAGTATTAAAAACTGATTGTAACCGACAAAATCTAATCACATGAAGCTCTTTACACAAACCCGTTACTATCAATATTTTTCCCCATTCATCTGCCAAATCATTCCGGCTCATCCAGCCCGAGATTTTTGGACCAGGATTTTACTGGCTTTTCTGTTAAGCCGTAGCCTGGAGAGTTTAATTGACTTGGTAGAACCTGTACTGGGATCACCAATCGATAATACCTGGCAATACTGTACGTATCTGGGTCTGGAGACACTTGGGTATGGTTCATGGTTTTGGGGAATCTGGTACGGCCTGGTACAGACTATAGATTTTGCCTTTCACCCGCATCCGAAATCGCTATTTTCAGCTGCTAACTCAGCCTTTGTGCTGACTTGGATATTGGTGATGGGTGCCATTCAGTTTGTAAACCGTACCGTTGAGGCAACGTACGCGGAGATCATAACCGTTTCGCTACTAATTGCCTTTATGGTCAGTGTTATTATCCCCACTTGCTTGGGTCCCCGTCAGTCCTTCAGCCAGGGCGAGTCCGTAGATTAAATCACTAAATAAGGTAAGCATACCCGTGCGCTAGCCAAAAGATAACAGCTAATTAATGGCCTGCCTAAGTCGAATTGGCGGCCCCCTTGATCACCATCTTAAATTGATTACTAAATGCCAGGTTCATCGACTGGAGTCTGGTAATCTGTCAGCTACCCAACAGGGGCCATTAACAACCATGCTTTACCAATCTTTTTTACTAGTTCATATTCTCGCCGGCAGTATTGGCCTGCTGATGGGGCCCCTGGCCATAGCGGTCAAAAAAGGGGGGCTAGCTCACCGCCGCCTCGGTATCGTCTTTTATTATGCCATGCTCGTGGTGGCTAGTTCAGCCCTGGTACTGGCCATCCTGCACAACATCCCGTTTCTGTTTGCAGTGGGTATTTTCAGCGGTTACATGAACATTACCGGTTACGCGATCCTGCGCCAAAAACGGCAGGGATTTCTCAACCAAACGGGTCTACTAGAGCGGGTCACTTCCGTTTTAATGCTGCTGTTTAGCCTCTACTTCCTGGGCTACGGAATTTACATTCTTTTTCAGCGCGATTATTTTGGGTTAGTCTTCATCTTTTTCGCCCAAAGTTCGTTTCGCATGTTGTGGCAGGACTGGCGCTTATTCAAACAACAGGGAGTAGCACCATCCACCTGGTTACTGGTTCACCTAACGCGCATGATCGGTACGAGTATTGCTGCCTACACGGCGTTTCTGGTCGTCAACAGTTCATCCAGGGTGAGTCTGGTGGGCTGGTTTTTGCCAACTCTGCTGGGCGTGCCCATTATCGTGTACTGGAGCCGGAAACTAAAGAAAAAAAGAGCCCTATAATTAATTCGCATGGAGATGATTTTACTTCGTACACTTCACTTCCCAGGCGACTCAAGCGTGAAGTCGATGATGCTTATGGCCCTAAGCGAACCGTATGCGCGGGAGACTGCCCGATAGCCCCCGATACGGTTCACGCGGATCCAAGAAAATTCGTTACATCAGAAAGCATTATAACTATAACTACAGGTGTCGTTACCTACGATAACCCTTACTTATCGTAGGTAACTATTTTTTCTGTACATTGCCCGTCAATTCTAGATTAACGGGCAAGTTGCTTTGTATCGTCGCCCTAGTGGCGCGTTTATTGCCGCTTGCAACTAGGGCGTCAGTGGTGGTCCTGTCGTTACGGGTCAACTACCATAAAGCTAAGAAGAGAACCAGGCCTAAAAGCTGTATTCGTAAAACATCAATCATATCATGGACCTAAACCAAATCCAACAGGCAATTGCTAATTTACCAGAGGCCGAGTATAAACGACTCACCGAATGGATTACCGAACACGATTTCGCCAGATGGGATAAACAGATCGAACAGGATCTGGAGAGCGGCCGCTTAGATCCGCTCCTGAAAGAACTAAAGCAGGAGATACGGGAGGGTAGAACGACCTTACTGTAACGGTGGGTAAGCCCTGCTGCAATCATTTTTTACTTCGGCCATCGCCCCACCTTACTTTATGGAAACAGGTGAATCACTACCGGCTGTTTATAGCCAGATCACACCCGATGGTCAACGACTGCCGGGCCTGAATGAACAGCAACAAAAAGCACGGGAGTTCTATGAAAGTGGACTCTACGGAGCACCCAATTCAAAAAAAGCCTACCAATCCGATGTAAAGCAATACCTGGCCTGGTACCACCATAAAGGCTACGAAGCCCTGCCGTCGACGTCTCAGGCGCTGGCTGAATACATGACCGAACTTTCAACCGACAAAGGCTATTTTACGCTTCAGCGGCGGCTGGCCAGTATTGCCAAATACCACCGGATTCATAACCTGCCTTCGCCGACAACCCATGAGCAGTTTAAGCTATTTATGAAGGGGGTAAGGCGAGAAAAGACGATTCGGCAAAAACAGGCCCTGGCCTTCACCCTGGACGAGTTTAGAAAAGCGGTCGACAGCCAACCCCTGACGCCTACCGGTCTACGTAACCGGCTTATCTTGTTGTTGGGATTCACGGGTGCCTTCCGGCGTCAGGAGCTGGTCGATATCAATGTAGAATATCTGGAGTGTCGTTCCGATGGTGTCTTAATTACAATCAATCATTCGAAGACGAATCAGGATGGGGTTGAAGAAGCCAAATTTGTAGCGAAAGCAAAACAGGAAGCGTATTGTCCTCTTCGTACCCTTCAACAGTGGCTGACGCTCATCAACCGGGCCGAAGGGCCTTTATTTGTTCGCATCCGCAAGGGAGAACGACCAACCCTGGACCGTTTATCCGATGATTACGTGAATCTGCTGGCCAAGGCTGCCTTCGGTCAGTACTATTCCGCCCACTCCATGCGCGCCTCCTTTGTGACCATCTCCAAAGACGCGGGCGTCGATAACCGGAAGATTCAGAATCAAACCAAGCATAAAACAACCCAGATGATTGATCGATACGATCGTCGGCGGGATGTCATTTACCAGAACGCATCAACGGAACTCGATTTGTAATTTTTTACCAAGAAAACAACGAACGAGCACTTATTCGTAAATACGTCCTATGCCGCCGGATTGATGGCCATCAATCAACACAGCATTCAGAAGTCATGCCTATACTCGATAATCAACGTTGAAGATAAAACCGGAAAAAGCGCCATCCCGACTACGAAGGCTAACCTCTCCCGGTTTGGTATGATGTTTCAGTACTTAACTTATACGAATGATTTCCTCACCCGTAACTGGCGTGGCCAGTAGCAAAAAGCAAAGGTTAGGGCTACCGAAACATAACATACCGCGCTCAGTACCGTTGCTCTGTCCGCTGTTATGACAGTTAAAGCCTTTAGCATTTCTTGGTTGGCCATAGGTAAACCCCACCCTAAAATCATTAGGATAATTAACGCACCGATAAGGTCAATTACAGAATTTTTATCAGTCAAATCTAAATTACGAATCGCCCAGCAGGATGGCAAAATTAGTGAAATGGATATCAGGCACATTACTGGTACAAAAAGCAAAAGGTAGCCAAGCGAGTACTCGGTTTCAGTCCCTGAAGCAAACAAATGAAGTGGCTCGATTACCGACCAACAAAAGGAAAATATTTTACTATAAAGATCAGCAACCGCAACTGGCAGAGTAACTAATACAATTCGTGCGATCGGCTGGGTCAGGTCTGTAAAAAACGGATACCTCTGTTCCAGATTAGTAGTCAGACGATCAATCCTTTCATTAATTCGAAAAATATCCATGGCGATTTAACCGGTTAAAAGGTGAAAAAAGACTTATAAGTCGGGGGAAATTAATAAGGCTGTGAACGAGTGAATAGACGAGAAAAGGTATTAGCCTGACGAATTCATTGAATCGTTGTCAGGCTCACGGTAAGGACCGAAAAATTCTTCGGGACGGGGAGTCAAGCTCAGGCTTATTGATTGCTGCCAGGGTAAATGCATGAGGTAATACCCGATAAACCCTGCTACCAACAAACAGCACAAACCTGTAGTACAGTAGTAGAGAAAGATTAGTAAAGAGCCAAGAAAATCAACCAGTGATTTATAGGGTATGAAGGTTGAGCCGGGTAATAAATCAACTAAATCAGTACCACCGACTCCGCCCCGTAACGGACTGCTTCCCGGTAGATAATGGGTTCGGCCAAAAGGTTCAGACATTACATCGGACGGGTGAGCAAACTCGTCGGGTAGCGGATTATGTAGCAAATGGCATACCGAAAGTCGGTAGGCATACTGGTTGGCTTTTTTGGGTTGTTGCCGAATGAGTGTTATCCCGTACAGTATAAGCCGGTTGAGATCGTCCTGGCTTAAGCGTTTAGCGACGTAGATAAAACTTTCTCTAGGCAAATCGAATAACCCCTTAAACTGATAGTTATCCTTTTTGGAGAGCTTAATGTGATTTGGAAAAATCGTTGCTGACACTAGATCAGACTCGGCAGTAAGGGTACTACCTGGGGGAGCATACAGATAGGAGCCAGCAGCCTTACCGTACCGAAATGGCTTATAGGCAAATGAATTAGCCGCATGGTGATCCGCTTTTGCAGGTGGATTTGACCTATAGCCCATGTAGCCTAGAAAACCCAGGGTTCCGGCGCAAAAAAGAAAAAGCAATGTTTTCATAAAGGTCTTTTATACAGCACAAGGCTGTTTTATGAGGTGGTACGTTGACAACTGGGGTACGAGTAAACGGCAGGGCTTTAGTAGGCAGCTGCTGGTAAATCATGTAGGTTTACCCCTGGGTAGCCAAAAACAAGGCAAGGATTCTTCACCACGTACCCAGACCTGAACCCCATCGCTCAGCCGTTCGACAACCGTAAGCGGCTTAAATTCAGGTTTATCATGTAATTCAAGGGCGTACCCCTGGGAATCACTAATCAGCTTGTGACGAATTTTTCGAACCGTTTTAATGAGCATGACGGAAAGCACACCATCATACTTCTGGGGCCGTCGGTTGCGGCTTCGACTGATTGTGACCAGGAATTGTCCCGGACGAGGCTGCTCATCATCAGGATGGAGATAATAGGTTATCTTTTTAAACGCTTCCATAACTAGTGAATTTTAACGACTGTATTTGGTGGTGCGAATGTGTTTAGGACTGAGCCATCTTACCGGCAGATAGCTTATCGATCTGCTCTAATTCAAATCGACCGAAATACACGTCTCCCCCTTCAGCAATCGTTGCAATCTGTTGACCGTTCAGGCCCAGCGATCGACAGAAAGCAAGTGATTCATCGCTATGGGTTTGAGCCGACCAGTCGAGTACTTTTCCGCTCTCCAGCACGTATTCGACCGTGCGGGCTAAATGAAACATGCCAACGGCGTGTGAGGCTAGTGATTTAGGGCAGTTCAATGAGAAATAAAGTCGAAAGGCTGCACTGTAGAGTACGTCGCCAGTAACTGTTGTATAATTCTTATGGGAATTGATCAGACTAATCAGTCGCTTTACCTGAAAAACGCTACCCCCTGTTGAGCATATCTGAATAGATACCCGGTCTGGACTGACCCGGTTGAGCGGAACGCGATGGGCATAATCCGCTAGAAACTCATTGTATTTAGCTTCCAATCTTTTATAGGTTTTCTCATCGATGGCCGCAATGCTAAAAAAGTAAACCTTCGAAACCGCAGGTATTATAGGTTGGGATGAAGGTGGCGACTTGAATGACACCTCCGGAGCGAAGTAGCGGGTTTTCAGCCGATCGACTAAAAACTGACGATGGCGAGTTATGGCAACCGCTGGATTAGCCGTGTATGATTGATAATAATAAGGTCCATAGACCGTTTCAACGCGTGTACGGCAGGTCTGGCAATTGGTTGTCATCTCATTTACCGGTCGTTTACGCTCGACCAGCGACCGGCCAAAACACTCGGGGCATAGCTTAACCTCACGGGTTGGCAGTGAACTAAGTAATTCTGAGTCCGGTAAGGCGAGCCGATCTAAATATTGGTTTCGGTAATACGTAGTTAACTGGTTGTTGGAAACAATTTCATCGATGGGCACTTCATCCAAAAATTGATCGGGATGTGTTTTTTCCCCGGATAAATTGTCAGTAGAATACGCATCGGCTTCAAATACTGGTTCTGCAGTTGCCTTCTGAAGCAATGAAGTAAAATTTTGATTAGCCAGGATTAGAGAATCCCAGTCTATAGAATTACCCTTATTCTGCTCATTGAAAGCGACCTCAATGCAGTCGGCAATGGATGTAAGCGCTGATTCGTAGCTAGCATCAATAGTATTCGTTGACAAATCAACGGCTAAATCTACCTGATCGTCATTTTGCAAGCGGGTATCCAACTCAGTCAGCATTTGGTCCAGCTCAGGTGAATCAGCTACAAGCCATCGGTTTAATACCAGGTACGCGTAACGACTTAAGGTATAATTGAATTGATGGGCCGGTATGGCCCGCCTGCCATCGTTTTCAAAATAGCGTTGAACGGTTGGTTTCGCTTTGGCTATCATTGATTTCAGGTGGTCAATACACTCGTTCTCATCATAGGCCAGTTGGGTTAGGTCAACCAGAAACTGCGCTACCTGATAGCGTAGCAAGAAAGCGTTTGACGGATCGTATTCTGTTTGGTTTTCGAGCGTTCTGCGTTTGGACTTCAGAAAATTGCCTACGTTCCAAGCCGAGTGCTTGACCTCAACCGGTGAAGTCGACGAAAGAAATAGCCCTTCGTTGATAAATCGATTTATTACTGTATCAGCCCTGTTTAACTGCCGTTCCGTGAACTGCTTCAACAAATCAAATTTTTCCTGTAGAGAATCCATAGTCGTCGGATCTAATGGGCAAACAACCCTGGTTAAAAAGTCAAGTGAATCCGGTAAAGCGTCTGAACAGGGCGTTTAGCAGGTGGGGCAGGATGCTGCTTGGCACACACATGGACAATAAAATGCGCAATGCTTACCCCCCCGAGCAGGCAAAACAGAACGATGGCAACCAATCTAAAAAGCCAGACCCGGTAAGGCCGGTTTTGGGTAAGTGAGCTGGATTTCATTATATAGCTAGTTAAGTGGTAATACGAGCTGATATAGGCGTAGATAGGTTTGTTTCCAGCACCTGGAAGAGCCAGGCCAATCGATTATCCTGACGAGTCAGTAAATTGATTAGGCGGCTGCCCGATAGTAGGTGTATCGAGCAGGTACAGCTAAGGTGTACCCCGTGGCAACGGTTGGTCACCCCCAGATGGATAAAAAGACCACCGACTTGATTGAGCTGACACAGGTGGCCGAACTCGTTGACCCAGGTAGGGTTTTTGCGGAGGGAACCTTGGCAACAGGCAACCAGCATCCGTTCCCCATTAGTCCCTTTTAGGGCAAAAACAGTGAAGGCTAATTTGTCAGTAGCTAGCTCAACCTGTAGATCGTCGGTAACCAAACGGCGAAAGCCAAGCTTGACAATTTCAACGAAAATGGGACAGTCTACCTGTTTTAAAAACCTCAGACGCCGGGCTTCCAGGTTAGGTTTAGCCAAGGTCAGGAAATCAGTGTAAGCCGCTGAGCTGGCAAATTGCAAACTCCTGGGGTTTTTGGTCAAATCGGGTTCGAAGCTAAACCAGACCCAAAGTAACCATATCCCCAGCAGAAGTAGCAGTATACCGATAAGCCAGTGTTGAGCCAGTGTCATTATCTAAAATTCATTTCTTTTGTGACTATTAAAATAAATTTTAAATATTTTTACATCCTAATATTTTGTCGTTTTTAACGCCATAATTTTCAGTAACCGGCCGACTCATATTATGACTACTGGATCAGAATTCATTCCGGCACTCCCTAGGGTACGTCTGCAGTTGACCATGTATTTTGCGTATCAGGGCCAGCAACGGCCTGATTATGCGGCCTATACGACCACCTTCGAAGCGGTCAAAGCGGGTAAACGAACGGCCACCTTACGGAAGAAAGAATGGTATAAAAAAAAACCCTGGCATTAACAGGCGCTCTTAAGGCTTCAGCCGGGACACTTACTGGTAATCTGGTTGGGGAAAGTGGTAGGTCAGGGCGAGCGCCTTATAGTTAAGGTGTTACAAGAGCCTGTAGAGTTAGTCGGCAGTCTAACAGATGATAGGTTAGAAGACCTGTCACAGTGTGAAGGATGGACAGTGGATTACCTTAAGCACAATGGATACCAGCAGCTCCAGGGTTGCATTCAACTGCGATATACAGTCATGGAAGTCTAAAATTGTTGGGTCGCAAAAAAAAGCAGGATAATACTATCATCCTGCTTTCTGATTCTATCCACACCATATCCGCCAACGCAAACCAGCGGTTTAACGTCTGGCAGATTAAGTGATTAAAAGTACTATTAATTCGATTAAATTAGTTTAATTTAAATGAAATTTAAATTATATTTTAAGTCCGATCAAATTGCTATCGCACAAATCAAAATCTAATTTTTAAGGATGTAGTTGCATTTATGACCGGGCCACCACAGGCCAAGCAGAGCGCAACTCCGAGGTGGTCCGCTCAGATGGCCCCCGCCCTCACCGGAGAACTACATAAGGATCAAGAAAAGGAATAGAGCAATGGCCAGTACCAGCCAGGAGCCGATGCTGGACGAACCTTTCGAACGAGGAGTTGAGGGCCTCCTGTAAGCAGCTGATTTGGTCGACCTGGCCATCGAGCGTTGCCCTGCTTTCGTTAGGGCCTTGCCTATATTAAAAGAATTGATCAGAACCGTTCCCATGATCTTGGCTCCGCCATCAAACCCTTTGCCTGGTGATAAAAGGGATCGGGGTCTTCTCCTGGCCATAATGATTTGTCTGTTCTGTTGCGGTTGCTTTTTTAGACACCCTTCTTTGCTACCCCTTGCAGTCTGGTTATTTATTGGTTGGGGGATACGCGGGCAAATAAAGCAGGCCGTAAACAGGTTAACGCCCAGGCAAGCACCAAAACATAGCGTTCATGTTGATTCAGATCAGCGTTAGAACTATCACTCACTGATAACATCAGCCACATCAACATGACCCCACTGATCAACAACGGTCCATAGCTACTCGGCAGGTAATTAATCATAATCGATAAGCGCGTCAGTACCAGCCAGGCTACCCAGAAATTAGCGCATACCATTGCATAAAGTGCGCTAGTATATAGAGCAGCTCCTAGTAGATTGTCCGGCAGTACATTGGCTACCAGGTACATAATTCCCCAGGCGGTCGCTAAGAGGATTACCATCAGACAGGCGGCTAAAAAAGAAACAATCCGCTTCCTGGCCACTTCGGGAAATTCATAATAGCGGTCAGATTGACTTAAAGTGGAGGTAACAAATTGACAGAGCTGTTTGAATAGAAAGGTTTCTTCAGAGGGCTTCATAATAAATGAAAATAGATGCGTTTGACTAAATTAAGTAAATAACGACGTTCGCCAAATTGCCTCTTTAAAATTAATCAAACAGTTCATGCTTAGTTAGTCACATCCTCCTGGCGGCCCGTCAATGTATGTAGAAAATAACTTTGAATTAGCGTTAGGTGTACCATTATTTGATCCTTCCTGTAGGTTGAGCGTCGTAGACGAAATCTTTGGATTTTTTACCTTTATCCTTAAAATGAAAGACCGCTTCCGCCATATAAGCATCTGGATTGTTAACGTTCCCTGTCTGCACATATAAATTAGCCCGAAGAAAGGACATCAATTTTTCCCCGCCAGCGAGAATCTGATTCTTCTGATCCTGCGTCAAACTGGAATAGTAAGAAAGTTCACGGGCAACGTATTCCGCAGCGGCCGTGGGTTCCATTCCCAGAATAACGTCAAGTTGCTGCGCAATATCTTCTTTGCTAACAACTTCTTCCGGCTCGGTTAACGTTGATGTGTAGCTGATTGAAAATTCCAGGCCAATAATGGCTCGACCCTGCAATTTTGTTTTCACCTTAACTTTGTAGTCCGTCATTGCATTGATTTGCGCTAGAGCAGGATCAATTACGTTCTGACGAAGATGGGCGAAGTTCTTGTATTTGTCCTCTGCGCGAACAATCCTACGGAATTCATCAATGCTTATTCGCCAAACTTTTGTTTTACGGAATCGAGCGATATACGGATAAATAACCTGGGCATAGTCTGATGTTAACGCGAGTGCCAGTTCAAGTTGGTAGGTGGAAAAACCACGGCTTAAATCTAGAAATAGCGGGATTACCTTATGGTACATGGTTAGCATAATCGTCCCCTTATTGCGTTGATACTCCGTTTCCGGAAAAATTACAACGCTTTTGTAGGTTTGATTATCATGATCAGTCCAGCTTATGTCCCGCATACGTATTTTATCAACCAGCGCTTTGATTGAGGCGTTTGTGTGACCATTGATGATTTCTGAATAATGAAACTGAAAACGTAACTCCGTCCAAGGCTGGATTTGCTCACGCTCGATTTTTTGAAGATTTTTCAGCTCACGCAGTACCAGAATATAAAGCCTACGTTCCAGCAGTGAGAAATTTTTGGTAATTTCCAGTAATAATAACGGCTCCCGTACTAGAGTATTGGAGGAGTGTGGTACAGTTGCCGGAGTAGGTTTACCGGGCTTAGGGTAAGAAGAAACTGTAGTTGAAACAAAGTCTAAAGTTAACTGAGTACCACGCTCCTGAACTGCCGGGTCCTGTGAAATCTTAGCCATCTACTTAACGCTGTGTAACTTGACTTTATTAATTGGAACAAATCTACTGAAAATTGTAAGGCAACCCAAAAAAAGTACTTACAATAATAACGTTGTTTGTTAAATGATATATAAATAACAATTCACACTCTTCGTATAGAATAACGGTTAAAGGCTCAGCAATGTGAAATACGTCTTACCATGCATAAAAGCCTGATTAGCTATATTTTGAATGACTATAATTTCTTACAATAGAATTTGAAAACGTCTTTATTTTACTGTATATCAAACTATTAAACATTTTTTTTTAGAAATTTCATTTAATTATCGCGTTACATCGCTTCATTTCGCTTGTCTTTTCACTGAAATCGCTGAATTTTTACGCATTTAAAGCGACTATAATTCCTTACAATAGATTACTATACGACCTTACAATAGAGCCATAATCATTTGATAAACAGACGATTGATTAATGCCTAAAGGGAAACTGATGTTTTATAATTTGTAAATCAGAGGCGGCTATATGGACTCGGCTAACTCGGAAAGTTCTTACCAAACTATGACTATAATTCCTTACAGTAAGGGTAGTATATATCTGATAATTAAATAGTTAGGGTATATTATGGAAGTAAATACATTGTCATCGTTGCAAAGTAACGCTACAATAAGGTACTAAAAATAACCGATTTTGAATACTAAACTTCTTAAAATCAAACAGTTACCATAATTAAATTGATTGATTCATTACCTATACTTGACCTGTCCAGCACCAATTGAAAATTGCATTTTATTAATTTTCACACGACTACAATTCCTTACAGTAGGATACTATAATCCCTTACAGTAGAGCCAATTTGTGACTATAATCCCTTACTTTCAAAACTATAATTCCTTACAAACCAACTATAATCCCTTACCGAATCACTACAATTCCTTACAATAGCACAGTTATCCACACTGTAAATACTTGATTAGCAGGCTTTAGCAAGGCCAATTTGGAACCTATTATTATCATATCTAAATCATTATTTAAAAGATTTTTATTATTTTCTTTCCTCTATTATAAAAGATCAAAAGGTCAATAGGGTGAAAAAACTAAAAAAGGACTTTTGATTGGAGACAAAAAAATAATAAAGTTCAACCGAAGGTTAGCAAACAAATATTAAGTTTCGTTTGAAACGAAACTTAATATAGAGATATTTGTCTTAGGAAAATGCTTTTGACCCTTAATGGAATCAGTAGACAATTCAAGCATCGAGCCAGATAAGCAGCAATTAGAGGAGCAGCGACGACTCGAATCAGCCAATGACTTCTTGGAAATTTGTGATCGGCTCAATAACGGTTATGAAAGCGGCTTATATTGGGAGGATGTACAACGCGCCTTACGTATTGCAGCTGGATTAGAGAAGTGGCCGGAATAATTCATCCGTAAAAGCCCATTTGGATTTTTTCAGCTCCTCTACTAAATAAATAAGTAATTAGGCCGTAGCTAAACAGACAGTCCGGGCCTGCAACGGCGCGATCCGTGACGTTGCAGGCAAAATTTCGATAATTGGTATGCCACAGGTGAAAAGAAAACAATATGACGCGGCCTATTACGCGCTCATGCTTGAGGATCTAACCCAAGTCATGAATCAGGTTCCCAAATTACGGGCGGACCGGGATAGCTGGGACATTGAGGGCGACTGGGCCGATACCGGAACCATTCATTTTGTAGATGCAGCCTACCAGCCGTATTTCACCCGCTTTACGGATTTTGATTGCCGTTCCATCAAAATCGTCAATTTCGGCCGTCCCGCCGTCCGTATGAGCTTCTTTAAGGAGCATAAATTCTGGGTGCTTAAAGATAAAGACCTACCCAGAGATGAGAAAATTGCCCGGATCCAGTTATACCTCAATGATCTGGGTTCCAAAGAAGATCGGATGCTGAGCAAGCTTCATAAACTGTCAGGATCGGAGCTGACCCAGGCCAAAGCTAATATCGCGCTCTGGCAATCGGAACAAACAGCCTGGAAGGAATTAATGGCTCAGGTTGATACGATTGAAATGGCCATCTCTAATTATGAAAGAGTTCATAAGTATGTTACGCTCAACTACAAGTTTATCTTAAATGAGGAGGGGGATTTTGCCAATGAGCAGGAACACATGCTCAATCCGCAGAAAGATAGAACCGGTACTATCAATCAACCACGGTATAACATCATTTTTGTTGACACGGATCATATTAGGCGGAATCATCCGTATCAAAGCAAACAAATCGATAAGTACTTGGGTAGATTCGGGCTCAAATCACAGGCCGGTCTATACACTCTTTATGCTCGATTAAGGCCTGAAGGAGATAGTACAGCGTCGTTCGAAGCATCGACATCGACCTTAAATGGTCAGCCCAATATTGAACCGCTGAGCGCGGTTTCCCGGAGAAGGTCAAAGCCAAAGCCTACACCATTATTTGATCAATCAGTCGAATAATAATAGTAATTTGAAATTAACCCACTTGCCGATGACAAGTATGGGCATAACCAAACAGAGAGGGCAAATTTCCGACCGCCACGGCGGACCGTTTATCGTAATTATAGCCGTCGCAGGAATAAGGCCTATATGGAGATTTTGGAATATATGTATCCAATAACAGTCGAATACCTACTTTCTGTCAGGTGCCGCCCGGACTACTCTCACCATGTAGATTTATCGAAGTAGTTCTTCGGTGAAGTGTTCAATTCGTTTCGGCTGAGCGAACTTGTCCGCATTGTACGCTTCTGAGTTACCATGTGGTATGGATAAGCTCGTCCACTTCTCGTTGCAAACCATTTTGCCGACATGATAATGAAATGAATTTAATACGTTAGACCCTTATTGCCTCCTTCTAAAGAAGCGTTTTCGTGAACGAATCAAGTAAAATTATAACTTGTATTTATTCTAGAAGAAGACGATAAATTTCAGTAGAAATTTGAGACCTCGAAAATGGTACATTTCGACTATGATTGCTCATAGCTTCCCGATCTTAGCCACTACCCTAAACAATAAATTAAACGTAGATAGATTACGCTTTACTGACACTAACCTCAAGCTGTAGCTAATTAATCTGCAATGATTAACCAGCTAAAGCTTGGTCAGGGTTGCCCTTACTTTTTCCTGCCAAAGGCGAGAAACAGGCCAACCACCAGCACCACCAGCACTAGCTAGCTAGCCAACCAAACATTTCGTCACTTATTACATCTATTGGAGGAGGCCAAAATTGAGGTAATCAGATGGATAACGGACTCCTGGTGGGCTTACTTTGATTGCTTAGATCAACGCTTACGCTTAGTTCGAAAAGCCTCTTTACAAGGTCTTGAACGGAAGCATTTAACCCTCCGAACGCGCTTAAAACGGTTAACACGCAGAACCATTTGCTATTCGAAATCAATCGTGGTTCACGACACAGCAATTGGTCTGTTTATCAATCAATTTTTCTTTGCCGATCAACGCAATTAAGCCACTACCGACTTGTCACACTTATTTAAACAGTTAGCCAATCCGTCCAAGACCTATTTGGACTTGTTCGTTCAAGGTATGGAAGTTAGGCACTAGAAGGTTTATATTTAGTAACCTGTGACTTACAGTTGATAAATGGATTACTCTCCCATTTATACATCGAAGACTTCAGAACAAGCTGACAAAAAAGCATTAACATATGTTACTCGATTTCGCCAATTTTGGGTATGATTTGAATTAGAATTCTTTGATTTTTTGTTTCATTAATTTCTCTACCGACACCCCCGATACCACTACCTGCCACTATTACTTCACAAATAGTAGGGTCAAGCCGAATGTTTTGCTGAATCCAGAACGTTCGCAATGCTAGTGCTCGCTGATAGCTTAGCTGATTATTATATAGATACTGATCATTAGAGGCCATACCTTCAATTGCAATCAGGTATTTTATTTTTTCATTGCTATATTTAACTTTTAGCGTATCGACTAACTGTCGAATACTTCTTCCCACTGTAATTAGATAGGCATAATCTGATACTGGAATATCAGCTTTACCTCGTGGAAATTGAATTTGTCGGTTAAGCGTAAATCGTTTATATTCGGGTTGGTATTGAAAATATTTTCTGGGCAATTGTTGCGTTGCATTCTGTATTTCTTTTATTTTTTGTAGTTGTTCCTCAGTGGCTTTCTGTTGATACTTTAGGATAGCAACTGTTAGTACATAAAGTGCTAGCATGACAAAAAATAAACTTGTCATCAGGTCTGTATAACTAGTCCAGAAAAAACTGGCTTCTTTAACTTTCATATTAAATTATAACATTATTTTGAGTGGAAATATTATTTATATAATTTATTGTGTTTGCGTAAATATGAACGGAAAAAAAAGATAAATATATAAATGGAAATAAAGATGAAATAGATAATGCTAACGATTCATCTGTTTTTGGAATAGCTAAAATAGTTGGAAGGTATGAAATGCAAAATATAATAATTGGAAATGCTATAAGAATTATTCCAAATAAAGAGCTAACTGATTTAGGATATCTTACGGGAAATCTATAGATTAATAACCCTATTATGGAAATTAGCAGGGTAATAGACATATATAATAAAGTATATAAAAATATTAAACATAAAGAAGCCGTTGTGGTCAGTCTTTCTCTAAAAACAAGTGGAGCTGTTATTCTAGTTTTATCACTAGGAAAGTACATATCTAAATAATAATTTTCTTGGTTTGACTCACTACGAAAATTAAGATTGATGCTACCCTTAGCTAAGTTTATTTTTTCAATATTATCTACTTTAATTTTAATATCATTTACCTCTACTTCTGCTAAATCTTCTTTCCCATCAAAAGTTTTTAGCGCCACAATTATTTCTCCATAAAAGGGGGTATTTTCTTTTGTGATTTCAATTTTCGACATGGACTCGTTTAGATAATATGCAGAAGCGAAGGGAAAGTAAACACTTATTTCTGACTCTTGTCCTATTGGTTTATTAGGCTGGATAATTTGGCTATTTATAAAGTCTTTCGGGTACTCCGAAGCTATAATGTTAGATGTGTTTATCTCTGTGTAGAGTAAACCACGATGGAAATTTTGTTTGAAGTTATTTGCCACTTGAGATGCAATAATATCAGCCTTTGTTGAGTCCCAGCCGTATGGCAATCTATGTGGATTAAAAGGTAATCTAAATAGATTTATTTGCTCAACATTTTTGCTACTTAACGCATACAAGCTTTTTTTTAGTCCTTGTAAGTTATTTTCTTTTTCGTGGCATAAATCACCAATTAAAGATATAGATAAGGAATCTATATCTTTGTTAAAGTCATGGCAACCATAATCGCATATATCCTGTACTAATTCAACATAATCTGTTGGGTAAGAATGAACTCTATACAAAGATGGGTATTTGTAATTTTGTTGGGAATTAATTTTATAATTCAATGAATTTTTCTCACCTATACTTTGTGTTTTATAAAGTTGTATAAAATTTCCAACATTTTCGGAAGAGGCTATTTTGTAATCACTTAAATAGTCTATGGGCTGGTTGGGATCATTTCCGGTATATAGGCCAACTCTAAATTTAGCATTTGGATTAGAGTGAGCAATCTCATTTATAGATTGAATAAGTAATAAGTCAGCTAAATCATTTAAGCTATTTATGTATTCTCTATAGGTAGCATTTTCGCGGGATAATCCATTTTGTAAATTTTTTTTAACAGATTGAGCTAATTTTTTCATAAAAACAGTTTCCTCAGTCGAGCCTGTTTTATCAACAATATATAGATAGTTATTAAACCTATTCTTTTTAGACATACTAATGTCAAATGTATTGATTTGTATAATAGAACTCTCCGGCACGAGTTGCTCGACAGGAAATCTAAAAATATGACCTAAGTTAAACCAATTATATCCGTTTCTTTTAGATCCATCTTTTGTTTTAGCAATATTATAATGATCGTGTGATGTGAATACTTCTGCGTGAAAGCTAATAACAAATCCTATCATCAGAAGGCATGATGCTGTTAGACCAATTAATAATTTAACATGTTGTATTTCATCAATAGCATTGCTAATTAAACTAAATGCTTTTTTATTTAATGTTATAACACATAGAATGGCCACTATTGCGCCCTGAAGCCAAATCAATAAATCACTTTCGTACAATATTTTCATGTCTTTACTGATAAATGATACTTATGATTTATCTTTTTTTTCGAAAAGCCAGCTTGATAAACGTTTGAAAATTTTTCCCTGCTGTTGATCTGTTAGTATGAGCATTAATATTTCATTTGTTTCCGTTGATTTTTTAGCTACGTTTTGCATTGTTGTAGCTAAACTGCGTTGTGCTGTTGTATTTTCTTTGATAAAGTCATTTAAACTGGCTTGTAAAGGCTCGAGTAGTCGCAGCTTGCTCAATGCAGTCTGATTTTCGCGCATGGCCTGTTGCAACCAAGCATCTTCTTCAATCTTGATCTCACCAACAGCTTGAATTCGAGCATGAATATTTTTTTCCAATCCTTCTATTTCGCGCGAGATCACATTGTCAAGTTTCGTAACGGTATTTGTGATGAGACTACCCCGACTTTCTAATTCTTGGAAATGACCATTTAGGTAAAACTGAAGTTCTTTTGTGTAATCCAGAACCTGACCAATCTTATCAGTTAACCCCACTACGTCCTGTGAACGCTCGACCAAGGCACGAGCATTGAGCACAAACGTATCAACATTTTTAAGTCCAAATGCCAGCCGTTCAAGGGCATCCATGCTTTGCTTTAATTCGCCTAGCACCTTAATATTGAAATTAGCTACCTTCGACACGTCGATTTTTTGGAGTGTATCCAAAGCACTTTGCTGTGCCCGCATCGAATCGTAATTTTTTTGAACCAAACCATCTAATTGCTGTATACTTTCTGAAAACTGGGCGCTAAAACGGTCTAAATTCCGGTTTAAACTGTTCACACCCGCATTGACACTATCAGACAAAACAGGTAGAAGTTCTGTTTGCAGAAAAGTGAATAGATCATTTTTATTACCTTCCGTATATATTTTTGATCCACGAAAGAGTATGCCATTTGTGAAAATGGTCAGAATTAGCCCTACGGCACTGGCAATCATGGCGATTTTAACTCCACCCAGTAGGTTGGCAATACCATTACCTTGAATAAAGCTTTCTGAACCTATATCGGGCAGACTGAATAGCCCGATGATGATTCCGAGCATTGTACCAACTAGTCCTAGGTAAACTGGAATGGGCGTTGTAACCGCAATCTCTTCCTCAACTGTATCAAGATTTCGCTGAATAATATCGCGCAGTAAATTAAAGTCGGCAACTGCACCTTTATTACTAATTAGATAAGTATTGATTGCTCGCCGAATTTTGGTCAATATTGGGCTCTCTTCGTCTGTAGCTATAGTAAGTAGTGTCAGTGTAGTTTTACCGTTGATGGGTACAGAAGCTAAAGTTCCTTCATTGCCAAATTCTTCCTGCACTTGTTCATCAGCCTCATCGAAAGTCATACCCTGGCCTATATACTCCTGAAGTCGGGTATACCGTAATGCTTCAAGATCAGGGGCTGAGGCTTGTGCGCGCTTGGTGTAATTAGTTAGATTGTCTAATAGTTGTTGAGGAGGAACGTCTTTTAAATCACTGCGGAAAACCGTAGCATTAGTAAGCGAAAATTGTTTGTAATCAGGCAGACTTTTTTTGAAACTTCGGATTGTGCCTCGTGTTTGATTAAAGAACCAAAGCTGAAGCAAAATGACAATTGCTACCAGTCCGTATTCGAGCAGTTCAACGAAGGAGCCTGAAACTTGAGTCAATGGAGCCTGACTTATCTCACTAATAGCTGACGACTCACCGCTGGCCGGAACCTGTAAAAGCAGACTGCCGGTACTAAGTAGCGTGTTTAAAAAATCATTCATAAAGGAAGTGGTGGATATGGGCAAAAAATCAGAAAAATTTAATACGTGCTTTTTCGATCACTTTCCAAACATTGCCTTGCCGTGTAGCTTTGCCAGGCTGGACGGTGTCAATTCGGGTTGCTTTTGAGTCTAAGCCGGTGTACTCACAGGCGGGTTGCAGATACGTATCCGGGTAAGAGAGGGCACCGCTAACGGTTCCCGATGTGCTTTCAAATCGAAACTGAGCCTGATTCTCGTTGTTATTGACCAACTCGAACCGGTAAAGCGAACTAGTCGGATCGAACTGAGCTTTGCGATGATCGAGAAAGGTGCATAAGCCGTCGGCCGTGGGCGTGGGAGTGGACAGGAAAAAAGCTTTAGCTATTGGTGGTTCAGGCGTGGGCGGAACAGGTGGAGGGGAAATAGCTAGTTCGGCTGAAGCAACAGGAGTTTCTCGTGTTGCCAACATATCTGTTTCAACCTGGCGCTCCAATTTGTTAAGATCTCGTAACAACTCGTCATTTGTCTGTTGAAGTTTCTGATTTTCGGCGGTCAGACGGGCTATCTTCTCTTTACTGGTTTTATCAAATTGACGCTGTAAATCGTCTCGTATGGAACGCTCCTGATCTTTTGAATTAGCCTTGAATTGTCTTCCCTGATCTTTAATTGTAGAATTTAACCACAGAGCCAATCCAATTAAAGCCAATACAATAATACCCAATGCTATACTTATCCCACGCCATACTATAACTTCTTGAGCAACTTTGTCGAATTTGTCTTCTATCTCTTTGGCCTTCTTTTCCGCAGCAATAGTGCTACCGTTTGTACTACTACCATCATTCTTCGGAGTCCCCTCCGTCCCATTTCCTGATAGAGATGTAGAGGAAGTTTTCTGTACACTTGAATCTACTTTTTTAGGAATTGTATCGCCACTTTTACCAGGCTTGTTTGCTTTTGCCGCTCCAGCGATTGCTATCAAGAAACTTTTCACATCAGCATTTCTATGTCCTTTGAAAACTTCATCGGCTGTTGTTAAAAGTTGTTGAAGATCGGTAAAACTAATACATTCCTTTTTGCCCCCCTGATCTTGGAAAAATGGACTAATATTGTTGACTGGCAGAGTTTTGTATTTTTTCGCCAGTTTGCCAAAATCAGTACCCCAATCGTATAAGCCTTCTTTTCTTATTGGAATACTATTCGCTGGATCGCATTTAGCCCAAACTACACCAGCCGAAAGGCCAATGAGGAGTCCGCATATTAAAAAGATTCTCATGGTCGGTTGGATTAGTTAGCCAATTCGGATGCTAGTGTGTTAAGACCTTTTATGAGGGGATAAAAAAACAGAGTTTCCTCGATAGGGTCCGTTACGTCCGACTTGGATTTTTTGTCTTTGAATCCGTTCTTGACCCGTTCGCCCATATCCCGTAACAGCGTCCTTTTATACGTTTCCAAGTCGCCTGTCCGGATGCCGAATTTATCTTTCAGACTGATGTCGTCGTTCACTTTAAAAAGCAATTCAATAAAGGCCCTAACCTCTTCGGCTACGCTGTTGAGCGTGGTATTATCCTCATTTATTTTCTGATAAGTATCTTTTTGCGCCCCCATCCGAACAACGAATTTATCGTCGGTGGTCCCAATCAGTACTGCTTTTATCTTGTCGTTTACTTCATCGTTGGTGCCGTCGTCTTCTCGGTCAAATTTCAAACTGCTACTTAGTTTCAGACCACCTTTACAAGTCGCTTCTTTAGGCTCTTTTTGCTCGACCACAATATCCAGCCCGTCCTCGTGATAGTTCGTTTCGTACACTTTCTCAAATACCCACCGAGCTAACTGAGATAGTAGGGCGGGTTTGGTGCTTAGAATCCTTAGTACTTTGGAGCCATTTCCACTAAAAGCAATGTAACGTGGCATGGGTTGCTGTTTAGCTTTCATGATTCTGGCTACGTGGTAAATCAGAGCCATGTAAAAAATCAGAAATACAACCTTAAACCGCTCGTCTTTAGCTAGCATCTCGTTGAAGTCGATTTGGACGCGCTGCTGTACCTCCTGATTATCTTTGAGGGAGAAGAAAAATGCCACAATATCGACTGAACGCTGCCGGTTTCGAATACTTTCTAGAGCATTGCTTAGATCGGTGAAGTTATTGGCTTTGAGTTTAGAGCGGATATCATCTTCGTACCGGCGCACAAAGCCATTGCTGTCAGCATCACCCTCTTCGGCAAAAGCATCGCCAAAAATAGCATTAGCCGCAAATCGGAATGAGGTAATGAGCGTTGGTTTTTCATCCTCAAAAATCACTACGTCGCTGGTGCCACCGCCAATGTCGATGCTAACCGCCGGATATGTACCCGAACTGACCTTGTTACCAAACCAGTAATAGGGAGCAGTGCTTTCGGGAATACGCTGTGGGTAATTCTGATCAGTGATAGTGGATTGGTACTGCTCATTCCAGAGTGTTTCAAAAAATACCCGCCTGGTTTCTAGCATACTAAGCGGATAAAACCAGACCAATTTTGTTTCGGCCAGATTGCCGCCATTCAGTAGGATTTTGTTGCGAATCATCAGTAATAACGATTCGATATAACCCCGGACCCGTTTTTCCTCATGGTCATCCTGTTTGTAATTCGACCATTTCAAGTCTGTTTCAATATGATACGGCTCCGAAAGGTTCTGTTTCTCGTAGAGTAAAGCCGGATTGAAATCACTGAATGCATACAGATTCTGCGACCAGTTTGGCTGGTTTTCGAGCAGTGCTGTGCGGGTAGGAAACGAAGCTGGCGCGGGGCGACCAACCCTATCGGGCAGCCACTCAATTGGAACTAATTTGTAAAGGCTATCGGCTCCAGAGCCGTTGAATGAGGAATCTTTGCCAACAAAAGCCGGATCGTGAAGCGTAGCGACGGGTGCATCAGCCGCTCCAATCGTGAACGCTTGCGGAGTAGGATTGTTAATTGTCTTATACTCGATATGCGTGTTTGTAGTGCCAAAATCAACGGCAAAAGTGAATTTTTCACTGCCAACACTTTTTCTTACCTTATCGAACCTTGGAACGATAATGCCCCGTTTGCCATTCACTTGGACGACTATATACTCGAAATTTTTGGTAAGTCGGTAGTATTTTGTCGTGGCCGTTTTTCGATCTTCCTGCTGTTTGCGGCTTCTTTCGCGGGGCTGGTCTGGCCCAAGTGCGATGGACGTGTTCTGCCGGTCGATAAAGCGAAGCTGATAATCGTTCCCAACCGTAAAGTAGCTGATGTCCCGGTCAATGACCTGTATGTGATACGTTGGAGTAAAGGCCGAATTTTCGACACGAACAAAAGGCATTAGGTTAACCCCGAACTGGCATTCCATAATGGCTCCTTTGTTCTCTTTTTCAACAGCTAACTGCGGGTTCCCTGATACGTCAAGACCATAATACGTCCGCTCAAATTTAATTGGCAACTCATTGTTCTTCAAGGGAATAGTTAGTGTTACTTTGACGCTATCGGAGCCGAGCCTCTGAAAATCGACGCTCACTTTCCGGCCCTGCCCGGCATACAGATCTTCGACATCGAAAAAATCAAAAAAAGTTTCGGTTAACGGCAACAAATAGCTTTTGGTGATGTCATTGCCCGAAAATCCACCGTCATAAAATTTCTCACTATTGATCGGATACACCAATCGGATAATATACGGTTCCAGAAAATCGCTGACCGTAAGATAGGGGTAATAGTCGGCCTGCCCAGGTAGTTTTCGTTTATTATCTCTCCAGTTGTCTTCAACATAAGGGCTAACTTCTTGGGCCGGATTCCAGAGGTCGCGGGTGTACTGGAGTTTGCCCTGGTAGTTATGTTGCAGGAGCATTGGCTTCTTAGCGGTAGGACCATAAATCCGATCAAACTTGTCGGAATGAAGCACAAAATCACTGTTAGTGAGCAGGCTCTCATTCGCTTTGGCCTTCTTTACGTAGTATTCATCGAGAATTTCAACGCGATAGCCGCCATCCGGGGTAATCAGATCATCGAACAGTTTATTGTAAGCTTCACCGGCCAGCAAATCGGCTTCATTGCCAATTTCCTTCCATGTCGCATTGAACTCCGTTTGAAGCAACGTTAGGCTTTTTCGCAGGTAAGCGGCTACTTCCGGGAAATAATCGGAAAAATTTGGACGACGTAGTAATCCATACCAAAATTTCTGAAAATCCGGGTCGTTACGCCGGTGCAATGGGCAAAAGTTTCGGGTAAAGAGTTTATAATTGCCTAACTGCAGATCGTCAATGAACGATAAGTCTTCGGGCGAACTAAAAAATAGGGTTGACGTCGACGTACCTCCCAACACAACCGACTGCTTTTCTCCGTTGTAGCGCAGAATAAATAGGCTTTTTAGTTTATGGAAATTATAGCCGTTATCGGTTTTGGCCGTGCCACCATCCTGATCCAGAAACAGGTTTAGTGCTTTGCCAAAACGTTTATGACCTTGTGACCTGGAATCAGCCAATTTTTCTAAATCCTCTTCCCTGTTCCAACGAATAATTTCCAACTGATCGCGGAATTTGTCGAAATGAAAAAACAACTGACTTACATCGAAGCATTCCGATACCAAACGTTCGTCGTTGGGTTCACCTCGTAGTTGGGCGTTCTGGCTTAGCCGCAAAAAGGCTGTGCGAACAAGATCGAAGCGAGCGAATGGGCTTGGTATGGAAGTCGGGGGCTGTTTTGTGTTACCGCCTACGCCGTCGGAAATACCTTCAATTTCTCTTTTACCATATTCCGTGCCCCGACTGAACCAGTCTTCGCCGTTCGTTTGATTATGCAGGGTTAGTGGTTTGGTTGGCATGGTTAGTCGTTAAGCGTTGTTGGTAAACTATTGAACAAATCAGGGAATCGGTTTGACAAAAATTTGTCTAAGCCGCGTGTCATTGACCGCAACAGTTTTTCTTCCGCTGAGCCAATCTGTTTGTCTTTTTTGGTGTACGCATTCAATTCTTCGTCCATTGTCAAGAAATCGGTTTTACCACCAATACCCAGAAAACCACTTTTAGGCTTGTAGCCCGCCAGTACCTGTGCTGGGTCGGATATAAGGCCATTGTTGGAATCTGTACCAAACGGTTTAAAACTCCGCCGATTAGTCGCCATCTCACGTAGCCAGTCGCGAAAAGCGGTGTTAAAATCATTCAGATTTACCCGCACAAATTGGCCGGTCATAAAGCTGCTGTCGATTACAGGCGCATCTTTTGTCCAAGTAGCCACGCCAGCTGCCTGACGGAGATTGTTGGTCAGGTACATGCTAAAAAGAGCCATGCGGCTCAGGGGACGGGCAATGGTGGACAGTGTTCCCTGACCGAGATCATTGAAGGTTACTGTTTCAGCGTCATTGTGTAAGCCATATTCGGCATATACCGGCCCAACAGGCCTCCCCATATCATCGGTAACTAATTCATTGTCAGATAAATTGGCAAAATCGACAATGGCTAACGCTGAGGCTAGTTCAATTAAGTGCGCATCGTTTTGCTGCGCTTTGTCACCATCGCCTGGATCGTATTCGTAGTTCTTGGTCAGTTGATCACCAATATAATACAGTTTATTGACCGACTTTCCGACACCTCGTGCGTAGTAGTGCAGAGCCGCTTTGGCCTTGCTATGGAATGTTCCCTGATCGACCCGTTTATCATCGCTGGGTTCAAGCCCGAAATAAGGAAGGGCTGTCAACGCACCGATTCTGGCTTTTTTGAGGTGTTCTGGGTTTTCGACCCGAGTATCGGGATGCTCTTCTGCCGCACCACGAATGTTTTTCAGAATAATCGGGAAACCAGCCGCACCCGTACCGCCAAAAATCGAACTGACAATAAAAATCCGGTCGTTCGGATTAAAGTTGGCCGCAAACTGACGGAATGCTTCTGATTCTTTGAACTGATTCAGTACAACGCTTCCCATATTGGGATTTCCTACGAAACCAATGTCCATATCGGTATCGCGGTTACTGGCTGAAAACAGTAGATCAGCAAGGGCTTTGTTTGCAGCATCGAGATTGCCGTGGTCGATGTAATCGCCGAACTTCTGATTACCCACCCCCTTTAATTCAAAGGTGTAAGCATCCTCAATACGATCTGCATTGGAAATAATGTTGCTGAGTGTTTTAATCTCGGTAGAGAAGAATTCGCCCGGCTTCGGTTTACTGACGTTCCGGATGCGCTGGTACGTTTTTAGCAAATTTTCGGTCCGTTTGAGGTCTTCATTCGCCTTATGCGGATCGACAATGATTGGTACCACAACCGATGTGTTTTTGAGTTCAACACCCGATGCAAGTAACATCGTTAGGGCTTTGACAACTCTCGAACCCGTACCACCGATAGCGAAGATAAATAGTTTAGAAGCCATAATAAGATAAGTGAACAGGCAGTCACTAGTAAGAATTAGCCAAGCATAACAATTGCCTCAGCTAAATGTGAATGAGTTAATCTTAGTTGGTCCGTTGATTAGAATGGTGTTTTGCGAGCGTTTGTACTCCACCATTTAAATGCTGCAGAAAAGAGTAGGAAAAGGAGACCTGCAAAAAAAAACACTTGTAAGGCAAACGTAAAAAATACGGATGATCCCTGATTGAAATAGTACACAGCCGATCCAGGAGTACGTATTATTTGCTGATTAGCCATTGATGTACAGGTTGAGAAATGGATGATGCTAATAAGTAAGCTACTAATTGTCAGTGTAGTAAACCAGTGGCTCAGCTTACTGAAACGTGGACTATTGATCAAATAATAATAGACAATAACACTTAATAGGCTGACACCAAATAAACTCCAAAACAGGGGAAGTACGAGTTCTTGATCTATAAGATCATCTAAGAGAGCTCCATTTGTGAACCAGTCGTAAATGGTGATTGCAATGTCTTCCATTATAGGTGTGGGTTAATCGTTCAAGTGTAAAGAAAGAGAGAATAAATAATTCTTATCGGTGATATGAGCTTCATATGCATGATGAATCCCCGTCATCATTGGCTGTAGACCGAATGTTGTTGTTGCAAAGGTTGTATTGGGATTTACATTTGTGTCATCATCGCTGCTGCTGGATATAATCCATGTAGGGGGAAAAATTCGTTTAAGTCGAATTATAGCTGTACGTTCTCCAGAGGCTGGACTGGACGCTTCAAGAATAATATCATGCGTAGTTCCAGGATTAGTACTTGGCTGAATGGCTTTAATTTTGAAGTTATCTTTAATTGATTCGACTGTATAGTTAGCTGGATTGCGAATAAATACTTCACCATATGCTCCCACTGGCAATTTTACTGCTACAACGATAGTCAGTTTCTCAGTAGATTTATGGGGGGGCTCTACGTTTTTAATTATATGCAGGCCCTTAGAATTATCCCCTTCACGGTCTTTGTCATAAGTCCCTTTAGCACTAGGATGATTTTCAAGAAGGGTATAAAATGGCGTTCGAGCCTGTGTACTACTACTAAATAAATACTGGTTTTCAAAAGACGGATAACTACTAAAATTACGTAATCCGGCGTACTGGTTCTCAGTCAACAACCGATCCATCGTAGCATTTTTAGCAAATAACAATACGTAGAAGGGACGATCTCCCTTATACTGCTTTCCTTTTTGTGGTGAATTATACGGATAATAACGTCCGCTGTAATCCGAATGGAGTTTCAGAACCAGTAACGAACCAGTTTTAGTGTAGTTTTTAAGGGCAATTTGAGCAAGATTTTGAGCCGTTGCCATAATCTTAGCTGCATTCTGTCCTGTAGCTGACTTTTCTGAATAGATCAGATCTGTCGTTAGAATAGCTAACTGGTTTTCCTCTAAGTCATCCGCAATAGTCTGGAAAATCTGCCCAAAATCGGTGTAAGCTGCATTACCCGTTTTATACTGAAATAATGTAGCCGATTTGATTAGATCACTATATGATTTAGGGTAAGGATAGACTTTATCGTTGACAATGAAAATTGATGTTGCCTGTGGGTTATCAAATTGATTTAACAGCTTGGTAATTGTGTTTTTGAAGTTTCCATTGACTGTTGGGCCATCATAGCCAAACATGCTACCGCTATGTTCTAAATATAGTTTTGGTAAAATAGGCTTAGCAATTGCAGTTTTGCTTACCTTATAAACACTGTCAGCTTCATGTCTATCAGTCCGACCTCTCCTCGAACTGCAACTAACAGTGAGTAAGCCACATAGAAGTAAACTTGCTAGAGCAAGAAAGTAAAAACGAAGAGAGGGCATGGATAATGTGGAATAAACGTTTCCAAGTAGCATATTTTCACATACAATGACAATATTGTCTACTTATATTTATTAATTGGTAGGTGTTTGATTACAATTTTATGTATTCGTTTACCTCAGTTTAATAACTATACTTGCCCCATTTTTTAAAGTAAGCGAGTAAAAGAGAAGACTGAAAACTAAGATGAGTGTTGTTTATTCTGTGACGTCACCTAATAGTCAATACTTTATCCTGATTCAGGTTTAATTACTTGCAGTCTCATTCGACATTATACTACTGTTCAGTTGTAACTCTGTAATAATCTGTGTTTAGACGTCCAAAATACACTTTCATCAGCCCACCTCTGAGTAGAAAGGCCAAAACCATTTCCATAGAAATCTTACAATTATAAACTTATTTACATTTCGATCTGAGCAGACCGAAACACGTCCGGCCCAATCCAATATTGACTGCGTTTCTTTTTGGTGATCAGATTCCACCTAGCCAGCTCCAGAACACCTTTATTGACATAACTGCGACGAGTCCCAAGGATTTCCGCTAATTCGTTAAGGGTAGCACAAGCATAGCCATCCGCATTAAGTTTACTAGCCAAGACGATCATGGTCCGTAAGGCGATGGAGCTCTGGCCAAGCAGGCGGCTTAGTTTATGATCAACAGCCGTAAACAGAACCAGGTGTTGAGTTCGTTTGCCAATCCTATATGGATTTTGATTATAATTTGTCAGAACGTTTGCAGCCATTTGGTAAATTGTTAAGATTTATGGTTGTAAATACACTGAATATTTGGCCTATATAAGAACACTGAAATAGCGCTAATTGTCTTACTATCAGCGATTAACACCTACGCCAATAGAATTCCAGAGATTAAGGCCCGAAAACCGCCTTTATGGCTGCCGTTTTACATTAATTTTGATTATTAATCACCTCATTAGCAAGCCAACATGCGCCAAATGGGCCTTTCTAAGATCATTTTGACGGGTTGAAATTATACATTTCTTATTGATACACTATTATCATAAAAACCACATAACCTTATCACGAATTAAAAAACAGTTCACTCTTTATGAGTCAGTAAGGCAGTCAGCCCGTAAAGTTTATTTTACTAGTAGCTTATAGCAGTATTTGCCAGAAAATAGATCTTATCATAGAATAACTTATATCGCCACTTTTAGGCGCAATATTCCTTTCGCAAGTACGCAGCAGCGAAAATCGTACGCAAAAACGTTTACGAAAGAAAAAATGCACTTAAACTTATCGGAAAGGGGCACTGGAAACGGATAAGGAAAACGGTGTTACACAAGCAAGACCAGGGGCTACCGATTTAATCGCCCCCGGGTACTGGCCGTTTTTTTCACTCCCCCGGCTCGTTATTGGATTCGTGTTAAAAGAAATACTTTTTTCTAGTTCAGTTAGAAGCAGTTCCTACACCCGCTTTGCAAAGTGGGCGTCCTTCGTTCTGAATTTGCTTTCTCCTGAAGATCATGGACTTGGCTACGTAAGCGCTCAAACTTGCCTGTTTCGGGTCGTTTCCGTTATCCGAGTGAGTCGTCTTTCCAGTATATTCACCGTTTGTAATTACAAACGGGTAGCTACTATTAACAACAAAAGGCCGCACTGAACTTTGCGTTGAATTCGACCAGTGTTGTTTAGGAAGCATAGGACATAACTAAATTTTACGATTACCTATAGCACATGAGTACGACACCATCCTGTCAACGTAGTGAACACTGATTAAAAATACCTTGGCCAAACTGGTATATCTCGCTCTGAATTTCCTTTTTCAACTATGCCCAAATTAGATCTGCAAACCCTCGAATCCTGGCTCTGGGATTCGGCCAATATCCTGCGGGGCAGCATTGATAGCTCCGATTTTAAAAATTACATCTTCGGGCTGCTCTTCCTCAAACGAGCCAATGACGTGTTCGATGAGGAAGTCGAAGCCATCATGGCGCGTGAAGAAGATTATTCCCGCGAGGAAGCCGAAGATGCTACGTACTTCAAAATGCCCACCGAAGCCCGTTGGGGTGAAGTGAAAAAGGCGACCGAGAACATCGGGGTGGTGCTCGATAAAGCGTTTGCCGCCATCGAAGAAAATAATAAAGACCTGAAGCTGGAGGGCGTGATGACAGCTACCAAATTTGGGGATAAGGAAAAACTGAACGACGACACGCTACAACGGCTGCTCCGTCATTTCAACCAGCATTCGTTACGTAACGCTGACCTATATACGCCTGACTTGCTCGGTGATGCCTACGAATACCTCATCAAGCAGTTTGCCGATGACGCCGGGAAGAAAGGGGGTGAATTCTATACGCCCCGTGGCGTGGTGAAACTGATTGTGGGCCTGATTAAGCCGCAACCGGGCAACGAAATTTTTGACCCCACCTGCGGGTCTGGTGGGATGCTCATCGAATCGGCGCGGTACATAGCGGAGCATGGCGGTAAGGTTGATGGACCAAACAACCTCATCAACGTATCGCTGTTTGGGCAGGAGAAGAACATAGGCACTTGGGCCATTGCCAAGCTCAATATGCTGCTGCACAACTTCGACAGTGCCGACCTGAGAAAGGGCGATACGTTGGTGAATCCGCAACACAAAAGCTCCGATACCGAACTACGTCTGTTTGATCGGGTTATCGCCAATCCGCCCTTCTCGCAGGACCGCTGGTGGACGCCCGCCGAAATAAACCTGCCCAAAAAGCTGGACAAAGACGGTAAGGAAAAGGAAGTTACACCCAACTACGCCACCGCCGTGGTCGATAACTTTGGCCGACTGCATTACGGTACGCCCCCCAGAGGCTACGCCGATATGGCGTTTTTGCAGCACATGCTGGCGGTATTGCGGCAGAATGTGCGCATAGGCGTGGTGCTGCCCCACGGTACGTTGTTTCGGGGTGGTGCGGAAGGAAGCATTCGCGAGAAACTGCTGGAAGATGACCTCGTGGAAGGGATTGTGGGTCTGCCCTCGGCCCTGTTCTACAACACGGGCATCCCGGCGGCCATTTGGGTGCTGACCAAATCCAAACCGGCCAGCCTCAGGAAGCGGGTACGGATCATCGACGCCAGCCAGGAGTTTAAGGAAGGCAAAAACCAGAACGAACTGGAAGACCGGCATGTACAGCATATTCTGGCGGCCTACGACGCGGGGCTGGACATCGACAAGTTTATGAAGGTGGTGGACGTAGCCGACATCAAAGCCAACGACTACAACCTGAACATCTCGCGCTACATTGACCGGAGCGTAGCCGCCGAAGTGATTGAATTAGCTGCCGCTCATGCGGCCCTGCGCGAACTGGAAGCCAAAGAAGCCCTCATTGACGCCAAATTAGAAAGTCTGCTGGAGGAGATTGGATTATGAGCAACAGATCAAATAGTGAATTCTATCCCAAAGGTTGGGAAATAGTGTCTTTCGGAAATATTTGGTAGTGGCTTAATTGCGTTGATCGGCAAAGAAAAATTGATTGATAAACAGACCAATTGCTGTGTCGTGAACCACGATTGATTTCGAATAGCAAATGGTTCTGCGTGTTAACCGTTTTAAGCGCGTTCGGAGGGTTAAATGCTTCCGTTCAAGACCTTGTAAAGAGGCTTTTCGAACTAAGCGTAAGCGTTGATCTAAGCAATCAAAGTAAGCCCACCAGGAGTCCGTTATCCATCTGATTACCTCAATTTTGGCCTCCTCCAATAGATGTAATAAGTGACGAAATGTTTGGTTGGTACGGCGGCCAAAAACAAAGGCAATGATCTCGCCTGTCACCGCATCCTCGACCCACCACAGCCAGCGGGGCTGTTTCTTCTTACCCACGTAAGACCGCTCCGGCGGCCCGGCACATCTCGTCGACTTTGAGACTCATTTTCAAGCCTCTATCAACGTACAAGGGGTTTACATGAATGACTTGACTACTTTTTTTTAAACTGAGCGCTGACGGTGTTTCGATTGACGCCTAGGATACGGGCGGTATCGCGTATGCCTGCTCCGTTGAGGACCATCTGAGTGATCTGCTCTTTGACCGAGGGATCCCGGGCCTTATGGGTGTAGGTTTGGACAAAAGTTCGACCGCAGTCAAAGCATCGGTAGCGTTGGGTGCCTGCACGGGTAGTACCATAGCGTTTGACGTGTTGGGTTTGCCCACAATGCTTACAGGAAACTGCTTCTAAGACCATTCACAAAGATACCTGAATAAACGCAGTTAAGCCATTACCACTACTTTCACTGAGCAGCCCGGATTTGGTCAAGCCGCTGGGTACGGTTCTCAAAGTTCATTTGCTCTTCAAGTTGAGCAGTGGTCAGTCCTTTTTGCTGAATGACCTTCTGAGTCTCTTCTTCGAGCCGTGTCCGGAAATGCTGCATCAGCGTTTGGAGCATGGCCAACACTTCGGCTTCGCTCATCTCGAAGCTGAACATTTCTAGTAAGGCCAATTGAGCATTGGTTAATCGTGGCGAGACAACCATAACGATAGCGAGAAAAGATAAACTGATATACAAACTTAACGAAAACAGCCGGTTCGTGAGTTCGAACGCTACTGATGACGTTGGACAGGTACTAAATACCAGCATCTCAACAAACCCTCATTTAAGAAATAGACATCCAAACGTCCACAAGATCTTTCGCCTATACACTTCGAACTTTCATCATGGAAAACAACCAAATAGGCTAGGACGTTAAATCGAGAGATTGACTAATTTGCTTCTTTATGAAATTGCTCGTATCCACTATGGCTTTGGTCATTGCCCTCACTACTCAGGCCTTAGCCCAAGATGGGGTCATTTTCCCCAAAGGCGAAAAGGCGATGACCGATCACCAGGTCGGAACCATCTGGCTCAACGAACTAAGCCCCGCCGATAGCACCTTCAACTACTCGATCGCGATGGCTACGTTTGCGCCGGGAGCCCGTTTGCACTGGCATGCGCACCCGGACGGCCAGGTTCTGCTCTACACCGATGGGGTGGGTTACTACCAGGAACGGGGTAAGCCGCTACGAACGGTTCGTAAAGGCGAAGTGGTCAAATGCCAACCCGGGGTGGAGCATTGGCACGGGGCCACCCCCACCAGTGGGGTCACCTACATCGCAACGACATCGACCCGCAAGGGCCGAACCATCTGGTTTAAACGGGTAACCGATGAGGAGTATGGTGGCGGAAAATAGTCTTTGGCTCATGAAACGCTCCTACTTGAGACGAGGTAGGTTACATGAACCTGCTTCTTAAATGGGGCGTTTAATGGGACAGCCTGTTTTAAATTATGATCAACGACTATCCGTAGCATATTCCCCAGCAAAATGGGAAATGGCACCGCTCGTTTACGACATAACCGCAGGGGCCATCGTAACGCGGCCGCCTTTTCAAATTGGCCCAACGAATAGGGGGCTAAGACACTGAACGCTTCTTTTGTACGCCTCGTTAACGTTGCTTTCGGTTAAGTCGATGGCGTTTATCATTCGCCGACACGTTGGACCAGCCTATCGAATCGCTCAGAGTTGTCGTTTGTCGAGACAACCTATTCGTGCCCGTTTAGAACTGCTACCACTTTTTCCCGTAATTTTGATCTGACAACGTTACTCCCTTTGCTGCTTTTTTATGACCGGTTCACTGCGCTGCGCTATTATCGAAGATGAGCCATTAGCTCAACAGCTACTCGAGAAATACGTCCGGCGTGTCCCCTCGCTTGATCTGGTGGCGACCTTCGATGATGCCATCACTGCGTTCGAGCAACTGCCCGGCCTACAGCCCGAGGTTATTTTTCTGGATATCAACATGCCCGAGATGACGGGGCTGGAGTTCTTACAGGCTTACCCTTTGCCCCATCCCCTCGTGGTGATGACAACGGCTAATCCTCATCATGCCCTGGAAGGGTTTGAGCTGGGCGTCGTTGATTACCTGCTCAAGCCCATTGCCTTCGACCGCTTTCTCAAAGCCATCGGTCGGGTCAAGGAGCGGATGCCCAAAACGGCTCCGGCTCCGCCCCCCGCAGCCTACCATCCGTTGTCGGATGAAGCCAGAACACGTTCTAACGCTGGGCCGGTAGCCATTGACTCGCCGACAGCCGACTTCATCTACCTAAAAACCGATAAGAAACTCGAACAGATTCACCTCCATGAGCTGGTCTACGCCGAAGCGTTAGGCGACTATATCAAGGTATTTCTGCCGGATCGGTTCGTGGTGACGCATCTGACGATGAATAAACTGGCCGAAACCCTGCCCCTGGACCGCTTTCTGCGAATCAACCGGTCGTTCATCATCCAGCTCCGCCATGTAAAAGTCCTGGAGGGTAACTCGGTGCTGTTGTCGACCGGTGACAATCTGGTCATTGGACCCAGCTACCGCGATGCCGTTAAAGAGCGCATCCGGCGGGAACAGATCGGCTAACAACCAGCGGGCTACTAACGCATCCGGCTCTTCTCATCGTCGTTGCCTAACGTCCCTTGCCGGGCCGCTTTGACGGTCTTCTTACCAAAGTTATAGCTGAACGATACTTTAACGCGTTGGCTGTCATTGTAACTCCGCATGGTGAAGTTCACCTGCCCGTAGGCAGACTCCAGTCGGCTAGTCATGGTCCGGAACACATCGCTTACGTCGATCCGCAGGTTCGCCTGTTTAGCCAGCAGGGATTTCGTTACGCTCATCGATACGCCCCCAAATCCTTTCTGGGTGAACAGTCCCGACCGGGCGGGCGACATGTAGTGTGCCGTTAGTTCGTATTTCCAGTCGCGGGGCAGGGAGATAATGTTCGAGGACGTAGCCATCACCCACAGGCCGGTTGATTGGTAGCGGTTCAGTTCGTTAACGGGGCTACTGGTGTAATTGCCCATGCCCATCAGCGTGGTATTCGTCTGCCAGCTTTTCGTTACGTTCTTAGCGTAGGTTGCTCCCACATAGAAATCGTTGCCGTTTCGCAGGTTGTCCATCACCTGGGTGTACACTAACGTAGCCGGATCAGCCCGTAACACGGTGGTCATCTGATCGCGGATGTAGGAATAGTTGGCGAACAGATTCAGGCTGCCCAGTGAGTAAAACGCATCAAACGTGTGGGCAAAAGACGGGCGAATCAACGGGTTTCCTTCGATGATCGTGTAGGGGTCGATCAGGTTGCGGTAGGGAACCAGGCTGCCCAGGCTGGGACGGCTTACTTTCCGGCTGAATGTAACACCACACGAGCGTCCGTTCGGCAGGTTCCGGTTCAGCCCCATACTCGGGAAGAGTCCGGCGTAACTACGGGCTAGCGCCGATTGAGTCAGGTGCTGCTCGGTACGCTCCACGCGTAGGCCACCCTGCCACGACCAGCCTTTACCAAACGAGTGGCTCAGATTCGAGTAAGCGGCATAGATATGCTCCTGGTAGAGCCCCGACTGGCTAAACGTCGGATCGAACTGGTACTGACCGTTTACAAAATTGTCCTGCTGAAGCGTGTTATTATTACGGATGAACACATATTTCGTGCCCACGTTTAATCGCCACTTGCTGCCCAGTACGGGAGTACCATAATCCAGCTGACCAATCAGGTTTCGCTGCTGATTCGGGTTCAGAATACGGAGCCTTGTCACCGGGCCGTTCGCTACCTCATCCGCTCCAATTCGCTGATAGGCAATAAATTGAGACGCGTCTTTATCGACCATCGACTCGGTTACGAAAACGGTCAGTTCTTTGTTCTTATTCGGGCCGAACGTCGCTTTGTAGCTTAGGTTCATGTCGTACACGCCAGCCTGTTCCAGCCCCCGGTTCTCGGTGCGGATGGTCGAGTCAGCCAATGGTGCAACCATCGATCGGGTCCGGGTGTCCGTATTTTTGTTATCCCGGCGCCAGTTGCCGTTCAGGCGCAGGCTCAGTACGTGCTGGGGATCGAAGGTGTAATCCAGACTCAGGTTGGTCGCCAGTGATCGGTACGTATTCAGGGTAAGCAACCGGTTTTGCTGCGTAGCACCGGGAAAGGTCCGGTTCAGATCCTGTGTCGAATATGACGTGGAAGGAAGGGTGGCATTCAAGCTACCGAACATGGTCCATTTACCCTGCCGATACGTCAGCGATCCGTTGGCCGACGAACGGCTATATTGGCCCTGCGAGTACGTTAGCGTCGAGCGGCCATTGATGCCCTGCTCCCGGCTCTTTTTGGTGATGATATTGATCACCCCGTCCACGGTGGCGTCGTAGCGGGCTGATGGATTGGTGATGACTTCGATCCGGAGGATATCTTCCGCCGAGAACGATTGTAGAAAGCTGGCCAGACTGCCCTGCCCCATCTGCCGCCCATCGACCAGCAAAAGGACGTTGGATTTGTTGCCCACGCTGATTGTTCCGCCGTCGTAGCGAACGCGGGGGATGTAGCGGAGCAGATCTTCCGCCTTATTGCCCCGCGTAATAACGCTGCCTTCTACGTTGAGGACAAGCCGGTCGGCCTGCTGGCTAACCAGTGATGGCTGCGCTTTTACGGTGACTTCGGTTAAGTTTTTGGTACTGGCGTCTACGGTCAACACACCCAGATCAACGGTTGGCGTCTCGGCTGTTAAGGTGATCACGGACGAGTAGCGGTCACTGTAGCCAACCGCGCTGATCCGGGTGCGGTAGGTCCCCGACGCGAGTTTGTCCATCACAAAACGCCCGTCCTCGCCGGTGATTGCTCCTTTAACGATTGACGAGTCAGCCGATCGCAGCAAGGCTACGCTGGCGTACAGCATGGGTTGATTGGTGGTATCGGTAACTCGGCCGGTTAGCTGGTGCTGGGCTAACGCGGGTAGTGAGAAGAGGAGAAAAAAGAAGGCAAGACGGGCGTTCATGGGGTGATTTGCGTTATGTGATTGATGAGGCAAACCTAGCCCAGGCCCGTCGGTAGCCCCAGTTAATTCGGTGAACCCACCGTTCTTTTCGACCAAGTCCTTCCGCTCATATTCATCGAAAAAATGGGCACTTTGGTCGAAAAATAGGTCATAAATCAGGGAAACACGCGAAGTTTGACCAATGAAGTTGCCCCTGGTTCAATTACCCTTTCTCACCGGCGCAGCCCGTCGGCTACTGGCGCATGCCATTGTTATTCTTGCCTTATATATATTGGTGAGCGCTGATGGACTAACGGCCAGTTTGATTTACCGCTACGGTGATACCGGGCAGTGGTTCATGAACGGGCAGTTTCTGTTGCAACTGGGGATATACTATGGCTGGGGCTACTGGCTTTTTCCCCGTTTTTTGTATCGATTCAGGCCGCTTCCCCTGCTGGCTCTTATTCTCCTGACGTACACGGGCGTTTATCTGGCCAACTACGCGGGCTTCAGCTGGCTTCATCAGACCGTCGGCTTTCCCGATCATGGCCTGTTGTCGGTACCCCGCGCCAAATCCTGGTCGAATCTTTCGCTTATGTGGCACCGCATGGAGCAGCATGGACCGCTGGGCCTTTTTACCAACGTTTCCTTATTCGGCTGGAATTTTCTGCTGTCGTTCACCTATCCAGCGCTGCTCCTGGCCTTTAAAGCGCTATACGACAACATGGCCTCCCAGATCAGCAACGCTCAGCTTAAACAGCAAAATATGCAGCTAGAACTGGGCTATCTGAAAAGCCAGATTAACCCGCATTTTTTGTTTAACGTGCTGAACAGCGTGTACGCCCTGACGGAAGAGGATTGCCCACCAGCGGCCCAACTCGTCCATCAGTTGTCCGGCCTGATGCAGTATACCCTGTACGAAACCGCCGAGCCTACCGTCCCGCTGCAAAAGGAACTTCAGTTTATCCGGGATTATATCGCCCTGGAAAAGACCCGGACGGGCAAACGCGTTGATCTTCAGGTATGCCTTCCCGAAACCGTCAACGACAGCGTTCACATTGTTCCTTTTCTGCTGATTCCTTTTGTGGAGAACGCCTTCAAGCACGGGGTTCAACGGAGTGCGCGTAAATCCTGGATCAAGCTAGCGGTCGTGGTCGATAAAGCGGGTCTACAGTTAACCATCAGTAACAGCAAACCCGTTACGCCAGAAGCCGGCATCGGCGGGTTAGGGCTGGTTAACGTCCGGAAGCGGTTGGCTTTGTTGTACCCGGGTCATGTTCTTCAGGTAGTGAACGAGCCGGACTGCTACCAAGTCGATCTGGCTCTCCCGTTTGACGCCGTTAGGTAATCAACAGGCTGGAAACGATGGGCTATCGATCAGCCAGCTGATACGTTTTACCCTGACGTACTGTTTAACCAGGTAGTGCCGGAGGTCCTCTCACTTGCGGGCTCTTACGCGTTTTGTGTGGCTTGCCTTCGAAAATCTTGTTTTGGTAACTGGTTAGCCCTACTTACTTTTACTACGACAACGTACGTAAGAGCTAGTTTTTGGCCAGCGGTCAGCTATCTCTTTGAACGCTCCTTCCTGATACGAAGGGTCATTCATGTATGTTCGTTGAAGATGGAGCATTTTTATGAAACTGAGTAATTCCCCAATCCTGCCTGCTTGTGAGCAAGCTATGCCATGTGGTCTCAACCGAACCACCACCCTTTCCCACACCCCTTGATGGGTATATCTTACCCTCAAATTTCCTTGCTTACTCAAACTCAGTGAGTGCAAACTGACCAAATTATTCAATAACTTAAACCCATGAATGACTATTTAGTCGTGTCTAGTTGCCTCTTATTGGTAAGTATGCTCCTTTTTGTATTAGGTAGGATACGATTACTGAATGACAAATTTTACATTCCAGTTTGTTTAAGCAGTTTCATTTTCGGTGGATTTTATGGACTTCAAGTTAGTCGACCAGTTGTGATCCAGTTCTTGGGCTTTCCGGATAAAATAAATGATTTACTCTTTTATGATTATGGCAATGGGCTTTTGGGGCTACTCCCCTTATCGCTTGCTATGGGGTTGATTGGCAAGTATCTACTAAACTTAGACTACCAGGAGCAGTGGAGTGGGACAACTACATTCAAGTTGGTTTCGTTAAAATATGGACTCATTAGTGGCCTACTACTGGCCGCTGTCCCCTTACTACTTATGGCAACGAGTGGCCACAAATTCTCCTATAAAATAGACGTCTATCGATACAGCGTAAATGGTGTCACGAACCTATATGAAGAACTCATTTGTCGGGGTTTGCTGCTGGCTTGTTGTGTTAAGTATTGGACTAAACTGTGGGCCGTTGTGTGGACGTCGATGGTGTTCGGCTTGGCTCATGGAGTAACGGAAAAGAGTATAGGTATTGCTTTGGGAGCTGGCTTGATGGCTTGGGCCGTCTTAAAGGCAAAAAGTTTGTGGGCCGGTTGGACAAGCCATCAACTGACCGATACGCTAGTCGATACGTTTTTACCCTAATTGGGTCCCGTCTGTGACTCACCAACCCCTTCTTCGGATGACATCTATGGACTACGAATTGGACCGCAGTATAAAGCTTAGCTGTGGTTCCCACGAGGCAGTCGGAATCTGAGCTTCAGTAGATCTACTTTAACTTCCCGGTCTCTTCAAACGCTTCTTTAATTGAGCACTAGTTTCAATAACTGTCAACCCTTATCCTAAGGCTTATGCTCAAAAATCCACGTTCGTAAAACGCGGATTGACGGCCGCGTTGTTGATTGAACCAAACGTATAGCTCAGCCCTACCGACGACGAATAGGTAAACCGGGTGGGCAACTGCCGCCCGCCCAGCAAAAACTGGTTGGGATCTCCTACCTCTTTTGCCAGCGATAGCTGATTGTTGATTAAACTAACCGCCCCCGTAAGCTGCAACATGAGCCCTTCCAGGAGGCGCCACGACACGGTCGTTTGAAACGTCAGCTGGTTCTTACTCAGATCGTGCAGAAACTGATAACCCGCGATGCTGGCGTTGACCGAACCCCATGGCTCGGTCAACGCAAAGACGCCCGTCAGCTGTTGAAACGGTAATGTCTCCGCCGTCTTGTTGTAGACCGTCGAGTCAAGGTAGCTCAGGGAGCGAACCCCAAGCTGGTAGATCCAGCGGAACTGCCGCCGGGTCACTTCCGAGTTGGGAAAGAGATTATACTCCAGGGCGGGCGATACACTCTGGGAGAAGGCCATATTCTGGTAAATGGAGTGGTAGCCTTTGTAGAAACCACCCACCGACCAGTGCTCTGACAGACTACGCACATACAGCGCCGAGAGCCCAAACTCAATGTTTTTAACATCAATGGTTTGTCCATTGACATTGTAGCGATTGCGGGTGGTGTTGTAATAGGTATCGAGGTTGAACTTCGAGGCCAGCGTGACGCGGTTGACCTTTACATCTTCATTCAGGGCCAGGTACTTATGGTTGCTTTCGCCGTTGGCTGATACATTGGCGCTCACGATAAAGACCCAGAAGTGCCAGGGGTCTTTTAGGGGTTTGTCATCCGGTTGGGCTTTCCGTTTGGGAAAGGTGACCAGGACCTGTTGCATAAAGCTGGTTCGAGTCATGAACCGCACTAGGCCTAGTCGAAGTGCTTGCACAAAGCGTTGGCGGGTCATAGCGTCAGTGTCGGTCTGCCGGGTGGTGAAGCGGAGCGTATCGAGTAGACCCTGGTGACGATTTTGGCCCAGCAGCGTCAGGGTGTACTCCGAGCCGCTGGCCCCGGTGGTTTGCTGGGTGGTTAGGATTTCAATGTCGCAGAGTTGGCGATCGCGGACGAAGTCAAAAAACGAAAGCTGGGTGCGCACGTAGTCCTCAAAACAGTTTACGTTCTGACAGTTCAGAAAGAGCTTGGGCGGGGCGGCTTCGGGGTCCTTCAGGATTTCGGTTACCTTAATTTTAGCGTCAGTTTTGGTGGGGGTTTTCTGGGCCCAGGCACTTAGCGCTACTAGGGTTATGAGCAGCGCGTATAGGTACTTCATTCGTTCTATCCGTTGAGTGATGGGCTCATAGGCCGTTGAGCAAACGGATGGCTAACAGGAGGTGTTTATAAGTGAAGCGAATGATGAGGATTAGGCTTCAAGGCCAATTTCAGTTCATGTAGCTAACAAGTACGCTAGCACATGATTAAGCGGCCTTCCACGATCTGCTTTTTTTGATTCTTAAGGCGTCTTATTAAAACGCTCCCAAATGAGACAATTAAACGTTCATATACCTGCTCCCGCCTGAGACGAAATGGCTTTCATTTATATGTTCCAAAAATGGGGCGATTTGCGAGGTGGAAAAGAAACAGCATCGAGCATCAATCAATGCTGTTAAAAATGGAAAGGCTTCCCCCTTACTCGCTTCGCAAACTTTTCACTGGATTTAGTAAAGCGGCTTTGATACTTTGAAAACTTACCGTTAGGAGGGTTACCACCAGCGCACCCGCTCCCGAAGCCGCAAAAATCCACCATGATAAATCGGTTCGATAGGTATAGGCAGCCAGCCAGTTACTCAGAAAATAATACGAAACGGGCGTAGCGATACCGAAAGCAATAAGGACCAGTGCCACAAAGTCTTTGGAGAGCATGGCCCATAAGTTAGTTACGGAGGCACCCAGCACTTTGCGAATCCCAATTTCCTTGGTCCGTTGCTCAGCTACGTAGGAAGCCAGCCCAAACAAGCCCAGGCAGCTGATGAAAATGGCGAGAATCGCAAAGAAACTGGCGAGTGAACTAATACGGTCTTCATCTGCAAACTTGGCCCCATACTCTTGATCAACAAAATCGTAGTCGAAGCCAGCTGAAGGTACCACCTTCTTAAATACCGCTTCAATTTTAGGCAAAGCGTCGGCAGCTGATACATCCGGTTTAATCTTGATGTTAATCCAATTAAGTGGTCCTCGAAGGAAAAAGATGGTTGGATAGGCCGGTTCAAAGGGTGAGCCCATCACCATGTCTTTAATCACACCGATGATCTGGAATGGCTTCCCATCACGCCGGATGGTTTGACCCACTGGATTTTTTAGACCCATAAACCGAACAGTCGCTTCGTTAACGACGTAGGCGGATGAATCTGAGGAAAAATCACGCGAGAAATCTCGGCCTGCCATAAACTGCCAGCCGACCGTTTTGCCGTATTCGGGCGAAACGGTTAAAGTGCCAAAGTCAGCTTGCACAGACGGGTCCTTACCTTTCCAATCAAAACCAATATTATTCGACCACAGCTCCGTCGCTCGGCTGGCCGACTGGGCTGTTTCGTAGACGACTCCCGTATTCATCAACTCCTGCCTAAGTACATCAAACTTGGTATAAAAATCATCCGCGCTCATGCGCACATCGATCAAGCCTTCACGGGTATAGCCGACGGGGCGGTTTTTAGCGTATTGAATCTGGCGATAAACAAGGATGGTGCCGATGATGAGCGTTATGGATACAGTAAACTGAACAACCACTAGGACTTTACGGGGAATGCTCGCGAAACGGCCCACCTGAAATGTGCCTTTCAACACTTTGATGGGCTGGAACCTCGACAAGTACAGAGCTGGATAACTACCCGCCAGTAAACCTGTAAGTAGAATGAAGCCTAAACTAAATAGCCAAAAGTAAGGATTGGTCCACAGGATAGCCATTTCCTTGTCGGCTACCTCATTAAACCAGTTGATGGAAACCGCAACCAACCCAATGGTTAGTACGAAAGCCAGCCCAACAACCAGGAACGACTCACTGAAGAATTGACTAATCAACTGACCACGCATAGACCCGACAGCTTTGCGAATACCCACTTCTTTAGCGCGTTTTTCGGAGCGGGCCGTGCTTAGATTCATGAAATTAATGCACGCCAAGAGCAGCACAAACACCCCGATGAGGCTAAACAACCAGACATATTGAATCAGACCGCCCGTGTTGTTGCCTTGTTTATCAAACCCCGAGTGCAGATGCCACTTACTCATGGGATGCAGAAAGATCTGAAAGTTGAAGGCTAACTGCCCCGTATTGCCAACCAGGTTTTTAAGGTGGATGTCTTTAATCTTGGTCGATACGTTATCAACATCTACATTGGGCTGAAGCTCAGCGTACACGTGCATGAAATTGTTTACCCAGCCCTGCTCTTTGATATAGGGATTTGCTGACACATATAAGTCCCAGGGGGCAAAGAATTTCACCTCGTGGAACGCTGTGTTATGGGGTAGATCCTGGTAAACGCCGGTGACCCTAGTGTCCATAGCGTTGTTAATCTTCACCACTTTGTTCATTGGATCGGTGTCACCAAAGAGTGCTTTTGCTGCGGAAGCAGAAAGCAACACCGAACCGGGTTCCCGCAGGCCCGCCCGTGTTCCTTTGAGCATGTGCAGGGTAAGCATCTCGGGCGCTTCGGATTCGATGAACTCGCCGGTTAACGAAAGCTTATCATTGCCCACGGCTACAATATGATCCTGAATTTGCCATGCTTTCAGCACCCGTTTGAAATCAGTAGGATAATTAGTTTTTAACTCGGTAGCCAGTGGATAAGGCAAATTGGTTTCCGTCCAGGTTTCTCCATTAACGGTTCCATGTTGCGCCACCTGTACAATGCGGTCGTAGTTCTGGTAATAGCGGTCAAATGAGAGTTCGTCCCACACCCAAAGACCAATCAACATCGCTATAGCCATGCCAACAGCAAGTCCCGAAATATTGATAAACGAGTACACCTGGTTTTTAGCCAGGCTTCTCAAGGCGATTTTCAGATAGTTCCGTAACATGTTAGCAGGTAGAAAAGATATAGATGAATTGAAGGTTAAGTTCGCCGTCAGTGCTCGGAGTTGGCGGCTAATCAGGTAAGGCCGACAAAATCGAATGACTTCCCAGACGTATAACCGCCGAGCCGTCGATTCGCCTAGCTGGGTCACTTGCTGCTCAAATTGTTCATATAGGTCTCCAAGTAGTTCTTCTTGTAGCTCAGATGGACAGAAGACCCCTAATAACTGATCGGCCCAGGCTGGCGGCAACGGGGTAGGGGGAGATTTTGCCATGGTTTACGAGAGGGATAGGTTCGGCATAGCTTCCCAGAGGTCATAGCGAACCTGCCGCAGCTCATCCAGTGTGCGTTTACCGTATGCCGTGATGGAGAAGAGTCGCTTACGACGTCCTCCGCGAGCAGCTATTGCCCCGCCTAGTTGCGATTTGACAAAGCCTTTTTCTTCCAAGCGATACAAAGCGACGTGTACCCCACTGAGATTGATGGAGCGGTTGGTTCGACGTTTTAAATCTTCCGCAATGGCCAGTCCATACGCAGTCCCATTTAGGATGGCTACTGTCAATAGGACAAGTTCTTCAAATTCCCCCAAATAGGTTCTACCCATAATGCCATGCTTACTGGTTTTATTTTCTTACTATTTGCTAAACAAATCGAATGCCATAATCTTAATTGCAAGACTATCAACGCGTTATAGTTTAATGCGATTATGTAGGTGTCCGAAAACGTACAGGCTTTGTCCGCTGTTGAACGGTAGAAAAGAGGGGTTGACTAGTGGTGAGACAAGAAGTGGGTAAGACAACAAACCAATTTGAAAATAATGAGCCAAAGAATAGCCTTACTTTTCAGTTAGTCATCAGGGGTAGCTTATAGAGCAAATTTGCTGATCACCTTTTGTAACCTACGGCTTACTTCATCTCCTAAAACGCTCCCAGCTGAGACGATAAAAGCCTCATGTATCTGCTTCTTTATTGGGGGGGGCGTAGGACAAAACATATCACTGAAGATTTAAAAAGCAGCGACCATTTGTCCCCTCAATCGCTAAACTTCCCCCTCGTTAACTTCTTTTAACAGGTTGGTTTAGAGGACATAGATTACTTTCGCTTTTTCACTAACAAAGCTGACTCCTAGAGTGGTCCATCCTATAGTCACGCCCTTAGTTTATGCTCCAAAATTATCTTAAAACCGCTTGGCGTAATCTACGTTACCAGCGCCGGTACACGACCTTGAATGTGCTCGGGTTAACCATTGGCATGACGGGCGGACTGTTGATCTTTTTGTTTGTGCGATACCACCTCAGTACAGATCGCGATCAAACTAAATTTGATCGCATCTACCGGATTGTCTATGATCAGCACCTACCCGATGGGGCCGTCGAGTACGCTTCCGAAGCGCCTTGGCCAATGGCCAACGCTCTGCGAACCGAGCTGGCAAGTGGCCAGCAAGCCGCCTTTCTGAGCATGAATCGAGAATTAACCCTCAGCCTGAGCACGCCTGACCAAGCCGTAAAACGGTTTTTGGTGCATGCCGGATCAGCCTTTGTCGAACCTCAATGGTTTAATATCTTCGATTATCAGTGGCTGGCCGGTAATCCTCAAACAGCCTTAACTCAGCCCAATACGATGGTGCTGACCCAGACTATAGCCGCTCGCTACTTTGGTAATACCAATCCAGTTGGTCAGCGGATTCGATTAAATGATAAAGTTGATGTGACGGTAACCGGGTTGGTAGCTGACCCACCGGGGGTAACCGACCTGGATTTGGACGTTTTTATTTCGGCTAAGACCCTGCCCACCATCAAGCCCGAATACAAAGCGGATGACTGGTCGGTACTCAATAGCACCGACCGGGTGTTTGTCGTGCTCCGGGATGTCCGTTCGTTACCCAGCCTGGAATCCACTTTAGCTCAAATTACGACGAGGAACTTTGGCGCAAAGGCGACGATCAGCTTCCTGGCCCAACCCTTAGCCGATGTGCATTTTGATGTTAAACGACGAGGGGGCGTGATTCGGTCATCCATGCTCTGGTCATTAGGGATCTTAGGGGGGCTACTCGTCCTGACTGCTTGCATTAACTTTATCAATCTGGCGACCGCTCAAGCCATGCGACGGGGCAAAGAAGTCGGCGTTCGCAAAACGCTGGGCAGTTCACGAAGCCAGTTGACCATACAGTTTCTAGTGGAAACGGGTCTGATTACCTTGGGTTCGTTGCTAGTGGCTCTACTGCTTACGCTCGTACTTCTACCAATATTCGGTAGTTGGACTCAAACACCCCTACACCTTTCGGTCGATGGTCAGACGACTGTATTCCTCATCTTATTGATCAGTAGCGTTATTGTATTAGCGGGGGGATACCCGGCTCTGGTCTTATCAGGCTTAAAGCCAATTCTAGCGCTACGGGGCAAACTAACGCCGCAAGCGATGGGCGGTTTGTCGTTGCGGCAACTCTTAGTAGGGGCTCAATTTGTTATCGGTCAACTCTTACTGATTGGCGCGGTTGTCGTCACGGCTCAGATGCGCTATATACAACGGGCCGATCTGGGTTTTCAAAAAGATAATATCATCCTACTCAACCTGCCGACCGGACAGGGCTCCACTCAGCAAGCCTTTAAGCAGGAACTGCGCAACTACCCCACGATCCAAGACGTAAGCATTGGGTTCCTGCCCCCTTCTACACCGGGGATGTATGGCGGCTTTTTTAAGTTTGGGAATCGGGCCGAAGAAGAAAAGTTTCCGATTCGTGAGCGCTTTGCCGATTCGGATTACCTGGCCACCTATGGTCTCCATTTGGTAGCCGGTCGCAATTTAACGCCGAGTGATACGATTAATGGCTATTTGGTCAACGAAGCCCTGCTGCGTAAGCTGAACATCCGAGATCCCCAGCAGATCATTCGTCAGACGATGCAATATTATCTATCAGGGGTTTCTTTACCGATTGTCGGTGTGGTAAGGGATTTTCAGCTTCAATCCTTGCATGAAGCGGTTCAACCCTGTTTCATCGCGGCTAAAGCAGATTTGTACCGACAAGCGGGGATTCGGTTAACGGGTCAGGATGTGCCGTTAGCCTTGCGACAGATTGAGCAGAGTTGGCAAAAATTCTATCCGAACCAAGTATTTGAAGCCAACTTTCTGGATGGCACGCTGGCTCAATACTATGAGAAGAAAACGTTAGTTTCCCGCCTGGTGGATACGGCTACGCTAGTGGCTATTTTGATTGGGTGCTTAGGTTTATATGGCTTAGTAACGTTTGTGGTCATTCAACGCACCAAAGAAATCGGCGTGCGCAAAGTGTTAGGAGCATCCGTGTTTAGTTTGGTGAGTCTGTTGACGAAAGACTTTTTGAAACTGGTTTTAGGGGCTTTCGTGGTCGCCAGTGTTCTGGGCTGGTACTTAATGACGAGTTGGCTTCAGGAGTTCGCCTACAAGACCAAACTAGAGTGGTGGTTCTTCGCTTTTGCGGGTCTATCCATGGTCGGTGTTACACTAGTCACGGTTAGTTTCCACAGCATTCGGGCGGCTTTAGTCAATCCGGTGAAGTCATTAAAAAGTGAATAGTCTATCCCATTCATCAACTGGCTATATGTGCTATAGGCGAGTAATGAAATCAATGGTTTGGGTCGTGACGACTACCGTATGTATAGGCTGGTATACGCCCTTATTTGGACAAACACAATACGCCACACCCGATACCGCGTATGTGCGAGCGGTGGAGAAAGCGTTTACCTCGCTCAAGCAGGGCGCTTGTCGCGCTTGTCTGCGCGAATACCAACGGGCGTTTGCCATTTCTCAGAAGAGTGCGATGAGCTTGCTACGAGCGGCCAGTTGTGCGTATCAATGTGGACCACTTGAGCAGGCCAAAACCTATTTGCGTAAAGCAACCTCCATCGATTTCTGGGCTAGTGAAGATATCTGGAACAACCCCAAAGAGTACCCCGAACTGGCTATACTGCGCCAAAGCTCCTTAGTGAAAACCTTCCAGAATTACATCGATCAACAAAAAATTGCCGAAGGACGAAATCCTACACTGGAGCGTGAACTGAAACAGATCTTCGTCGAAGACCAACGGCCTCGGTTGCAACTAGACACCATCGGCAAACAGTATGGGTTTAAGTCCGCACAGGCTCAACCAATCTGGGAGCAAATGCGCCAAGCTGACTCGATGAATCTGCCTAAAATTGAGCGCATTATCCGTCAGTACGGCTATCCAGGCAAACGATTGGTGGGTGAGCAACAGAATGAGACGGCTTGGTTAGTGATTCAACATGCCCCGTTAGCGGTTCAAGAAAACTATTTACCCCTTTTGCAGGAAGCGGCTGCTCAGGGGCAACTCGCTAAAGCTAGCGTAGCACTAACCGTTGACCGTATTCGCGTGAGGAACGGGCAAAAACAATTATATGGCTCACAGGTGCATAACGATGCGAATGGCCAACCAATAGGTTTTGAACCCATTGACGATGAAGTAAATGTAGATAAACGCCGTGCTGAAGTTGGCTTACCCCCTTTGGCAACCTATGCTAAACATTGGGGTTTTGAGTACAAAATTCCCAGCAATTAGCTAATCAATAAATGGTCTAAAAAAAACGCTCCTGCTTGAGACGAAAAAGCGTTCATTAATCTGCTTCGTCAAATGGGGAATTAATGGAACAATATTCTTTCCTGAGTTAACACAATTATTACAAACTATTTCAGATTTATACAGTATAAAATGCTCGTTTACTCCGTTGAAGGCCCCGGGCTAATTTTATACCGGTTGGAGCGGGGCTTTTCGAGGAGGTCAGGGCAGGCAGAATTTTAGGAAATCTGAGCGGGTTTGTGCGAAAATTGTATGTATTTTTGAGAATATCCGCGAACCGTAATGACGACTCCCTCCCTTATTGTTGAACAGCACCTGCACCCGACCGATGAACAGGTGACGTGTCTGAATTGTGATCATGCGTATGCTGGTCAGTATTGTAATAAATGCGGTCAACAGGCCGAAACCCATCGGGTTGATTGGCGCTATCTTGGGCACGAAATCACCGAAAGTCTTTGGGGTGTAGACCGGGGGATTCTCTTCACCCTGCGCGAACTCCTTATTCGGCCGGGCTACTCGATCCGCGAGTTTCTGGCCGGCAGGCGGGTCAATCATTATCGACCGCTGGCCCTACTGCTCATGTTGGCCGCTATTTACGTATTTGTTTCGCAAGGCCTACACGTCGACTTTCTGAAAACAAGTCAGAGTATGTATGACAACGCAAGAGTCAAGGCTGATTCACCCGCTCATCTAAAGCAAAAGGAAATACTGACCAGTTATTTTCAGTTTCTCGATGAAAACCAGCAGTTTAGCGACTTGGCCATGGTGCCCTTCGTGGCCTTCTGGTGCTGGCTACTGTTTCGGCGCATCGGCTATAACTACCCTGAACAATTAGTTGCCCAAACCTTTATCGCCAATTTCAATCTGTTGTTCTCCTTAGTTATGCTACTTGCCTTTTGGGCGCTGGGAGACTCCACCAACGTAATTTCCAGTATTATGGGGGCCAGTTTGTTGATCCAGCTCGGCTATATTGGTTTTGCCTATGTACAGCTTTTTAAGGGTAAATTAAAACCGTTGAGCATTGCGCTCCGTTCTGTAAGCGCTTATTTACTGGGCTATGCCAGCTTTATGCTCTTTACTGGACTAGTCGTATTTACCTATACGATCGTCTTGATGATCAGCAGTGAACCCACTAAAGCATTACCCAAAAAGGCCGTTCCCGCAACGAGTCAGCATGCTCACTCTTAATCGTCAATAAATTGGTACCACGACCTCTAGTCGAGTGATGGGTTGGTGAAAAAACCTGAGTAGTTAAGGGGGGTAGGCATCAACTTAAAATCGGAACAAAGTTACCATAGTCCTCATATGGAAGTCCCACAAATGGACTGACTGCGAGCCGTGTTACACACCTGACGAAACATAATTGTCTTCTCCCAAAGCTGGGTCCATAAGGAGTTGATATGGGGACGGTGTTCTTTACAAAACAAATTCAACCAGAAGGCCCCAGTCGAGGTATTAATTACCACATCTCAGATAAGGCTCTGTCTGAGACGATGAGCGATCTGAGTCTCTATAATTCCGGCGTTTATAGAGCACACAAGACATCTAGAATCGTCTATCTCAAGTAGAAGCGATTCCAGATCAGATCTTCTTTCGATCAGGACAATAAATAAAAGATGCAGTAAGTCATGCTCAAATTAAACCCTGCATGGCATAGAATTGCGCCCAAGAGCGAGCCTGAGGCCGTTTTAAACCAGAAAAATAGCCTACTCACCAAAAACATACTCATTACCCAGAGAAAAGCCGGCATCACCAAAAAACGCCATTGCTGGTCGATGAACACCAGACCAAAATGAGACAGGTGGGTCAGCGCAAAAGCAGAACTATCCACCAGAGAAGCTCTTTTTTCCCCAATAGAGCGGGCAAAACTGGTGTGAACGATACCTCGGAAGAACAATTCTTCTCCGATGGGGCTAAACAGCATACCAGTTATCGCTACGATAGTGAATAAGCTTGCTCTATCCGGCTGAGAGATACCGGCTGGTATTTTGTAGGATTTGCCGATATAGACATACCAATTCTCAAAGGAAGTGGCGTATAAAATTCGTCCTATCGCGTACAATAGCCCACTGAACGCAATACCCGCGACGAACGCCATCAATAGCTGGCTGTAACGGTTAGGCTTTGTCATTCCAATTTTTCGGCGTCCAAACGGAGTCAGAAACACAAACGGGCTAAGCGCAGAAATGACCATAATCGTTCCGATTGAACTATAGTTGCCCGATGCGTTAGCCGCCAAGACTAAAATAAAGCGGGGGATACAAACGACCAGTAGTAAACCAAGAGCGAATTTCCAATTTAAGTGAACGAGTTTTTGCCAACTTGGTCTTACTTCGTCTTCCACAGGCTAGTTAAGGGCTACTTGAATGTTTGATCCGGCAAAAGTAGTTATAGAGTAGAAGAATTACCCATCTCGTTAAACGCTCCTTTTAGAAACCCAAATGATTTTATAACTGGATCGATCCGGGCCTTAACCAGAGCTTTAAGAAGCTAAGGTATTTATGCGTAATGAGCCAATACTACGGTATAAGTGGGTGCGCTCGGGTAATCCGCTAGATAAGACGACGGCCTACTCCTGTAGCACCACTAGAGCACGTTGTAAGCGAAAGAGCTGGCCCCTGGCCGTCCTCCCCCGCAACTGATAGCCATAAACCCCCGGTAGCAAAGGGCGGGCCAACTCCTGGCTGCTCCACAGCGCCTGCCCGCTGTACAGCAGCTTGGGCAGCGTATTGCGATAGAGCAAACTGCCCCAGCGGTCATAAACGCTAAACTCCTCCACCGTTAGCGACGAAAAGCCGAACCGCACAATGAGTTCGTCGTTGAGCCCATCCCCATTGGGGCTAAAGGCGGTGGGCAGGTAAATCCCGCTCTCACACTCATTGACCAGTACCACCTCCTGAGTCACCTGACAACCTAAGCTGTCGGCGACCGTCAGCGAGTAGCTGCCCACCTGGGTCAGCTCAAACTGAGGAGATGCCTGGTAGGGGCCCTGGTTCAACTGGTAGCGCAACGGGAGACGGCCCCTGGCTTGCACCACGACTTGCCCTTTGCCGCCGGGACACTGAGCCTCCACCGTTGTCGGGACGCTCAGGCTCACCTTGTCGACCGTGATGACCACGGGTACGGCGGGGGTTTCGCTGCCATACATCATCTGAGTTACATACAGGGTAGTCGTAGAGTCCAGGGCGGGCTGGTAGGCGTTGCCCCGATGCAAGAATACCTGACGCTGAGCATCGGCATACCAACGGGTGTCAAAGCCATAGAGGTAGAGGTCTTTGGGCGCGGTAGAGCAGAATTGGTTGGTTTTGAGGGTGGGCCGGTAGAGTTCCAGAAGGGAAGGAGCACACGCCTGCTCGCGGTAGGTGGTCCGCATATACAGCCGCTGGCGAACGGCATCATAACTAAACAGGAACTGACCGGTACACCACCCGGAGGGCCCCTGTTGGCGAATCGGGGTGCTAATCTCGAAGGAGCCCAGTTCATTGACAAACTGACCTTTCTCCAGCGCAAACAGCACATTCACCGTGTCGGAGAAGAAGGCCGACTGGTAGAGAAAGCCCGTCAGGCTAGTGCCTGATTGCACCAGCGTGAGGGAGGTGGGGTAAGGCCGGGCAAAGGAGTTGGTATCATGTTCCATGCCCTGCCAGTAGCCCGACAGATCAGGCCAGTAGGCGGACAGGTCTTGACTGTAGAGGGGAACGCTCATCAGCAACCACAGGCTGATCAGCCAGAGATAGGGGGGCGTTTTTAGCATAGCCAGGGGAGTCGTTGTCTTGTCAAACTGCGTTGTAGTAAAGCCTGTTGATAAGGGCATTGTTTAAGCGCTTGACGTAACGCAACCCGCCGACTCAGGCAAACTACCGGTTGGTGGGTCAAGGGCCATCCAGCCAAGCAAGAGTTACGGCTAATTCCCCAGAAGGGCTCTTGATAATTCGCGCGAAATGAAGCCCTTATCTGTTCACTAAACGATACGCTGTTCTGTTCATTTCTGGGATGAATCCGGTGTATTCCAGGGTCTTTCAAGGCGTGTCGATGGCACATCCGGCAGTGATCAGAAGGACGAATATGCCCTAATGAATGAGCTTCCTAGTTGCCTGCTATGCGGTGGTAAAAAACCTAAGACTTAAACTATCTATATAGTTATTGTTTTAGATTAGCTTTACAAACCTAAAAACTCTGTCAATCGCTTTTGAGTGCTTGTCTCCTAAAAGGCTCCCGATTGAGACGTATGGAATTCTCGTGTCGGAGAAGGGGCGTTAAAACAGACGCTTAATACTGTCCACTTCTGAACTGTCAATGTCCAAAAATGGACATGCAATTTTTACTAACAGGCGTATCTGAGCCGGAGAGACCTTTTAAGCAGAGTGGTACAATAATTGACCATGACTTCTCAATAACCAATCAGAACGCTTACTAGAGAACGACTATGGTACGCAGTTACTTCAAAATCGCCTGGCGAAACCTGGCCCGTTACAAAGCATTCTCGGTCATCAACATCCTTGGATTAGCCACGGGTATGGCTGTCACCATCCTAATTGGGCTTTGGGTCTACGACGAGCTCTCCTTTGATCGACAGAATCCGAACGCAGATCGCATTGCCCAAGTTTGGCAGATCGTCCAATTTGATGGCGAAAAGGCTGCCTACAACGTCGCCTCAATTCCGCTGGCGGAAGAACTGCGCCATAACTATCCTGACTTTACTCGTGTAGCCCTGGCGACCGCTGACCGGGAGGTGGCTTTGACAACGGGAGAAAACCAGTTCACCCCAACGGGTCGATTCGTAGAGGCTGATTTTTTGCCCATGATGGGGGTTCACATGCTACAGGGGCCACGCCAGAACTTAGCGGATGTCAACTCGATCATCTTGTCCCGTTCGCTCTCCCGAACGCTCTTCGGTTCTACGAATCCACTTAATCAGTTGGTTCAGCTCGATAGTAAGGTGAGCCTGCGGGTGACGGGCGTTTACCAGGATTTCTCCCCCAACAGTACCTGGAGTGTCGTGCACTACCTGGCCCCCTGGTCCTTGTTCCTGGGAATTAATCCAGGGGCCAAGAAAGCCCAGGATAATTGGGATGAAAACTCCTATCAAGTCTTCGCGCAGCTGAAGCCGGAGGCTTCCCTGGAACAAGCTTCGACGAAGATCAAAGATGTTCGTATCAAACGCGACAACCCACCGCCTTATAAGCCCGAATTCTTCCTGCATCCGATGACCCGATGGCACTTGTATTCTGACTTCGACAATGGGGTCAATATCGGGGGACTGATTCAATTTGTGTGGCTGTTTAGTTTGATTGGGGGATTTGTGCTGCTGCTGGCCTGCGTCAATTTCATGAATCTCTCCACGGCCCGCTCCCAGCAACGGGCTAAAGAAGTGGGTCTGCGCAAAGTAGTCGGTTCCTTGCAAGGTCAACTGATTGCCCAGTTTGTGGGGGAATCCCTGTTGTTTACCAGCCTGGCTTTCCTCTTGGCGCTCGTACTGGTGCAGCTGAGCTTGTCCTTCTTCAATCAACTGGCCGACAAACAAATTTATCTTCCCTGGGTCAATCCTTACTTCTGGATGATCGGCGTCAGCTTTAGCTTGCTGACTGGCCTGATTGCTGCCAGTTATCCCGCGCTCTACTTATCCTCCTTTCAGCCCATCCGTGTCCTGAAAGGAAGTTTCAGCGCTGGGGGGCACAGTAGCCTCCCCCGTAAAGCACTCGTTGTTTTTCAGTTTACCGTCTCCGTAACGCTCATCATTGGTACGGTCATTGTGCTCCGCCAGATCAAGTATGCTAAAGACCGGCCTACGGGCTATAGCCGTCAGGGGCTCATCGAGGTCAACATGCGAACGCCGGGTCTAATGGGTCATTTCGACGCGTTACGAACCGACTTACTGGCTACGGGGGCCATTCAAGAGATGGCCGTTTCCAACGGGTCCGTGACGGTGGATCAGACGGGGGTAACCAATGTCTCCTGGCCCGGTAAATCGCCCGATTTACATCCCTTGTTCATGACTAATCAAATCTCCCAGCAGTTTGGTAAGACCATCGGCTGGCAACTAAGCGCAGGCCGTGACTTTTCCAGGGCTTTCAGAGGCGATTCGGCGGGGGTGGTGCTGAACCAGTCTGCCTTAAAATTGATGGGCCTGGAAGACCCCCTGCATACGATGATCAACTGGAATGGTCGCGATTTACCCATCATTGGCATTGTCAATGACCTCATTAAGGACAGCCCTTTTGGGCAGGTCACGCCCTCGCTCTTTGTCTTATACGATGCTTCGGCGGGGGTGCTGACGCTCAAACTCTCCCCCACAATAGCCACTAGCGTGGCACTAACTAAAATTGCGGGCATCTTCCATCAGTATGATCCCAGTATGCCCTTCGTCTACAAATTTGTGGATGAGGAGTATAGTAAAAAGTTTAGCGCTGAAGAGCGAATTGGTAAACTAGCCACGTTGTTTGCCAGCTTGGCCATTTTCATCTCCTGCTTGGGCATGTTTGGGCTAGCCTCATTCACGGCCGAACAACGACGCAAAGAAATTGGTATTCGCAAAGTACTGGGGGCAACGGTGCTGACAGTATGGGCTCTGCTGGCCAGGGACTTTGTAGGACTGGTCGTATTGGGTTGTTTTCTGGCGTCGCCCATTGCCTGGTATTTTCTGAATGATTGGTTGCAAAGCTACAGCTATCGTACGCCGATCTCGGGGTGGATTTTTGTAGGCTCGGGGGTGGGGGCGTTACTGCTTACGTTGGTAACGGTGAGTTACCAGAGTATCAAAGCGGCTTTGATAAATCCAGTAAAGTCCCTACGAAGCGAGTAGCATTACCAATTAGCTATTCTCAAATAATGCTCATTTGTGAGACAATTAACAACGCGTGGCGGTCGGTAGCCACAAGCGGGACCGTTTGTATCTGAAGTGTTAAAAAATATTGCATGACGATGGGGCTCGTCCTTTAAGGAGCCTATTACCAAACCATATCATCAGTTATCAAAAGACATACTTTTCGTTCGCTTCTCCATCAGCTCTTTTCTGAGAGAGGACCATAGTTGGTGGGTAATACCAAGCGACCATCGACAGTGAAGGGTTGGATCGACTCAACACTTACCTGTTCGAAAGCCACATGACTGCGATGTAGGATGACGTTAGTCGAAAAGGGAACAACAGCGGAGGGAAGGGCTACAGCCAGTTCCTGAGTGCCTGCTAACCACTCGCCCAAAAAGGTTTGTAACTGCGTGGTTCGCACCGGCGTGTTCCAGTCAGGCGGTAGCTGATCCACCCGGTACGCCTTCAGCGCTTGCTCGTCGGGTAGGTGTATGGTAATCAAGAAGTAGGTAGGTAGTTCATCCAGGCGAATAGGCATCAAGTTGGCCAACACCTCCACTAAAGCTAACTCAGGGGAACTGGAGGTGTAAAGCACATCAATGCCAATAGGATTCCAACGCTCGCCCCGTTTGGCCGAGCCACCCGCTAGGGACGTATCCAGGAAACGCTTTTTGATTAAACGATATACACGAGGCATGAAACTAATAATGGCTACTAACTGATCATGCCTTCTTCAATGCGGCTTAGTTCATCGTCAACGAAGCTAAAGCCCGCTATGGTATCTAACAAAGACACCGGTGCCACGTTCCCCAAGGAAGGGCGCGGGGTGCGTAGCCAGCGCGCAAACACCGCCTGGCGATCATCAAAGGTGGCCAGTCCATGTTCGATCAACTGCTCCAGGAGCAGTAGGCGCTCGGTTTTGTTAGAATCCAACGTCTTGTCCCCGGCTTGCCGATGCAGTGAGCGTTCGGATAGGTTAAGGATACGGGCCATCTCTTTATCGGTCAAGCCAATGCGGCTAGCCACTTCATCGACCCGACTGCGGGCTTCGCCCTGGCGGATACGGCTGATGAGGGAAGGCCGGCTTTCACCCCGCAGGGCTTGCGGTAAAAAATCGGTTCGAGCACCGGTCGCTACAGTTTTAGTGGCCATAGTAGGAGATGATATAAAAGCGTCACTAAGATAACTGACACTTGTCAAGTTATCACCATAACGTTGCTTAAAGAAGAATAATTATGCAGAAAGGAGATAAAGGCCTGCGTACGGTTGCTCCACACCGGCTGGTACGCGTCTAGCCTACTTGTGGATGAATCGTTGAACAGGTATATCAAGTCTGAGGCTGTAGGATCAACGTATAGTGTCTATGCACTACTGCAATCTGGTCGTTGTCAAATAAACTCTTCATAGTTAGAGGCCATCTGGGAAGGATAGAGCAGTGACACTATAAGGCGTATGCCACTGACCGGAATGAACATTTACTAGAAAATAACCGTCTCTAAAAACGCTTCTTGATGAGACGAAAAAACGCCATGCATATGCTTCCGCTTGCGACGATGAAGCGTTCATATATCTGCTTCAAAAATCTGGCGTTTTAAGTGACAGGTATTGTCACATTTTAGGAAATGGTTTTAAATTGCCTTTAATTCATGAAGGATGGTTCGCGTTATTTCTTTGCGACAGGGGCCAAAGTTTGGGTTCGATACCTGTAAGCTCTTGATTAAGCGTGTCGCAAAAAAGTAGATATTCCCATTCTTTTCGACATATCCTACCCACCAGCCCGTATCATTACCCCCATCGCGCGTCCAGCCCGTTTTTGACCGTATCGTATAGTCCCCTCCTTTCTCCGTCACCATCACTCGTTTGAGAATGGTTAGATTACGCCTTGAAAAGGGCACCTCTCCCGAGTAAGCATTTCTTAAAAAATTAATCTGGTTGATTGGGCTTATACCAAATGATCCAAAATTCCAAAAATCGGTACCTGCCTCACTTAAATCATCATTTCCATAGTGACATTTGGTCAAGTATTTGCGGTATCGATCCCGGCCTACCCGCTTGGCTAATTCAATGAAGACCCAACCCGCTGAAACCTCGAAGGCTTCTTTGATGGACATGTCATGATAGATTTCAGGGCGATTTCCGTAGAGTACCGTATCCACTTTACCAACCCATTTTACTACTTCATGCTCATCGCGAATGACGTTGGTTTCTAAGGCAATCAATAAGTTGATGACTTTGAAGGTTGAAGCGGGCAAGGTCGCTTTTTGCGCGTCCAGCGAATCACTATAAATCCACTGGTGACGATTGTTATCGTAGATAGTCGTACTGCCACTTCCGGGACAGTTTTTAAAAGGAGTAATAAGGTCAAGTTGCGCCTCAGCGATGAATGGAATCAGCAGAAGGGCCAGGAGAAGTAAACGGTTTTGCGCCATTGGTTCAGGTAGATTAGACAATAGTACTCGCTCTAAGTCAGTACGATTTTAGCAACGTATTGAGTCAGGGCGAATAGTACAGAAAATTTTACAGCTCATAAATTGCGACAATACGGTCGAGGGTCAATCTTCTTATTGGTGCTGTCTGAGTAGCCATCGGTAGATTTTCTTTCGCTGATAGACGACGAAGCTTACAGATAGGTGATGCGTCAAAAGTCGGGCCGTTTAAGTCAAAGACCTAACTTATCCATCCCTGGTTTCTCATAGACCTCGTCCTCGGCAGGGTAGCGCAATACCGACTCAAATTGGCCTGATGCTTTAGCTAAGGCCCAAATTAAACTTTCACCGGCTGGAATCGTGGTGGGCACTGTTGCATAAATCTTGTCTTTATAGGCTTGATCGGTGTCGATAACCTCCCACCCGTTGGCTTTAAAATGCTTGATCAAATCGTCAAGAAAAAGGGCGGCTGCTAAATTATGATGCAGTAGCAACACGTGATGTATACGCCGCTTAGTGAGCTGATAGGCCAACGAATCATAGTACTGAGCCCGGTTCAATAAGTGATTTTTATAATAGGTTCGATAGCCGGTCAGATCCGCGTTAGGGCTTTCTTTTAGCCGCTCGGTTAAGCGAGCGTCAATGTACCAATCGGAAGCGTCAATGGTGACGTGGCCATTTCTATAGCCTTCCTGCTTCATAAAGGCTCTAAACCCATCCACTTTTTCTTTGGTGTCGCCTTCCTTGAGATAGGGAAATCGAAAGTAAGGGGTGTAATGGGCGTAGCCCTTAATGAGGCTATCATTTTTAGTTAGTTCAAGCTTGAAATCCTCCAGACTGACCTGTGCACTGTTAAAGTTGACATGCGAGAAGGTATGATTGGCGATAAGATGCCCCGCATCGTTCCAGGAGTTTAGCACGTATTTTCCTTTTGGACTCGACTTATTAGCGCCCGCTGAAAATAAGATGGCCTTAAGCTTGTTTTTTTTCAAATGGTTAAGCAACCGTTGATTCCAGGTTTCCAATTTATACTCACCGAAATCATTGATTGAGCCGTCATCAAAGGTAAAGGCTAGCGTGGGCTTGACGGCTGGTAGGGATTGAGCCTGGAACTTCAGGTCAACCGGATTAGTTAGGCCACAAGCCGTCGCCAGCAGCAGGAGAATAAAGAGTTTTGTCATAACGATGTCGTTCTGAAGAAAGGTAGTTGATTGAAGCGGATTAACTATTTAAGCTTCAATGTTAGTGAAAAGCGGCAATTTGTCTGATTTAAAAAAGTTGTGTAACTTCTCACAATACCCTCTTATAGGAGACGAAGTGTGTCTTATAGGTCTGCTGTAGGAAATAGACGTGTAAGGTCCCGCTCCGGGGTGTCGGCCACCACGGTGAGAATTAGACAACAATTGCCGAGTCGCTGGAGCGATGAAAAGTTCTCGCTATCAATTCCAACCACTTTGTGTTTAATAGAGTCTATCGGTTGCAAACCCTTGTATCGCTAAACGTATGATTAAGTATATCCCTGCAATTGCCATTCTAGTTAGCTTTCTGGTTTCCGCTCAAATGTGTACATCCAAGCAAGAACTTAACCCAGTCGAAATTAATACGTCTTGCTTTACTCAGGATTCCCTCAAAAACGTTTCCTGGCAGAAAGACCAACTCACTTTTTTTCAACAACCCAAGAGTGGCCCTTTGCGGGTGGTGGTAAACTACTATAACAATGAGTACTTTTTAACTAATGAGAATGGCTATGTCAGTTCACCGATGAGCTACATTTTTGATTGCTCGGGTAATTCGCTGGGGAAGCGGGGGATCAATTATAATGTTTTCACGAGTGGGTCAAAAGAAGTCGTTACGTTACTGGAAGGCAAGTACTGAGCTTATGTATTCGTAAGTTAGGACGAAAGGACGTCCGTGCGTCTTGATTGAGACAATTATTGAGATGGTATTGATCAGATAGGTAGCTTGTTTTTGGGTAATAAACGATGGAGCCTAAAACAACAAGGGCTACTGACGATTGATTAATCGGTAAAAGCTCGATTTATAGCCATCACTGATCGAAATACCCTTTTGGCCAATGTACACCCTACCCCCATCAATCAGCCGAATATGGGCCAGGGAGATAATATAGGAACGGTGAACGCGGCAAAACTGGGTGGCGGGCAAGAGGGCCAGAATGTCTTTCAATGCCATATAGGTGACGATTCGTTGCTGGGCCGTATACACCGATATATAATTGTTTAAGCCCTCGATATAGAGAATATCCCCGAAGGCTACCCGGTGAAACGTGTTCTTAGCGTCTCCTTTCAAAAAAATATAGTCTTTCGCTGGATCGGAACGGAGCGAGGGATCGCCCTGTAGCGCTAAGAACTTAGCCAGGGCATGAGCGAAACGCTCCGGCTCAATCGGCTTTAAGAGGTAATCGACCACATCCAGATTGAACCCCGCCAGGGCGTAGTCCGGATAAGCGGTGGTCAGGATCACTTTACACTTAGCACCACAAATCTTTACAAATTGCAGCCCGTTCAGCTCGGGCATCTGAATATCTAAAAAGACCAGGTCAATCAACCCCTCATTGACCAGTCGTATGCCCTCGTACACATCGGTGGTCGCCTTAACCAAGCGAAAGCCGGGCGACTGGTCTAAATAAGTCTGGATCACATGGGTAGCGTAGAGCTCATCGTCCAGCGCCAGGCAGCGGTAAATTTTTGCGTTGGTCATAAGCAAAGGACTAGCGATGAATGAAACAGGTCGCCTTCCTCTTGAATCGCCAAGCGGTGACGACCGGGATACAGCATCGTTAATCGCCGTTTAACGTTTTCCAGGCCAATCCCGGTGGAGGGGGCACGCGATTGCCGATTGACCCGGTTGATGACCTGGAAAACCAGTTGCGAATCCTGAACGGCGACAGCAATGCTAATCGGCGCAGTGGGGTCGTTAGTGACCCCATGCTTGAGGGCGTTTTCGATGAAGGGCAAAAGCAATAAAGGCGGGAGTTGAATCCCCTCAATCGGCCCATCAACCCGAAGCTGGTAGTGAAAGGTAGGCGAAAAGCGCAGCACATACAAGCTGAGGTAATCCGTAATAAACTGCATTTCTTCGCCTAAGCTGACTACCTCGTTCCGATTTTTAGCCAGTGTGTACTGCAACGTCTTCGAGAGCTTCAGCACTGCCTGAGCCAGTGGTCCGGGCAGGGGTAAGGCCATCGCGTAGAGGTAGTTTAGCGTATTGTAAAGAAAATGCGGGTTCAACTGCGACTTTAACAACGACAGTTCCGCTTGCCGAAGCTCCTGGGCTAATTGTTGATTATTGGCTTCAGTCTTGTAGGATTGGGTCAAGAGGTAGATGATGAAGCCAATAAAGACGCCCGGAAACGAATAGTACATATTCTCATAGATGAAAAAGAGCAACTCAAGCCCCTCATTCTTGGCCAGGCCAAACCAGCGGACAAATAAAATCTCTTCCAGTACATACCGCGTCAGCACAAATCCAAGGAGTAGGCCGAGTAGACTGCCTGTCAGTTCCGGTAGGGTCTGGCGTTTCCAGTAGCGGGGAAAGATTACCAGCGCACAGGGTAGAATAACCCCCATTTGCAGGATTTGCGAACTGACAATGAGCAGGACACCTGGCCACGATCCTCGGTTGAAGACCAGGGTCCCCAGCAGTAGATACAGGGTGGAGCCAAACCAAATCAGCACCAGGATCAAGGGTAAATGACTGCGCTTCATAGGCTAAAAATACGGCTTTATCGGGCGATGAGCCGAACATTATGTGAATGGCTTATTTGGTTATGTCAAGGCGGATCAGACGAGTCAGACCCGCTTTCCCATCGGCATCTAGCGCATTGGCATAATAAATTGGCGCTAGCGAGCAGCAAACAGAATTTTTGCGCCAAATCCATTCTGTATGTCCTTAGCACGTCTATTTGTTTCTCGTCTACTAAGTCTTATCGGCCTGCTCTGTTTTCCGCTTTTTTCGACCGGGACCACGTACGGTCAGTCCCTGAGCGGCCAGGTCCAAAGCCAAACGGAGCACCAGCCATTGGTTGGGGTACATGCCACTTTAGTGCCTTATGCATCGCCCACCAGCCCGCTCTATGCCACTTCCCAGCAGGAAGGGCGCTTTCGCTTTGACCACTTAAAAGAAGGGCTGTACCGGCTAACCTTGTCGCACGTGGGTTACCAAACCCTGGTTATGGATTCGCTCGCTTGCCAGGGGGAGCCCCTGGCGTTGGGCTGGGTGAGCCTGGCCGTGAGCCAGCAAGCCATAGCCGAAATCGTGGTTCGGGCTAAAAAGCCCCAGATCCGCTATGAGTCGGATCGATTCCGGGTGGATGTAAAAGCTATGAATACGCGGGGCGACCAGGCGGTTGACCTAGTAAGGCGCATTCCGGGGGTAAAGCTGGATCGGGAAGGAGAGCTGAGCTTACAGGGCAAGACGGGCGTGTTGGTCTACATCAATGGCAAGCAAAGCTATCTGACGGGGAGCGCTCTGCTGAGTTACTTGAAAAGCCTGTCCGCCAGCGATATTGCCTCGATTGATTTTTTGCCGACGCCACCGGCTTCCTATGATGCAGCGGGCTCGGGGGGGGTGATGGACATTCACCTGAGACAGCGAACCGACGATGGGTACTCGGTCAATTCGAGCTTCTCGGTGGTCCCGGTAGCCAGGCCCCGATCTACTCTATCAACGATGGTCACGAGCCGGTGGGGGAAGTGGGAGAGCTATGGTCAGCTTGGCCTGGATCATAGCCCGACGTATGAACGAGAGACCACGGACCGACAAGTAGCGGGCAGGCGCTTTGGGCAAGAAAGCCGTCAAGTCATTCAGCCAACGGATCTGACGGGTATGCTGGGCGTCAGCTACCAGCTCGCTCCTGGGCAGGTGATTGGCCTGGACGGTAAGGGGATGCGCCGATGGACGGGCAGTCTAACGGATGGACAATTGGCTCAGATCGGCGGGGCTACTCCGTTACTGGTTCGCTTGCGACGGGATAACCAGGCGCAAGCACAAAATAGGGCTTTTCACGCATTTTATATTTGGCGTTTGGATACGTTGGGCTCGAGTTTATCCGTTGATGGGGACTATTACCGCCAGGCATCCAGCCAACAAGATGGGTTTGGTAACACCTTTTTAGTGCGTGGAGCGCCCGATGCTAGGTTTAACGCCCATCAAGATCAAGTTCGTTCTTCCGCCCTCTACGCCCTCAAAGTGGATTGGACCCAAAAAACAAAGTTTGCCACGCTGGAATCAGGCTTTAAAGCCAGTTCGGTAATGAATACTAGCTGGATAAATCTGGATTCGCTGCTAGGCTCCAATCAACACCCTTTACCAGGGTATACTAATGCCTTTACCTATCGAGAGCAAATTCAGGCCGTTTACGTGTCGATTCATAAACCGCTCAAGGGCCTGGACCTGAAGACGGGCTTACGCTATGAACATACCGTGGGTTTTGATCCAAGGCGTCAAGTAGTCAATCGTCAGTATGGGTATTTGTTTCCATCGGCTTCGTTAACGACCCAATTGGGCGCTCATCAACTGACGTTTTCGTATCGGAAGAGCCTGATCCGGCCCGTGTATACCAATCTAAATCCCTTCACCTACTATACGGATGCTTACAATGCCGTGGCCGGGAATCCAGCACTCAATCCGGCGTTGGCTCACATTGGGGAGCTTAATTATATCTTGAAAAATACCCGACTTTTAACAGTCAACTTTATCCAAATGCAGGATGCGACGCTGGACGTACTGACGTACGACTCGCTGAGGCAAATCAATCAATCCCGCCCCCAGAGTATTGGCCTGGTCCAAACCTGGTACATAGCCACCGGGCAAGCCCTACAACTGGCTAAGGGTTGGTCCGTCAGCACCGATCTAGCGGCTCTTTGTAATCGTATTATCGTACCCACTCATCAAGGACAGTGGAGTTGGACCGCTCAGGTTAGTTCCGATTGGCAATTGGATAAAGGCTGGTCGGCCTCGTTGCTGGCTAAATATGCCTCCCCCAGTTTGTTTGAGCTGTGGCAACTTTACTCGGTTGGAACGGTCGAAGTGGGCCTAAAAAAAATGATTGCTAAAGGAAAAGGCTTTATCGCCTTGGATGGGAACGACCTTTTTTACAGTGACCGCTATAAGGCTAGCTATCAGTATGGATCAGTCCAACAGGAAACCCTTAGGAAGTGGCAGAGCCGGACGTTGCGCATTACTGTCAACTACACGTTTGGCCGCTCAACGGTAGTCTTGAGCAATAAACGAGATATTGCCCCTGACGAAGTAGACCGTTTAAAGCAGGAGTAAACGTCGGTTATCATGGTTTACTCAGCCGCGAGTTTTTGTGAAGTAGCCTTTTACTTATTCTCAAGAAAACGCTCTATGATACTTGGAAAGAGTCAACCGATGACTCAGCAAGTAGAGGTCCCCTTAATTGCCATTGTTAATTCGTACTTTTAGGCTCCCCTAAAACAACGTCAATTTTGCCTTTTCCACTTAAACATCTTGTCATTTGCCTGGTTCTCTTATGCTTGCCTTTCTCCCTGATGGCCCAGCGGTATGTTTTCTTTTTACATAATCGCTTCTTGGAGGAACATGAACTCTCTGCTGTTGAGCCAACCTATGGGCGAGCAGAATATACCGAGATTATTATGGCTTTTCAAAAAGCGGGCTTTGAGGTCATTTCTGAAAAGCGTCCGGCCAATACAGATGTCAACCAGTATGCTAATAAAGTAGGTCAGCAGATTGATAGTCTACTCAGAAAAGGGGTTCAACCAAATTATATTACAGTCATTGGCACTTCAAAAGGAGGTTACATCGCTCAACACGTTTCGACACTGGCGGCTAACCCGGCCCTCAATTTTATTTTCATTGGCTGCTTTCGCGAATCAGATCTTAAAGACTTGCCCAATATTAACTTCTGCGGTAATATTCTGACCATTTATGAGCGGTCCGATCCATTTGGGGTTTCGGCTATTGAGCGAAAGAAAACGTCTAGACTACCTATAACTCGGTTTGAAGAGATTGAGCTAAACACAAATCAGAAGCATGGTTTTCTATTTCACGCATTACCCGAGTGGATTGAGCCTAGCATTCAATGGGCAAACAGTCACTATGCGAAAGCTATACTTCGTTAATTAAGCCATTGGGCATGTCTGCGTTCAGGTCTACAATGCCTTGGCCACTCCACTCGGGCTTACCGAACAGCTTAAAACTGCTGATCTAGCGAAATACGTTTCTTGACTCAAGGACACGCTCTTCTGTACGCGCTGTTGTCATTAGTCTAAGCGTACGACCTTCCCTTTTTTCATGACAAATTTAACCTGCTCCACCCTCGTAATGTCCGCTAAGGGATTGCTTTTTAGGGCGATAATGTCGGCCCAGTAAGCCGGTGCTATAACGCCCCTCGTTTCGCCCACCCCTAATAGTTCGGCGGCATACAAGGTCATCGTTTGCAAGGTGTAAGCCGCAGGAATCTTAGCTAATTTCCAGGTTTGCAACTCTTTTAGATTAGTCTGGAGCCGGTTAAGCCCGGGTAAATCAACGATAATGTCGGTGCCGAACGCCAGTTTGACCTGCGACTTGTAAGCCCGTTGTAGCCGGTCGATGCCCCGACTCTCTAGTTGGTGGGCTGCGGTGGAATCCATTCCATAGGCATACCAGTTGGCAAAGGAAAAATCAGTGCCTACCAGGAAGGTCCCGCGCTTATGCATCAGCCGAAGCAATTCATCGTCAAGGTCGAAGCCGTGCTCAATGGCGGCCGCTCCGCCCAAAATAGCATTGCGGGCGGCCGGACCACCCATGACGTGGACCGTCACTTTCAGGCCGGTTTTGCTCGCCTCCTGAACCGCCGCCTGGATATCCTCCACGTTATAGTAGGCGTTGTCCCCACTCACCAATTTGATGACCGTCGCCCCGTAGTAGATATTCTTTCGAACGGCTTTTTTGATTTCGTCGGGCGTATCGGCATCGATGAACTCAAAATCCCACAGATGTTCGTGCTCACTGTTTACGCCGGAGGTTTGGCCACCGTAGGGCGCAATGATTTTGCCGGCATACACGATATGGGGGCCTGCCAACCAGCCATGATTGATCGCTTTGATCACATCGGCTGAAGCGTAGTTGGCGTCATTACCGATTTCCTTCACGGTCGTAAACCCTCCCCGCAATAACTGCCCTGCCACATGGCCTCCCCGTAAGGCTCGCAGGCTGGAGCTTTCCGTGGTGTAGGCTTGAGCGAGACTCAGGTTTCGGTACGGAAAATTCGTCGTCAAGTGCACATGACAATCGATTAAACCGGGCAGTACCCAGGCATTGGAGAGATCAATCAGCGTATCGGTGCGACTGTAAGGTAAATTACGTCCTACAGCCAGTATTTTCCCCTCTTTGACAAGGACAGTTTGATCTTGACTAAACTCTCCCGTGCGGAAATTAAATAAATGCCCGGCTTTGATAACTGTGTTTTGGGCTCGCGATGAAAAAGGTATGAGCCACGCGCACAAGTAGAGTAAAAGTAGAACGTAACCCTTTATCCTGGTGACCAGAATTCTGTCAATCATTATAATACGTCTATGTGTGTTGCTTAGAGCAGCCTAATACTGTCCATTACCCTAGTGAAAGTCAAAGACTATGCTGCGCTCTTGAAATCCAACTACATACGATCCGGAACCGAAATGCCCAGTAACCCGACGCAAGTTTCGATGCACTTTAGACTTAAGGACATAATACTAACCAACGAACGCTGAATCGCCTGATCCACTTCGTTCAACACATGACTCTCGTGATAAAACGAGTTGTAGAGGTTCGCCAGACTATACACATACTCGGCTAGTACATTCGGCATTCGCTTATCAAACGTGCTATGAATGACGTCGTAGAGTTCCGTTATCTTCAGTAGCAATGCTCGTTCATGGGCGGAGTTAACCTGGATCGCTTCGGTCAGCGGTATCTGCTGGACGGCGGCCTTGGCTAAAATGGATTTAATGCGTACCGCACTATACAACAGATAAGGGCCTGTTTTGCCTTCGAAAGCGGTGAATTTATCCACATCAAAAATATAGTCCGATTCGCGGGCGTTAATCAGGTCGCCAAATTTTAAGGCCGCAATGCCTACCACCTGAGCAATAGCCGCTTGTTCACTTCCCGCGCTGATCGTGGAGGTGCTGACAGTTTGTAGGCGAGTTTGGGACTCGGCCACAATCAAATCAATCAGCAGACTTAGCTTCATGACCCCGCCATCGCGGGTTTTGAAGGGTTTGCCATCTTTGCCATTCATGGTCCCAAAGGCAATGAATTCAAGCCTTAAGTCCGGCTGGGTAAGGCCTACCTTATCCGCACAGCGGAAGACTTGCTGAAAATGAGTGTCTTGCCGCTTGTCAACCACATACAGGATATAGTCTGGTTCGTACTGGCTCTTTCGTTGAATAATCGTGGCTAAGTCGGTCGTACTGTAAAGTGAAGCGCCGTCTGACTTTGACAGGATGAGGGGCGGAATCGGGGAGGTGTCCGTGGGTAAAGCGACATCAACCACCAACGCCCCCTCACTGGGGTAGGCATAACCCCGCTGTTTCAGATCGTCGACCATTGATGGGATGACGGGTTGGCTATCACTTTCCCCCTTCCACTCCTCGAAGTCGACATTCAGTTTGGCGTAATTTTTCTTTAGATCGGCCACCGACGTACGGACAATGTTACGCCACAGAGCCGTATAGGTCTCATTTCCTTTTTGTAGTTCGGCCGTAATCCGTCGACATTCCGCTAAAAACAAGTTGTCTTGTTTGGCTAACGCACTGGCTTGAGGGTAAATCGTCTCCAGATCCTGGATGGCGATTGGATAAACTATTAGGTTCTCTGTCCGATTCTGATTGATTAATGAGGCCAAGTGCTCATCGCTTTTGATGAACATGGCCATGACCATGCCCATTTGCAAGCCCCAATCCCCCAGATGAACGTCGCCAACGACGGTATGGCCCATAAAGCGCGCCGTGTTTTTGATGGCTTGGCCGATAATGGCGGATCGTAAGTGGCCTACGTGTAGGGGTTTGGCAATGTTGGGTCCCCCGTAATCAATGATAATGGAGAGCGGATTGACACTCGGCTCAAAACCCAACTGGTCGAGTTGGAGCATCTGAGAACAATAGCCGGCTAGAAAATCATCGGCTAGGTTTAGGTTGATGAATCCTGGATTGACGACATCAACGGTAAAAAACGCTTGTTGCCCTACCGTTGCTTTAACCTCATGGGCGATGTCCATTGGATTACGCTTATGCCGTTTGGCGGCTGCCAGTGCGCCATTACACTGAAATTGACTAAACGAGGTTTTGGAAAAGACAACAGTGCCGTACTCTTGGTCATATCCACAGGCAAGAAAAGCGTTAGCTATTTTTTGGGTCAACAGGGCAGTAATCGATTGCATAGGTAAATAGGTGCTTGAAAAGCATCCTTCTAATGGAGCTTTCCAGTGCAGGCAAATCTACTCATAAAGCGTCAATGCCGGAGCCATTAAGTGGCTGGTGACCTGTTGGGTTGGTAAAATAGATCGGGAAGAAGTACAGAAACCGACTGTGTTTCAGCATCTCGCTAAATGCTCCCAATTGAGACGAAGGGGCATTTCAAGAAACGGCTTGTTCAATTAACTGTAAACTTCTATCCCTAGCATACGGGATTGGGAAGAAGAACAACCCTATTGAATGGGTTTTCTTTTGATAGCCACTAAAGTGCTTGGCTAGAATCACGGCGGGCCTTGGCTTTACCCCAATACAGCGCACTGTCAAAGTCTCGGCTGAAGTAACGGGTGTTGACCACACCCCGGCCATTAGAGCGCGTGACGACGTAGCGAACCAAATCGCTGACTGCCGTCACTCGGTAGAACTCACGCTTGTAATTGCGATACAACCGACCCCGCGCGTCTTCATAGCCCCAGATGCTGTCTCTGGGGATAATCTGTTTGCGGCCATCGGTATACTTCACCGTAATCGTTGAGGAAAATCTTCCTGGGGCACGAATCTTCTTGATGGCAGGCCCCTGGTAGGATTGCGAAATCAGTTGACTCGAATAAATCACCCGTTGGGCGATACAGGTGGGAGCCGCAACGATCAGTAACGCCAGCCAAAACAAGGAGCGATTCATAGTGCATGTTCATTTGACTACTGTAACGAATTAACGCCTTACTTCGCCTTAGGTTTAGGTTAACTTCAAGCAAATTTATTTAGCCTAGTTATATAGTTTTCGTACTTAGGGAAGTAACGTTTGGAAAAGGTAGTTAGCCAGTTAGCGGCTCGTGTCTAAATATCGAAAAAGGCTCTTTTAACGAGATGCTACAGCTCTTTTACAACTGGCCACACGCAATTAGGGTTGGAATTGTATAGATACAGGGATGTTATGAAGATAATGGCTGACCGTGTTCTTTAGATCTATCTGTGCTGTACTTTTTTTAATTCACCCACCCTTTTCACACAAATACACATTTAGGTATTAGTGCGAAGGTTTATAAAACTACCAATCAGGACTTGAGCTTCCTAACTACATCGCCTACCATGCCGCTTATTTTCTTCGGCTCCTGACCTCGACCGGTTGAGCCGTAATGCCTCGTTCATTTTTACCCCTGTGAGATTCAGGTGTTAATTTCCAGTGCGTTGATATGCCGGACGCCAACACCCTGACCATCGGCATCTTCGCTACGCTGGGCCACCATGAACGGGAGCTGATCGGCGAGTGCACCAGAAAGGCCTTAGCCGTTAAGAAGCAACAAGGCTTTGTCTTAGGCTCACCCCAGAATCTGACGCCACAAGCGCAACAGATAGGGGTGGAAGCCATTAAGCAAAAAGCGCTCACCAACAAACATAATCAGCTAGCCTTGCTGACCATCAAAGAATATTTACATCAAGGGAAAACTTTACAGCAAATTGCGGACGAATTGAATGCGTCGGGTTTCCGAACGGCTAAGGGCCATTTGTTCCAGCGGGTGAAGGTCCAGCGACTAATAAATAAGTCGACATATAATTCATCGCCGTTTTAGTATGCATGAGTTTGTTTGTGCCCTCAATTTCCAGTTACAGTTGTACATCTGAAAGTTGACGTGTAAAATGTCCAGACTATTTTACACGTCAACAAATTTAGTTTACGCAGCGGGAAACATTTGATGAGTGACTGAAATTGAGAACAATCAACGGGCCTCTGACAATCAGTAGTTAAACTAGACTTTTAAGAAAAGTAATACTTGGCGCGAAGAAATATTCGCCCCCTTTCATGGTTACAAATTGATCAAAAGTTGCCTCAACACCAGGTACAGGAGTGCCATACGCTTGAGGAAGTTTGTAGGTGCGTTCGGATGATGGTGCACCAGCAGCAGACTGGCCAATTATAGGATCAATACCTGTGCCACCAGTAGGGAAACCGGCACTATTTGCCCAAGATTGCTGAATGAACTCAAACTGGGTTTCTATACTTGCCTGATAACTCATAAACAGTAAACCTACTCCACTTTCAGGCGTTTGTTTGGCAATAGGGTCCAATTCTGTATCCACATTTCGGTGGCCAAATGGAATACCACGCCGTGCCATAGTTTTAGATTTATCGAACGCATCTCTTCTTGGGTTTGCCTTCCTGATATGGGCAAAATGAGGACAGCGACCTCCGCTAGGATCATTGCTGTAATCGAAATTGTTAAAACTTGCACTATTCAGAATAGAATCTTCATCATCCATTAGTACTGGACTACCGTCCTCAAAACGGCCGACAAGATAGGCCCCAGCCAGTTCCCGTTTCGATTCGTCTCCTAAGTTAGGGAACAACTTCTTTCCAACTTTTTCTTCCGCTTCTTTAAATGCCCGTACATTCTGTTCCAATTTTCTAAAAACGAAATAACTGCCAAAAGATGGTTTTTCAGGATGGGGTGTTACATAAGGATCAGGAATCAGAATTAAATTAGTGTCGGCAGAAGGATCAAATTTTAGATTAGGAGATGGAGGAGAAAGTGTGACCCCATGAAGTTGTTCATAAGATTCGATTTCATCTTTTAAGAAAAGCGGTTGGCTTGTGCCGTCGACGTAACCAAAATGTTCGATTCCTGCAAGGGCTGAATTTCGAATAGCGTCGCCATATTCGACTACATCGATTCGGCTAAATTTATCAAGTACGTCGAGCAAGACTTTGGTGAAATTACCCATACGTTTCGGATCATCATCGGCCAATAAAATCATGGCATGAGATTCGTGCCTGTAGCCCTCCTCCCATTTATTGGTTGTAGGATCATTGGTTTGTGTACGGCGGGCTTTCAGACCAGCTTTAAAGGCCGGATCGCTGAATTTTGTTTGTACGTCGGTAAATCCCAGCGCCTTGTATCCAGCGGCTGACAGGAAAAGGGCGGAGAATAAACCACCAGGCTTATCCTCCTTCTTGAAAGCTTCTCTTTCTTCTAATTGCTTCTTGGAACTGGTCAAGTTATCTTCTGCAAAGGATCGTACCCATTCTTTTACCGCAGGAATACAATTGGCGTTAAAATGGATAAAAATATGGGTTGTGTGTTCACGTCCATGGCCTTTTATCGTATTACCCTGAAGGTTCTTAAGAATGCGGTCGGTAGCGAAAGCTTTTGGATCAACAGGTTTCATTGCCCTTTAATTTAGTGTGGAACAACAGGTTAAGATCCTGCACTAAACAAGTTTGGGCTTAGAGCAAGAGTTTCGACAGTACAATGAAAAGGAATAGTGAGGCTATTAGTAATGGGAGAAACACCCTTTTTTCTGGTTTAATGAATAGTTTGCATTATTAATATGCCCCCTATTCATATGATCTAATTAATATATAATCACCTGTATTTCAATTGCTTATACTCCCTTTCGGCTGTATATTTCGGTAATTCATACCGAAAAACGGGCAAAACAGTCAGTTCATCGAATCAAGTTCTCAACGGGCAGTCAATAGAAACAAATTTGTATCAATAAACGCCAATCAGAAACTTATTGATACCCAGAATTTTTATTCACTACCGAGACGATGAAAACCAAACTTAACGACGAAGACCTGATCCGCCAGCAGTTCGCCACCAATCCCAATGCCTGCTTTGAAGAGCTTTATAGCCGCTATGTGGGGAAAGTCTATAATCGTTGTTTATCCATGACCAAAGACTCGGAAAAAGCCCAGGATTATACCCACGATATATTTATCCGCACCTTCGACCGACTGGATCGGTTTCAGGAGAAATCCACGTTTTCTACCTGGCTTTACTCGATATCCTTCAACTATTGCCTGGATCAAATTAAAGTCGCCAAGCGATTGCCGATGGCAAACCTGGACGTTGAGGAGGCTTATCAGTTCGCCGATCCAGCCGAGCAGGAACCCCTGGAAGAGCGCTTGCAACTGCTTACCCAAACACTCCAGCAACTCTCGCCTATGGAGGCAAGTCTGCTTCGCCTAAAATACCAGCAGGGGCTGTCCATCCAACAGATTGCCCAGCAGCTGGGTCTTCAGGAAAGCGCCGTTAAGATGCGGTTGAAGCGAACCCGGCAGAAAGCCTATCAGTTTTATCTGACGGCGGAAAAACGATAGAGTCTGTAAACAGAAAGGTACTGAACCTGAACGTATGCGACGGATAGCGTTGGACAGATAATTAAAAAGTACATGCTCAACAAACGCACCTATGCGAGACACGTGAGCTTACAGGTGTCTGCTTCTTTCCGGCTTACCTACTCGCAGCCAATTGCCAGGACCGGCGTCAAAAGCAGGTCATCTACCGCTTTAAAGGCCTCAAACGCCTATTTTCTGGGATCTGTCCAGGACACACCTTCTCAACGTCTGATTTCTTCCACCAATACATCAGAATTAATTGTTGAACGTGCTACATTTAAGCGGGCACGAAAGTAAGCATGATTTTACGGTTTAGTTTAACGTAGCCAGTCCAGTTCACCTGATTGATAGTTGCGGCTAGCTAAGCGTGCTGATGTAGCTTTCTATTTCTTATCCAGAAGCTGCTTGACAAGGCTCTTCAATTCATTCACTTGGGCCTGTTGTTCGTCAAGTCTATTCACTTTCTGCTCAAGCTGAATACTGTACAGGGTTAATTCTTCAATCTTTTCTAACAGCAGGGTGTTCAGCCTGGTTAGATCCATTCCCTGTTGAACGACCTCCTGCGCGGAAGGAAGGCCCGGCAAATGACCATGTTGGCCCACATAGGAAGCTACTGAGGAGAGGGAGCGAAGCGGATAAGCCGGGCTGAATACCTTGTCGCTCCATTCGGTAGCGTTGTTGATTCTAAGCTGATAACGGGCTTTGATGACCTCTCCCCGCTGATTGACACTCAAGAATTGGTCGGTCTGGGCAGTAGGTGGGCTTTGGCTGGTCAGGTTCGTTAGTCGAAGGCCGCTTTCATGGGGTGACTCACTCACGAGCTCCAGTTTGGCAGTTGGCGCCGAGGTGCCAATACCGACGTTCACCCCACTGCCCAGCACCAGCGCATTGCTGATGGCCACTCGGGAACCCGCACCAATCGCGGTGGCGTTGTGCAGCCCATCCTCGGCCTGGCTATTGTAGCCCATGAGTACATTCTCATCACTGGTGGTGATGGCCGTACCTGAGTTGGGGCCAATGATGATGTTGTTGCTGCCCGTGGTGGTGTTATAGCCTGCCTGATAGCCGACAAACGTGTTGTACAAGCCGGTCGTATTGGCATAGCCCGCTCGGTAGCCGACGAATGTGTCGCTCCCACCAATGGTATTGTTATAGCCAGACTGATAGCCTAAAAAGGTATTCAACCCGCCGGAGGTGTTTTTATAGCCCGCATCACTGCCCACGAAGGCATTGAACTGGCAGGTCGTACTATTATAACCCGCCTGATTGCCCAAGTAAGCATTATAATTACCCGCCGTATTTCTGTAGCCTGCCCACGAGCCCAAAAAGACGTTGTTGGAACCCGTCGTATTGCTGTAACCCACTTGATAGCCCGTAAACACATTGAGCGTCCCAGTTGAGTTTTGGGGGCCCGCCTGAGCGCCGACAAATACATTACCTTGACCCGGCATTTCCGTGTTGCCTGCAAAGTGCCCTATCAGTATATTGTAAGCGCCGGGTGAGTATGAATTGCCTTTGAGGACGAGGTAGTTCGTTTGGGCCAGCACTAGTGAGCCGGGCCAAAAAGCCAGTAAACAGAAGGAGTATATATGGCGCATTAGCAGAAAGAAGTTAGTTGCTGAGAAAGGTAAGCATATGACCCACAGCTAAATTGTTCAATTTATTCATCGGCAGTATAAGGGTATGGTCCTAAAAATCCGGACACGAAACTTACCAACTTAACGAGCGTATGCTACTGGCTGAAGTTGACAGTTATTAAAAACTCACTGTCTCATTAAATCCTCCTTCCTGAGACGAAGGATTATTCATGTATCTGCTTCATTAATTGGGCATTTCAGGAGATGGCTCGTTTTAATAACTGTCAACGGCTACCCGTAGCATACGACAATTCGTGCGCCACTTAATTGAGCGGTTTTTCTAGCCGCAATAAAGCCAGTTTGCGACAACCTTCCTGGTACTTGGTTACCGTCAAAAAAACGTCCAGACTAAAGGTCATAAAACGTAAAATCGTCATGATTCTATCAGATTGAAATGAATTGCTAGTAGCACATACCAGTATGGTGATCCGATGTTTAGTTAAAAAATTTTTTGTGCAAATTCCGTCAGGTATTTACGCCAATTTGGCCAGGTGTGGCCCCCATCGGTTTCTTTAAATTCATACGTCATACCAATCGTGTCCATTTTCTTTCGGAAGTCCCCAATACCAGCCAGTAAGATGGGGACATCATCCCGGCCAACAGCCACCCAGTATAATTTGTAGCCATTGTCCATCTGCTTTTTTAACTTTAAATCCAGCTTCTGATACGCCAGTGACTGGGGATGATCTTCCGGTTTATTGTTAAGGGCGGGAGAGAATAAGCCCATATAGTCGAAGGTGTTTGGGTAGTTCTGCGAGATGTAAGCGGTGTGATATCCGCCCATAGATAACCCGGCAATCGCTCGCCCGGCTTTGGTTTTCCGGGTCCGGTAATTATTGTCCACGAAGGTGAGTATATCCCCGAAGGTTTCTTCAAATTTGCCATCCATTGTTTGGGGTAGCATAAAACTGGGTTTCGTATACCCATCACTTCCTTCACCGGGCGCAGCATCCTGCGACACATTGCCATTGGTCATGACCACGATCATGGGTTTTGCTTTTCCCTGGGCAATCAGGTTATCTAAAATCTGGGAAGCTCTGCCTAAACCCATCCAGGCTTCCTCATCGCCCCCAATCCCATGCATCAAATACAGTACCGGATACGTTTCTTTGCCCATTTCATAGCCAGACGGGGTATAAATAGTAATCCGACGACGCTTCGTATTACCGGGTGAGTTGTACCAGCGACGGCTCACTGATCCGTGAGGCACGTCATTGACTTTGTACAGATTGGCGAACTCTCCATCAATCAGCAGCGCGTTCGACACATTGGCAACATCCCGGATGACATGGGCATTGTTAGGATCAATGGCTCTCAACCCGTCCACGGTGAAGGAGTAGGTATAGAACTCAGGTGACAAAACGTCCGTGGTATAAGACCAGATTCCATCCGCTCCTTTTTGCATCGTTGCGGAAGGACGAGCGAATCCCTCACTGCGCATCCAGTTACCCGACATGGTAGCCGTCGTAGCCGTTGGCGCCTTTAGCCGGAACGTTACCGAATGGTTGTCATGGATTTCAGGAGAAACGAGCGGAGGCTCTCTAGTCAGCGCCTGCTGACCTTGACTGGTGGTGGACAAAAGTCCAGTCAATAAAACGAGTAAGGCGTACTGTTTCATGGGTAAACGGAGTGAACTCGATTGGTTTGACTGAAAATGGACTAACGGCTTATTTTTGATTGTATTCCGCATCCGTGACGGCCAGTAGCCACTTGACGATCCCTTTTTCGGTGTTTGGGATGATATACAGGTGGGTCATTTTACTGTTGGGACTGGCTCCGTGCCAATGAACTACATTAGGCGGGCATTTCACGACGTCGCCTTTGCGAATCACTTGCCTGGGCTCCCCTTTGATCTGGTGGTAACCGATCCCATCCGTAACAATGAGGATTTGCCCGGCCGGATGAGAATGCCAGTGCGAGCGGGCACTTTTCTCAAAGGCGACACTGCCCGAAATAGTCGTAAAGATCGAGTCATTGGGGACCAGGCTCGTCACCCAAACGGTTCCCGTAAACGTGTCAGCAGGACCTTTTTTCGCTGCCTGCGGACCGGTCACGGTGTTCGTTGTCTGGCCTGAAGCCAAATCAGGCCAGAGGGCTAAGACGATGAATACGAACAGCAGGTTAAATGCCCGGCCGGCAAGCTGCGGCCTGGCCACCGGACGACTGGTGATGTGGGTTATCTGGTTGTCGATTGAATTTTCCATGATCGTTTCGTTTGTCTTTCTGTTGCTTCATTTATAGGGTCTTCACCACCTTCGCCGGTATGCCGGCAACGACCGTGTTGGGTGGTACGTCCCGACTGACGACAGCTCCGGCGGCAACCACCGCGTTTTCGCCAACTGTAACGCCCGCCAGAAGGGTGGCACCTGCACCAATCCAGGCATTCCGTTTGATCAGAATAGGTCGCAGAAGGAGTGTTTTGCGATCAGCGGGGTCTAGCGGGTGATTTTCGGACGTGAGCTTGACGCTGGGACCAATCTGCACATCGTCTTCTATCGTAATCCCACCACTATCCAGAAACGAACAGGTATGATTAATAAAGACGTTTTTGCCCAAGCGAATGAACTGACCAAAGTTGGTATAGAACGGAGGGAAAATCGTTGTCGATTCGTCGATCTCAGTACCAATGATGGCACTCAACTGGCTGCGAACCTGATCCAGCTTGGTGGCCGTGGCGTTCATCCGGACGCATAACCGAATGGTACGGGCCACGACCTCGCTAAACCGGGCATAGTCAGGATCATCTTTCCGGAGCGGTTCACCAGCCCGCATCCGTTGAAAAATTGTTGTCATGTTGGGGTCAAATTGCGTACTCACGCTCACTTACTTTCTCCAGCCAGGTTATCACCTCACCGTTTACCTCTTCCTGAATGGCTAGGTGGCTCATGGCCTTCGTTGGCGAAGCACCATGCCAATGCTTTTCGTTAGGTTTGAACCATACGACATCGCCGGGATGGATTCTGGGGTTGGCAGCCGTTGTATTGCCGGCTGGCAGAATGGGGTTCTGCTGGGTCATGGGATCGTCGGTTTTGCAAGCCAGGATACGGAGGAAAACCAGCATTAACGGCAGTAGCAGCATCTGGGTTGGTTTCATAGCGTTGAATGGAATGATGTTTCCTAAACGAACTGTCGAATCACCCGGTAGTCTCATTGACAGGGGTTTGCGAAACAGTTTTTTCAGTAGGGTGCAAAGGTACCCTGTGCCAACGTACGCTGTTTTATACATTTTACGGTTTTGCCTACCACTTTTACAGGTAGCCTACCTAAGCCCGATTTTCGTCTGTAGATTTGACCAAAACATCGCCCATGATCCACTATGACACGATCAAAAAATATGCGGATAGGTTCAACAATCGAACCCAGCATCCGCTCATCAGTCTGGTTGATTTTAATCAGTCGAAGCCCCTTCTCCGGGAGAAGTTTACGCTCAGCCTTTACGCCATTATCCTTAAAGAGACGAACTGCGGTGATCTGCGGTACGGCAACCAGTATTATGATTATGCCGAAGGAACGATGGTCTTTTTCGGGCCTGGGCAGATCATCACCAATGAGCCGGAAGGGGAACCGCATCAACCGTATGGGAAGGCCCTGGTCTTTCATCCCGACCTGATAAAAGGCACCAGTCTGGGTAAACAGATCCACGATTATTCATTTTTCAGTTACCAGTCTCATGAGGCTTTGCATCTTTCCGACAAAGAAAGGGACGTCGTGATAACTTGCTTTGATAATATAACCAGCGAAGTCAGCCAAAACATTGATCGCCACAGTAAGCAGTTGATCGTGGCGAACCTGGAATTGCTCTTGAAGTACTGTTTGCGCTTTTATGATCGGCAATTCATCACTCGGGAGCACGCGAATCACGGCATCCTGGAGCAGTTCGAAGCGGAACTAAACGAGTACTTATTCGGCGAAAAATTAGGTACCGAGGGCGTGCCCACCGTCGCCTACTTCGCCCAGGCGCTGAACTTATCGCCCAATTACTTCGGCGATCTGATCAAGAAGGAAACGGGGAAGTCGGCCCTGGAATTCATCCAACTGCATCTGATTGACCTAGCGAAAGAGCGGCTGTTCGACACCAGTAAATCGGTGAGCAAAATAGCCTATGAACTAGGGTTTAAGTATCCTCAACATTTTACCCGGTTCTTCAAACAAAAAGTGGGGGTTTCGCCGATTGAGTATCGAGGTTTGAACTAAAATTGCATGTCTCGCTAAACGCTCGCCCTTGAGACGAAGGGGCCTTCATTTGTCTACTTCATTAAACGGGCGTTTAGCGTTTCCCTCTGACCTGCTGGTCTTAAAGCCATACTTTAGGTGGGTTTAGCATCCTGTTTTGACCCGGAAGTCCCATTAGGTAAAACAATAGTGAACGTGCTGCCAATACCTTCTTCACTCTGAACCGTTAGGGTGCCTCCTTGGAGCGCCACATACTGCTGGGCAATGACCAGTCCTAAACCCGTACCCTGAATACCTTCAGTATTACCCGCTCGAAAAAAGGTCTGGAATAAGGATGAAAGATCGCTGGCCGGGATACCAATACCCCAATCAATGACTTGAATCATGACCGCTTCGGTTGTATAGCAAAGCACTAAGTGCGGGTCACTTTGGGAGTACTTAAAGGCATTAGACAGCAAATTGATCAGCGTATGCCCCAGCAACTTTTCATCCAGGAACGTCGTATAGGCTACACCTTGCACCGAAAGCTGGACCACCCGGCCGTCCCGCTGGTGACTAAAATGGCTCGCTATGACTTGCTGGCACAAACCGCTGATGTCAACCCAGCGCGGCTGGGAGGTCACTTTCCCCGCTTCGATCGTGCCCATTGTGAGTAGGTCAGTCAATAACTCGTCTACATTTTTAACCTGCCGGGCAATCACTTTCAGGTGCTTTTCAATGGCAGGCGTAGCGATATGCTGTGGTTTGGCCAGATACATGCTGATTAGATGAGCACTACTACTGATGGTGGTTAGGGGAGTACGAAACTCGTGCGAGGCGGTGGCTACAAACTGGGACTTAAGTTGATTGAGTTCTTTCTCCCGCTCCAATGATTGCTGAAGAACCAGTTCGGTTTGTTTTTGCTGGGTCGTCTGGCGGATTTGCTCGTTAACCTGGTTTTGTAAAGTGACTTGCCGGGCCTGAATACCCTTGATCCGCCAACCGTACAGGGCGTACAAACTACCCAACAGCAACAAGATTACCAAACTTTTAAACCAACCCGTCTGCCAAACCGGTGGAATAATATGGAGCTTAACAAACGTTCCCCGCTGATTCCAAACCCCATCGTTATTGGCCGCTTTTACCCGCAATACATAGTCGCCCGGATCCAGATTCGTATAGGTTACCTTGCGCTGAGTACCCGCCTGAATCCAGTGTTGATCAAAACCCTCCAGTTTATAGGCATATTGATTCTTCTCCGATACGGTGTAATTCAGGGCCGCGAATTCGAAGGAGAGTACCGATTGCTGGTAGGAAAGGGTAATATCACGGGTATCACTGATGGGCCTGGTCAATAAGGTTTGCTCATCGCCCATTCGAATTGATTTATTGAACAATTGGAAATCCGTAATGTAGACGGGGGGGATGAACCGATTGTCCCGCAGGCTGTCGGGATAAAAACTATTTAGCCCGCTTAAACCCCCAAAAAAAAGTTGGCCACTCGAGCTTTGAAAAGCGGCCATCCGGTTGAAAGGGCTTTCCTGTAAGCCATCACGGGCATCATAGTTGCGAATGCGGTGCGTGAGGGGATCAAAGCCAATCAGGCCCTTGTTGGTGCCTAGCCACAGTACGCCCCGCTTATCTTCCAGAATGCTTTGGATAACTTCGTTGGCTAATCCATCTTTCTGGCGGTAAACTAAAAACGATTGGGTGCGCGGGTCAAATCGGTTCAACCCCCCGCTGGTACCGATCCAAAGTTGTCCCCTGGTGCTTTCAAACAGACAGTTGACCCGATTATTGCTCAGACTGTGGGGCTTACTCCTGTCCTGAACGTACTGGGTAAAGGTCTGCTGAGACGGATGGAACACATTGATGCCACCGCCATCAGTCCCCAGCCAAATGTTACCGGCCCGATCCTCCCACAGGGCCGTGATGGTTTGGTTGTTGAGTTGGCCCGTCTGCCCCGGCCGGGCGGGGTACCTGGTTAGCTGACCTGTCGTTTTGTCGTAGCGAATCAAGCCCTCTTCGAAGGTGCCCAGCCACATCATCCCATCGCGGGCCTCCAGAATAGCACTTATACTTACCGGACTTAAATTTCCCTTCGGCTTAAACGTATTGGTGGCCCGATCCAATAACGTTAGCCCCCCCTTATAGTTACCCGTCCAGAGTTGTTTATGCCGGTCTTCATACAGGGTAAGGACAAAGTTGCGGCTCATTGAAGCGGCCAGCCGACTGATATCTTGGTAAGCCCTAAAAACCGACCCTCCTTTTTTGAGTCGATTGAGCCCGCCCCCATCGGTGCCCAACCACAAATCCCCCCCTTGGTCCTGTAGCACCGTCAAAATATTATTATTGCTCAGCTTATTGGTGTTGAGGCGGGTCCGTTGGTAGAGGTCAAATTTCAAGGGGGTTACATCAAGCTTATTGACGCCCCCCGAATAGGTACCAATCCACATGGTACCGATGGCGTCCCGATACAAGCAATAGATGGAGCCGCTGTTAAGTCCGCCGGTATTGTCGACCTGATAGGCGTAATAGGAAAAGCGACCATCGGGGTGTAGCAGATTAATCCCTCCATTTTGGGTGCCGATCCATAGGGTATGGGTGTTGTCTTCGGCCAGGGCTTTCACATCATTATGGCTCAGCAAACTCGTGCCCTGTAAAAAGCGGGTACAAAGGCCCGTTACCCGGTCCAGCTGGTTCAATCCTCCTTCCGTCGCCACCCAGAAGCGGCCCTTGGAATCTTCCAGACAGGAGGTTACCCGATTTTGACTCAGGGAGCGGGCATCGGCTGCATTATGACTGTAATGCGTAAAGGAGGCCGTCGATGGATTCAGTTTATTCAAACCGCCCCCCAGGGTACCCACCCAGATGACGCCCATTTTATCGATAAAGACGGAACTGACCTGATCATGGCTTAAACTACCCGGTCGCTGGGGTTGATGGATAAAATGAGTAAACGTTTTATGTCGACTATCAAACCGATCCAGCCCCCCTCCCCCCGTGCCGATCCACAGGAAGCCCCCGGCATCCTGAGCAATGGCCATGACCTTGTTGTGCGCCAGACTGTTTGGTCGACCCGGCCTATGCTGATAGTTGGTAAAGGTTTCGGTGCTGGCATCAAATAAATTAAGCCCCCCATCATCGGTACCCACCCACAATCGGCCCTGTTTATCCTCCAGCAGGGCATGAATATAGCTATGGCTCAGACTAGTGGGCTTAAGGGGATCATTTCGATACAGGGTATAGGTATACCCGTCGAATTTATTGAGTCCATCGCGGGTACCGAACCACATAAAGCCTTTTCGGTCCTTGAGGATGCAGGTGACGTTATTCTGGGAGAGTCCCTGATTGGTGGTCAGGTAGGAAAACCTGCGGGTGGGCGACTGTGCTTTGCTTAGCTGGGCGAACCCTAGAGCGACGAACAGTAGGCATAGAACTCGAGTGACGATCAAGTCGATATCGGTTATCGGATGCTACTTATTACTATGGGTAAATATAGTAACAATTAATAGAATACCTATTGACTATAGTAACAACTCAGCCGATAGTAGTACCGAAAGAAGCTATCGTTCCAACTAAGTACCTCTATTTCTTACCTACGAACAAGCCGAATTACCAATCGTATGCTACTGATGGCGTTGGACAGATAGTAAATATCATTGTTTCATAATTCGCTCCTAATTGAGACTAAGGTAATTTCATGTGTATGAATCTTTAATGAGGGCGTTTTAGAAGACGGACAGACTGTAGGAGACTTAGTGTAAATTAAATGCATCTTCTTGACAATCCTTACATACGCCAGTCAGTACACAATTGACATGGTCTACCTGGTAACCCTCGGCCAAGGTGAACTGAACCGGTATGGGTAAGCACTGGATGGTTTCACACTGAGTGCAGCGGAAATGAAAATGAGGAAGGGGCTCGTTCGGGCCCTCACATTTTTGGCAGACGGCAAAATACTGTTTACCATCCTCAGCCACGATCTTGTGCACGATACCATCTTCATAGAACCGGTTGAGCACCCGATAGATGGTAGCTCGGTCAACATCGATGCCGATCCTGCGTTCAATCGCATCCTGGCTCATGGCCTTGGCCGTCGAGCTAAGCACCGCAAGTACCGCTTCTTTGGCGGGCGTGTGTCTTCTGATCATACTAATGCAAATCTATCGCAATAATTAATGCAACACTGTTGCATTAACAAAAATCCTTTCTACTTTTGTCAAAAGTCTTGGCAAAACTGACCCGTTGAGAAGTCATCAGAGGGGGAGTGCCACCCTCGCTGCATTGGCAGCATCACGGCCCTTATCAACCTTTACTAGAGTAGATCGTATGACTAATACCAGTTATGATGTAATCATTATCGGGGGAAGCTATGCTGGGCTTTCCACAGCAATGGCCCTGGGCCGCTCACTGCGGAATGTGCTCATCATCGATAGTGGACTACCCTGCAACCGACAGACGCCCCAGTCGCATAATTTCATCACGCAAGATGGCCAAGAGCCGGGGGTGATTACCCAGAAAGCCAAGGCTCAAGTCTTGGCCTACAATACGGTGAAATTCCTCCATGACCTAGCCATCAGTGGTAGGAAAATCGATAACGGTTTCGTCATTACAACCCAGTCCAATTCATCATTTCAGGCCACGAAACTCGTCTTTGCATCGGGTATGAAAGACATCATGCCCGACATCAAGGGCTTTGCGGCCTGCTGGGGAATTTCAGTCATTCATTGTCCTTACTGCCACGGCTACGAATATCGCGGCCAAAATACGGCGATGATTGCCAACGGAGACCGGGCGTTTCACCTGGCCTCACTAGTCTCTAATCTGACCCCTCAACTCACCATTTTGACGTCGGGCAAAGCCGACTTCAAGCCCGAGCAGATGGCTAAACTGAAGCATCACGAAATCAAGGTTATTGACGCAAAGATTACGGAAATCGAGCATCAAAACGGCCACCTCAGACAAATCATTTTTGAGGACGGCAAGAAGCTGGCTTTCGATGTAGCGTATGGCAGTGTCCCCTTTGTGCAGCACTCGGATATACCGGCTTCACTAGGCTGTGAACTGACCGAACAGGGCCAGATCAAAGTGGATGGGTTTCAAAAGACCACCCTGTCGGGTGTGTTTGCCTGTGGTGATTCAGGTTATATGATGCGAACCGTCGCCAGTGCTGTGTTCAGCGGGAACCTAGCCGGTGTCATGGTTAATAATGAACTGGCTACTGAGCAGTTTTAACCGTAAAAATCAGTAGGACTATATAGAAGCCGTCGTAGCCTCCATATAGCTTATAAGCTAAAACGAAGCAGCAGATGTATGGTAGAGGTATTTATAACCAATATTGACGAAGCCAAGCAGGTAAAGCGAACGACAAGCCTGCTTAAGGCCAACTTTGCCGACTTGAGGTTCAATTTGGATTTAGACGACTCCAAACAGGGAACCCATTTTCCTTGTCGTCATACTGTCCTGCGAGCCGAAGGGAAGGCTATTGATGCTCAAAGCATCCTAGAAGCCGTAAACCGACTGGGTTACCGGTGCGAAATACTAGAGGATAAAATTTGTAACTAAATGGCCGAAATCTGGGAAGTTAACTTTAAACAAAAGCAAGCCATGTGGGGCTTTGAACCGGCCCACTCAGCGGTGTTGACAAACGATTTTTTTTTAGAGAAAGCCCTAAAAAGCATCTTGGTACCCGGCATTGGCTACGGTCGTAACGCACAGATTTTCCTACAAAACGGTATGACCGTAACCGGTATCGAAATCTCACCGACGGCGATTGAAATAGGCCGAAAGCATTATGGAACCAAGATGAGAATTCATCAAGGTTCGGTGACGGATATGCCTTTCGATACGGTGGTGTATGATGGGGTTTTCTGTTACGGCTTAATTCATTTACTAGGCAATGACGAACGAGCAAAACTCATCCGAGACTGTTATAACCAACTGGCCAAGGGGGGTTATATGGTATTTGCAGCCATCTCCAAGGAAGCGCCTACCTACGGCCAAGGTCGGTTCATTAGTAAAGATTACTACGAAGTCTTTGAGGGCATAAAGATGTTCTTCTACGACGATGAATCCATTGGTGAGGAGTTCGGCGAAGTGGGGCTATTTGAATCGATACGGATCAACGAACAGTACCCCTTCTATTTAATCAAATGCCGCAAAGGCACTCTGGTCAAACATTTTGTGGCTCCCTTCTAACAAGAATAAGAGAGTTGACTGTCCAGGTCGGTAGTTCAGCATTGCCCACTTAGGGAATAGGCAACAAAACGGTAGAAGTTGCAGCAAGCTACAGTCGGGCCTGTAGGGAATGACTCTGTTTTGTCCATGTGTGTATGAAGACAGGATAACGGATTTGCAAGGGTCGTTGCTGGTTTGTTACCCTTACTTTACACTATCTCGCCAAACGCTGGTTTTAATATTTGTCCAACGCTATCCGTAGCATACGGACCCGTGAATGGGCCTGTTAATACGAAGAAACAATCAATACCCACGAATTGTACTGGCCCTCTTCGAGCCTATTCTCGATTGACATCGTTGGCGTCTCTTTTGCATAGGGTTTGCCCCGCCTTAACGCAGTCGTCAGGTCATCCGGTATGGGTTCTCCTATAGCCTTGAATGCCTTCTCTACCGTTGATGCATACTGGGTAAGGGCTCTCGATTTTTGGTTCATATTTGGTATACTAACCTTTACTTTCAGGGTCTGCACCTCATTTTGCCTCGACGATTCAAGATACAATGTGAGGTTATTGCTTAGCTGGCCAATGCCAGGGGAACCAAACTCGTAAAGACTTGAAGCCGACCAGCCTAACCCATCGTAATGCCAGTTTCTTATGCCCCCCCTGCTAATTGTAGCAAGTTTTTTTTGGGTCCTGGCCACATCATTGAATAGCGGAATCTTCAGGGGTTCTGTAGCAGGCGAGGACTTGGCTTTAGCGACTGATGCTGAATCTGCTTTGCTAGAATTAGGGCTTTGGGTTGCCCTTCCCTGGTTGGGTGATGAACAGGCAACGGATAGTAGTAGGACGAGGTAAGTGAGGGTAGCTTTCATTGGAGCACGAATCGTCGAGCAATATAAGTTTGCGTAAACGTAACAATTCCCAAGATGGTAAGCTCTTTGAGGTAGTTAATAAGTGGATACCTATAGGTGGGTTTCGTTTTTGAGGGGGACAATAGCCAAAACGATTTCCTACTCCAGGCTTATCAACTGACCAGTCATCAGCGGGCGTTTAACTGGACGGCTTGTCTCAATACCTGTCAAGTGGGGTCGCACCTACGGACGGCCCCGCGGTACGGGACCACTTGACAGGTATTCAAAAATATGCGTCGCACAAAAACGCTCCTATCTTAGACGAATAAAGCTTACATGAATATGCTTCATAATTTGGGTATTTCAAGAGACGGCTTGTTTTTATTAACTGTCAACTACTATTCGTAGCATACGATTCACCTGTCTGTTGCGAACCGTTTTTGCTCAGCACCGTAGTGTTTTTCGAACAACCGGCCGAAATGGCTCAGATTGCTGAATCCCAGCCGGTGGCCTGTTTCTGCACTGATTGTGATAGCAATCTCGGGTAAATTGGTGACCACGGCCAGCACAATGATGCCCCCAAGAGCTTCGCCGAGTTTAAACCGACGGGACAGAATGTCGGTCGTTTTGGCCAGATGAATACCTGCGAACCACACCATGGTAGCCCCAAGGGCGAAAATGGAGATTAGTGCCAGTAACGAAAGAGGATTAACCACGCCATTTGACCATTAGATGAGCAGCTACCGGTGACACTTTTGTCGTGTATGAAAGCAGATCGAGTAGTGCGCTTTCATCGCTACTTCCGCATGATTATTGCCACGCGGTTAATTCATAAAAATGTCCCGAATCGCTCGAAATGGCAGGTGTATCCGTTGGGGTTCCTGAGCAGATAATCCTGATGTTCAGGTTCAGCGGGCCAGAATTTGCTGAATGATTCTAATGTGGTTACTACTTTACCACTCCATCTTTTGGAATCATTAACGAGCTGAATTACCTCTTCGGCCACCTTTCTTTCTTCTTCATCCTGGATGAAAATCGCGGATCGGTAACTCAAGCCGCGGTCGTTTCGCTGTCTATTCATTGTTGATGGATCATGAACCCTGTAAAAATAGTCGAGAATTTCCCTAAAACTCGTTTTTGCAGGGTCATACGTCAATTCAATTCCTTCGGCATGGCCGGGATGATTTCGGTAAGTTGGCTTTTCATTTTCGCCACCAATATAACCTACCTCCGTATCGGTTACTCCGGGTTGTACTCTAAATAAATCTTCCATTCCCCAGAAACACCCACCGGCTATGTACGCTTTCTTATAACTTTCCATACGCTTTGATTTTCACGTTGAACGTAGCTCATCTCAATAATAACAGAAAAGAAATTACCAAACGCTTTCCTTAACTAGGTCAATTGATTCTAAGTTAAATACGGTAGCCTAATCCGCCTTGTGCCGATTCTTCCCTGAGGTTACCGTGGTTAGAAATTTGATTATAACATGCCAGATTAGCAAAATGTCTTTATTTTTCCTACTATAAACTTACCTTGGCAGCACCCCGAATAGCCAGCGTATGCTACTAAATGGAGTTGACAGTTATTAAAAAATTAGGGTCTCTTGAAACGCTCCTACGCGAGACAAATAGGGTTTCAGAGGTCTGCTTCTTAATTGGGGCGTTTTAAGACATACCGATTCCCTAGATTAATCATAACAGCTTCGGCCTTCGGTTGTCTTACAACTTGTATTAATTTACATAGAGTTGGTGTCTGTTTGACCCGGTTCAGACTTTTGTAACAGCCACGTTGATTATATAACAGAAGAATTTCCCTTTTACAGCTTTACTTCTCCAAACTCGTTACAAAATGAAACACTCAATGCGTACCCTTCTAGTTCTGATGGGTTTGATCAGCTCGACTACTCTACTGGCTCAAGTTAAGGTTACTACCGAGGTCAGTGGTGATGCTGCTACGGGCAAGCAACTTATTCAGGCTAAAGCGATTGGTGGATCTGGCAAGTACAGTTACGCCTGGGGTCTAACCACACCAGGTGCCGTGCCGCCAAATAATGCATCGGAAGTCTTGCTAGTACCAACTCAAGAAGCTGAATATATTGTCTTTGTTCGAGACAAGGAGACAGGCGCTAGTGCTTATTCAACAGTAGTAGTGAAAACATTGGCTGTGAACGAAAAGCACCTGATCAGAATGCCGGGTGAAGATTACAAAATGAATTTGCGTTACTCAGCAACAGGAGCACTTCCGGCTAGTCCAGTCAGAAAGTAGTGAGACCGATCTACAGTATTGGTTATGTCGCCAACGCTGTAGATCGCTCTCAGGTTAACATGTAGCTACTTATACAACTAGTTTTTGGTCCCAATTAGCGGCTTAGACTGTACATCTGTCAAGAATGTGCGGAGAGCTGCGAAATAGTGTTCTGGATCGTCCCACATCGCCATATGAGAGCCATTGGGACAGATATATACTTCACTTTTTGGCATTAGATTGTGCATCTTTTGGTAATCCTCAATCGGAATAAAGTCATGCTTTGACCCTAGCAGTAAAGTAGTCACTTTTACACTAGGCAACCGGCTTAAAAAATCCCATTGAGCTGGTTTCGTGTACTTACTATCGGCCCGATTTGTGTGCGCAAAGTTTCTCTTCAAGGCATCGGGTATTGGAATCTTCCTAATCACATAAGTGGATTGAAATTTGTCCCGTATTTGCTGAAGCTTCAGTGAATCACTGATGGGTTGCCCACGATACCAGGCATCCAACAGAACTAACCCATTAGGCACTCGTTTGGCAATACCCTGATACAACTTTACCCGTTGATTGTACGAGTTTAAGGTCGAATAGCTCATGTTAGAGACAATCAACCCTTTCAAATGTTGACCATACTTAGCCGCATATTCAAGCCCCAGCATGGCCCCCCATGAATGGCCAAGAATATAGATTGAATCGAGTTGTAAGCCTAGCCGAACCTGCTCCACCTCGTTCACAAATCGATCCAGATTCCAGATTGTACTATCCTTTGGTTGATCGGAGTAGTAAGAACCTAACTGGTCATAAAAATACAGTTCTATACCTGCGTTGGGTAGGTAATAGACAAAATTCTCAAAGTATTCATGCGTGTTGGCTGGGCCTCCATGCAGTAAAAGGAGTTTGATGGCTCCGTTCCCAATTTTCTGAGTCCAGACTTTGTACTTACCATCTACGGTGATCATGCGTACACCAGTAGCCCCTATTTTAGCCTGGTAGGTACTGTCTTTACTCTGTGCATGGCATAGAAAAAAGGGGAAGAATAGAATCAGCAGAGTTTTATAAGTAGGGACCAAAATTTGACGTTTTCTAATGATAATTATCGCTAAATAATATACCCTTTTACAGTTAATGTCACATAACATAATCGTAGTGGCTGTCGTAAAAGTCTGCAATGAGTTAATAATACCCTGTTGACCGTATTCGACTGATTAGATTGGACAGATATTTTAATCACCGTCTTCTAAAACGTTGGTTTTCGTTTCTTAACGGTGCGGATTCCCTCATCGACTAATTTGCCTGTAATGGTGACGTTATTTTTTACTGAAACATTTGTTTATTCATTGGTTTGGTGAATATAGTCAAGGGCAAATGTCAATACATCGTCGGATGACATCAATACCTTCTCAGGGACTATAATATCAGGCGTTACACCCCTCAATAACTGGTTTCCACTGGGACGGATCATAAACGCTTTGGGGTAAGTGACCTCTGTTTTTGTCTTCGGTAGCTCAAACTCATGAACCGAGGCATATAAGGTTGGTGATTCAGCCGTTGGCTCACCTAGCAACGTGCCAAACCTATAGTCTTGAATTTGAGCGGCTGTGGTAGCAGCATTCGAGTAGGTGTACCGGTCAATCAGGACATACACGTTACCCGTAAAGCGTAATGAGTCCTCTCGATTGGGGTAAAGGGATTGGTTAACAGCAAACTGTTCGCCATCTTTTTTTGAGAGGATATCTCGTTTTAAAGTGGCTAGGGAAGAGTCCGTGACGTTTCGCCAAAACGACTTCGTCACCGCACTGGTTTTGACTCGAAACGTGGAATAAAACGAGAAGGGACGAGTCGCGAAATAAGCTACCATATAATCGCTGAAGGTGTTGTCGCCGCCCGGATTGCCCCGTAGATCGATCAGTAACTGGTTTATTTTTCGACGATGCATTTGGACAAAGGCTGAATCAATGAACTGAATAAACTCCCCCTTTTGAAACGTCTCTTGGCGAGATGTATTTCCGCTTGATTCGCTATTGAGAAACTGACCAGGACGTAGGTACGCTATGGTCTGAATAAAGTTGAGTTGGCGGCTCGTGGTGAACAAAGCGGGTTGACGATTGCGAATCTCCCGATATGAAGAAGCTAGAATTCCGGGCGTATTAACAAACACCACTCGCCCATCGGTTCGCTTAATCTTGATGGAGAATTGTCCCGTCTGATCGTAAACCATCCAGAACAGCCGGGGAAAGCCAACCAAGTCGATCAGGGTGTTCTTATAATACTCGTTCTCCCCGGATAAGTAGCGATAGATCCGAGTCAGCCACTGACTCATAGTGACCCCGTATAGGGCTAAAATTTCATCACCGTCATGAATGGTCGTATCGGTCGTATGATTACTGACCACATACATGTGCCGTTTATTAACCCGCACATCAAAGGGAAATACCCGGCCTCCATTCGCCAGAAAAGCGTTATAACTTTTAAACGGGTAACCCGTTACGCAGTGCCCTAGCTGAGCCTTAGCCACAAAGGGTTGAAATAACCGATTGATTTGTAAAGGCGTCAATGAATCTTGTATGGAATTGTACAGTTCCTGGTAGGCTTTGTCATAGACTCGCTTCGGTGTTTTCGCATACAGATTATAATGCGAAGCCGCTAAGGTTTCATACAAATACCTCAAATCGGCCTTTACATCCGTAGCGGCAAACTTTGGCATAGTGGTTTGGGCGTAGCCCAGGCGCATCAAGCCAATACACAACAGCAGAAAGACAGTAAAGCGGTTCATACTACGTTTGATTAACGACCCTCATTGACGAGAAAGCCGTAACAACAGGTTGATATACATTCCCTAAATCTTATCGGTGCTGTTTTGACAGCCATCGATAGAGCTTCTTTTCTTGATAGAGGTACTGAATCTCATGTCCCTCCTTAGCCAACTTGGTAAATCTGACCTGGTCCGACCCTAAGCACGCCCGCAGGCGTTTGACTAACCGATCCGTGAGGCCGAAGGAAACCTTATCATCGGCCGTACCATGAAACGTCCACACCGGCAAGTGCTTAATGCGGCAGATCTGGGTGGAATCATCGCACCCACCGCAAAGCGGCACGATGGCGGCAAACTTGTCAGGATAAGCCACCGCTGTCTGCCAGGTGCCGTACCCCCCCATACTGATACCCGTTAGGTAAACCCGCTTAGGATCAATTCGGTATCTAGTTAGTAGTTCGGTATATAAAGGGTCAAACCAATTATCGGAAGACCAGTACTTACCGTCCGGGCATTGGGGCGAAGCGATGATGAAGGGAAACTGCTGGCCTTGATGGACGAGTTGGGGTGGTCCATACTCATTGAGTTTCGTTAAGTCGTTACCTCGTTGCGAACCACCGTGTAAGTAAATGACCAGTGGATAACTGCGCTTGGTAGAGGAATAGTCTTTGGGTAGATAAAGGGAATAGGCGTAGTTCACTTTTGCTTTATCCGTTGGTTTGGTTTGGGCGCTAGCAAATAGGTAAGGGCTAATCAGCCACAAACAAAGAAAAAACCGATTCATGAAATGAATACTAGAAAGGAATGCTGCTACAAAGCTACTCAGGGCTCAAGTTCAGAAATTGTAAAAATGCGAACGGTTTAGTAGCCGGAGCTGGTGAGCGGTAACAAATAGTGAGTGGGATCAAATCTGCCAGGCGAATGATGGATCAATTCTTTGACGGTATGACTAAAATGAGCTTCGTCGTAGAAACCGTGATCAGCCGCTACCTGGGCTAGCGACTGGTCTGCTGGTTTGCTTCGGATGGCATCAACGACCGCTCGTACCCGTAGAATCGTTGAGAAGCGTTTAGGTGAAAGGCCAATATAGTGTTTAAACAGTTTCTCCAACAAACGCGTCGAGCAGTTCATAGTTTGAGCCAGTTCTTGGACGCTGTTACTGCCTTTTTGTTGCATGAGTCGTTGACAAGCTTGCTGAAGCAGTGGATGAGGCGTGGTGGTCAACAGAGAGAGCCAACCCGATTCCACTACCGACATCATTGCATTAGGCCAATGATTGCTTTGGTCCTTTTGGGTTCGAACTTGGTCGAATAAAGAAGCAAGCTGAGGTAAAATGTCAGTCAGTGGTAATACGGTGTCAGTGATATCCTTTACTGATTGATTGGTTAAAGCCGATAGGGACCAAGGATGAAGTTGAAGCATGAGTAGCTGCGTAAAAGGCCGAATCAGCACATCGACACTTTGGGTAGCTTGTCCGCAGAAATAGTAAGCGGGCAGCATAGTCAGTTCCCCATTCCGGGTTCGAATTACCGCCCCTTCCCCCTTTACGCAGGCCACATTAAAGCAGCCATTGGGGAGTACATGTTGATTGAGTACGGGTTGGGAATTGGCGTGATTGTCCAACAGCCAAAACTTGCGGATGGTCTGGTCGAGTGGCGGGGTAGTGAAAAAATCGTGGTACTCAAACATAACGTGCGTAAACCTGAAATTGTAAAAAAGGTCAACGTATGCTCTACATGGCAAATCCCACAAATGTATTGAATGCAACTAATTTTAGAGGGAGACCAGATGTAATTACCTTCACCCAAAGCAAGGGGGCATAGGGAGCTAATCTCGGAGTTGGGTAATTTACAAAACAACAGGAACTCAACTAGGAAGCTGTTAGTTGAGGGACAATTTTCCTCTACTACAATACTGATCTCAAAAAATGCTGATTTTGAGGATCAGTAAAGAAAACGACCGTTTTCTTTACTGGCTGGTTACCAAGCAGAATACAGCCTATTTTGGCCCATTTAAAGGCAATAAACCCGCCGGGCCGCCGGGCGGTAAACCTATTAAATTAAGCTTAGCTGCGTCGAGTACTGAGTTTTCTAACTCTCTATTTTCATTTTGGCCCCGTTTTGCAGTGCAGACCTTTGTTCTCAAAGCTCTCGAAGATACAGGGTTGTAATGCCTTGTCGGAGGTGAATCGGGTAGTTTTTCAATTCCCGGTCAATTAATTTGTGATCATGGGGCACCGATTCATTAATGTACTCCGGATCAATGAAGATGATGTTGAGCCGCTCATGTACCTGATGGCCAACTCGCTCGGTGTGCTTGAGTAAGTGTTCACTACTGGTGGTCGTTTTCATACTGGCCAGATCATCAAAATAACGGTAGGTACAATACCAGTAGTAGTATTTATGGTGATAATTGGAAAAACAGGCCTGGTAGGCATCCGGCTCTTGCCTCACCCTGCGCAGGAGTTCGTCCGTTTCTCGAAGTTCTTTGAGCTGGCCCACGCTAAGCTGCTCCATCAGGGATCGGTTTAGCAAGTCATCCCGATAATTCTTGATATGCTGTAGCACGTCTCCATAAATTACTTGACGTTCAATGGAATATTTGTGCTTGTAAAAGAAGGAGAGCGAAATAGCGGGCTTATCATAATTGATTAGTTTGAGGTTTTTCAGGGGCTTGCCGGGTCGGTTGTACGCCTGATACTGGGTCATGAATTGCATGGGGATGAAGTAGTATTCTAGGTGTTGATCGGCTGGGGGTGGATTGCTAATCTGGTTGATACCTGGAGACAGCGTAACGGCTTGGGTTTTGAGGACGGTGCGCAAGCCATCCAAGGGGGCTTCGTCATTGCGTTTGGCAGGTTTTCTAGGCATTATTACAAGCTTGAACTGTAAGCCTTTTATTTACTATAAAAGTAAATAAATTATCTTAATTATTCAATACAGTTATTTCAATTTTCGAAAATCACACGCCTGATTTAATTATTTCCATTATCAAATAGTCTTTTTTCATTAATTTGAAAAAACATAAAACATTATAAATCAATAAATTAACTTTAAAAAAGAGGTTTGTAGGGTATAAAAAGGAGGTTTTGTAGGTGCGACTAAATTGAGAGTAAATCGGCTTATTTCTGGCATCAAATAGACTTTTTCTCCGCTTGTAAAGCTTTTTCCTAAATTTTCTGGCGGACAAAAGGAGGTTTAGAGGGTACAATTACAAGTTTTGATCGGAGGCAAATTTATTCGACAAAGCTTTACTGTTAAGTGCGTTTTTATTAATAATATCCTATTTCATTAAGCAAAATATTATACTAATTATAATATTTATTCAATTTTTATGGTATTAAAAACAATCATTAGACTGCAAATACAAGGTTTAGTCGGTACATAAAGCCTAATTACAAGTTTTAGTAGGCTATAAAACATACTAATGATAATATCAAATTACGCTGACTATTCGGCACTAACTAATTGATATTCAATTAGTTAGTGTAAATTTCTATACTCCAAATACTTTTGCAGTGTAAGCTCCCCAGTTTTCAATAGCTTTGGTTGAATTTCGTTTCTCAATTTCTAAAAGCTTTTTCCTAATGGCTCCTAAATCAAAGTTAGCTAAGACGCGGTCTCTTTGATCTGCTCTAAGACCAAAACGAGACATTAACCTCTCCCCTAGCAGTGTTGTGTCATTTTCGATTCCTGGAAGAAATAATTCCTGTTCCAGCCTAACCCGCTTAATTGTAAATGTTAAGTCAGTAATCTTTCGACCAGTCTTATGTTGGCGAAATCGTACTAATAAATCACTCCGTTGATTTATTTCATTAACTGCGGGGTCAATAACAAATCGAAAGAAATTTGAAATATTATATTCTTCCTTTCCTGATTCAGGATCAAATAAATTTAGACGGTGCTTTAAATCAAGTATAGCAATTTTAAATGTACCTATGTCCTTCCACTGAGAAAACATTTCATATAACCGCTTTGCATATTTCCCCGTTAGACGCATAGCCATTTCCTTACCAAATGTGGTAAAATTACCCGTTAACCCAGTAAGTAGAGGACGCATATTAGGATCAACGCGAAAGCTGATAGTACCCCTCCCGTAATCATATACAGCACTTGAAAAGGGATTCACCTGTACAAGCTGCCCATTCACATACATCTCAAAAACAACCTGCATCATTCCTTTTGTAGCTTCCTGTAGATTCCGATAGCCATTGTCAGGATCTCGATCCAGATCGTGCATTATATCCTGAACTTTGAAGGTATATATTGTATCGTTTGTATCATCAGGCCGTACCGCAGCTTGAAGAGTATACATTAAATTCTTTTGTAACTCACTCATCTCGTAGCGAGCAGTAGTGATGCTATTTCCCTGATAGAGCAGTGTGTGTACGACCTTAGCGTTCTTATCACTTTTACTTCTGCCTTCAATACGTTTACTAACTTCTGCCATGATGTATAATATTGGAATACTTATCAACCATACAATTTCTGAAAACTCTCTGATTATTTCTGAAAGTTAAACCCTTATGAACATACAATCCCTGAAAGTTGATTCTGACAATTTCTGAAAGTAACAATACAATTTCTGAAAGTTAACGTACAATTTCTGAAAATAAGGTAACATAATTTATTGATTATTAATAAGTTATAAGGCCCTCAAAGAATCAAATAGTTTAATAAAATATTGATTCACAATATTTGACTGTGGGTATTTAAAGATAAAAAAATGTGGATAACTACACAAGTTGAAAAAGGAATAAAAAAGCAAAAAAACAATTAGTAGAAATTTTTGATTTTTGCCGAATCATACAATTTCTGAAAGTTAGATCATAAAATGCTGAATATCAGGATTTTATGATTAAATAAGTTCGAGCTTATCCAGTAAATAAATCATACAATTTCTGATTGTTAGAAATTAAGTCTATGATTATCAAATAGTTGTAAAGAAGTAATAATTTCAAAAACTTATAAGTCTTGAAAGAATATTACCAAACCATACAATTTCTGAAAGTTAGAATATAATAGTCTGATAATCAATAAACTAGAAAAATAATATAATTATATTGAATGTGAAATTGAGCTTATAAATAAATCATACAATTTCTGAAAGTTAATGCATAACCTATTTATTATCAGTCAGTTATTCTTATATTTCAGTTCTATAGATGTAAAATCGAAATTGTAAAATCGTATAATTTCTGAAAGTTAAAGGTTAATTTATTGTAAATCAGTTTATTAACATACATGAAAACTCAGTATTATTAAAATTCAACAGCAAAGCTTAACATAAAAGATTCATACAATCTCTGAAAGTTAAAGGGTAAACTGTTGGTAATCAATAGATTATTAAATATCAATAATGGGTAATGCTTCTCTTCTCCAATTTTTAAAAGAGAAATTGGTATAATTTTATACCATAGAAATGGATTTATATCAAATAAGGTATAATTTTAAGGCAAAACCCGACCTTTTGCTATGCTTACTCACGAAGAAGTATGCGCTTTTCTGAAAAAGAAGCCAACGCTCTCTCATTCAGGTTTAACCAAGGAAGCTAACCTTCCAACAGGTACCCTAGCAAAGGCAGTAAATGGCCAGCGGAAGCTAACAGAATCCCATTTACGAGCATTAGAACCTGTTCTAATTCAGTACGGTATCGAAGAATTTCGCAATCACCGAGCAACAGTTCTTTCGGTGGTTAACCATAAAGGAGGAGTAGGGAAAACTACCACTACAATCAATCTTGGGAAGGGATTAGTGAACCGCCATCAATCCGTTCTTCTAATTGACATGGATTCCCAAGGAAACCTCTCCCAGAGTCTGGGTATTCATAATCCGGATCAACAATTGATGCAAGCACTTACAACAGGAATTGCTATGCCTGTGCTCAGTCTATCTGATGCCTATCATCTTGTTCCAAGTGATTTAGAATTATCTAGGGCTGAAGCTGAACTCATTAAAACGCCGAGCGGAGTATTACGTTTCCGAAATTCATTAGCTCCTTTGCTGACTAAATACGATTATATACTAATTGATTGCCCCCCATCATTAAACATTTTTACTTATTCCGCCCTAGTTGCTTCTACTGGGGCTCTTGTTGTTCTGGAACCAGAAGCTTCGGCTGTTAAAGGAATGTACAACCTATTAGAACTTATTGCTGATATTCAGGAATCCTTTAATCCAAGATTAAAGGTGGAAGGTATTGTGATAGCACAGGTCAATCCCCAATTAGTACTCCATCGTGAATTAATGGGCAAGGTTCGGGATAATTTGAAAGGTCAACCATTTTTTAAAACTGAAATTCGACAAAACGTCGCCGTTGCCGAATCACAATATGTCGGTAAGACCATTTTTGATTACAAACCAACCTCAACGGGAGCTATTGACTATCAATCTCTAGCCGACGAGGTAGTTGCTAACCATTCTCTCTAAGCTCACTTCAGTTTTATGAAACGATTTGCAACGGCTTCTGGGGACTCCCCTGTTCTACACAGGAATTCAGCCAATTTAATGCAAGGTATGCTGGATGAAATAAAAGCTAGCATTACAATTTTGCCCGAATTGCAATCCCTTATTCCAGAATTACAAAAAGGGGAATACGAGCAGTTAGAAACAAATATTCGCAAGGAGGGTTGCCGTGATTCGCTTCTAATATGGCAAACAAGCCAACGAACAATCGATGGAACCGAGAACGATTCACCTGTCAATGTATTAGTTGATGGGCATAATAGATATTCGATATGTAAAAATCATTCAATTGATTTCAAAGTAATGGTCCGCGAATTTCTGAATATGCAAGATGTTCGTGACTTTATGATTAACAATCAATTAGGACGCCGTAATCTAACGCCTGAGCAGACATCTTACCTAAGAGGACTAAAGTACCGAAATGAACGTCATGCCGCTGGTAGACCTGTTCAAGAAGAAATTACAGACGAACAAAGCATAGCTCAGCGGACTCAAGATCGTTTAGCAAAGGAATTTAAGGTGTCACCACGCACAATTCATCGAGATCGTGAATATTCAGAAGGTATTGATAAACTAACTCCTGATCTAAAACAAGAAGTTTTAAGTGGCAAACAGAAAGTAGCTAAAGAATTGATTAGGAGCCTTGGACGAGCCTCTGACATAAAAGCTTCTCCTCTCTCTCTCCCCGACCTACAAGCGTTTAAAGAACCAATATTATCGAGCGATGCTAAGAAGATAACTTATGATGATAAAGCTGCTGAAATCATAAAGAAAATCACTAGTACGGTAGCTAAACTGGACGCTAATTCACCAGAGCTTGAATACACTTGCGACAAAATTATAGCTTTGGTAAGTGAAGTGAAAAATCTTAAGAAGCTATAAATCAGTATTATTGTAATGTTGCCAATCTGGCAACATTAATGATTAGAGGAAGGATTGTTAAGGTACATCTTCTCATTTCACCCGCATCTGTCAACTTCTGGTTGCCGATATACAGTTTAAGTCGATAGTTTGTTCGAAAACAATGGACAATAAGACAATCGCAAATCAACTTCGTTACTGGCGTAATACACTGGCTGATGCCGCGCGCCATGAAATCTTGGTTGATAAACAGCTAGCAATACGTAACGTTGGAATTGATCTTCATGCTGGCCTAATCGATTTAGAGCAGACCGCACAACTATTCGAATGGATTGAACGGCGGCACAATGATTCAAAAGGACTTGGTTCATCATTCAATTCTGATCGGGGAGTCATTGACAAAATACCCGTATTAATAACACCATTTCGAGTTAGTCCAGTCCCTGAATTCGCTCGAGCGAACCGAGTAACAGGCGTCTTTTATCCTTTCTGGATTCGAGCCATTCTAACGAGCAAAGGAACTTTGCAACTAGATGAAGATACCTTTCCATATATACCTCGTGCCTATTTAGAGCCGCAAGTGGACGAGCAAATACATTATATTTTCTCGTCTGTTGATACCATTGATCTAAGTTTTTCAAAACCGTTTACTTTCAGCCAGCAATGGAGTGATTATTGGCAATACATCGATCAAACATTTTCTGCCATCACGCACCAGGACCTTTATAACTATCAACAGGAAAATTATGTGACGACTTATGAACCAACATTAGTCATCAATGATTTGCTGATCAGCGCAGCTGATGGAATCATTACACTTTATGATTCCATCTTACGTGCTCCGCCTTTCCCTGCGCTGTTAACGAATTTGGCTAGACGGCCTTATCAATCGGTCAAGCCATTGCTTTCTGAGCATTCTTTCGTACAAGGCAGCGTTTCACATCTAGGCCAGATGAACTACGAATACGCTTTATCTTTTTCTCAACGCAAAAGTCTTTACCAAGTCAATCAATTAAACGAAGGGGAAATACTAGCGGTGAATGGCCCGCCTGGAACGGGTAAAACAACGCTGATACAAAGCATCGTAGCCAGCGAAGTAGTTAAACAGGCTATTGCTGGAAACGAGCCAGCCATCATTTTGGCTTGTTCGACGAATAACCAAGCCATCACGAATATCATTGAAAGCTTTTCAAGTATTAAGCAGAAGAAGGGAGTACTATATGAGCGGTGGCTACCGGGCCTGAAAAGCTTTGGGTTGTTTTTAGCCAGTGAAAGCAAACAGGTTGGCGACGATATACTGCACTTAAAACGTAAAAAGGGCGGGTTTCTTCGTGACATAGAAAATCGAGACTATGTTGCTCGAGCGGAGAAGCTCTACATCAGTCAATTTATTGCTCATTCTAACCAACCGAATCAGTCCATTGAACAGATTATCGGCCATCTACAAAATAGGCTGAAAGCTGGCCAACATCAACTCCAAGAAGGGGTTCGGCTTTGGGAACAATATAAGTCTGTTCATGAACTAACGATCAAATTGGGGCAACAACCTTCCGCTGAGGGGCCATCTATGACCCAAATTAACGCTTGGGAGACGGCCTTGAAAGTGTTAGAAGAGCAGGTGAGCACTTATTTAGACAGCGAGTCATTCTGGATTAAACTATTTGCCTTCTTAAAACCCATAAAGGAGAAAAGAGCTATCCGAATTAATCAATTTTTTCGGGACTGTCCTATGAATACGGAGGCAGTCAATGGCTATAACTTAAGCACTGTTCACTCCTTCTTTGACCGTAATTTTAAACTAATCAAACAAATTCGAGAATTAACCAACGCTTGGATGACCTGGAAACAGGCGAACCATGTTAGAGGTAATCCCCCCCTAAGCGATACCGACTTTAGAGTCGCTGGGCAAAGTGGTTTACCTCATTATTACGATGAGTTGGAAAAAGGGTTAAAATATGATTTATTCTACTTAGCCGTTCATTACTGGGAAGGGCGATGGATTCTGGCAACCCGTCGGGCGCTCGATGAGAATTTACTGTTGAAAAAAGGATTACAACACACCAAAGACCGCTGGCGACGGGATGCCATGCTGGCTCCTTGCTTTGTGTCTACCTTTTATACAGCTCCGCGCTTTTTTACTTACTCTAGATTTATAACCCAAACCAATCAATTTGAGTCGCCTTCACCTCCGCTATTAAGCTTCATCGACTTATTGATTGTCGATGAAGCAGGACAGGTTTCCCCCGAAGTAGGAGCAGCGTCCTTCGCATTAGCCAAGCGTTCAATTGTTGTCGGAGATAGTTTACAAATTGAACCGGTCTGGAACGTACCTCCTAAGGTAGACTACGCCAATTTGGTTCGTCATTCCCTTATAGCGACCGTAGATGACCTTACAGCCGTCGAAGAACTTCTTAATAAAGGGTTTCTCAGTAGTGCTGGTAGCCTGATAAAGCTAGCTCAAAAATCGTCTGCTTATCAACAGTTTCCTCAAGGAGAACGGGGCATGCTATTAACCGAGCACCGACGTTGCTTTAACGAGATTATTGATTATTGTAATAAATTGGCTTACAGAGGTTTACTGGAACCGATGAAAGGACCTGCTAAAGATAATCTTCTACCACCAATGCAGTTTATTGATACGACAGGTGATTCGAAAGCAGTTGGTTACAGTCGGAGCAATGAAGAACAAGCGAACCAAATTGCCAATTGGATATGGTATAACCAAGAACTAATTCTACACCATTACCAAAAACAGGAAATAGCTATGGCCTCAAAACAAAACCGCGCGGTCGAGCTGATTGATTTATCGTCGATTTTAGGTATTATTACTCCTTTCACGGGTCAAAAACAGTTACTACGATCAGCATTGCAAAAAGCTGGAATTAATACGACTCGTTTGACCATTGGTACCGTTCATGCTCTACAAGGGGCGGAACGGCCAATTATTTTGTTTTCCTCAACATATGGAGAAAATGATGTGGGTAAGCTCTACTTCTTTGACACAGGTGTTAATATGTTAAACGTCGGTGTTTCTCGAGCGAAAGAAGCCTTTATTTTTTTCGGTTGCCGAGCCAATTTTGAGGGGTCTGGTAACACCCCGTCTAAACAATTGTATCGACACATCCAGCGAACTACAAAGTGAAGAAAACACATGCTCATAGTTTATATAAATGTTCTTCCATAGTCGTTCGTTTGTATAGTAACAAACCTGCTCTTGAAAACAGTATTTTTAAATGTTAGATATCGATAGTTAGATTTATTATAATTTTAATTGCATAGGTATCAATTATCACACCAAAATACTACTCTCATGAAAATAAGTGACCACTTCAGTTTGAAGAAAACACAAGCTGAACTAGATTTTGTAGATATTGATACAAAAGCTGATTTACCTATATTCTTAGATCCATTTTTCCTAAGTATTAGAAATGATAATTGGTCAATAGAAGCAACGCTTACACTTCGTAGTTTTTTTCAGCAACTAATAGATCTAATACGAGAAAACAATTTTGAAGATGCTAAAATATTATTCCAAAATTTACATGAACCTAATTCCACATGTCTAGGCATGTCAAAAGGTAATCCTAGTGGTAATGGTGTGGGAGAAGGTGATACTGTAAATATATATGAAAGTCTATTAGAAAGTAAAGCAATACAAACTGGTCTGATACAAGATATAGAAGACAATATATTATTCGTAGATAAATTCGGGAAAGATAAGTTATCTGATATGACGACCAATATTATAAAAAAACATCTAATAGATTATACGCAGTCACAATGCAATTTACATTCAATACCTTTAACAGCAGGGGTGCCATCTGGTTACTTTTGGTCACGTCAAGAAAACGATTGGGTTGCAGAACACACAAATATGCTTATAATAGATAATAAGCCTATACTACTAATTTCAAAAGGTGTTGTATCTTTTTCTAAGGCATATACACCTGATAAATATATGACTCACTTTGTGCTTAATTTTCTTCAGAATGAACATCTAAAATTGAATAGTGCTCTAGTAAAAAAGAGAAAAAACGGAACGAGATATGTTACAAAAGATTCTATAAAAGAGACTATAAAGAGTGATGAATCTGGCACTAAAGAGTTTTTAAGGAAATTCACATTAGACCATCCAGAAGTGCTAGATATTTTTAAAAATAGAACAACTTTGGATTCACTCACCAACCCAGAAATTACAAACATAGATGTGCGTAGCATTTGTACTATTCTAATAGAACGGCTAAGAAATATTCCTCCAGGTAATGATAACGCAAATACGTTCCATAAAGAGATAATTGGTATTCTAGAATTACTATTCTATCCTAACTTAATACATCCTGTTAAAGAGAAAGAAATACATCAAGGCCGTAAAAGAATTGATATAACATTTGATAATGCTGCACGAATCGGCATATTCAATAGATTTTCTACGATTTGGCGAATTCCTTGTCAATATATTTTTGTGGAATGTAAAAATTACTCTTCTGATTTAGGAAATCCAGAACTAGATCAGATATCAAGCAGATTCTCAGTTAATAGGGGTCAAGTGGGCATAATTGTGTGTCGAAGTTTTAAGGATAAGAACTTGTTTATACAACGCTGCCGAGATACATACAGAGATAACAGAGGATTAATCATTTTACTTGATGATGGAGACCTTGTTACGCTGCTTGAAAATCATAATGAATGGAATTACGAGTTTATTGATAATTATTTATCGAAAATCGTCCGTGAAATTGCGGCTGATTAAGTGGATTTACTATACACAAACTGCTTTTATAGATTCTCACTGAAATACTCACGAGTTTCCGGATCAGCGCTATAAATGTAACAGCCTTTCATACCACGGGTCATTAATGTGCGGTAGGTATTCTTAATGATTTTATCAATAAAGTCAGGCCCGCTTTCCCGATTCTTCTTCAGGTAAGACTTGTACGTTCTAGTCGATGAATCTGATTTGGCTCTCTTTGACGGGTCGGTGATAACCTCTCCGTTTCTAACTACTAAATCTGGGCCAATAATTACGCCTATATAGTCAACTTCTAAACCTTGGCACGTGTGAATGCAGCCTACTTCGTTAACCGATTCGGTACCTAGGATCCATAAGCTCCCATCTGTTGTCAAATTCCACTTCATTGAAAAATCATACTGTGGAAAAACGATATCATCGGCTTGTGGATTCTTTTTACTTTCCCAGGGCCAACAGTATCCAGCAACTAATCGGGACTTGTTGTTGATTTCGTTTTTCTCAAAAATAAGGTCTCGCAGGCTGGCTGGAGAATCAATAACTCTGAAGTCATAGCTAGTTTCATTTAAATCGTAGTTCGCGGTTTCATGAATTTGTAGAATATTATCTAGCCACGATAGGTACCCATCTGACCCACCACATCTAAACTGTGAACTAAGCTCCATTTCGTGAATAGTAGCTCCTGCCAGATTGGCCCAGCGCCTAATTTCGTCTATTTCTCCAATGTCGTTTAACGTTACTCGTTGATTCTCGTCTAAGAAGAAAATGGCGCATTTCGCGGTGTTAATTATTTCTTTGATTTGGTTCTCGCCTAGATTTGAATAAAGACCGCTTTTTTCATTCAGACGATGCGCTTCGTCTACGATCAAGGCATCCATTTCGTTTTCTGCTGTAGAATAAAACCCACCTGACCCCTTAAACATGTTGCTAATAAGAGTCTTGCGAAAAGCCCCTGTTAGTTTGCTCTCGTAGACGGCTCTTGGGGCTGCGTTTTTCGAGACGTATTGAGCGAGTAAACCAAGCGTTGTCAGTTCAACAAGCAAGTTTACGGCAACTACCGATTTGCCAGTACCAGGCCCCCCTTGTACTATGAGCACATTTTTATTAACCGAAGAAGATTGTTTAGCCAAAGACAAGGCCGTTTCATAAACAATCTTCTGATCATCAATCATCACAAATTCCTTATTTCCCTTTAACAGAGAAACCATACTATCAGCCAGTGCTTTTGATGGCCTGATTTCCCCCCCGTCTATTTTATAAATAACTTTCGACTGATCCCCACGTTTTACATACGTTTTAATAAACTCCCGTAACTTCACGGCATCACTCCTGAGAAAAATAGGAGCCTTTCTTATGTATTCCTGATAGAACTCATGGCTTAAGACGCTGTCTGGTTGATAGTTGTGTAGATAGGCACATGGTTTCAGCTGAATATCTCCTGTATATACAGCTTCATTAAATCCCTGTAGTAATGCCGCGTAAGACCAGGCTTGATACGACGGATGAGCGACTTCTCGTACGCCACCACCTACATAGGTTTCAACAACTCCGTCTTTTGAGGTTAGAGAAGCCTTCTCCCATTGTTTCAGCTCGATCAAAATAGCATATTCCTCCCCCGCTACCCCATAGCCCGACAGAATAAAATCCATCCGCTTTGAGGTTTGAGGAACCTGGTACTCCACGGCTACACCACAGTCTTCAGGAATAGCTGGATCCTGTAGAATTCGATCCATGTAGGCTAGCGATTCTTTCCAGGATCTGATCTCGTTTGAACTTGTAGTACGGTGTAATTTATCCTTGAATGATTTGAGAATTATGTTTTCAATTTCATTCGATAAAACATCATCCAAAAACTGGCCTTTTGAGGCTTGGTAAACAATCATCTCGGGTAGTTATAATTACAAATCCGTGTATTTAGTAGCCTTGCCTTTCGCCTTCTCTACCGGGTATTTATGGGCGTTCAGGTGGATTTTTTCGGTTATAGCCTGGGCCAGATCGATGGCATGATTATCAGCTAGAAGCAGACAATACGACATAACATCGGCTAGTTCATGTCTGAGCTTTACCGGATCTACATCCTGAGCTGACTTCCAAAGGAATAATTCATTGACTTCAGCCGCTTCGATGGAAATTGCCAGGGCCAGATCTTTAGAATTATGAAATTGTTGCCAGTCCCGTTCATCCCGGAAAGCGTGTAGTTGGGCAAGAAGTGATTCGAGTTGCGTCATCGTGTTACCGGTTTGTCATCCCATTTATACTTTTTGCCGTTTCGTACTCCTGCTCATAGGGCAATTGCAATCCGGCCAGCATCTCCGGAATCGCTAGGGCCCAGCTGACATAATAGTAAGCAATCAAGTGATAGCCCGAAAACGTCTTATCTGGAATACCATTCAGTTTATACCCCTGCTTCTCAGGGCTGATACCGTGTATACCCAGCATGGCGATTTCGAAGGCAATCGCTTTAATTTGCTCGGGGCTCATGGTTGAGAAGTATTGAAGGGCACCAACCATGTACATGACAACGGCCATATTTAACCCCTGCTCTTTGGCCTGCTGCTGAAAGGTTTCCATCTCCTTCTTTTTGTAGGACTCGTCGCCTGCCAGATCAAAGGGATCGTTTTCAATGGCGGTCAGGGTATCCAGGGGGCTGGCGGTGCACCTGCGGTAGGCAGCCTCATCAATCAGCTCGAAGTAGGGGCTCAACCGTAAGTCATCGGCCCAGTGCTGAACCAGCTCATATTCTTCGGCAGGCTGGCGATCAGCTTCGTACTCTTTGTACTCATTGTAAAAGGTCTGCGCCTTTTTTTCTTCCGTCGATACACTGTTAAACCCGGCCATTAAATCAACACCGTAGAGTTCCTTTAACTGGAGAGCATTGACGAGGTTGTAAACTTTACTGTCACTCAGCACTTTCCGAGGTGATAGTTCAACGGCTCGCTTATCGGTAACCGCCTGCATTCCCTCCCCAATCATAGTATACAGGGACAAAAACTGGTAAGGTCTTAATTCTGGAAAGGTCACGTAGAGGAAATGTTCAATGAACAAATCAATCGGGGTATTGTAAATCTGGCGATTCAATCCATCAAAAAGTGCCGTACTAAAACTAGCAATGGAGGATTCGGGATATCCCTGCTTTTTTAGTTTTTTAATCGTATCATATATCTCTTTTATAAACGTCGCTTTCTGCTCCTGCGTCGACACGAAAAGCTTGTTGAGATTTTCCTGACGGGCTTGTACGATAAAGTCAAGGTGAACTAGCTCATGCATCATCAGGTGTTCGACCGCCGGATACGTAGGCTTATATCGGATGGTATGCGCCGGACGATTGTAGTTTTCAGCGATTTCCAGTTTTGCCGCCGTTGGAATATCGGGGTCGGTGATAACCTCAATTGATTTCCCCCCCGTCTCTTCCAACGTGGATCGGTACGCGTCAAACAGCGCCTGGCCTCTACCTGATTGGGTGAGGGTTTTCGCCGATTCAAGCGCAATTGGCATTGCATTTTGATAAACAGGGTCTTTAGGCGTCGTTGATTTAAGCGCCTGTGTACTCATAGCAAAGGCCTTGTTCATATCCCCCTGCCGCTGGGCGGCTAACGCTAACCCAAACGAGGTGTTGGCATAGGCCGGGTTGATGGCATAGGCTTGTTCCAAATAGCTGATTCCTTGCGCTACCTGGCCCTTTTGAAGCAGATTAGCCCCAATATTATTAATCGCAATGTAGTTCGTAGGATCAAGCTTAACGGCTTGATCGTAATATTTCATCGCCGTTTCTACATCATCTTTATGCCGGGCATACACATTACCCATCATGATCAACGCAAATCCGTTGGTTGGATCCCACCGCAACGCATCAATCAAGTGATTAATGGCTCCCTCCTGATCGCCTTCGTCAGACAACATTTGGCCATAAATCCGGTAATATTCTGACTTGGTAGGATTTTGCTTTATGAGCGCGTCAAGAGCCTGTTTGGCTTCTCGGTAGTTACCTTTTGATGCCAGTCCTACCACTTTATTATACTCCTGTTCCTCTCTGGCGATAGCCTGAGTAGGGATAGTAATGATAACAGTTTGCCCATCAAATGAAACCTGGGGCTTATGGACGGAATAAGCGTAGTAATTTATTAACTCTTCTTTGAGTGCTTCTCGTTGATTACTGGCTCCTTTTACGTTAGGAAAAAGCTCCAAGAGCAAGTCATCTATGGTCAGAATGATTGTCATTTAGCTAGGTATGAAATCATGGCAAGTCGCTGATATATACTGGTTGCCAATGGAAAGACAAAATAAGCGTAAAAGGTATCTATTTTAAGTGAAGTTCACTTGGTTTATGAAGCGCAAATCAGGTTGATGCAACAATCGAATGAGGATCTATGAAAGTTTTGCTTTTAAGCGGAAAATATGAACTCGCTGAAACATGTGTCCCTTGGCAGTGCGGAATCCGGACGCGTTCAGCTCGTCGGCAATTTGTTGTAAAGTCTTCTCCTGCTGGAGATATCCCTTGATCGTCAGCAACGCCCGCCGGTTATTTTCATTGGTAGCCGCCTTCAGTTTAATGGCTTCTACCCCTTTTCGCTGGGCCTGTAGTGTCAGATTCTGTGGTGATCCAAGTTGAAACCCTTGTTGCTTCTTAACCGCCAGTGCCTTTCGGGTTCGTTCACCGATGAGTTCCCGCTCGTGCTGGGCCAAGGTGGCAAAAATGCCAATGGTTAAAGTGTTGGCATCCGGCATATCGGCGCAGACAAAATCCACACCGCTGTCTTTGAGTGCGAAAATAAAACCAGCGTTGCGGCTGAGTCGATCCAGTTTGGCAATGACGAGTCGGGCCTTGTGCTGCCTGGCATAAGCTAAAGCTTCGATGAGTTGAGGACGACTATCACGTTTACCACTTTCCACTTCGATGAACTCCCGCACCAATTGGGCATGACTACCGATGAAGCCTAGCACTTGGGTACGCTGAGCTTCCAAGCCAAGACCGCTCTGACCCTGCTGTTTGGTGGAGACCCGGTAATAAGCGACATGGGATAGAGGTTGACTTTCCATCAAGGAGTGATTTAGACCGACAAGATAAGGGAAAAGTGTTAGTTGTTACAAATGTTAAACGTCCGTTTATCATTTGTAACAAACTATCTTAACTATCGCTGACTATCGTCCTCCATTCATTATTTGTTTCAGTATAAAAGCAGCTCTATAATACCGAAAGGTAAAATCAATTGTTCCTGTAGCTTATTGATTATAATTTACAATAAACTACTAGAAATTGGGTCTTACTCCGCACCATGAAAAATTATACATTTGATCAGCATCGACATAATTACGCAACTTGGACAGCGGCAAGAGCAGTCCAAAGGGACTTTACAACAACGGCCAAAATCAAATATGCTATTGAGCAGTCGAGTCTTCAACGTTTCGCCCAAGATGATAATGAAGTCAGCGTTGAACAGTTCGCTACTCTGCATCAGCGTTGGGCTGAACAAATCATTTCTGCCTTAAAGGCTGAAGGCGTTCAGACAGTCACTTATGGCAGAGCATCAAAGTTAATTTCGATCTATCTTAAAACATCGGTCATATTATGCAACAAGGGTCAATGCTACCGAAGCAGCAGCATCCACCCACCGATTGATGGTATTCTACTTAGAAGCCTTTCAATTTTGCCGGGGCTCTCTGATCTAAAATCAATTAAGTGGACCCTACTCGAAAAAGATGATTACTGGAAGCTAGCGGAAAGATTACGAAATCATTTTGGCTCATTTGACTGGCGCTTGGAATACTATTGGATGCCAAGGTAGATCAGGCCCATTCTAGCCATTTATCATCTATATCTTCTCATAGAACCACGAGTTTAGGCTCTTACAGCGTCACTATATATATAATAACGTTTACATGTTAGCAGAGATAACAATCCTGCAACGGTGGTATAGTATGATAGAGTAGAAATTACACCTTTATAAGTCTTTATTAAAGTTTAATTATAATTACTAACTGTAACCTATTCTCTACTTATGAGTGAGCACGACGCTACAGCATTAAAAAGAATTAAGGAACAATATAGTGAGGCACAGAATAACGTGTCAGTAACAAAATTGCTTTGGGATCACACATCTTTTTTTAAAGAATGGCGTAATGATGTCTATTACTTGAATATAAACAACTGTTCGGACGACTTCAAAAACGGAGTAAAGAAGCTAATATCTTCAATAGATAATTATACTGGCAATGCAAATTCAGTAGCTGGTCATGAAGGAATTAAAAAGGCTCTTAATCCAATGGATTTCAGCTCAATTACTTACTTTTTTGATACAAAAAGCCGGGCGAAAGAATTTAGTTACATAGGTAGTGCCCTTGAAGAATTGGAGCAGATAGCTAAAAAAGAATAGCTTATATACTTTTCCGGTTTTAATGTACATTATATAATACAAAGCCGCTTACGTAATTACAACTGAATCGGTAACTACAAGCAAGCTGACAATCTTTAAATTCAATTGGAAACAAGTTAAGCTACCAGGAAAGCCAAGCTGTACAAGCCAGAGGTTAAAATTAGAAAGCAAGAATGAGATGTATACCGACAGCTATTACTTGTTACAGTCAGTGGAAATTAGCCAATAAACAAACGACTCTTAAAACTCTATTTTATGGATAATGTGTCTAACGATAAATATAATGAGTATTTACAAAATGAGTATAGAGATGCATGGAATGAATCTCTTGCTAGTTTTTACAAATGGAAACTTTACGATGAAGTACATGAGACAGAAAACAATAATAATTTGAGCGACGAAAAAAAAAGGAGACGAGCCAGGCATTTTACGGCAATTAATAAATCTCTGCTAAAGGTTAAATTTAATGCTGAAGATACCAAAGTTGAAATCTCTACTAGCGATATAGCAAGTGTTTTTCCAGGATATATACTTATAAAATTAAGTGAGTATTCTCTTGTAAGAAGTCAATCAGTGATTGGCTTTTACAACCCTACGCTAGGCGATTTTAAAGAATTCGATGGTAGTAATACACCAATATATGATTTATCAGAAATCTATCTATTAATATCAGATAATAAAAATAAATTCATAAAAGAAACTATATACAAATTCGATACAAAATTAATAAAAGATTTTATCAAACTTTTCTTTAATAATGCAAGAGGGAGACACGGCTATTTCTACCTTGTAGAATCTGCAAAAGAAATGGTGGAAGCCAGATGGGCATCATATTCAAAAAATGAAGTGATTATAAAGAGTTATGAAAATTATACATATAAAGGCTTAGCAAATATACAAAATCAAAATATTGCAGTGATTTTTGATGTTGATAACAGAAAAATTTTAAAAAACTTATATAATGAACTTGAAAGAAAATATACTTTAGTAACCAAAAAACAGAGACAGCTTTGTTGGAATTACTTTACTGAATTAGAAGATGATTTAACGAAAGAAGAGGAGAAAATATTATACACCGAATTTGGGGAAAGTGCTATTCTATTAGTAGTAATGATACTAAAAGAACTTAATGAAAAAAAATCCCAATTAATAGGCAATTACAAAAAAAATAATTCCTACTTTAATGATCTTGACGAAAAATATAGAGAATTAATAGACAAAGGTGAAGATATTAATACACATATATCTAAAGAAGATAAAGAGTACTATTTAAATATAATATCAGAGATAAATGATAAAATAATTGGAATTTCAACAAATGAATATATTTATAGAAAATTCGTAAATATTTTAAGAGATTCATATAAAAATGATGAATCTCTTAAAGAAATATTACATTACATTACAAATAGAACAAAAGATATAGACATTAATAAGTTATTGAAATATATTGATGAAAAAGAAGAAAATACAGAAGAGAAAAAATCAGAAGAAAATACCGTACTGTACCAGTTTGGCAAATGGTTATTAAATTTTGCACGTGATATGTATAAAGATGAAAACAATATTTACAATATGGAATTTCAAATCGAGCAGTATTATAGTAATTCAAGCTATAGAGAAGCATTGAATAAAGGAATATTAGCTGCGAATGATGAGGCTTTATCTCAAGAAGAGATAAGCATATTTGAGGTGTTCAATAAAACTAAACATGAATATATACATAACAAATACACTAGTTGGATTAGCGACTCTATTAATGATATGACTAGTGAAGACGATAATATAATTGGTTATGATTTGATCTTTCTTGAAGATTTGAATCCTTTTTCAAAAATTGAGCTAGAAATTTTAAAAAATGAAAGAAATACATTGGTATTTTCTTACAGGTCATATATGGTATCTAAAGATAGTCTTTTTAGAGCCGATATTAATTTCTACAAAAATGGAAAAATAGATATGACTAATGAAACTTTAGTAATTTCAGGTTTACCTGAACCTGAAAGATTACAAAGTGACTACAATTTAGCAGTTATGTTACGATCTTCTAGTAATACGAGCGATACCTAACACAAACATTGCGAGTAATATGGTGCCGAAGAAATTATGTATCAAAGAGTAAACTATTGTAAAAATATTATAAGGCTTAAAAATATCTTTTTCGCTAACATTTATTGGCAGTAATTCTTGTATAGAATATACAAACGTTTCTAATAATAATTTACTTTCCCCAATATTGATTAAATTTTTAGAATCTAATAATATATATTTTTCTTGATTAAGAAATTTATATAGCACATATCCATTTATTGCAGAATAATAATAAACACAAGTACCTATAATGGTTAATATGAATAACCCGAACAATGACCTATATGCAGGAACACCTAAAGCGGAAAAAAATTTTAAAAGAAAAAACAAAAATGCTTCTCTCCAATTACGAGTTGCTGTTTTTAATAAAACTTTCCTAGCTATAGCATCATCACCGACAGCCATGAGTACTTTAGCATATTGCTCATACGGTTGTCTTAAATTGTCTTCGTTATAGAAGTCATCAAACCAATTGCATTCTTGTAACAACTTTTGATCTGAATCATTTATATCTTTATCACTTTTACTATATATATAATTATAGATTAATCCTGTTACCTTCCACCGAGTTAAATAATGAATACCTATTTGTGGGCTAACAAAAAGTTGGTTTACTCTTACGGAATGTAAGTTTACATTCCCAAAAGGTTTAAAAGAATATGGATATTGAGAATATCCATCATTTAGAAAAAGATCATTGTCAATCTGCGCATATTGTAGGTTAAGAGCTATGTCTTTAGTATCAATATAAAATCTTACTTGATCTAATTTATATTTCTTTTTTTGTAACAGCCACATTCTAAAAAGACTATTTATTATGAAATGTTTTACCTTATCTGATTTATATATCTTTAATCCGTAAAAAACACTCCCAATACAATCTAAACTCTTTTTAATAGAAATGCCTTGAAAATCTACTTTTCCTATAACAAGACCGACTCCTTTACTATCGTGCATGTTCAACTCCTCTTTCAATTTTTTATTAATAATTAAATTTTCCAAGAAAACCTCTATTTCTGAAATATATTTTGATAAAACTCCGTCTTCATTCATCAAAAAATAGTGCCTTTTGAATTTCAGCTTATTTCAGTCGAAGCTATCTTCAAAAGTATATTTTACACCAATTTCATTAAACAAGTTATCACAATAAATATGAAAATTTTTAATTGAAGATGTCTTGGGAATTATTTCTGATTTCGTCGTACTAAAATATGTATAAAATCTTTCTTCAAATAAAGCCAATTCTACTTGAGTGCTTATAGTATTAAATATTTCATTACTGTCAAATAATGTTTTATATTTATATAATCTATTTTTTAATTTATTTAAAACCGTCTTTATTTTGTCAATATATTTAATTTTATGTCCTATATTTAATAATTCAGCTATAATACTAATCTCTGTACACAGTACGTTTATATCTTTTGCTAGCAACTTGTCAGTATGATTTTTATATTTATTAGCAAAATAATTCATTTTATTTATTAATGCAGATTCAGATATATCCATAAATTCTATTTTCATAAATTCCCATATATTAAAAAAAATAAATTCATCGTAATTTAAGTCAATATAATTTTCGAACGGTTCGCATTCTAATTTATCAAACTTATCTTTATTAAATCTTTCAGAAACTGTGAGATCCCAAGGGTGCATTTCAAATTGTCGCCTGATGTCGTTAGCTTAGGGCATGACTGAAGATGAATACATAGCCTTGGCCCGCCAAAAATATCAAGACCTGCAACAACTTAAAAGCAAGCCAACTTTCTACGACTATGAAAAGTCGTTCGATGAAATTTGGCAGGAATTGGGTCGGCAAGTCTTGGAAAAAAGCCTGAGTGATGTGCCAACTGACCGACGTAAAAAAAAAGATGACAACGCGTTACGGACAGATACAAATTGCTAACAGTGAATTATTTAGCCAACACCCCAACGGATTTGGCACACTAGCTAGCTAGTAGCTCCCTTTGAGCACTCCTCGGGCAGTAGTGTAGGGGGTAAGACTCGCGTGAATCATCATGCCCGAAAATCACTGAAAACCTTACTGCATATGGCGGCTATGTCGGCTCTTCAAATGCCCGGTGAATTACAGGAGTATTACCAGCGAAAAGTTAAAGAAGGCAAGAATAAGATGTTAGTTATCAACGCACTAAGAAACAAACTCATCCATCGGGTCTATGCAGTCGTCAAGCGGGGTAAAAAATATAACAAAAATTATACGCCAACCCTTGTTTGAACCATAGAAATCGGCCCGGCCGTGTCAGCCAATACCTCTTCTAAACGTAGCTCATTGGCGGCCAACCGCTGCTGAAGCTTCACCATAATATCGGGTAAGCACTGGCTATCGCGGCCATCAGCAAAATCGGCCTGCACATGACTAATGACGCCTTCGGCGGTATCCACTGCCAGGCTACAATGGTAATTGAGTTTGCGGGCTTTGCCGGGCTTGACCGAGATACGAGCATCGGGATCGGTAGGGCTATAGTGCGTCTTGTTGCTCAGCAATTGGGCTTTTTCGTGGCTAGCTCCTGAAGTAGGAGGTGCATTCTTCAAGTTTTGCTGGTGCTTTTTCAACTGTTTCAATTGATGATCGGACGCGGTAATAATCGATCCAGCGTGACGCTTGCTGGGTGGAGGTATCGTGTCCACTACCTGATTCTGATCCTCGACCGATTGAACTAGCCTAGGACCAGGTAAATCGGGTTGTTTTTCTAGTAGTCGTTCCATCGACGCATTGGCTTTGACGGGTGCCGAGTCAATGGCTACTCTACGGCCAGCCACCATGTTATGGGCTACACAGAGGCTGAATACTTTATCGAACACAGCCTCAAAGAGTACCTCCGGATACAGTTGTCGAGTACGACTCAACGTGGAGTGCCAAGGTAATAGCTCATCAATGTTATAGCCCAGGAAATACAGCATATCCATCCGCATAGAGCAATGCTCGACCAACTTTCTGTCGGAAGTAATATTCTCTAGGCAACCGATGAGCATGAACTTGAAGAATACGACGGGGTCAATAGAGGGGTTGCCTGTATGGCCATAGAGCTGTTTAGTGGCCTCATAGATGAAGCCGGGCTGCCGGAGCAGTCAAGTCGAGCGTCTCCTTTAACCGGCGATAAAAGTTGTGCTCAGGGACGCGGCTGGACAGCTGAAAATAAGTGATGTGTTTTTCGGTATAGTCTTTTCGGCCTTGCATCCCCTTAAGATACAGAAAAGACCATTCATATCCCTAAGCAGGGTTGTGCAACAGCCACGAACGTTCAATAAATGAGAGATTCTTACTGAATTGAATCCAAACTACGGGCCCCAAAATTCGTCATCGGGCATCATCGTATTCTTATAATTAGAGTCTTTTTTGAGAATGCCATAATAACTTTTCTAATAAAAGCTGATCCAGCTATGGCTAAAGAGAAGTAATACATACGTTGATCAAACCGTTAAGCGTCATCTTTTCACTCAGTAATGCATTCAGGCTAGATATACGATCCAATATGCCTACCCATTTATCGCACTAACAAGTAAACGCCGATTAAACTCGTCACTACACCGATCTGGCGTAAGTGCCTTCTGCCTTGACTCGCTTCCACCAGTAGAAGCCCGCCAAAGGCACCAATCAAATGAAGACTAACCGTTGTAATTAAAAAGCCAAGGATGTATTCCGTGATCCCCTCGGTTCGGTTCATTTCTGAGCCATGGGCGAACCCATGGCAAAAACCAAAAATACCCACCCCAAAACTAGCTACGAACCAACCAGTCGGTTGATCAATACTGACAGCTAAACCCAGCATCAGTACCGACATCGCAATAGCTGTTTCCAAATACGGGATCATGGGGTAGAGTATTCCCGCTACACCACCCAGAACCATCATCCCGGCAAAACAGGCTGGCACGATATAAATCGAGCGCCCCCCCAGTTGGGCACTCCAAGCCCCTACGGCCAGCATAGCCAGCAGATGGTCTAAACCTGTGAGCGGATGCAACAAACCCGTGCCCCCCATACCATGACCCCAACAAGGCTGAATCCACACTAGCAGGAAGCTGATTAACAAGCATCCCTTAGCTAAGGGCGCTCGTCGGATGTTGTTTCGTTTTCTTATGATCATTCAGAATAAGCCCTAAAGCAAGTATGGCTGGAATCATGGGAAACAAGGCCGTATACATGCCTGAAAAGTAAGTGTAAGGCACTCCCTCCTGAACCATGCGAACAACCGGAAAAACCAGTAAATGAGTGGGCTCTCCGACAATCATGCCTACGATCATGAACCATAAAATAAAGTTGCCGAAAGCCTGCCTTTTCCAAAGGCTATAACCCGCGAACACCCAAACAAGAGGACCAATCAAAGTGATCAGATAATCAAATTCAGCATCACTCCAGGGATGGTGTGAAATGGCGGCAATACTCCGATTAAAATGCGTCAATACTTCCTCCCCGACATGGCCATAAAACAAAGCGAGTAAGAGCAGATATAGCGGAGCAACTTTATGGGGATCGGCGCTATTGTGAGCGGTTGTTTTTCGCCACCCCATGAGGCCACCCATCATGGAGCCAATAATGACACCAACCGGAAGCGGCCCCGCCTGAATGTACAAGGTGATTGCATACACGGCCCCAAAACTGACAAATAAACCCGACCATAAGTTGATCCGTCGAGTTGTCATTGACTCAATAGGTTGGGCAACGACCGACGTTGGAGTTGACTTGGCTAGGGTTAATAAGCCCCAGGCGCTAAGCAAAAATTGCCCAATACCGATAAAAACACCCAGAAAATAGCTATGCGGGTATCGCGTTAACTGGGTTAGTTCTACGCCCACTTGGATCAAGGCTTCAAGGCCACAAAAGAGAAACCCCCAAAGCGCGAAGAACAGCCCGGTGGCAGGCTGTTTGATGAGCAAGTAGCCCCCCACTAAAAGCAAACAGACGGGGAGGCAAACTTGGACTAGGTACCAGTGGCTATAGGTGTTGGCCATGTGAGCCTGGAACAGGGTAGGGTATTGCGCCTGAACGAACTCACCATAGTGAGCTGCATAGCGAACGGTACTTAATCCCAATAGAGATACAATATTTATTAGGTAATAAACAACGACCCGTGGAGGAATTGGCTCTGATTTAGCCCGACGAATCCAAACCAGTAGGGCTATTCCACTCAGCAAACTATACTCTAGGCCTACACCTATACCGGCTTGGGTAAAGAGACTAACCGAAACGGTGATCGCCAAGCAACCAATCCATAATTGAGGGGATAAATTGGTCCTGTTCATGAGTTCGTTGGGTTGAGTGGTTGGTTCAACAGTCGATCTTTAATGTGTTTTTTACGCTGTTGAATAAACTGTAGATACCCCGTCGGGGTCAGGTCAAGCACTTTTTCTAACATGGGCTGAGCCACGAACGGATAGACACACAAAGCGACCATATCGGTAAAAAACTGCTGGGCTTGGTTAGCGGATGGAAAATGTTTTGCGAATTGGGCTAAATTGATTCGCTGGTTACCGGCAAATACATCGATCATTCGTTGTGGATCTCGATTAATTTCGTGCAGCACAAAGGCGGGTATTGTCGGGTTAGCCGACAGCGCGTCCAGGGTATGGTCAACGTAGTGGATGACGATCTGAGCCAGGGGTAGTTCACTGGTTAGGATTAGCTCAATTTTAGCGATAAACAGGTCGAGGGCTAGTTGGAAAACTTGTTGGAATAGCTCCTCTTTGGTTTTAAAGTAATAGTGCAGCATGGCTTTATTGATGCCCGCTTTGTCGGCGATCTCTTGCATGCGGGCCCCATGAAGCCCTTTTTGTTGAAAGATGGTGACCGCTTCGGTTAAAATCCGACTTTGAGTAGATTGCTGAATGATAGCCATTAACTAACCAGTTGGTTAATGGCAAAGGTATATTAATTTATTGAAACATCCCTATAAAGAAGTTGAGCGTCAACAAATTCACCTTGGTTGGTTGAGAAATCCGAGGCTTCGTCTGATCTATGACCTAGCTGTTGACCGTATTTTTAAACGCCCGAATTACAGATACTCAAATGTCGTCTCGTCTCACGCGGGAGCGAAATGTGAGACAGTGATTTTTTAATATCTGTCAAACACCATCAGTAGCATACGGGCCTTGGAAAAGTCCCATGCTTAAGTATTTGTAGCAACTATTTAAGCAGGGCACTTTTCCTTTTTTCAAGAGTCCGTATTCTACTGACAGGTGTTGACACTTATTAAGACAAGATGTGCCTTTTAACCCCCCGTTTAAGAAGCGCACATATAAACCCTTCTGCGTCTCAAGCGGGAGCGTTTTAAGAGAATCCTGATTTTGAATGAATTGGTAAAATAGAAGTAACAAGTCAATCCGCCCCTACCAGGTTATAACTTGTATAGTGGAAAGAATTAGCAGGGGTTTTAACGGGTTGTTGCGCTTCTGACTAAGAGTGGATGGGCAGGTAGGAAAACCTCGCCAATTAGTAATTTCTTCCATTGAAGTGGCCCGTTTTTAACACCATTACTGGAGATTTTCCGGTATTTGTCTTTCCTAATCGGTTACTTCACCCACTCACCAAATGATTACTTTTACAAGTGTTGTCACGAAGTACAACGCTTAACCACTGGCCAGAGTAGCCAGAATAACAAGCTATTCACTAAAATGATACAAAAGTGACGAAAATACAGCCAACCGCTACTGAACTTTTCGAGGGTCCGTCATTGCGGCTAAAGTTTCCTATCATAACTACTTTTTGAGCAGTGACGGACTGCATTTACCGATAGTTCCTGCCTCTTTACCGCGATTGATCCCTTTTTTGTGTTGTATAGGTTAACTTTCCAGGGTTGAAAACACCTATGAATCGCAAAGCAGTACTTCTACTTATCCATATAGTTGGGTGCCTGGCCTTTCTGGCTTTCCCGTACGTCTTTGCCGAAGACGGAATGGCTAAGTTAGCCGAGTTGCCTTACAATTCGCACGAACGGCGCAATGTGGCGTCATACCTGCTGACGATTGGCTTCTTCTATCTAAATTTTTACGTCCTGATTTCCAGGCTTTTCTTCAGGCGGAATTACGTAGTGTATGGACTGAGCGCGCTGGGCTGTTTTTTAGTTATACAGGGAATTTTAGCAACGATTGTTCGACAAGGGCATCAGCGTCCACTTAACCACCCCAGTGCCCACCGGCCCCCGCCCCCCTTTCCAAATTTGGGCCGTCCGCCGTTGCCACCCGTCCGCCCCAGCCCCATGCGCCCCCCGCCAGTTGGACCTCCGGAAATCAGCCAGACGTTTTTTCTGTTTCTGGTGGGGTTGCTGCTGTCGCTGGCTATACGAATTAATAACCGCTGGCGTGAAACAGAGCGCCAACGACTGGATACGGAGCTATCGTACCTGAAAGCGCAGATTAATCCGCATTTTCTGTTCAACACCCTCAACAGTATTTATTCTCTGGCCATCGTTGAATCGCCCCCAACGGCCGATGCCATTGTGCAACTATCGTCATTTTTGCGCTATGTTATTGATGAAGGACGGCAGAACCGCGTCGCCCTAAGCCATGAGTTAGCCTACATCGGTCATTATATTGCGCTGCAACGGTTGCGCTTAGCTGAAACTGTGCCCATTGATTTTTCTACCACTGTCAATCCGAATGGGCTACAAATTGCTCCGTTGTTGCTAATATCGTTCATAGAAAATGCGTTTAAGTATGGCGTTAGCCCGCAAGATCCGGCCCGCATCGACATACTCATTGAGCTAAACAGTGATCAGCTTTATTGTTATGTGTTTAACCGAAAAGTACGCGTGGCTGATTCAACAGCCTTGGGTAGCGGCATCGGCTTAACCAACGCCAAAGTGCGGTTGCAACTTTTGTACCCGGGTCGGCATGTGTTGGTGATCAACGACCAACCCGATTGCTTTACGGTCGAACTTAACCTGACTCTCTCATGATCCGCGCCATTGCTTTAGACGACGAGCCACCAGCGCTTAGGGTAGTAAGCCACTTCTGTCAGCAAGTCGCCTTTATTAACATGCAAAAGACCTTTACTCGGACCGACGAGGCCCAGCAGTTTATTGCGGAGTCAGGTACCGATCTCTTGTTTCTGGACATCAACATGCCGTTCATATCCGGTACGGATTTTTACCGGGCTATTAGTGCCAACGGTGAGCAGACTTTGATGGTTATTTTCACAACTGCCTATGCCGAATACGCCGTAGACGGTTTTAACCTCAACGCGATCGATTATTTATTGAAGCCCTTTACCTTCGAACGCTTTTTGCAGGCGGTGACCAAGGCCCAAGATTTCTTCCGCTGGCAACAGCGCACCGATCCTGCCAACGACTACCTATACATCAAGGCCGATTATACCGTTTACAAGATTGCTTTACATGATGTACTATTCATTGAGGGACTAGACGACTACCTCAAAATTCACCTCGCGCCAACCCCTGGCCAGAACATTAGCCGCCCTATCGTAGCCCGAATGACCATGAAGGCGATTCTTGAAAAACTTCCCGGGGCTGATGACCTTACCCATCCGTTTATTCGCGTGCATCGGTCGTTCATTGTTCCCTTTAGCCGAATCGAAGGCATCCGTAGTAAAACCATTCGTTTAGCCGGACGTGACATTCCCATAGGTGCCAGTTATGAACCGGATCTGATTGAGCGTTTCCGGTCGTAAGCCCCCATTTACCGACACATTGCTCTGGTTTACCGCTAAGTGACTTCGGCCTGCAACGAAGCCCCTTAGCGGTAGCGTTATACCAACAAGTAGAGCAAGAACTTAACAAGAAAACCCCGGGTATATGTTTGGCTTAGGCACCTCTGAAATCAACCTGATTCTGGCCGCTATCCTTCTGTTTTTTGGCGCCAAAAACTTACCCAATTTAGCCTGTGGTTTAGGGAAAGGCATTCGCGAGTTTAAAGCCGCCACGCAAGACGTCAAAGCAACCATCACCAACAATTCATTCAATTAATCTAACCGTATTCTCTTCATACAATGGAACGCAACGAATTTCTTAAGCGCGGATTTAGTAGCCTGTTGGGTATAGCTGCCTTAAGTGCCTGCAGCAACACAACTATTGACCCGGCCACCACCGGGACGAACTCCGGTACAACCCCCTCATCGGGCTCGACCAATGGGAGTTCAGCCAGCGATTGTTCGGTTACACCTTCGGAAACGGAGGGGCCTTTCCCTACGAAGGTGCCCGCCAATTTTATTCGGAAAGACATTACCGACGGACGGACGGGTATTCCGATGACCATGAACATCACCATCAAGAATGCCAGCGCTAGTTGCGCATCCCTGGCTGGTGCAATCGTGGACGTTTGGCATTGCGATAAAGATGGCTACTATTCTGAGTATGGGGGCAGCGGCATGCAAAGCGTTAACTTCCAAAGCGTTGACTTTCTGCGCGGTCGGCAAACGACTGACGCCAATGGTCTGGTTGGTTTTACGTCGATTTTCCCAGGTTGGTATGCGGGTCGGGCGCCCCATATTCACGTGCACATTTATAATGCATCAGGAAAGTCATTGCTGGTAACCCAGATTGCTTTCCCGTATGACATAACCAATACGGTTTACACCACGGCCCAAGCCCAGGGGTATACGAAAGGCGCACAAGACACAAAGAACGAACGGGATAACGTGTTCAGTGATGGGTTCACCACTGAGCTGGCAACGGTATCAGGCAGCATTACGGCTGGCTACACCCTCACGCACACAATCGTCGTCAACGCTTGATGTATTGTCATCGCTTCGTAGTCATGGGCGGTTGGTCATGGGTGGTCAGTCGGCCACCTAAGCCAGCGACGGCAAAAGGTGTACTTACCAATGACTAACCACCCATGACTACTTAGTGACTCTAGTGATGAAAGGTCTGATTCGTTTAGCGTATTATAAGATTATTGATCTATCGTCAGCGAAACCCTGGGATAAGCTTGTTTTTGAAGAAACCTACCAGGAGTTTTTCATGCAAGCTCAGCTGTTTAACCCTGGAAACAAGTATCAAACGTTTCAGGAGTTATTGGCGAATGCGCCGAATGCCGACCGGTTGCATTATCTAACTAGTCGGGTCGCTATGGGCTATTTAAAGCAGTTAAATCAGGTCGTTCCCGGCATTGTAAATGCATTTGGAAAGACTTGCCTGCCTTTTACCGAGTTCAAGTTTGAGATCCTGGAGTCGTATGTCGAGCGGAAAGAAGCGCATAGAATCGCCATTACCTTTTTTAGTGACCCACTCAGCTGGATTGATATCATTGATGGGCAGCTCTTAATCGCCTACGGTGACCAGCATTCGGCCTTACAAGCCGGGCAAGTCGTTAACACCGATTTAATCGCCCTTCAGCCCTATTTAACCATATGGACGTACCAGCCTCTTCTTCCTGCCACGATCGATTAATGAACACGCAAGCTCAAGTACAGATCTACTTAGCCGGGCAGCGTGGCCATTCAGAGTCGGGCAATCATCAAAGTGATTATACCTTTAACTACGGTGTTTACTCGGCCGAAGGTAGGGAGCCATTCGGTGCTTTATACCTTGTAAACGATGAACGACTTACCGCAAAATCCAGTCTAAGCTGGCAAATTGATGAACCCACTGAAGTTGTGTTACTACCGGTGAAGGGTGAGCTTGACTATAGCTTCAACGACTTAGTGACTTCACTGGTACCGGGTCAAGCCGGTATATTGTCACTAGTGGCTGGTGTTTCTTACAGTGTCACCAACCCCTACCCATCTGAGTCGATTAACTTCATTCAGTTTTGGCTGAAAAAACCGCTTAATGACTTCTCGGCGGTTGCTAGTCAGACTGGGTTTGACCTGACTCAGCAGAATACTCTATTACCCTTATTTGGTGAATCAGATCCTGAAGGAGCAACTGGTTACCAGGGATTTATTGGTCGCTATTCCGGCCGGCAAAATGGTGTTTATTTTGTACGGCCCTTCATGAGTGGTCAGAAACGGCGGATTTTCGTGTTTATCCTTCAAGGTGCGTTTGAAGTAGCTAACCGACTCCTTCACGAAAAAGACGGGCTGGCTTTAGAATTTGAACAGAGTGGAGAATTAGAGTTTGAGGCCTTATCAAATGACGCCCTGCTTATTCTGATCGACCTACTTAGGGAATAGAAACATAATCAACGTTGATTTGTATTGACTCCGTGTAATTAAGTTAGTTCGTAGTTCGTCACAACCCGCATCGTTCAGGTTTCCTGCCGAAGTGACGTTCCACCGTGGTGGTGCAACACGTTGGCAGTAACTAGTAAATCCGTTTTTACAAATGGACGTAGGCGGCCTGCGACCCGAAACTTTCTAAAGAGCATTGAGCTACCAGGTCCTGTCCCGTGTCTGCCGAGCACTTGAAGGTAATAACTGTAATAGGCTCTCCCTTCGTAGTCATAACAGTTTGTATCGCTCAAAAGTGGTTTGGTAAACGCCCCAATTAAGAAGCAAACCCATCAAAGCCAATTAGTCTCGCATATGAGCGTTTGCTGAGACGCTGGTTTTTAATATCTGTCCAACCCTAGCCGTAGCATATGCGAAAACAACCGTTTCCTAAATAGTACGTAGATAGCATTATAGGTTTTACGTAATTGGTACTCGGTTTCTAGGAATATCTGCTACATCAAAAGAGAATCTAGTAAAAACAATTTTGCTAGGTTTAGGCATGTAGCCCCGGTTTTCATTAAAGACCGTTTCTACTTTTTAATCCGCTAATCTAAGATGAATCCCAACCAAGCTTTATGGGAAAAAGGGGACTTTACTCAAATTGCCCAAACCATGCGCCAAAGCGGTGCAGCACTGGTCGCCCAACTGGGCATCACCGAAGGTCTAAAAGTCCTTGACCTGGGTTGTGGTGATGGCACCACGGCCATACCCGAAGCAAAACTTGGCGCTACTGTCCTGGGGGTTGATATTGCCAGGAATCTGGTGGAAGCGGGCAAGGATCGGGCCAAAGCGGAAGGGCTAACCAATTGCACCTTCCAGGAAGGGGATGCGACCGATTTGCATGAACTGACCGATCAGAGTTTTGATCTGCTCGTGAGCATATTTGGGGCTATGTTCGCGCCAAAACCGTTTGATGTCGCCAGGGAAATGGTTCGTGTTACCCGCCCCGGTGGACGAATTGTGATGGGGAACTGGATACCGGGCGATCCGACGCTGGTGGCGCAAATCTTAAAGATCAGCTCGGCCTATACACCCCCACCGCCCGAAGGCTTCCTTAGTCCCATGTTATGGGGTGTCGAGAGCCATGTTATCGAACGTTTTGAACAAGCGGGTGTGGCGAAAGAAAACATAACCTTCCTTAAAGATACGTTCACCTTTAACACGTCTTATCCCCCATCAGAATACGTGAAGACGTTCAAAAACTTTTACGGCCCAACCATGAATGCTTTTGAGGCCGCGGAAAAGAGTGGTAAGGCCGTAGAATTGCAGCAGGAATTAGAGGTTTTGTTTACCAGTCAGAACAAAAGCACCGACACGAATAAAACCTCTATATCCGTTAATTTCTTACGGGTGACTGTGACACGTTGACCGTAATATTTAGCGCTTTTGATGAAGGCAAACTAGGTAGTTTTTTACAAGAAGACAGTAGCTAACCGTATGCGACTAATTGTAGTTGACAATTATCAAAACAAGCTGTCCAATTAAACGCCCGTGGCTGTTGCACAACTCGAAACGAAGGGCTGTCTGGCGTGTCTGATGTACTGAAAGGACCGTTTTAGCCTTCCATTAACACGGGATTTTGACCGGTCAGCGGCTTTGCCAACTACAATCCTGACTATGCAGGAGTTGTGCAACAGCCACGCCCGTTTTATGGAGCAGATACATGAACGTTCCTTCGTCTCATACGGGAGCGTTTTATAGGATTATAAGACATGTCAACTTCAGGCAATAGCATACGGTTGTTATCGTAGCCATGAGGGGGTTTTCAATTCGGCAAAAGACCCGTCTATCCTACTGCGTCAAACCGTACTTTAAACCCTAGACATTCGATGTTCTTTTTAGTTTAGCTGACCTTTAGCCCAAGTTGCCAGTTGTTTATCCAAGATTTCCAGAGGGATAGAACCGCCCCCTAACAGTTCATCATGAAAAGCCCCCAACTGAAAGTGCTTCCCTAACTGCTGTTCATAGGCGGTTCGTAATTGCCTAATCTTTAACTGGCCAATTTTGTAACTCAGGGCTTGACCAGGGATGGCCATGTAACGCTCAATTTCAGCCGTAGCCCCGGCTTCGCTTAAGGGCTCATGGGCCATCATGTAGCGAATCGCCTGCTCCCGACTCATGCCCTTCGTATGCATGCCCACATCCACTACTAGACGAACAGCCCGGTGCATTTCTTTGACCAGAGCGCCTAAGTACTGGTAAGGATCGGTGTATACCCCTAAATCTTTTCCCAATGTTTCCGCGTAGAGTGCCCAGCCCTCGCCATACGCACTGAAATTAATAAATCGACGAAACGTAGGTAATTGCTCATTTTCCATTTGTAGACCGATCTGATAATGATGGCCTGGTATGGCTTCATGCAAGAAAAGAGCTTCCATACCAATGGTTACATTATAGGTTTTGGCGTCTAGAATGGGCACATAAAAGATACCAGGCCTTTTTCCGTCTGGCGTACCCGGCACGTATTCAGGGCCGCCACTGGCCGCCCGAAACGCTTCGGTCTGACGTACCTCAAAACTAGCTTTGGGCACGTGGTTAAACATCGTTTTAAGGCGGGGATCAATCCTAGCCTGGATGGCCCGATAAGTGGTTAGTACATCCTGGGGCTTGGTAAAGGGCATGAACGTCTTATCCGTCAGCATATACTGAAAAAAGGCCTGCTGGCTTCCCCTGTACCCCAAGGTTTGTTGAACACTATCCATAGCCTGCTGGATTCGTTTTACTTCCGAAAGACCGATCTGATAAATTTCGTCGGGTGTTTGGCGGGTTGTGGTATGGTAGGCAACCAGGAAGCTGTAGTGTTTCTTGCCGTGGGGGAGCGCTTCGATACCAGTGGTTTGTCGGGCGTTGGGTAGGTACTCCGTGGTTAAAAAATAGCTTAGTTTTTTGTAAGAAGGGACCAACTGCTGGTTGATCAATCGAACGTACGCGTTGGTCAATCGCTTCTTATCGGTTTCACAAAAATTAATCGGCAACTGATGGATGGGTCCATAAAAGAGGCTTTTTGTGGCATCCCTTATGAGCATGGCATCGAGTTGAGGAATCATCTTTTTGACCAAAACAGCGGGTAGTACAATATGGGCTGCCATCCCCTTGCGGAAGTAAACAATGGCACTGTCTGCCCAAGCCGAAAAAGCGGTAGCTCGCTTTTGCCAGTCCTCATAGTCTTTGACCGTTTTGAAGGGTTGTGCGCCTGAGCCACTACCAAATTGACCCATTAGCAGCGGCACCCCTCCATTCTGGGTAAAGGGCATATACTGATGATCCTGAAAGTAACCGTTGAAATAGCCGACCGATAATCCCTGAAGGGACATATCCATTTCACGGATAAAGATGGCATAACTAAGCTGATCAGTAGGACTTAACTGTTTAGGATTGAATTGTTGAATGGCGGAACGATAGTGCATAAAAAAGTGGGTCAGTTTCCGGCTATAGCTGTCAGTGAAATACGGATAAAGCTTATCATTATTCAGACTCTCGCCGTTCAAGGTTGATTCAATCGGGACGAGTTGCATCCGCTCCTGATAGTAGCGTTCGAAAAGGGCCGCTAAGTCTGGATTATCCTGATGGATCGTTGGGGCTACACAAGCGGTAAGCAGAAAGCAAGTCAAAACAGGTAAAAAAAGGCGTTTAATCATGCTATAGGCGTGCGTTAAAATGAGTAGTCAGTTGTTTTTAGCAGAGGAGTAGTTTTGCCGTTCTTGCCGACGGACCAGCCTAAAATTCACAAGCTTCGGCAGCAGTCAACGAAGCATGCCTAACTGCACCTTACGAGTGATCTGTTTTTATAAAAGCCGTTAACTTGGCTAGAAAGGCCAAACGACAAACTATTGGGGCGGCAGCAGCGACTGACTGTCCGTGTCGTACTTTTCGGCAGAACTACCTATACTTATTAAGTTGAGAAGCTGATAATTAAACTTCGCCTAAATATAGAGTTGCCCACCGTGTAAATCTGCTCGTTGGGAAGAAATAGCCCTATTATTTCCTGGGTATATCGCCTTACTATAATGTCTCAGTAGATGCCCCTTGTCTCAAATAGGAGGATTTAATGAGAATGAGGGGGATTTGTGCCATTTTCTACAGTAAGCGAATTAACGATTAGCACAGATTGGCCTGAATATGTAGTTTATCAGGATTACGCACATACAAAAGACGAGTGATTTGGTTAGCATCCCAGCCAATGTAGGTCATCGAGTCTAGCTCACCGGTTTGCCCCTCAAAAATAAGCGAACCAGGTTGCCCATTGACAAAAGCTGGTCGGTGGATAAAGTCATTACCCTGATTCGCTGGCAACTGCATGACACCCAATAAAAACTTTAGCACCTTCTGAAGGCCAAACAGGGGCTTGAGGCCAGCGGCACGTTTGCCGCCTCCATCGCTGAACAATTCGATATCTGATCGTAGCAACTGGTTGAGCGCATCTCGATCCTGACGGTGTAAAGCCACCAGGAACGCTTCCGTGAGAGCCCCATGAGTAACAGGCTCTACCGGCTGAGGTTTACGACCAGCGAGTTTTTCCCGCGCCCGGTGCAACAGCTGACGACAGTTGTCAGCCGAAAGACCCGTGAGTTCAGCAATACTGCGGTAGTCCTGGGAAAAGCTTTCCCGCAGGATAAACACCGCCCGTTCGATGGGATTGAGTTGTTCCACTAGAAACAGCAGACCGTATTCAAGGGTCAGTGGCTGCTCGGCCTCCAGGGTGATATAGGGTTCGGGGAGCCAAGGACCGGGGTAAATTTCCCGTTGCTTTTTTAGCTCCTCGAGCCGGTTAATACTTTTGTTGACCGTCATGCGTCCCAAGTAGGCTTTTGCATTCTGGACACGATCAACCGACAGCCATTTTTCGTACACGTCCTGAACGATGTCTTCCGCTTCTTGGATCATACCCAACATTGCATAAGCAATTCGAAACAGGTAAGGCCGAAGGTGAAGGATTTCTGCTGTAATGAGCATAAGGCGTTGACAGATAGTAAATAAAGCCAGCGTTTAATTTATTTGCGCCGTAGCAGCTACTTCCTTTTTATCAGAAATGACTTTTTTCTGCGCTATATCGCAGATCATGTCGGAGTGAATATTGAGGCCAATATTACTCATGTTATAGTAAAACTCGGAAGCTACAATCCAGACAATCTCGCAGATTGAGCGTTCGTCATACTGCTGAGCCAGTTTGTCGAACAACTCGGCTTCCATCTGGCGGTCCCGGGTGAGCCGGGTGACAAAATCGAGCAAAACCTTTTCTTTTTCCGAAAAGAGGGGGCTGCGTGAGTAGTCAGATAAGGCCTCAAACTTCGCCTGATTCATGTGGGCCATAATGGTGAAGGCTCGGCCTATATCGATGCAGAAAAGGCATACATTCAGTTGAGCCACCCGCTCCCGCACGAGCATAACCGTTTCAGGGGGTAGTTTGAGCTTTCTGTCGAGCTGGCCAATTTTGCCCGAAAAGGAGCCAAAGGCCAGCGGGAGCCGGACGGCCATAACTTTCAAGGGAGTAATCACTTTCCCGAAGCGTTTTCGGGTGAAGAAGTAGAGCACTTTCCAGAGTAAGCTCTTGGGTTTTTCAATGGGGGTCAGAAAAGGCGTATCCATTTGCGTTAGCGTTTTAAGCAAAGACTGGATACGGGTGATTTTGTGACAAGCCGGACTGGTTTTTTATAAGCCCCAGGGTCCTATCGACTTTTATAAAGACAGTGAAGGGAAAAGAACCGAACATGATCTCTGAGTAGGCCTACCTTTTGTCGCTTCGAATAATTGACATTATAGTTTTGAGCTGCTCTAATTCTATTGAGCTGATTCATAAAAGGATTCTCCTTCCTTTCTCAAGCAGGAGCGTTTAAAGAAACGGGACTTCCAATCAAGATCAACGAGAGTATTGGTCAGCAACCACTGAACTTCAGTAACTAATACTTATATCGTAACAAGCTAGTTGCGGTTATTTATGGGCCTGGCTAACCAAGAAAATCGTGTATGAGTCTAATCGTTTCAAGGGGCCTCTCTTCCTGCACAAAATGGCCTGTTCCTACCACTTCTTTTATTTCCAACTTAGCAACGTAAGGGGGTAACGCATAAGAAAGCATCTGGTAGCCGGTAGGACTAGCTATGCCAATAGTTGGTGCCTCGACATGCTTGCCTTTAATATCTTCAATGTCTTCAGGAAAGGTCTGATACCAGCCATTTGAAGCTCTAATAGCATCCTGATTGTTGTAAGCCTGGGCGTACACCTGTCTGTCAAACCCACTGATGGCCGTCTTGTCCTCGAGCAGTTGGTCAAAAAGCCAATCCTGTACCAGATGGAAACGGCCTTCCAGGACCTGTTCCGGCAAGTTCTTAACTTGATTAAAAGCGACCCACCATGGATGAACACCCGCCCCAGTCGAGAGCATGGGAAGCTTGTACATGTTTTCGTCAGGATGGGGTGTATCCAGCAAAACCAGCTTTTCAGTCTTTTGAGGAAAATGGGCCGCGAAGCTGAAGGCTACGGCAGCCCCAATGTCATGACCGGCGATGTAGGTTCGCTCAATGTCCAATTGGTCGAGTAAAGCAGACACATCACTAGCCATGCTCTTTTTCGAATAGCCCGTCATCGGTTTATCCGAGCTTCCCATACCGCGCAACTCAACTACAATGACCTGATAGCTGTCAGCGAGCAAGGGCATGATTTTATGATAGCTCCACCAAGTTTGAGGCCAGCCCGGTAATAAGACTAGCGGCTTACCTTGACCACCCAGGATATAGTGCAGTTGAATGCCATTAACCGTTACATAGTTGCTGGTGAAACCGGGGAGCTGTTTGACTAATTCGCTATCGAAATAGGTGTCGGCTGTGTTGATTGATTGCATACGTTTGATGGCTGGTTAGTGAAGGCCAATACTTCCTTTGAATGAGGTCCATGAAAACTTTTTGATGTCGTTACGAGCAACGTCGCCTGCTTGTTGGGCTTCGATAGCGATGTCCACCATTCCTCCAAACAAATTATAGATCCAGGGAATTGACAGCTTCCTATCGATTGCTCCTTGTTGCTGAAGAAGCTCGACCAACCTAAACCAGTTGGCTTTGACATCGTCATAGGCCACTTCATGGTTATTGCCCAGATCCGTATACTGATTGCGTTTGAACAGTTTTTTGACGAACGAATACTGAACACCTACTTCTAGGGCCGCATAGAACATGTTTTCAATCTGGACGGCAGGTTGTTCACTACTATGATAGGCTTCCGTCATTTTGAGATTGCAAACTCGGAGCATGGTTTGTTTGCATTCTTCCACTAATGTATTTCGGTCGTTGAAACAGCGATGTATCGTTCGTCGAGTCACCCCGGCAACGTTAGCAATCTGTTCTATGGTGGCTGATTCATCTCTGTTGAGGGCGACAACAGCAGCTTCAATCAGTTTTTCCTTCGTCCCTTTCATGTCACAAAACTAGTACAAATTACTCACTATTGTGACATTTTGAGTGGTTTTAATGAAACAAATGCGTATCACAAAACGCCCTGTTTATAAAATGCTAAATTCCTTCTGTCTCACATGGGAGCGTAACTTGAGAATAAGTAAGTAATAGTTACTTGCTTAAGAAAGGGTGATTTGATCCTTCGTTCACAATCAAACGAGCGTTTACACAGGAACTATGCAGAAGATTTGCGCATCGCTTGCTAGCTCTATCTTTGACCGAACGAATTAGAGTTTTACGAGTAGGCTTCTAACTGTCTTAAAATCTATTTTAGTATTTATTTTAGCTGGCTTGTGCGAGATCGGGGGCGGTTATCTGGTCTGGCAATGGATGAAAGAAGGTAAACCGCTTTGGTACGGCCTCTTAGGTGGCATCATCCTGGCAGCTTATGGTGTTGTAGCTACGTTTCAACCGGCCGGATTTGGCCGCGTGTATACCACCTATGGCGGGTTTTTCATTGTCATGGCTCTTCTGTGGGCTTGGAAGGTGGATGGATTTAGACCCGACAAATATGATATTATCGGCGCACTCATTGCACTAACGCTCCCGGGATAGAGTGCGTCAATTGTGCTTAATCACCACCTATTAATCGGAAACCACACAGTCGTGCCGACAATAAAGATAAACTAGTCAAAATGGCTGTACTAAGCATCTTAGTAGGTATCAATGCATTTTAATCATTGATAACCTAGTACAGTAAGGTCTTTTTCGCCCATCTTTAGGAAACCTCCTGATTAATTAGTCTCTCTTCAATGTCCATGGTCTCTCGTTACAAAGATCCCACTCAAGCGGCCCACTTCAATGATCAATGGGCTCAGGCACTTCAGCAACTGAACGGGCTTCAGCTGCACCCCCATACCCTGACCACCGACTGGGGCCAGACCCGCGTTTGGATTCACACGCCCCAGCGCCGTATCTACGAAACAATTGTGCTTCTTCCCGGCTTTAACGCGAGCTCTCTTGTCTGGCTGGTTGGCCAGGGGATCAATAGCCTGAGCAAGAACTACCGGTTGTGTCTGGTTGATATCAATGGACAGCCGGGCTTTAGTGAAGGGATGATTCCCAAACCGGGAACAGATGAATATGGTCACTGGACCCGCCAGGTGCTCAAGCAGTTGGGCATTAGCCGGGCGACTCTGATTGGACACGCCTTGGGTGCTCTCATCTGTCTCAAAGCCTGCCGGGTATCTCCTGAGCTTGTCAAGAAAGTAATTTTAGTTAATCCCGCTGGTCTTCAGCCACTTTCACTCTCGATCGCCTTGCTACGGTATTACTTACTAGCTTTACGAGGTCCCTCTCATGCCTCCTTACAGGCTTTTCTGCGAGAAGCTGTTTTTAGCCCACTGGCCCCCCCGCTGAACCCAGCGCAGGAAAAGCTGTTGATTGATTTTCAATGCTACTCGCTGAGTTCCTTCGAACTCACTCCCTGGTGGCACCAGACGTTGGCTAAAGAGGAGTTGGCTTCGGTTCAAACTCCACTTTATTTAGTCTTGGGCGCTCAAGATAAGTTATACCCCTATCAGGCCAGCCTGAGCCGGGCCACTCAGCATCTGCCCTCTCTGGTAAGTGTAACCGTATTACCGAAGCTTGGTCATAGTCTACAAGGGAATACTATTCTTTTTTCGGCTCTACGATCAATTCTAGCCCAAGGTGATTGATCCTTCTAGTAATTGCTCGGAGATAAATAGCGCATGAGCAAGCTAATGGGTAGACTTTATTCTCTAGTAGGTTAAGCCTGTTTAATCCCTGGACAATCCTTACCTGCTGGTTGTTTAGGTTTGACCCTGGAAACAGGCACCAAGCCGCCGATAGGTAAGGCTATCGATCGACAGCAGCCGGATCGCTGATCAATAGTCTCCGGAAGGGTGTTACCCTTTGTTGAATGAAAGCATTTAGCAGGGCAAACAGGTTGTTGGTGTGGTAGTAGTTGTCAATGGGTGGGTTCGCCATTTTGTATCGTTGCGACGAAGCGTAAATTTGGGTAGTTCTGCGGAAAAGTACATAATTCGTCGTTTGAACTAACCTCGTTAGTTAGTGATCTGATACTCTTTGCTTTATGGTTTAAAAAGTTAGTATCATAAAGTCAAACCCAATAGAATTATTGAACCTATTTTCTGGCCCCAGTTTTTGGTACGATTTGATTGGTAAAACTTTTAATCGACTGTGGTTCAGAAAGGTATGGCTTTTTGAACCCTAAGGCCGTTTCGTCCTATTTGAGCAGTTTATTCGATTAGATAAGCCAAGTGACGAATTATGTACTTTCCCGCAGAACTACCCAAATTTCGTCACTTGCTTTCAATTCTGTGTAATGCAAATGGAGCGTGGCTGTTGCACAACTAGAACAAAGAGCAGTCCGAGGTTTCTTATATACTGCAAGGGTCGTTTTAGCCTTCCACAAACACAGGATTTTTACCAGCCAGTGGCTTTACTAACCACACTTTTGACTATGCGTGAGTTGTGCAACAGCCACGAGCGAATTGTGAGACAATGATTTTTTAATAACTGTCCAACGCCATCAATAGCATACGACCCTACTCTATCGGTTATTGGTAGGCAATAATCTGGGGAGCCGGTAGATCAAAATCCCGAAAACGAACCGAGGGAACTGCTTCGAAAGCCTGTCGAAAGGGCGTGGCGTTGCCCGGAATGTTAGGGTAATACGCTAGCCGGATCTGAATACTGTTAAAGGTCAGGTTTTCATTCCGCAACCGAAAGCCCAGCCCGTAACCCTGGTAAAGCGGACCCGCCAAGAAAGACCGATCGGCAAAGCTCACCAGCCCTACACTCACGAAGCTGAGCAGTGCCACCCGAAAGCCCACCACACTGACCCGCGTGAAGAGAATGTTCTCGTAGCCCAAGAATAAGCGGTGGGTCCCCCGTAGGGCATCACTGGCTACACTGATGGCATCGTTCTGGTTGCCGCTGCTGGTATTGAGCGAAATGTATTCGTTATTAAACCGGCCAATGCCCGCCGTATAACGACCCGTGAGAAAGTGCCGCAGATTGCCCCATCGGTTAAGTAGCAGGGGACTAAAGTAATTGGTCTCCAGCGAGAACACCCCCTGCTCGATCCGCTGCCGCCGGTGAAAGCCCCCGATACTCACTAAGCTGTAGAGATAACCCAGATGGGGCACGTAATTACCCTGGGCGAATGATAGACCAGTGTATAAGCGCTGGCCCAGCTCGGCGTAATCAACGCCCCCGGTGGCAATCAGGGAGACCCCCACCGGGACGTCTTCGGTCCGGCCGAAGCCATAAATGAGCACATCCCTCACGTATTTGCGGCGGGAATAGCCCAGACTAACCAGCGTAGTGCGGTTGTTCTGGTAGGCCTGATTGGTATCCGCCGTGACGGTGGGACGTTGTACGTACGCATAATTCGTATTGCGCAGGGCTACAATCAGCCGGGAACGGCCCTTGGTGTCCGTACCCGACGGCTTGTAAAACAAGCGAAACGAGCGGCCCAGCCATAGGTCAGAATAATAATAGCCGATCGGAACCCGTATTACGCTGTCCAGTCGGGTGATCACCTGAGTGTTGAGCTGGGTATGGTTCAGTTCAAATGAGCCCGCATATTTGGTATCCGGCGTTATGAATGGGCGGTAGAGTTTGACCGAGGCTTGTTTCAAGTCACGTAGATATACCCCGTCTGCCTGTGCCGTTAAGAAGGTTTTGCCGATAAAGGGTATTTTATAATGAGCCTCGTACTCCAAGGTCTGGCGAGGGTCGCTACCCGAATAAGCTAGTTGGGCGGATACCTGATGGCCCAGGCCCCGGAAATTTAGTTGTTGTAAACCAACACTAAAGTTGTCAAATCCACCAAAGCCTCCTGTTGGCAATAATGACCAAACATCTTGGGTAATTACGTAGATATCGACTACAAACTCCTCACTCGGACGAGCAACGGCCTGAATCCGAGCATCATGGAAGATGGAAGTCGTTCGCAGAAGCCGCTCGTTGTCCTGAAGTACAATTGGGTCCAACGCATCGCCGACCTTAAAGAGTAAATACGAATGGCGAATTACATATTCTTTAGTGTTTGTATGCAACTGACTGCCCAGTTTTTCGAACCTATTGCCTGACTGGCGCAGTGTATCATAGACCGAGCGGCCAAACACGCCCAGGCGACGAATATAAATGGCACCTATGGTTTGACCCTTAAACGCTGAGAAGGGGTTCACGGCCAGCGTGCTGACTTCGCCCGTTTGGGAATGACTATTATAGACATCTTGAAAAACCGCGTCATATAACTGGTGAGTAAGCCGGTGTTTATACATGCGGGTTTTCAATCGGGTATAAAAAACGCTGTCGCGCTGGTTACTTTTAGGCGACAGGGCCGTAATATTAAGAGCCATCGACGAATCGATGGCTCCCGCCCTAATAGCTTGTTTGCGGAATTTCTCAAGAGGTAAGGGGGCCATCTTTATTTGGATTGGACTAGCGTGAATCGAATCGATTTGAGCCCAGGCTACAGGAGAGAATCCCATAAATAGGAAGAACCAAATTCTTCCCAAGAACCAAACTGATGTATATAAGCTGGAAATCAGGAAAGTCATAACGCTAGAACACTTATCGCCCATTTGTGAAGCGATACAAGTTAACAGATTAACACTCAATGCATAACCAATGGTCGCCAACAAATATTCGAACTGACTATAAGCGATTCATAATTGGCTACCTCGGTGTAATTTTTGGCATCTTTTTATCAATGGCACTACCTATCATCTAGCCACGATAACATCATATTTGTAGGCTGTTTCAAATAATATCTCATAATCCCTCATTCCAAAATTAATGTAACAATTAAGTAAGACGAGTATTATCAGCTTTAATTCTCCGGTTCTTCAATTTGTACCCAGTATTCGGTTTGTCTTCGATACGTGTTTGCGCAGGCTTTCACGGAGTGTCCTCTCCGCAATGCTGTTTCAATCGAGGTATGCAGAGGAGCGCTTTTGATCAGCCAGATTTTAAAAGTTTCTTCTTCAGCAGAGGAGAGTCCTGATAAGTTAATTCGATCAATTAACTCCTCTATTACTATCTGTTTAACTGCCCTTTTAGCCATTAGTAGTAAGCTTAGAATTAACCGAGGTAACGAGAATTTCCAAAGCTAGTCCTTGAGATAAGACTCGTCTATAGTCGACGAAAAACGGTTTCGCATCGTATTATCTGACTAACTGCCCATATATAGACAGTTAGGAGGCAATTTCTGGTTGATTGACGTCGGTAGTTGCGCTCCTTAGCTGGCGGTTAACGACAATCAGAGTTAAATGCCCGATCTATCTTATACGGTACTAGAACGTTCTGATAGAAAACCACTGCCCTCACTAATGCCGTATTGAACCCTTTAATTGCCAGTAAATGAATTCTTTCTAGGGTGTCAACTAGTTACTAAGATTCTCTCGAAAAGCCGACCCCAAAGGCCGGGTTTGATGATCAATCTCCGGAGCCAACTCGACAATTCGTTTCCTAGCTGTCTCTAATCGAGGCAGTAACTCGTACCATTCCAAGGAGAGTAGTTGATAGCGTATATTCGATAAGGAATAATTAATTAAGTGATACGCTCCCTTGGGGTCATGATCAACAAACGTGCGCACTTCTCGCAAAACAGCCTGTGAGGTTTTGTGGCGGCCTATCAGGTACTGACGCAGATAAAACTCAAACAGATCGGTCGCATTAAGTTGATCCAGAAAAGCCGGGGCAAGGTGACAATAGACCCCCCACTGCCGGTATCGGGGGGGCGTTTGCAGAAACCCTCTTACCATAGCAGGACTGAGGGTCGTATGGCCCACGTGAATGGCAACTAATTCGGTTAGTTTCATCAACTCGTCATCGTTTACTATTGCTTATTTGACTTGCTAAACTTAATCGGTCTCAAGTCGTTATCCCTACGCTAACTCGTTTGGACCAACCTATGCCATCGCTTACCCGTCCCCCGACCTCCCTGTTGAATGCCCTGCGCTTAGTGGTGCTTTGTGTCAGCATCGAACTACTGGGCTTTGCCTTCTCGGGCGGCTATTCGTTGGGCAGTATACTGGGTGTCATACTGGGCACTTTATGCGTTTACGGGCTACTGCGCCTGATCCATCGGGGCGCTAACTGGGCCCGACTGGTACTAGCGGGAATTATAGGCCTGGGTCTAATCAGTTCCCTATCCGCTTTTTCGTTGGCCTATAGTCTGCACCCCGGGTCGACAGTGATCGATTTGATCTCGACGCTTATCTCATTGATCGCTCTGGTAGGCTTATTTTCCAAGCAGAGCAATGGTTGGTTTCGCGCTCACCGAACCAACGGGTTGAAACGGTCCTGAGCTACCTTAGTGGTTCGGTGAGTGCGAGAAACCATTACTTGCGTGAACCAATAAAAACGGGTTCACGCAAGTAATTAACGAACCCAGCCCATCAAACTAGATCTTAGTGATTATCACGTCAATTCGGCGGTTCTTCTGACGACCGGCTGCGGTCTGATTACTGGCTACGGGTTTGGTATCCCCCCGCTCCCGGGTACTCACCCGGCTGGCTGCAATGCCACCCTGGATCAAAGCTTGTTTAACCGTTTCGGCCCGTTCTCCCGATAAGGGGTCATTAATGGCCTCGTCGCCCGTACTGTCGGTGTTGCCCTCGATGCGGATTTGCAGCGTCGGGTAGGCCTGCATGATCTGGATCAGATCATCCACGTGGGGCCGGGCCTGGGCCGTAATGCGGGCCGAATCGGTTTCAAAGGTTAAGTTGTCAAACGTAAACACGCGTGGTGTCTGGCTACCGGTAGTCGCTAGATAGCGGGCTAAGCTATCGTTGAAGGAATGTTCGACAACGCTTAATTTTCGACCCCCTGGTAGATCAACCCCCACCCGCACCTCGGGACCGTTGCCGTTCCCATCACTGGCGATGGTGTCAGAGGCCACAGTAGAGCTTGCGTCAACGGTCTGCTGGGTCTTATCGCGGTTACACCCGCGCAGTAAGAAAAACAGCAGCGCCAGTAAAGCCAGCGCCCCGAGCAGCCAGCGCCACCAAACTACGCCCGCGGGCCGGTCCTCGTTCGCAGCCGGGGGGATCGGCTCGGTTCGCAGGGCGCTGGCTGGCCGGGGCGTACCCAAGAACCAGCCTAAAAGGGCTGCCAACCCGGTTGGAATCGCCAGCCGGGCCGAATCGGTTTCGCCCAAAAGCAGCGCACTCAGTTGGGACTGGGTCAGTGACCGGCTGCTGAGTTGCTGGTGCAAAAAGCCCATCAGCACCGACATGACCAACCCCGTCAGGGTAGTAGCCGATCCCGGGCTAACCCCACTGTATTGCGCCGTCGCTTCGGCCAATCGGTTGGGCTGGTCCGGATAAAGTTGTTTGAACAGGCCATTGCCGGAGTCCGCCGCTTTCTGGCGATGATCACCCGTGTCAACCAGCTGGCTCAGGGTGGAATCACGCGCAAAGGGCGTATCGCGCAGTAACTGATACAATTGGGTTGCCCCCTGCTGCCCGGAGGCCCGGTTGATGACCCCCGCCGTGACGGCGGGCAGCAGGCCGTCGAGTGCTTTTTGGATGGGGGCCGGGGCTTCGCCCAGGGTGCGGGACAGCTCGCTAACAGCCGCCGGGGTAAACGTAGAGCGCAGGTGGTCGAGTAGGCTACTGCTCATAAAAGTAGGGGGAGTAAAATGAGTATTGGGGTTTAGAATGCCGGGTAGACCAGCCTCTACCCATCCGAAAAGATTAGGGATTTAACGAATCGAAATGGTGGGGCTGCACAAAGCAGAGCCGATGATCGGCTAGTCGAGCGGCTTGCCATTGGGGCCCACTGCCAAACCGTTCCGCCTGCAACCAGATGGTGTCTCCTTGGCGAATGGGACCGGTTTGTGCGGCCACTGGATTAGCCGGATCAGTGGCCCAGGTGGTATCCCGGTTGGCCTGACAGGGGAAGCTGAACGGTTCGTCCAGCCCGGCAGACAACGGTTTTTTGCCCATCTCGGTAGCGATTAATTCCCCTGATGGAGCAGACTGAGGCGGCTGTTTGCTAAAACAGCCGCCTCAGTCTGCTCCATCAGGGGAATTACTTGGTCGAATAGGTCACCTCATCTGAGTCCGTACCGGCCGGACGAATCGATTGATCCGTCGTACCCAGATTCTCCACATCGACTTCGGTTTTGCGAACTGTATCCTTAATTACCTCCTCTCGTTCGGTAACGGCTTTGCCCACCGATATTTCTTCCACGACGCTCGCCGTTTTCGACACCACCGGCACTTCGGCGTGTTCAGTCAGGCTAATTTCGCCTTCCTGGAAAGCGTTCAGATCAGCCGCCGTAGCGGGCCGATTCACCGGGGTGCGGTTTACCGTAACCCGCTCTTCCCGCAGGCGGATGCTTTCTTCCACGGGCCTGGCCACGATGCGGCTGCGCATCCGTACCCCACCCGTTTCGACCGTGCGTTTGCCCACTTCCAGATTTTCCTCGATCACTTTGATGGTCTGGTCGCCTTCAGTGCTCACCGGGGTCGTTGGTGTTGTGCTGCTATACCCATACTCGGCGGCCCGTTCGTTGACATCCACCGCCCCGGCTTCATCCAGAATGTCGGCGGCCTGTTCGGCCTGCTGATCCGTGTCCGCATGCACGGTCACGATCGAGCCGCGGCTACCGACGGTCGAATACTTTTTAGTGTCGTCGTCATCGTCGCTGCCAAACAGCGAACTAAAGAAACCGCCCACGCTGCTGCCAACGTCTTTGGTGTCATCGACAAGCTCTTCGGTGCGGGTGCCCGAGGTATTCACGTGTCGATCCGGGATGAGGGCATCGGAGCCCGTAGCCGCGCTGCTTGTACCAGCCGATAGGTCAATGTTGCTGCGGCTGAAACCGTTACTAACTAATTGATCAACGGCCGTTTGAGCCTCGGAGGCATTGTCAAAAATGCCGATTACTGTGTGTGCCATGCGTTGTTTTGGGGTTTACTCCGGTTTTTGGTAAGATTAAACACTTGATTTATTAACGAAGGCCAATTTCTCAGGCCGGACGTTCGGGATTCAACGGAGTCCGCTCGACGGTGATGTCTTCCCGGCGAAGGGTAACCGTCTGGGTCTCCTCAGTTTGGATTGGCTGGCGGGTGACCCGAATTTCTTCGACGAGCAGCAGCCGCTTTTGCACCACCAGCACTTCTTTCACCACGGGGTAGATGGTGGTGTCTCCCTCCTGGCGAGTGGTAGGCCGTTCATCTACGTATGCATTCAGAGCCATCCGTTCGACCGTGTAGTGCTCCTGTTGGAGCGGGATGGTGACGGTCTGCTCTTGCTCGTGTACCGTTTTGGTGAGCGTCACTCGGCTCGTTTCTACCAGCCGGGTCGTTACCTGGATCGTCTCTTCAATCACGGGAATGCGTAGGGTCTCGACCGGTGTTGAGTCGGCTGCCGAACTAAGCGGGTCGTCGGTCAATGGGCTAGTGTTATCTAAAGGGGCCATAAGCGCAGCGGAAAAACCAGTTAATAGTATACAGTACGCACTAATCAACACATGCATCGAGTTAAATCCGGGCCGCTCACTTGGGCGACTCCGCCGTGTCCGCTTTGGACCCATCAGACGCCTGCCGCAACGCCGTCGCAAGTCCCTCCAGCAGCGCCGGCATTTCCCCCTCCCCGCCCATCTGGGTGGAAAACAGGGTGAGCTGCTCGGCCAGCGGGCCGACTACCCCACGCACCGCTGACTCATCCACCGGGTTGGCCGCTAAGAGGACTTTAAGGGTTACGAGTTGATCCGCCAGGGGCCGGCTGTTTTCCCCGACCTGTAGGGGCGCCAGCCACGAGTCGATCAGGGCAATACCGGCCTGTGGTGTTAATGCGTCTGACTCGCCCATCAACTGGGTTGTCGTCTGGTCGAGTAAGTCGGTGGTATCCGCTAAGGACAGCATGCGTCGGGATTCAGTCGAAAGGACAAAAAATAGGTACTAAAGCATTACCCAACCAGGCCCCTACCAAGCCCGCTGATAGTGGCCAGCGGCGTAAACGGCTCCCGCTGGCCGACAGAGCACGTCATTAATTACGCTGGTTACCAATCGGACGGTCGTATTGATTGACATCGTCCTTAGAGTCGGTGCCCAGCTTGGCCCCGTAACCCGAGGCCGCCACGCCGATGAGCAGTCCCAAAAAGCCGAAAATAGCCGCTTTCGAGGCCGCCGAGGCCGTCGCATCGGCTACCTCACGGGCCTTCACTTCGGCCTCTTTTTTGGCCTGCTCAACTTTGGCACTCGCCTGCTGATAGGTCTTGATCCAGCTATCGACGGTCTGCTCGGCTTCGGCCCGGCTCTTGCCTGTGCGCTTCATGACCACGTTGACCGCATCTTCCTTGTCCACGGTGCTGACCGTAGCCTGCCCCTGCTTGAACAGGCGGCTGAATAAGCCACTCGCCACGTCATCGGCCGCCTGGGGGTCGGAGGCCGCCCGGTTAGCGGCGGCTTTGGTCTGATCGCCCGCCCGGTCGGCTTTGGCTTCCAGAGTATTGGGATTTAGTTTGGGATCGCCCGTCTGGCGCAAAATCTTGTTCACTTCGCCCTTCAGGTCGCCCAGGTCCATATTATCGGTGTCGATGCCGTTGGCTTTAAGCTGGTCCTGAACGGCGTTGCCGATGCCGGGGGCGGCCGAAGCGACGGCTGAACCAGCCGTGCTGACCAGACCACCCACCAGTTTACCCGCCCCCCCAATGAGGCTGCCCAGGGTGGTAGTTAGAAAGTAGATGGTCAACAGCGTCACCAGACACCAGGTCAGCACCCCGTGGATGATGCCGTCGAAGAGTCGGGGTGCGCTGGCCAGCCGCCCGGCAACCCAGCCTCCGACAAACAACGAGAGCAAACTACTAATGATGTACCAGATGGCGCTGCCGATGCCCAGGCCCGCCACCGGGTTGCGCTCTTCGAGGGGATCAACGGTGCCCAGACCGATACCCAGGCCCAGCAGAGTCAAGAGCATCTGGGTAACGATGGCCACCAGCACCCCGGCAAAAATAGCGCTCCAGGAGATGCGCTTCATTAAATTAAATCCGCCCGTAAGGGGCTGGTTAGTGTACAGAGGTTCACGTTCCATAGTAAATAAGTAGACTATTACTGGTTATCAGGGGATTGAAGGGCTCCTCCTGCTTGGCCCGGTTAATGCCCCGCTATAATGTCGCGCCACGAAGGTGAATTTTAGGCGGGGCAACAAAAAGATGAGCCCCCAACTACCCCTGGCGGGGGCTCATCTTTTTGTTACGTAATCAGACTCGTTGTAATAGGTAATCCGCCAACCATCGCGGGATGACTGGCGTTAAGTGATCTTTTTCAGGAACGGCCTTTGGTCGTACCGAATCGATTTGTTTGTGTTTTGGCTAGTAAGTTTGGCAAGGAAAGACCCGTGTTCACATGCACCACCCTAAGTAGCTCCTTAACTTGGGTAGCGGTTACGTCCCATTGGTTTTTGATCTGTTGGCCTTTTTCTACGGTTTGCTTAGTCGAATCGACCACTGCGTTGCGCAACTGCTTACCCGGCCGGGGAGCCGTCAAGTATGCGATGGCAAGGCCCGAAGCGAGGCCGGTGAAAAAACGGATCATAACAGTATGGTTAAGCAGGTGAATAAGAAAATCTATTCAGCATCTCTGATAAAAGTATGCCATCAAGGAAAAAGGGCCTATGCGCTCCCTGGTCTATCTATTGCTACTAGAGTCGTCATAATCCCCTACCCCATAATGGGGCATTCTTACCTCGTTTTGGGGTCTGTCAGTACCTCGTAACGCGCACAAATACAGTTAATTACGGATTATGATTTGCCCTGTAGAGCCCACTAATGAATGACCTAGGCGTTTTGTAAACGGTATCCGGTAGGGTTGGCTGATGACTATTGGGGCTTGGTGCTATGGTTTTTCGGCACTGCTTGACTAATCAACTCTGGTTGATTAGTTTTGGTGAACTTGTTCACTAGGGCTTACTTGAGGACTTACTACCATGAAAAAGATTCTATTTGGCTTAGCGATCCTACTTGGCTTAGGGCAGTCCGTTGACGGGCTGGCTCAATCGACCCCGTCTGCTCCGAAAATGTCGGTCAACGACCGCATGGCAAAGGCCCGCGCGGCCAAAGCCGACAAAAGCGCTACCAAAACAACGCCCGCCGGGGCCGGCGAGCCGAAGGCGACTCCGGCTGATTATAAAGCACCCGTCGATAAAACCCAGAAAGGCCCGCACGGGGAGCTTGTGCATACCGGTGAGCGGGGCGGCAAATTCTACATCAATAAGAACGGCAATAAGACGTATTTGAGCAGTAATCAATGAACTGACGTTGGGCTTTAGTCGAGTGTCGTGCTCGACCGGGGCCTATTTACTTCCTTGACTAACCCTGCCTTCACCCTATCGGGTAGACCGCTTTTCCGATGGCGATCATTAGCTTGGTCGAACACCGAAGAATTGGGTCTATTTAGTACGTTACAGCAGCCCCCGGTATCGGGTAAAGGGCCCACATGCAGGGGTTTGGCAATGTTTGGGGGCCTCTACAATCAGTAACTATAGTGAGGGGATCGGTGGTTTGCTCAAATCCTGGTTGGTCTAGTTTGAGCATCTGGGAGCAATAGTGGGCTAAAAAGTCATCGGTCAGGGTTATATTATCGGTCAGGGTTATATTGATGAATCCGGGCTTAAGAATAGCAACGATAAATATGTCATTTTCCCCAACCCTTGCTTCGACCTGCTGAGCAATGTCTAAGGGATTGCGCTTTCGCCGTTTGGCGGCTGCCAGCGCGCCGTTATACTGAAATTGACAAAAGGCAAGTTTTGGAAACGACCATCGTGCCATCCTCTTTTTGGTACCCACAGGCCAGAAAGGCGTTGGCTATTTTTTGGGTCAATAGGGCCGTAATGGATTGCATAGGTAACTAGTTGCTCAGAAAAACGGCCTTCACAGTCGGCTTTCCAATATGGGCAAATTTACTCATAAAGCGCCAATGTCAGAACACCTAAACGGGTGGTAGCCTATTGCATTAGTGCAAGTATATCGGTATGAGATACTGAAACGGACAGTGTTTCAGTATCTCGTCAAACGCCCGTTTATTTACGATGCTTAAGAAGCAGTTGACGTCATCGTCACTAGTATCGTCTCTCAATCTCAAATTGTTATCTCACGAATCAAAGTCTAATTCTCAGCGTAGAGTTGAGTTTGAGAGACAGTTTTCGCAAGTTTTGGGACTTTGAGTCCAACCGCACACGTAGTACTTCGTGGATGATTGGAGCCAGCTAGTATTGGGCCACTTTTCTTGACTAGACAAAGTGTCTTGTCCGAAAATCATACCGAGGTTTAACTGAACGATTTTTGGCGAGGGGTTGCTAGGTCCGTTTCAGAAACAGTTAACTCTAATCCGCTGCGGTGAAGTAGCCGATTAGCTCTCCGCTTATAGTCGGTCCAGTCGGCCCCCATCAACCCGCACTTCTGCCCCTTGCACAAAAGCGGCATCATCCGAGGCCAGGTAGGCAATCGTGGCCGCTACATCGGCGGGTTGGCCAACGTCGGCACGGTCAATCTGTTCCACGCCCGATTTTACATTCGGGTTATTCCACAGCATGGGCGTATTAATGGCACCGGGCAAAATCGCATTGATCCGTAGTCCCTTGGGCTTACCTTCCAGCGCCGAGGAGCGCGTCAGCGAAAGTATAGCGGCCTTAGCCGCAGCATAGGGAGCGACCAAAGGTTCGGTCTCAACGGCATGGATGCTGGCCACGTTGACCACACAGCCACCGGGTTTCATCTGTAGGAAAGCCTGCTTGGTGAAATAAAAAGTACCCAGCAGATCCACATTCAGAATCCGTAACCAGTCATCGCCGGTCAGTTCTTCCAGCGCCTTAAATTGCATGAGCCCCGCATTGTTGACGATCACATCCAGTCGGCCGAACCGAGACAGAGCTCCGTTAACCGTAGCTTCTACCTGAGCTTCTACGGCTACGTTGCAAACACTGCCCCAAACGCCCGGGGCACCAGCCGCCGTTACCTCGGCCATGGCGGTCTGAAGATTGACTTCATCTACGTCGGCCAGAACCAGCCGGGCGCCTTCGGAGGCCAATCGTTTGGCGATGGCCAGGCCAATGCCACTGGCTCCGCCCGTCACAATCGCTACTTTATCCGTAAATCGCATTCTCATTAGGCGTCGGCCTGATTGGTTTTTGAAACACTATTACTTACCTGGTTGCGAGCCTGTTTGGCATCGTCCTGTTTTTGTTGAGCCCAGGGCTGCCCGCTCTCACTTGGCATAATAATCGGCACCTGTAAACACACACTCTGGGCGGGCAGTACCTGCTGCCAATCGCTAATCAGTTGTTTATAGGCATGGCCCACAGGGCGAATCTGACGATGTAGATCACATAGTCCCAGTGGATTCACGGTCCCCTTATTTTCACGCAAGGCAGCGTCCCAATCGACCTGATCCGTGAGTGAATACCAGGTAAAGCCCACAATCGGTACGCCATCGTTGCGAACCCGTAAGACATTGGCCCATTCCTTCCAAAGCCAGTTTACCGCTTCGTCTCCATTGTGGCCCTGCCAGAGATTGGTTTCCGTGTGCATGACCGGCAGGCGATACCGGTCGTGGTATTGACGAGTAATCACGTGGTAACCAAATACCTCCCCTGACGCACGCGTACTGCCATCCGCAGCGACTCGATGTTCGTTGGTTTGGTAATAGTCATTGCCCATAATACAATATTGTTTCAGATTATGGCTCAGAAAGAAGTGATACTCATCCCGACTCATGCCATTGTCCAGCAGGTATTCATACATCTCCGAATCGACCCGGCGTCCATAATTGAGGTCAAGCGATAAAAACCGCTTGGCATTCAGAATCTCAGCGGGTTTGATGGCGGCCGGGTTTTCCGCATGGAAATACTCACTGGATTCGCTCTGGATAAATAAGGCATCCGGCCTTATTTCCAGGATGGCACCCATCGCCAGTACATTCGCTTTGACGATATACTTTAGGGCCGTCACAAAGGCCGTATCGCTCCTGAGCTGCTCATTCCACCAACCGTAAAGGGCGGAAAACTCAGCGCAGACGTACATCTCGTTGACGGGTGTGTAAAGTTGAACCCAGGGAAAGCGTTGAGCAAACGCGCGGGCATAACCAGCAAATAGTTCAGGAAAGTCAGGGTTTTGGAAATTACCAATCCAATCGGGTACGCCAAAATGACACAGATCGACGATAGGCACTATGTCGCGCAGCCGCAAGTCATTAAACGTCTGGTCAGCAAATGACCAGTCATAGTTCCCCTCCCCCAAGAAGGTAGTATGGATGGGTGGGCCATAGCGTAGGAAGCGAATCCCGAGTTGCTCGACCAAGTCAAAATCTGTTCTCCAGTGCTGGTAATGGCCACATTTTTCCAGTTCATCCTGTCGATAGGTTCCACCCTGAATGGTGGGATTGCTATTTTCAATGCCAGTGGCGAATAGAAATTGATTGATCATAGGGTTAACTAGCCACATCTGGAAACAGAGTGCGTCCAGGTGAGGTAGTAGGTTAACTCAGGTCGAAATGGAGTGTTTACTGATGTAGATTAAGAGCCGATTAAGATTACTTGTCTAGCACATTGGGTATAGTTTATCGCTATCATACCGATGCTTATTGATGCGTGAATAAGCTTATAATAACTGTATCTTGCTGTTAGTATGGCAAACTACAAACAATCAGACTACGAAGTACTCCGCCGACGCTGTGTCGAACTGAATCAGGCCGGTTGGAAGCAGGGGCCTATTGCCCAAGCATTAGGTTTGACCCAAGGCTGGGTGAGCCAGACCCTAAAGAAATACCGAGAGCGAGGAGCAACAGCTTTGCAATGGCAAAAACCTACTGGAGCACCTGCTCGGTTGACGACCGAACAACTCCATCAACTGGTGGATGAGCTTAACAAAGGTGCGGAACATCATGGATTTGCCGGAGCAGTTTGGACAAGACCTCGTGTCAATGAAGTCATTAGAAAGCTATTTGGTGTCAGTTATGATCCCTCCCAAGTTGGGCGATTACTCAAAAAGGTAGGCTGGACTCGTCAGAAACCGCAGGCCAAAGCGCGTCAGCAAAATAGAGATGCCGTACTCCAGTGGCGAGACGAGCGCTTGCCCAAACTTAAAAAAAGCGCAGGATGAACAGCGGGTTATTCTATATGTCGATGAGTCAGCTTGTTACCTACTACCCTTTTTAGCTCATACTTGGGCTCCGCGTGGGCAAACACCGCTACTCATTGAACAGGCTGGACGAGCCCATCTGAGCCTGATTGCCGCCATTGCCCCCAACGGGCGTCTATATGTAGCTGGTCAAGATCAAGCTTTTACAAGCGAAGATATTGTATGGTTTCTGAGTAAACTTTGCAGTCGGTATCGGAAACGGAACATGATTATTGTCTGGGATGGGGCAGCGATTCATCGCAGTGAAGCGGTCAAAGCCTTTCTAAAAGAGCGTCCAAGCCGAGTTCATTTGGAACGTCTACCAGCCTATAGTCCCGAACTTAATCCCGTCGAACTCGTGTGGAGTCAAGTAAAACGGAGTTTAAAAAATCAAGTGTTCGCTAATCTAGAGACCCTTAAAAAAGCAGTTCTTGACCAAGTCAAAATCTTGGAAAAAGATCCGAAACTGGTAGAAGCATTCTTTCACAAGAAAGAGATTGGATTTATCACAAGTTAATTCACAGAGCTATAAGTTATCAGAAAGGATAATATCCATTATAAGCGACTGATTAGGTTTGGTAGTTAGTAAACGTGTCCGCACTCGGAATCAATTATATTGGAGGTTTTCGTGAACGATTTTAGTTTTTGATTATAGTACGGATAAATCATTCAATGATAGCGGATTAACTCATCAACAAGTCCAATTAAATATCCTTTTATTGAACGAAAAGCCCGGTGACCTGTCCTGGAATCGAATGATTGTGTAGGTTCAATCATTCGATTCCAGGACGGGTCAATTAACTAAACTAAGGTTGGCTAAATAGTTAAAACAGGAGTTTTATTCGTCCATACGATTAAAAAAGATTATGTCTGACGATTCAGCTTGTCGGTAGTACTCGCACCAATTTACCGAAATGGGTACTTTAGCCAAACCTTCCTAAACTGAGTGGGCTATTCGCCGGTTTATACCCCCATGCGCGTCAACGATGAACTGATCTTATTTTTCACGGTCCTCAAATGGCTGTTCATTTCCAGTCTGATTGGCTGTCTAACTGGCTTTGCGGCTTCCGGATTTATCTCGTTCATTCACTACATTATTGATCAGAGCAATCAGTACAAAAACGTTTTTTATTTATTGCCCCTCAGTTTTTTTTTAGCCAATCTGCTTAGTCAGTTTGTTCTTAAGAAACATTTAGGAACCGATACGCTTATCGCAGCAATCAACAAAAACTACGGCAAATTGGAAAGCTCCTTCATCCCTACCAAAGTTATAAATGTCGTACTCATTCTGGCCACAGGCGGATCGGCAGGTAAAGAAAGCCCTTGTGCCCAGATTGGGGCGGGTATCGGCAGTATGTGCGCCAATTTATTCCGGGTAGATAACATTGATCGTCGGAAAATGGTACTTTGCGGCTTCTGCGCGGGCTTTGCCTGTGTGTTTGGAGCGCCAATCGCAGGTGCCATATTCGGGATTGAGGTGCTGGCCGTCGGGGTTATTTTTTACGATGTGCTGTTGCCCGCTTTTGTTGCTTCCATCACCGCCTATCAGGTGTCATCAGCCCTTGGTGTCACCTTTTTCTATTATCCACTGAAATTCGTTCCCGCTTTTGGTCAGGGATTTTTTATTCAGCTACTCACTGGTGGTATTTTTTTTGGTCTCTGTGCCTACGTCTTAATTAGGGCTATTCAGCAAAGTGCGGCTTTTACCAATGCGCTTCCTCTCTGGCGGCCCTGGAAAGGTCTTCTGGGAGGGCTTCTATTAGTCGGCCTTACGATCCTGTTTTCCAGGGACTATCTCGGGTTAGGACTCAACCTATTGGAGGGAAGCATTAAAGGGCTACACGTTAATTGGTATACTTTCCTGCTCAAAGCTTTATTTACAATAATCACACTGAGTATCAGTCGAAGTGGTAGCGTGATTACGCCAGTCTTATTTATTGGCGCTACGGCGGGTAGTTACTTTGCCGATCTGGTTGGGGCAGACCAATCAACCTTTGCCGCCATTGGCTTTGTCAGTATTCTGGCAGGAACAACCAATACCCCCATTGCTTCAAGTATTCTGGCGATTGAACTATTTGGGGCAACGATAGCTCCCTACGCGGCTGTGTCCTGCGTGATTAGTTTTGTAATGTCCGGTCACCGAAGTTTATATACCTCCCAAGTATTAAGTATCAGTAAATCCAATGCCTTACCAACTGAATTGGGAAAAGAAATCAGCGAAATGAGCAACCCTGGGAAGATCCCTGACATTCGCTTTCCAGACTGGCTAAAGAAGCTTTTGCCAGCGAGTCGAAACGACAAAACGTAGCGAGTGCTGATGCGAAAGATCTTGAGTTGATGAGCTATTCAGATAGGCAAGATACCTTGCCAGACTGGACCTATTAGATCGCTCCTTGACAGGCATCCTTGACAGGGTCGTTTAGCTGGAAAGCTAGGAAGCCTCTTCCAAGAGGCTGCACGAATTGATCAGTACATCGACGTCAACGGGTAAGTTAATGTATCATCAGTTTGTTGAGCTGGCTGAGTTGGATCGCAATTTAATTCAGGAGCGGACGATGAGATGACAGGTCTGTCGGCTGCGGGGACGGTGGGGACGACCCAAACTATTGAATGCAGACAAGCAACAGTTGGCTATTCAATTCTATGAATCTGAAAGACAACGATCAAGAAGGTTTGTGAGATCCTGGCTAATAGCAAGTCAACAATGTACGCCTATGGGCGGGCTAACCAATAATCAAGTTGAGCCGAAAAAAAAATTCGTGTGAAAAGCTTTATCTTCATTTTGGCCGCGCCATGGTGGGGCCATTTTGCACTAAGCACCAGTGATTAAGTCTTTTTTCAGGACAAGCTTAATGCCTACAATAAATCACTGGAATGAGGGTGACAATTTAAATGAACTGGTCAGATATTCATCATAGTCCTGCATGATGACGATCATAGATGGGCTGGCACGCGTTGAATAAGTTTACGGACTGATCACGATAGCAACCGCTAATCGGGGGATTATGGCCAACCCTTATTCCGTAGTGTTCATGAAATCTACCTACTCGTTAGACGCGCTTGGGAGCATCCTCAACGCCATCAAGATCTATTGTTACCAGACGATCTATTACCGGGATCTTGCCGAGAAGCAGTGTATCAACGAGTATGTAAATCAGGCCCTGAAAGGAGAGGATTTACTCCTCTGGAATTGCTTACGGGCCCAGGAACGAGCGGCTTTTGTGGCCAGTCAGGAGTCCCTGCCTGTTGACGCGTTGTCCCTTCGTCGATTTAATCTCCTCCTGCAACGATATAAACGGGAAGGGAGCGCCTATTATCGATTCTGGCAACGAGCCCAGGCGACAATCCGCACGGAATTAGGCGTCAAGATCAGTCAGGTATAGAGATTCCATCCGGTCTTACAGGTGTTGCTCATTCCATTCTGCTTGGTAAGCTTACCTTCACTGATCAAGATTATTAACCAACGATAATCATTCCGCTGGTTCGGTAGGAACCATTTTTCATCATCGATACACCTGTGAACCATCATAACCCGTGGTGACAGCCGTCATAGGTAACCGCTATCGACAGGCCTACTTTTACGAAGCTCAAGGTGCTTACTCAAACAACAACAGCGGTAGGCAGTCAGTAAACGAGCCGACGTATCCCACCCCCTGTCAATCGTATTTATCTTCTTTTCATCAATTGCCCGCAGGATGTACGCCGATGAGTATCCTCTCTGATCAATCATTGCCGCTGCCGGATGATCTTACATCTCATCACGGGCCTGTTACTGCAGCCGTACGCACGCCTCTGATCACAGGGGGCAAAACATACGCCGATGTGACCCACGACGTCTGTATACAAGTCGAAGGTAAACCCAGCCGGGAGTGGTACATAGCATTTGGGCTAGCGCTGGTAGTGCTGCTGTACGGAACGGCCTGTGTGTTTTGGACCTGGTGGACGGGGCTGGGCGTCTGGGGGCTCAATAAAACCGTAGGCTGGGCCTGGGATATTACCAACTTTGTGTGGTGGGTGGGTATCGGCCACGCCGGGACCCTGATTTCGGCGGTTTTATTGTTGTTTCGCCAGAAATGGCGCACCTCTATAAACCGCTCCGCCGAAGCGATGACCATTTTTGCCGTCATTTGTGCAGCCATGTTCATCTTTCTACACATGGGCCGGCCTTGGCTGGCCTACTGGTCGCTGCCGTTGCCCAACACGCTGGGCTCCCTATGGGTAAACTTTAAATCGCCCCTGGTCTGGGATGTGTTTGCTATCAGCACCTACTTCACTGTATCACTCGTTTTCTGGTACATTGGCTTGATACCGGATCTGGCCACCATCCGGGACCGGGCCAGAAGCCGGGTTTCCCGCTACATCTATGGGACGCTGGCGCTGGGCTGGAATGGGTCAGCCAAGACCTGGGCCCGGTATGAATATGTCAGTTTGATTCTGGCGGGCATCGCTACGCCACTGGTTTTATCGGTCCACACGATTGTGAGTATGGACTTTGCTACGGCGTTGGTGCCGGGCTGGCACACCACCATCTTTCCGCCCTACTTCGTGGCAGGCGCTATTTTTTCGGGCTTTGCCATGGTTCAAAACCTGATCCTGATTATTAGGGTAGTGTTCAAACTGGAAGACTATATCACGATAGAACACATCGAGTCCATGAACAAGATCATTATTCTGACCGGATCGATTGTGGGCGTGGCGTATCTGACCGAGTTGTTTATGGCCTGGTATTCAGGCAATGAGTTTGAGCAGTACGCGTTTCATAATCGAGCCATGGGCCCCTACTGGTGGGCCTATGCAACGATGATGACCTGCAATGTCATTACGCCCCAGTTGTTCTGGTTTCGCAGTATTCGTCGGAGCATCGCCTGGTCCTTTGTGCTGGCGGTGGTGGTTAACATTGGGATGTGGTTTGAGCGGTTTGTAATCATTGTGAGCTCCCTGCACCGGGATTATTTACCCTCCAGCTGGGCCATGTTTCACCCGACGCTATTCGATATCAGTGATTTTCTCTTCACGTTTGGTCTGTTCTTTACCCTGTTTCTGTTGTTTGCCAAGTTTCTGCCTGTGGTCAATATCGCCGAGGTGAAAGCGATTCTAAAGTCCTCCTCGGCGATACTACCCGTACCCGCTTCCGGGGTTGATCGGGAACGCCCGGTTTTGGATAGCAAGCCAGCTACGCCCACCCATCCGCTTCCATAATCGGACTACCCGGTACCCCGTCTTTTTATTAACGGGCAGATTGATACCAACCAATACTTAATTTAAACAGCAACTGGCTTTGAATTTTTCACCTTAACCCGAGCGATTGTGATGCACTCTGGGGAAATAGTAGACCAAATTGATTTATCAGCTTTACCAGCTGAAAAACGACCCGATTTTGTTCACTGGATTACCCAGCGTGCGTATATCAGGTCTACGCTCACTCAGGCCTTGCAGCGCGGGCGGTTGCTCAAAGGATACAACCGTGCTGATGCACCGTCCGAGGGAACACGTTATGGACTACGAATTGAAACCCGGTCTCCGGGTAACCAGCCACGTAGCATTGACTCAATTATGGGACCATATGGTATGACGCCGGTATGAATGACGCTCTACTAAAACACGACTGGGGCCATCGTCTGCCCGTAACCACAGCCAACAAACAATAGCAAGAGCCAACTTACTCAGTTAACGTTATCACGCATGGCTCAAGTAGCCCCTTTTTCCTGTCTTCAGCCATTAGTTTACCACCCGCATCGGCGTTTTTAGAAAACCTGCCTTCCGTCAATTGATCCGTCAATTACCCACTTATCAATTCGTTGTTTACCTGATCATTTGCTTAATCTGTACCGCTCATGACAACTCAGCCCGTTACCCGTCAATATCATTCGGACACTCAACTAATTCGAAAGAATTTAGATCAAAAACGATCGTCTATTCTGGTGGTAGAGCGGGGCAACCCCGAGCCTATTCTGACGCTGGAAGGTTACGTAAACGAGAGCAATTCGGGACCGAGTAGTCTTAACCGAAATCGGGTACGTTGCTCGACGTTTGGCCATGAAGAACAGGTACGCGAATACGATATAGACGATATTCAAATTTATCGAAGTGAATAGGGGCTATGCTGTCAGCCCGTTAACCAGACATACCACTTCTCAAATGAGTCTGCAACCCGCCCCCTTCCTTGACGAATTCGCTATTGCTTACCAAGCCATGCACGATACGAAATGGATTGGTAACCCAGCGAATCCAGTCAATCAACTAGTCGGTCTCATCCGTCAGGGAGAAACGATTTGGCTTCATCCAGACCGAGTTGGGAGTGGTCCGGTTTGGACGCAAGCTCGTCTGGAGGACAGGACATTGCCGTATGTTCAACTGGCTGATTTTAAAAAAGTAGTCGTTGAATAAATGACCGCCTGGCCGCTTTCTGCTTCATTTGACGGATAGACACCCGTTGTCCTTCGGTTAATGAAGTAGTATTCATTCCAACTAGTAGTCCCTGGTGAATAATAGGCATACCTTACAGGAAAGTTGATACCACCGGTTTATGTCAATTATTCAGAAAGTTCTGTTCTCTCTTTTACCACTTTGTGGTACACTGTTAATTATAGTCACGCTGGGCTCACTGATTTATAACAGCTCCCTGTGGTTTTTGCAGGTGCTGAATTTTCCCAGGTTAGAAGTCCTGATTGCGCTAGGCCTATGTTTGCTTGTTTTTCTGCTCATTCCTAAAAAGTGGACCATTACCGGGCTGGTTTTTGTAACCGGCTTAGTCGTTTCCATTGGTATACAGGCCTGCATCCTATTTCCGTATACACCTCTGGCCGAAAAGGCGGTTAAATCGGCTTTGCAAGTCTCTGTCAACAAGCAATCGGTATTCAGTATTATTGTGGCAAACGTGCTGATAAAAAATCGCCATGCCGATGAATTACTGACGATTATCGCCAACAAAGACCCGACTTTCGTACTGACGATGGAGGTAAACGATTGGTGGATAAAGCAATTAAACGTACTGAAAAAAAGCTATCCTTATAGTCTTAGGTTTCCAACGGATAATGCTTATGGGATGGCGCTGTATTCAAAAATCCCACTGACCAATCCTCAAATCAAGTTTCTTAACCACGACCGGGTGCCTTCGTTTACAATGGACATCACCTTGCCCGATAGCAATCGGTTTAAACTGTGTACAATCCATCCGGTAGCCCCGGCGCCCAGTAAGTACCCAACCAATATCGGGGGCAAAGAAATGGCTTTGTTGAAAGAGGCACGCCTGATTGCCCACCCATCCCTACCGATAGTGGTTGCCGGTGACTTTAATGATGTTGGCTGGTCGCACAACACGACTCAATTTGCGGCTATCAGTGGCCTGAATGATGTTCGGTATGGGCGGGGCATGTACAATACCTTCGATGCTCAGTCCCTATTTATGCGCTGGCCACTGGATTATGTATTTGTTTCCAAACAATTCAAGGTACTCTCGGTTGAGCAGTTACCCAAATTTGGCTCGGATCATTTCCCCTATTATGTGCAGTTAACCTTGCAACCGTAAACGATAAAAGAGCCAAATCGGTACGGAAGACAAACCCATACGACCAGCATTGTTTTCGTTCCTATTTGGCATGGGTAACTAAACGTCAACAGGAACCCGTTAAAATCGGAACAGGGCGGCCATATTGACGGGCTCCTGGTTCTCCAGCAGGTTGACCTCGTCCATAACATACAGCTTACCACCATGAAGGAGCGTAAGCAGGGCTATTTTCTCGACCAGTGATTCGTCACCATCCTGTCTGTTGTCATGGATCGTCGTCTTTAGGGTAATCTCGTCGAAATATCCCCAGAGACTGGTCTCTGTTTTTAGAAAGAGCGCATCAATACAGCCGATTACGCCCGCTTTCAGTAACGCACGGGCGTCGCTTGACACCATTTCGCTACCATTGCTATTCTGATACTGATTAATAAAACGCCGTTTCGTCTGGTCAATCGAATCGCCGAGTAGTTTCTGCGCCATCTGATGCAATTCCTCCGGCTGCGAATGGTCAAAGTTACCCGTCAGCCCTTCTTTGTGCAGGTTCGGATACGTATTGATATTATGATAGATGGGCTGAAAATACGCTACCGATGCCAGCACCAGAGGCAAATTCTGCGTACCCATCATCTCAATGATGGCCGCATTGATCAATCGAAAATAATCGGCCAACAGGTGATCTTTTTCCTTCGTATCCGTATCCTCGTTGCTGGCGTACATCGCCATTGCACCATTCCGCCCGTTGGTACGTCCCTGTACTTCCTCGTCAAAGTCGTAATAGTTAGTTACGTCTTCCAGTCCCGATGGCATCGAACCGGCCAAATCGAGGGGTGCAATGGTATATGTATCGGCTTTGAAGAGGCTAACCCCCTTTTTACTAATCTGCAACAGGCAATACACCGGGGATCGTTGAGCAAAGGGAAGCAGCGGTTGCAAATGAAATTTGGCGTCGAGCCAGCTACTGTTCTCCAGGGGGATCGGACTATGAAAGATGGCGAAGAAATCAGAATTTCGGAACACGGCTAGTCCCTGTTGCTGGTGCCGCCAGAACTGCGTATCATTCAGCAGCGCTTCCAGCGGATGCATCAGACTGGTGATCTCATTGCTGCGGAGCGACTGGGCTTCAAGAGTCTGCCGGATACGCTGGATATGATTTTTAAACGCTAGTATATCCTGCCCTTCATTCACTTCTTTCCCACGCTGGTGGGTCGGAATAAATAGAGAGATAGACTGCGCGTGCGTCTGCATGGCCAGGTCGAGTAAGATGTCTTTATCGACATGTTCCAGATTGATACCGTTGGGTTGTTGATCGGTCATCATATAGCGTTTTTGTTCCTGACTTAAACTTGACTAACAGCTATTGCTATGACGCCTGTCAATATGTAACATGACCCTTCACAGGTAGATTGACGTCATCGACAGGCTGAAATAGCATCAATCTGACAATTGCATTGATCAGCTCATTTAAAACTAGTTACGCGTTCTTCACCAAGAAATTTACCAGGTAAACAGTAGCCCAGCTGACAAGGCCTGACTATATTGGATCTTGAAATCCTGATCCTGATCGTAGAGCACAACACCGCTTAAGGTAGCGTTAAGAAACTTGTTAATCTTTCCGGTCAGCGTGAAATCAAGCCGATGATCGCTTGCTTTGAAGTCTCGATAGTCAGCAAAGAACAAGTAGCGAAATTTGAGGTTAACGTTCTGGGCAATGTCTTGATCGTAATTGAAAATCGCCTGAAAAGCCAGCTCCGTTCGTACAGTCTGGTCAAGAGGTACGCCATAATTACGGGGGACATAGAGCCGAACATCCGGGTCGGTCACAAACGTCTGCCGGACGGTAAATACGCCCAGCCGTAGGTCGAACACATCATTGGGCTCGTATGACAGCCCCAGGGATTCCGTCAGGTAAGCGGGCGCAAACAGGTTCGAGATTGGATTGGCCAGCTCCTGGCCCGAGGGCAGCGTAACGTAATCGTAGCCCGGCGCGAACTGCGTGAGTAGATTCAGCGACCCAAACCATTGCCAGCGGGTGCTAAGCCGATACCCGGCTTTGGTATCCGCGTATAAGCGGTCGGTGTTCTTGCGTAGTGTTTGTTGAGCATTTTTAACGATTCCATACTGCAACTGCGTACTGGCACTCCAGTTAAAGCGATTTCGTCGGTAAGACAGGCGCGCGTTCAGCAATAAACCCAGGGCAATTGAATTAACACCTCCGCCTTTCCAGTTTCCGCTAAATGAACCCTGATTGAGATTGAACCCAGCCTCCAACTTATGCCGCCAGTAAGTAGAGTCGGGCCGCACGATGACACTATCGACGGTATTACCCTGATTGAATAATTTTCGAAGCGCAGGCAGCGTATCCGTCTGGCCATAGACTGACCCGACCCCGATTAGTAGCAGGAATAACAGGTAAATACAAAGGCGCATGCCGCAAAAATGGATCGATTGACTACCCGGAAAAAGCATTTGGCCACCCCAAATCATTCAGTTAAGTGCTTGCTTTTCCAACCGGTCTTTTACGTACAACTCGTTGACAACGACCAGCAACACCGCCACCAGGGGTGAGGCAAACAGCACCCCTGCCAGACCAACCAGGATACCAAGCAACACCTGGGCAAATAAGAGCATGGCGGGCGGCACCGAAACGAATTTTTTATCGAGTAGGGGCGTCAGGATGTAACCTTCCAGCGACTGCACGCCCATGTAAAGCGCAAAAACGTACAGCATATGATCAACGCCCTGCGGCAAAGCAACCAGCAGGGCCGGGGCGAGGGCAATGTAAGGACCCAGATTAGGGATAAAATTGAGTATACCGGCAATAATGCCGAGCACAATGGCAAACGGAATGCCTAGCAAAGCCAGTCCGGCACCGGTTACCACACCGACCACCGTCATGGTGATCGTACGGCTGATAAACCAGTTTTTGAGTGTATCATAACACTGGTCCATTACGCCTAATAACCGCTCTCGGTACGAGGGCGCGAAGAGTCTGGCAAATCCCTTGCGATAATTACCGGGGTTGGACGCTAAATAAATGCCCGTAATAATAACAATTAATACGTTGACCAGCCCACCTAGGGTACTGGAAAAAATACCCGTTATTTGGGTCAGTACCCCTTTACCCGGTCCACCCGATGAAAGTAATTCGCCCGGTTGGTCAGGAAGGTTGTCCTGTATTTTCTGGCCCCAGGCGGTTTGCGACAGTGTAGTCTTTAGTTGCCTGATCGACTGCGGTAATGACTTTCCCAACTGGTCGGCCTGCTGACTAACGGTTGGTGCTAACAGCCAGATGGTGCCGCCAATCAATCCGACTAGCAATAGCATAACTACCCCAAGTGATAACCCATAGGACAGCGATGTTTTTTGGCCCACAAAGTGGCTTAGTCCACTAATAACGACGGCAACGATGATCCCGCCAAATACCAAAAAAAAGAAATGGGCTGCGTAGCCAGCCAACAAAAATAAAGCCGCTACCAGCAAGCTGATAAAAGCAGCCGTGGCCACGCGGTGGGCAAAAGAGCGGGTAGGATGTTCCATGAAAAAAGTTTACGTTACGCCATTGGATGACGTTTGTCGGTAGGCGATTATTGAACGTTTTGGAGACTGGTAGCGGTGCCCTGACTTTTTTCCTGAATGACCGTGAAGGAACCGTCGGTTTCCAGCACCACCGCCGTCACGTCTTCCAGCCGGGCGGCCCCCGAACTTCGCATGGCCGCCAGCACTTCTCCTTCAGATACCCGCTCCTGACGCAGCGCCCCGCGCAGGTACTGTCCCTGGTGAAACAGCAGGGTAGGTTCACTTTTTAGTATCTGCTGGAACCAGGGCCAACGGACAGATAACCAGGAGACACTGTATTGAAGGGCAATCAGCAGTGCCAGCGCCGTCAGACCATCGGCGACACCCGTTTGCCGGGAAATAATAATGGTTGAAAACGTGGAACCGAGCGCCACCGTGATCACCAGGTCAAACGCATTCATTTTAGACAGGGTCCGCTTGCCCGAAATACGTAGGAAAAGCAGTAATCCGGCGTAGGCCAGCACCCCGACAACGACCACCCGCCCAATGCTTTCCCAGCCCTTGAAGAGCCAGCTGCTCACCGTTTCCCAGTCATCGATCATACAGGCTGTCGGTTGGGCGAAGCGATTGTGTTGCCATTATGCGTATTCCCTGATTTATGGGTATCATCAGGCTGATTTTCCAGTAAAACAACCGTATGAGGAAAGGGCATGTCTATTCCCGCTTTATCCAATGCCAATTTAACGCCCGTCACCACCTGGTCGCTTACTTTCAACGTGTTGGCCTGCTGGGATTCAACCCAGAAAAAAATTGTCAGATTCACCGATGACCCGGCCAGTTCCGTCACGTACACCCACGGACCTGGGTCGTTCAGGACACCTTCCAGGTCGTTCAGCACATCGTGAATAACTTGCCGGGCCTCTTCGATGGAATCGGGGTAGCCAATGCCCACCACAAATTTGATCCGGCGTTTGGGATAAGCCGTGCGGACTAATATGGAACTCGTGTACACGTCACCGTTCGGCAGAATGGCCCGCTCGCCATCATACGTTTTGAGTCGGGTGGAGCGCATGTTGATTTCTTCGACGGTTCCTTCGTATTCCTTAACTTTTATCTGGTCGCCGACTTTGAACGGTCTGCGCCATAGAATCAGGATACCTGCAAAGAAATTCTGGAGAATATCTTTAAAGGCGAAGCCGATGGCGACCGAGGTGACGCCCAGGCCCGCAATGATGTCGCCGGGCTTGAAGGAGGGAAAGATAACCACGCAGGCCGCCAGAAAGCCAATGATGGTAATCAGCGCACTGGCAATGCGGCTCACCAGGCTAGCCAGTGTATCGTCGATGGAGTGACTCTGGACGGCCACTTTGTTAATAATTTTCTTGACGCCTTTTCCCAGCAGCCAGAACAGCATAAACACAACCACGCCCACGATGATATAGGGTAGCCGTTCGACGGTCCCTTTCATAAAGTCACGAACCGTATGCCAGAACAGAGTTATGCCGTCATTGAACGTAAACGGAGGTTCGTTCACTCCATTAGGCTGGAGCAACAGGAGAATGGAGCGCATTTTGGTCTTTTATATAAAAAAAGAAAGAAGGGTAATTACTGTAATGCCAGAGAGTCAGGCACTAAGGAAGCAGGCGTATAGAACATAACCAGCGTTCCGAGCCTTTTGTTAGGCGAGGTAACCGGTGCCGACAACTCATAAGGGGCTTTCGCCCTGAAATAAACATCCTGTTGTTGAAGCAGATAGTCTGGAAAACGGCTGGCAAAGGCAATACCCTGGTTTTTCTTATTGGTTGAAATGGTCACTTGCCCGGCGGGGTCAACCAGCAACATTTCCTTAATACCCCGGTCTTTGACCAGTGTGTTGAAATATTCGTTGATCTCGCCGGGTTTTTTCTGTAGCATCGCATTCCGAACCGCCCAGACAAAAGTTTTCATGCCAAACAGGAGTTGCTGCCGATCGTTGGCGAGTTGGTTTTTCCGAACGGTTTCCCGTAAACTGCTGCGTTCCCGTTCAAATTCATTCGTCAACGCTGTGTTCCTGTACAATAGATAGCCTACGCCCAGAACCAGAAGGCCAATGACGCCATAAAGTATGTACTGTACGTTTGATTCGCGCGTAGCGTTTGCGGGTTGGGTTCGTTGGTCGGTAGCCATCGTAAACTGAGTAAAATGAAACGACTAATTATCTGCTTTCTGACTGCCTAATCGTAAGCAGGTTTGTCGATGTTCGGCTTGTCGTTCGGGTTACGATTCGGATTCATGACCCGCACGTTCTCACCTGGCTCGTCGGGGCCGTCCGTGTACTTTTCCAGCAGTTCCTGGTTGGGGAGTTCCTCGTCGGGTAAATCGCTGACGGGTTGTTCACTGCCTACGCCACTGTGCCCCTCGGCGGACTGGTTTTCCAGCCCATTGGGCGAAATAGCCTGTTTGGCCCGGATGATGTCTTCTCGGTCTTCACTTTCCATAGTAGTATTGATCGTTAAAAAGTAAGTAATTAATGCTGCGTAGGTTGTACCAGCTGCCCGGTTATCTCAGTCGTCGAATCGGCGTCCTGTAGGGCCTGTTGCTGCTTTCTTTGCGCCACGGCAATGGGACTCCCGTAGAAGTAAAACAGTTTCTGCCGTAGCCCACTGGCCTTTCTCACGTCGTTTACCATGTCGATAAACTCGTGAAAATTGATGTGAATTGGGTTCGCCTTATTGCCGATGTTGCTCGTAATGCCGTAAACCGGCGCTTCTTCTTCCGGCTGGTACGTGCCCAGGAGCCGGTCCCAGAAAATAAACGTAGCCCCGTAGTTTTTATCGATGTACTTCTCCTGCGATCCGTGGTGAACCCGGTGGTTAGACGGAGTAGCGAAGATAAACTCGACCCACTTTGGCAACCGCCGGATGTATTCGGTATGCACCCAGAATTGAAACAGGACGGCGATCTGGCTAACGGTAAAGAAAACAATGGGGTGAAATCCGAACAGCGCCACGGGCAGAAAAAAGATAACCTTTACATTCTGAATCCAGCTCAAGCGAAACGAGACGGTCAGATTATAGTGTTCGCTCGAATGATGAACCACGTGGGTAGTCCACCAGAACCGGCGTTCATGCGCAATACGGTGCGCCCAATAATTAAAAAAATCAAAAATGAGGTAGCAGGGAATAAACGTCCACCATTGAAGCGCCATGCGCCAGGGTAGCCCTTTGTATAACCAGACGAACGCGAACAGCAGGCCGAATTTCAGGCTGGTGCCAATCACAACGGAGCCTAAACCCACCAGGGTCGACCCAATCGTTTCCTGTTTATTGTGATACGGCTTCTTTTGAAGATGGGTAATCAGGATTTCTATTCCCGTCAGTAGAAACATGATGGGTGCGGCCCAGATGATCAGATCGGGAGCCGCTTTTTCAATGGTCCACAGTCGCTCTAACGGAATAACCGGCGCACCAAATAAGGCTTCGAGCATAGATATGGAATGGTGTCATTTTGGTCACAACGAGTCATTGACTACTTGTTATCGAGCTTATCACCTGCTTTATCAAAGGCATCACCGATGGATCGTCCTGCTTTCTTGAAGCCTGCTTTTACGTCCTGCCAGGCATCGGCCGTTGAATTTTTAGCCTTATCAATGTCTTTAGTTAAATCCTCCCGTTCTGTTTTCAATTTATCTACTTGCCGGGTCATTGTATTGTCGGCTTTATTGCGGTTACGGTCCGTCTTCTGTTGTAACTCGTCGATTTTCTGATCAAGTTTATTACGTTGTTCTTCCAGATTAGCGACAGCTTTAGCCCGCTCGGTCTGGAAATCAGTAGAAACCTGATCCTCCGTTTCTTTGGTGTCTGCTTCGATGGCATCCCCTGTATTGTCAACCGCTTCTTCAGTTCGCGACTTGTCCTCGCGATTGCTGCAGGCCTGAAAGCCAGACAATGACAAAGCGATGAATGAGGTCGCCAGCAGCGACCGTAACGTATTTGTTTTTAGGTTCATAACATTCGTATTTATGGGCTAATAACTGATGTCAAAGTATGAACAGCGACCTTAGAATGAGCTTAGGCAAACCTTATAAAGTCCTTAGACCGACTGGTTTTCGGTTAGTCCGAATCAGGAACAGACGGCGATTAAAAAAACCAGAAACTATCCCGGAAGCGAAATTCCACCAGGCCCAGATAAGCGGTTTGCGTATAAATTGACGCCCGGTAAATACCCGGTTTGATGGCCGTTGCCGGATCAAGTTTAAACGAAATACGTTTCGGATGCTGATCAAAATCAACGGACTGCACGGCCTGAACCGACACCTCCTTCGTACCCTTCGCCAGCTTAACGCTGACAGTGTGAACCGGAGGAATCATGGCCTGCTGGTGATCATCGGTCAGACTCAGAAAGACGTCCTGCAAACCAGTTAATCCCTTTTCGTCGGGTACGGTAAACGAAACGCTTAGCGTGTTGACCTTCTTCGCCTTTGCCGTTTGTTTTCCATTTGGCTTGATGGCGTCAAACCGGAACGCATCACTGGTCAGGGCCGATCGGAGCACCATAGCTGACAGACTGGTGTCGCGCTGGTTGAGGGATTGCTGTAGTTTCCGGTTCTGGTCCGTCAATACGTCATTGGATTTTGATAGTCGGGCTGCATTTCCCTGAAGGGGTCCCAGTTGACTGCTTACGCTGTCGTGCAGATGGTTGAGTCTGGCAACGGTACGGTTCATCCCATTCATCGCGAACGTGTGGTCGATGTTATCCCCATAGTGCATATTAAGTTGATCATAGGTCTGAGATAATAGCTTATCCAGGTTATCGATCTGACTATTCAGCGAAGCATTCTCTTCAGTAGCAGACTCCAACTGACTTTTTACATCATTTAGATTGCTTTCCAACTGGCGTTTAACCGATACCAGCGAATCGACCTGACCTTTAAGCGGGCTAGTCGCAGGAGTTGGGGTATTACGTGTGTTCCAGAAATAAACTCCAACGATCAGCAATAGCAGTAACAGGACTGATAGAATTCCGGTTGCTAGTCTCCAGTGGGTAGCGGGTGTTTCCATTCCTTAGCCGTTAGTTTACTCGATCTGGGTGATTCCGCAGAAAGTACAGGACACAATCATTGGGGCGACCGTTTCCTGGCGTCCCAATGATTGAATTTTCGTTCGATTATTTCGTTGAGTACGTCACCTCATCGCCATCGCTTTTGGGCTTCATCGAATTGGTTGTATCGTCAATGTCTACCTCCGTTTTACGGACTGTGTCCCGGATTACCTCGTCGCGCTCGGTCACATCCTTACCAACCGAGATTTCCTCAACGACCGTCGCTGTTTTCGACACCACCGGCACTTCTTTGTGTTCGGTCAGCTCAATCCGTCCGTCCTGAAAGGCATTAAGATCAGCGGCCGTAGCCGGGCGATTGACCGGATTACGTTGCACGCTAACCCGTTCTTCGCGCAGGCGGATACTTTCTTCCACGGGTTTGGCAACAATTCGGCTACGTAGCCGGACGCCCCCCGTCTCAACGATCCGTTTCCCTACCTCCAGGTTTTCTTCGATGACCTTGATGGTTTGATCGCCGTCGGGCTGCTTTGTATCGGTGAAGGCCGCGCCCATCGATGCGCTGGGTTGGCTGGTCAGACTATCGTATACCGGCGTCCGTTCGTTAACATCGACGGCTCCGGCCTCATCCAGGATATCGGCCGCCTTCTCGGCTTCGTCTTCCGTCTGGGCATGGACCGTTACCAGCGAACCTGTTTCGGTAGCCTTCGTGTATCGGTCAGCGTCGTCGTCATTACCAAAGAGCGAACTGAAGAAATTGCCGATGCTGCTGCCGGTGTCTTTATCGTCGTCCATATGGGTACTATTGGTAGTTGAATAGGTGTTACCATAGTCTGCCGTCAAATCTGACTGGAGGGAAAGATCGATGTTCTGGCGCATCATGCCTGCATCGACTAAATTTTCAACGGCCTGGCGGGCCTGGGAAGCGTTATCAAAAACGCCAATCACTGTAAGTGCCATAATCAGAATTGTTTTTTGGTAAGAATTTAGTTGGGAACTTATACGGTGGATGCATCAGGGGATACAGTAGTGAAACGCTCAACGGTTATCTCTTCCCGTCGGAGGGAGACTGTTTGCGTATCGGTCATCTGGGACTGCCGTCTGGTCACCCGGATTTCTTCCACTAGCCGCAGTCGTTTCTGAACGACAAACTCTTCTCTCAGTACGGAATAGATTATCGTATCGTCTTCTTGCCGGGCCGCCGGTACGTCGTCTACCAGTCGATCCATAGCCACCCGCTCAACCACTACGTCCTCCTGAATCAGGGGAATCTGCATGTCCTGCTCGTACTGATGAACCGTTTTGGTAAGCCTGACACGCCCCGTTTCGATGACCTGCTTACTTACCTGAAGTTGTTCGCTGATGAGTGGTATCAGAAGAATCTCGGAAGCGCCAGCAGGGATCGGTACGGCAGGCGAAGCAGAGTTCGGGGTTTGGTCAACCCATTCATCGAACGGTTTCTGAGGAATCATAACGGAATAGATAATAAACGGCTTCGAGGCTGAATGAAGTAGGTTGAGGGACGCTTCACGTCATGTTCATTGAACACAGTTGAATTCCTTCCGGGAGACATACGGACTGTGTTGACCGGTTGTGAGGGTAGAAAAAAGGGTTGGGCAAGTGCTCAGCCCCTTTTGGCACTCACTACGATTCCCCAGTCCACCTGGAAAACGAAACAAAACAACCCTTTACGTTTAGTTTTTTTTATAGCACCGTTTGAGTCTCTCGAATGGGACGGTCGTACTGATTATAATCGTCTTTGGAATCGGTACCCATTCGGGCGCCGAAACCCGAGGCAACGACCCCAATCAGCAAGCCAAAAAAGCTATAAATAGCGGCTTTTGAGGCTGCGGAAGCGGCATCGTCCGCCATGTGACGGGCTTTCACTTCGGCTTCTTTTTTGGTTTGTTCGAATTTGGCAGCTGCCTGTTTGTACGTATTGATCCAGTTGTCAACGATTTGCTCCGATTCGGCCCGGCTTTTACCCGTCCGTTTCATCAACACGTTAACGGCATCTTCTTTGTCCACACTATTGACCGTAGCCTGCCCCTGTTTGAATAGCCGACTAAATAAATTGCTGGCCACGTCGTCGGCGGCCTGCGGATTCGATGCGGCCCGCTCGGCGGCATTACCTGCCCGGTCGGTGGCCTGGTTTGCCTTACGCGCCAGTGTGTTGGGGTTCAGTGCCGGATCACCCGTCTGGCGAAGCATGGAGTTGACTTCGTTTTTCAGGTCGCCCAAGTCAAGATTATCCGTATCGATGCCATTGGCCTGTAGCTGATTCTGAACGGCATTACCGATACCGGGGGCGGCAGCGGCTATCCCTGAACTGGCTGTTTTAACGATGCCACCCACCAATTGACCTACTCCGCCAATAATACTACCCAGGGTCGTCGTTAGAAAATAAATGGTTAGCAGCGTAACCAGACACCAGGTCAGCACGCCATGAATCATCCCATCGAAGAGCCGGGGCGTACTGGCCAGTCGGCCCGCCACCCATCCTCCAATAAACAGGGAGAGCAGGCTGCTGACAATATACCAGATGGCACTGCCGATACCCAAACCTGCCATGGGATTATGTTCTTCCACCGGATCAATCGTGCCCAGGCCGATACCCAGACCCAGTAAGGTCAGAAGCATCTGGGTAACAATGGCCACCAGAACACCGGCAAAAACGGCGCTCCAGGAAATTCGTTTCATAAAGTCCACCCGACTTGGGCGGTCCTGGTATAGGGTTGTTGTTTCCATTACGTATTGATTGGTAATTAAGTAAGGCAGGAATAAACTGGCCATCCTGCCATAGACCTTTTCTGGGCATTGGATACTTCGTTACGTATTGAGTAAATCAGAAAGCAATCAGACAGGCACTCCTGATGCCGCTATGTTCAAAAACCGGTAAAGGCAATGCAACGAGGCTTTATGTTTACCGGATATTCAGGAACGTGTGGGTATGTTGTGTAATGGAGCGGGAAAAAATGCCAGTGGACACAAATCCCCCTACTGATGGTGAGGTGGTAGCAAAACTAATTCCCTCGATTAAGAAACCCTATGTGCATTGTCACTATAGGCTATGATGAATGTCAAGTCAGCGTATGTTCTTTATTCCTGCCCGGCATGAGCAAGTACGGGAGGACGCTTACTATAACCGCGTCACGACGATCTCGACGCGCCGGTTTCGATGGCGCCCTTTAGCCGTCTGATTGGTCGCAATGGGCTCCTCTTCGCCTTCTTTGCCGGTCGTTATCCGGCTGGTATTAATCCCCTCCTTTACCAAAGCCACTTTGACAAAGTTGGCCCGGGCGGCTGAGAGCGGTTTATTGATCGACTCAGGCCCGACGCTGTCCGTATACCCAACAATGCGGATGTGCAGCTTTGGATAGGTTTTCATAATCTGGACTAGATCATTTACTTCGACTTGAGCATCGGGGGTAATCCGGGCGGTATTGGTGTCAAACCGGAGCTCATCGAAGAGAAATGATTTATTGGGTCGACTCCCTTTTGTAGCTAAAAAGCGGGCTAACTGATACGTAAAGGATTGATCGGTAAGGATAAGTTTCCGCCCATCGGGTGCATCGACAGCCACGCGTACTTTGGGCCCGGCGGGGGGCGCACTCAGGCTCAGGATAACTACATCAATCCGGCGGTTTTTTTCGCGTCCTGCTTCCGTTTCATTGGTTGCTACCGGCTTCGTATCACCCCGTTCCCGCGTAGCAATGCGATCCGGTTCGATGCCCCCGGCGATCAGCGCCTGTTTGACGGCTTCGGCCCGTTCGCTGGATAGGGGGTCGTTAGTAGCATCGGTGCCGGTGCTGTCGGTGTTGCCTTCGATGCGGATGCGAAGCGATGGGTACGCCTGCATAATCTGGATCAGATCAGCCACGTCAGAACGGGCCTGCGCTGTAACCTGGGCCAAATTAGGCTCAAACGTCAGGTTGTCGAATGTGAAGACCTTAGGGAACTGTCCATTCTTCGTGGCTAAGAACATGGCCAGCGCGTAATTGAATGAATTCTCGACAATGTTCAGTTTGCGGCCACCCGGCAAATCGACGCCAGTTCGTACCTGGGGCTCGTTCCCATCCAGATCACTGGCTACCGTATCGGTCGCTGCGGCCATACCCGAATCGTTTGTCTGCTCAGCGGTGGTTTTGTTCAGGTTGCAGGAACGTAGCAAAAACAAGGTTAGCAGGAATAACCCCAGGGCGATAAGCAGCCATTGCCACCACAGCAGACCGCTTGCCAATGCTGTTTCCTGCCGGACCGGAACAACTTGTGCAACTGGGTTATAAGCTGTCCCAATGAACCAGGCCAGTGGAACGCCAAACATGGCTGGTATAACCGACCGGGTGGCATCGACTTCGCCATGTAGCATTGCCGCCAACTGGGCTTGGGTCAGCTCGCGGGCGACTATCTGTTTATGTAGAAAGCCCATTAATACGGACGCTACCAGCCCGGTTAGGGTAGTGGCTGATCCTAAACTAACTCCGCTGTACTGGTTTGTTTCCTGAGCTACCTGGTGAACCCGCTGGTCATACAGTTTTTTAAGGAGGCCATTTCCCGATTCGGTCGCTTTCTGCCGTTCGCTGCCTGTACCGATCAGCTCAACTATGTCTGATTCAGTAGCGAAGGGAGTGTTCGTGAGCAAGTAATAAAGCGTTTTTGCGCCATCTTTGTCAGATACCCCGTTAATGACACCAGCCGTTACGGTGGGCAGAAGCCCATCAATTGCTTTTTGGGTGTTCGTCCTGTTCTCATTCAGACTGTGGGCCAGATTGTTAACGGCTGAAGGGGTAAAAACAGACCGCAGATGATCCAGTGGTGTTATCGTTGCCATGAGTAAATGCGTAGTTGTGGCGAGCAAAAGTAGGCTTGCCTATCCCTCAATACCTATGATGGAGGCAGTCTGGAAACCTGATGGTTCACAGGTTTCCAGACTGCTAATGATCATTAGACTCGATGATAAGGATCATAGATGAGATCAAGTCAGTCAATTAGGTTTGTAAGTTTGCCGGGGAAGACATCCAGAGACCAGCGTAGTAGTACTCGTATTGAATTCACTTAGTAAATCTACCTTATGTGGCCTTTTAGGCTGGAATTTCCCGAAACGACTGATTAACAGGCTAATGCCAAATCGGTTTTGGATCGGCAGTTGGAAGAGTACGTTTTTACGGTAGCGGATCAATACATAACTCTTGTCGATAAGCCGACGCAAGACCAATTAATTAACTTGCTGACCACCATTGGGAAGCTAGACCCTATGCTGCCTGATACTTTTCAATAAATCAGGACTCTTCTCATGAGCCCATCAGACCAACATCTGATTCGACTGGTTGATTCGGCGTTCCGCCCCGCTGTTCGGCATTACGGAGTTCGCGCTCCAGAAAGTAGTTGAGCGCCGTTCGCAGTACGGCAATAGCGGCCAGCAGTCCAATATCATTCCAGGTTGGGGCAACGGCCGTTTTCAAAATATCCGCCCCTAACTCCATTTCCAGGGCCAATGCCAGTGAACGGCCCAGCGATAGGCGAATCTCCTCTTTGGGAATAAGTAGGCTCCGGTCAGTGACGATGGCAAGGACAAACAGGTAAAATGACCGAGCCGATGCAAACGCAATGACCGTAGCTGCGCCAGCCTCAATCCAGCGGGCCAGTAACAACGTAATCGTTTTAATAATCTCTTCCATTGGATAAATCCTTAGCCAGGCCAGGTTTCCATAAGTTTTTTGTACAACGACCGGACCTCTTCCTTTTCGTAGTCCGTAACCAGCGTTTGTTCGGCGTAGGTCATCAGTAACGAAGCCTGTTTACGCAGAACAGGCAGCCGGTTGGTCGAGCAGGCGGCTGATGCCACCAGGGCCAGTGCCCGTAGCAACCGCCGAAATACGGCAAAATTACCGGTCGCGTTGATGCGGGATAAATCGAATGCCAACCGCATGTAATCATCAAACGAGTCGGCCCGGACCAGCACGCGTAAGTGGTTCCCATCCGAGCGAAGCCGGGCCGGAAATTCCCGTCGGGCCAGTCGTTCACCAACAGCACCTAAATAGTCAATGGCCATAATCGCGGTGGTGGTATCGTTGATACCGGGTGAAAGCGCTTTTAAGGTAATATCGACCAATTGCTGAATACCAAATGAAACATCCTGAATAACGTTGCGGTGCCGCCCGATACTGACGTAGTCCATCAGGTTATCCGGCCAGTCGGCCTGGTTGGGGGCATTCCGTTCCATGCCACTCCGGACGCTAAACAGGGTTGTACCTGTTCCGATAAAAGCACCCATAGGCTGCTCAATGCGCAGAACGACCCGGTGCCGGGTTGCCCAATGAAGTAGACCTTCCGTATTTATTTGCTGTAAATAGCCCGTTTGCTTCGATTCAACCGGATACCAGTCGATCTGCTCATCAGTATACTGCAAGGCGGCTTCGGCTTTTTTCGGATCATCAATCGGTTCACCAAACTGATCGGGAAACAGCTCGTCGATGGCTTTGTCGACCTCCTGGAAAATACGCTGAACGATGGTACCCGTCTGGAGGGATTCGGCAATGTGGTGAATAAAGAAAATCAGGGCCGCTACCCCACCCAAGGCCAGTATCAAGCCAACTAATACGGCGGTTGCGGGTACGAACTTTACTTCGTCGGTACCCCGAATAGTGCCCAGTACGATCAAGCAGTAGGCAAACACACTGACAAAGTACCCCATAACGACCTGATTCACACGGTCACGCATGAAATTACGCAGTACCCGGGGCGAATACTGACTGCTGACCTGGGTGATGGTGGCCAGGGTCAGTGAAAAGGCCAGGGCTGCTACCGTCAGCATCGAACCCGCAATGGCTGATAGCATACCCCGTGCGCCATCAGCTCCGTTGCCAAATAGAAACGGAAACCGCTTGGCCCCATTCCAGTTGGTGGTTGCATCAAACTCCACAAAGCCATAGGCCATCCCGAAAGAAGTTAGGACCATCAGTCCCGGCACAAACCAAAGCGATTCCTGAAGTTGCTGCCAGTATTGACGAAATCGGGTAGGCATATAAAAAACGTAAGCTTTATTAATCAAACCCGTCAGCACCCGAATAGTTAAGGTCGACTGGCATCAGACACAAAAGTCGCTTAATCCACAAATTGAGCGACTTTATAAAATCATAGATAACGATACCTTGTTACCGGCTGTCAGCGAACAATTGGACCTTTATTCACAATCCGCTGCAGCACTCGATTAACAGTATATACGACCCCGTTCGTCGCGCGAATATCAGCCTCTAGGACCTCGGCGACCGTACCCCGTCCATCTTTAATCGTGATGTCATTCCCCTGTTTGTGCACGATCAAAATCTGCCCGGTCAGGTTGGTGAGGGTCTGACCGTCTTTCAGTTGGTCAGTGGTCAGTCGCCCTTTGACAACGTGGTACGCCAGAAACTGGATCAATCGTTGTTTGCTCGACGGCAGCAACAGTTCAGGCAGTTCACGATCCGGAAGTTCGGAGAAAGCCGCATTGGTGGGTGCAAACACGGTATAAGGCTCCTTGCCATAGGCCTGTTCCAGTAAACCCGATGCTTTCAGTAACTGAAGCAACGTCGTGTGGTCAGCTGATTTAGCCGCACTTAGACCCAGGCTGGTTCCCGTCTTTACGCCACTAGCCTTCAGATCGGTAGCCGACGAAGCCGCTGGCATGGCCTGAGCGGTTGCGAGCTTGGGCAGGAGTAGCAGGATAGCCCCGATGAGCGAAAAAATAATGGTACGAATCAGTTTCATGATTAGTTAATTAGTAGGGTCAGCCAGCCTTTTGCTGGTCTACTGACTGTAGCGTTAACCTAAGGCCCTGCTTAATGTTTAGTACAGATACCTTACCGGACTTGCAACACGACACTGGACGCGGTCCCCGCCGATGTGGAACGGGACAAATAGTTAATTAACCTGTTGGAATTGCCTGCTATAGTATTCAAAAGGAGAAAGATAACCCAGCGCTGACCGGGGTGGGACGCCACTGCGATGCCGGCGCAGTACCTTCGTTATCTGTTATATCGCTCTGGCAGCCCGGCAATAATTTTCCGATCATATAGATCCATACTAATCGTCAAATACAGTTAGCCTTCACCCGTACGGACATAGCGGGTCGGCCTGTGCCCTCAGATCCGCAACCCAAATCTGGCCTGTAACGGCCCATTCACTAAGAGGCTTCGTCCGTTGGGTAAAGTCGCCGGATGAGCCATTCCATCGTTAACCCCTGCCCGATAACGGAAAATAAAACCACGCCGTAGGTGATCATTACCAGCAGGTCTTTATGGGGTAATGCATTCGAGATGGAAAGTGCCATAGCAATGGATAATCCGCCCCGTAAGCCGCCCCAGGTTAGCATAATGGGCGCTTTATCGTCCAGATCGAGCCAGCGCCGGGCCAGCCGATAAGGAAGCCAGATGGAAACAAACCGAGCTGCCAGCACTAACACAACCGTTACGATGCCGATGAGCCAGTAGCCCGACTGAAAATCAAGGATGAGTAGTTCGAGACCAATCAGCACAAACAGCAACGCATTCAGGATACTGTCGATCAATTCCCAAAACTTATCAATATAATCTTCCGACTGGCGGCTCATGGCCTCCTGGCGGGCGTGATCACCTACAAACAGGCCCGCTACCACCATGGCCAGGGGGCCAGAAATGTGCAGTTTCTGCGCCAGCAGATAGCCCCCCATAACCCCTGCTACGGTGATGATCACTTCGGTTTGGTAGTGATTAATCGAGCGCATCAGCCAGAACATGCCGTAGCCCAGGGCCAGACCAAACAGAACGCCACCCCCGGCTTCTTCCAGAAACAGAAAGGCTATATTCCCGGCACCAATACTGTCCGTTCCATTTATAACGACGCGGTAGATCGTCGCAAACACGACGACGCCTACTCCATCGTTGAACAAGGATTCGCCGACGATATTAAGCTTAACGTTTTCGGGCAATTTGAACTTGGCCAGAATACCCAGCACAGCAATCGGGTCAGTGGGCGAAATCAAGGATCCAAACAGCAGGCAGAATGAGAAGGGTAAAACAAACCCCAACCAGCCAGCGATCAGGTATAGGCCTGTGCCAACCAGGGCTGTGCTGAGCAGAACTCCCACCAGTGCAAACAGCATCACCGAACGGCGTTCGATTCGGAGTTGAGTGGCATCCGTATGGAAGGCTCCGGCAAACAAAAGAAAGCTAAGCATTACATTGAAGAGAAGTCGACCGAAATCCAGTTCACGAACCGCTTGACGGACCAGCGCAAACCAGGGTGGGTGAATAGCGTTCAGACTGATTAGCAGGGCTGAGAAAGCAAGCGATAACACCATGATTCCAATGGCGTCGGGAAGCTTGAGCCAGCGTGTGTTGAGGTACGCAAACAGGGCGGCCATAACAATCAGTAACGTAATCAGCGAGAATAAGTCCATCACATGCTATCAGAATTTTACAAGAATACGTTAACTTTCCCTTAAAACCACCCGGCTTTAGGCCTCGGTCACTTAAGTCGCTCCGATAAGGTTTGTGAACGATCCTAAAATTCCACGCGCAAATCGCCCTGATCCACTCACCCGCTTCAGCCTGATGATTCGCGAGCGTTTCAGCTTGGAAGAGGATAAGGCGCAAGAGGTGGGCATTATTCAGTCCATTAGCAAGGGAATCGAATTTAAAGGGATTAATTTCTGGACGCTCATCTTTGCTATCTTCATTGTCTCCATTGGGCTGAATGTTAATTCAACGGCGGTCATTATCGGTGCCATGCTCATTTCGCCCCTGATGGGACCGATTATGGGTATCGGTCTGGACATTGGTATCAATGACCAGACAATGATTCAGTAGGCGCTCAAAAATATAAGCATTGCCGTTTTTATCAGCCCATTGACGTCAACCGTCTATTTTTTCATCAGCCCGATGCACAGTGCTCAGTCCGAATTGCTGGCTCTCACGTCGCCCACCGTCTGGGATGCCTTTATTGCCTTCTTTGGCGGACTGGCGGGCATCGTGGCAGAATCGCCCCGGGATAAGGTGACCAATGTCATTCCGGGGGTGGCCATCGCAATCGCCCTTATGCCGCCCCTTTGCACGGCAGGCTACGGACTGGCAATCGGAAATCTGTAGTACTTCGCTGGAACATTTTATCTGTTTCTCATTAATAGCATTTGTATCAGTTTGGCTACGTTTCTGATTGTCCGGTTTCTGGGCTATCACCAAAAAGCATATCCTACGGCCGCCGTCGAACGGCGGGTTCGACATACCATCTGGCTGGCTGTATTGATTGTCGTAGTTCTCAGTAGCTACTTGGACTATCAGATTGTTCGCAAAACGATTTTTGAGCAGAACGCGAAGCGCTTTGTTACGGCCGAATGTACTTTTCAATACCGGCAGGTTATCAATTACGCAGCCCGCTTGAATCGGCGACAGAGTACGCTGGAACTCTCGTTTGTGGGTGAGCCACTACCAAACGATTCAACTACCCTGCTACGGGCCAAAATGCCAGCCTACGGGCTGAAGGTTGCAAACCTGGTCGTTAAACAGGGGAATTTTAAAGATACGGAAATCGACGTAGACGCCCTTAAAACCACGCTGGCTGACCAGGTTATTCAATATAGCCAGGCATCCATTTCTCGAAAAGACCACACCATCGACTCCCTTCTTCGGTATATTGATTTGACCTAAACGTCGCGATTGCCAGTAGCGGATTTGCGTAACGAACTCAAGACACTCATGCCGGATGTGCAGACGTTCACTGCCACCCACTCGCTGGTTATGAATGAAACCAGCAGCAAACCCGATACGGTCATGCTAGTTTATGCCAAATTTTCCCGTCGGCATACACCCGGCGAAAAACGACGGATCGAATGCTGGCTGCAAAGTCGAACCAAAAGCAAACGGATTAATTTATTCATTGACTGAACGGAACCTGACCTATCTATTCCCTTTTGGCTGAATTAGTGCAATCAAGCAGGCATTATGGCCAGTCAGGCAATCGGAAAGGTTCGAAAATACAGGTCAGCCATCGGAATCGGTTGGTCCGGTAATAATAGCCGCGCAATTATTCTTCAGCCCCAGGCGTCTGGTAATCAGCCCGTCGTATGCCATGTCCACCTCAAACTGACTTTTTTCCAGGCCTTGTTGAATGGCTTGCAGGGTTTTGGATTCATCTTCGACCACTAAGAGTTTCATCACGTAACAACCTTAAATAATGAGCCGGACACCACCCAATTCTTCAACGCGGTACTGAAATCGCTGACCGGGGGAGCCAATAAACATGAAATTGGTGGGTATACACCATTTTTCGCATAGCTCCTGAATTAGCTCTGGACCGAAATAACCGTTAATACGTTCGTAGGAAACATCAATTTCGGGATAAGCCCGATCAAGGGTTTCAATGTCCCGGTGCAAGTGTTCCGGTGCTTTAAAATGTTCATTCTCAATTGTTACGATGCGCAGCCTGTTAGTTTCCTCATTACTTTGTATGTAAATCATTACCCGATTCAGTGAGGCTATGTCGTCGCCTTTCGAAAAGAAAACAAATTCCTGATCGTTGATTTCTTTAATGGTCTGGTTGGTCCAGCTTGTCAATCGCTCGATGCTGCGTTTGAGTGGTCTGAAAAAATACAAAATCACCGATAAAAAGCCCGTTAAGATCAGCGACCGGTCCATCATCATCAGGGCAATCAGAAACGTGGGTATAAAGTATTCGAAAAAGACCCAGACGTACTTGGGATTCAGCATGACGTTTCCCGATAGGGCCAGACCCACAGCGAGCAGCGCCAGTAATACCGAACCGACAGTGGCTTTTTCGGGGCGGGGAAGGCGTTTCCGGCGGAGTTTAAGCAGCAGATTCCCGATCCCAAACAAGCCCATTACCGACAGAAACGAAATGGTATAGACCCCCGCCAATGCCTGAAGGTTTCCATTCGTACTCAGCAGAATCGCTACGCAGAGGGCAAAAAACAGGAAAAGAATGTAATAGGGTGCCTGACGACCATTTTCTTTCAGGAAAAACTGGGGAAATATTCGGTCCAGCGTCATGCGTTTCATCAGGCCGCTTACCCCCACAAATGAGGTAAGTACGGCCCCGCTCAATACCAGCATGGCATCGAGGGAAACCAGCCAGGCTAGCCAGTGACCACCGGAACGCTCACCCATAAAGGCCAGCAGGGATGCCTCGTGGTTGTGCACCTCGCCAATTGGCATGATACTCAGGGCCAACAACGCAATCAGTGGATTAAACACCGTCACGATAAGCCACATATTCCGCAGCGTTTTCGGGAAAACACCTCTGTCCTGTTCTTCGACGTAATTGGCCGAACTTTCGAAACCCGAAATGCCCAGCATGGCGGCTGCGAAGCCCGCAAAAAGCTGAAAGGAAATACTGTGCTCAGATTTGGTGGCAAAGTTGATCGAAAACTGGCTTACCCCGTGGGTGAATACATACCAACCACAGACGCCACATAACGCAACCAGCGTAACCAAATGGATGATAAAGATAATGACGGCGGCTTTCGATGATTCTTTAAGACCCAGTAAATTGAGCAGGAAAAATAAAAGTAAGAGCCCTACCGTGCCCATCATGATCGGTACGGATGGAAAGAACGAAACCGCATAATGGATCGCTTCATTGGCCGAAATCACACTCGTGGCTACGTAAGAGAGGATGGTAAGGCAGGCTGCCAGGGAAGCCGCCGATTTGTTGGCCGAGTTGAGCAATACGTTGTATGCCCCGCCATTGAGCGGTAAAGCGCCGACAACTTCCCCATATATCTTTCGAAATAAAAACAACGTACCGCCCACCAGGAGCAGGGAAATCCAGGCGTATTGACCCGCGTACAAAATACTCAGCGCTGACACGTACAGACATGACGAACTGATGTCATTACCACAAATGGCGGTTGCCGGTAGCTCACTAAGTTTGGTATGCGTGCTCATCAGTAACGTTTGTTAGTATGGTGTTGAAGGTAGACAATACTACGCATTCTCCTACTTTATTGGTCTTGCCTCAGCGAATTCATTTCGGAACCAGGCCTCCTGCTGCAGAAACGGAATGAGTTGAGTTAATTGAAACCAAGTTTCGCCACTCCGTTACTATGCTTAACGACAACTTAAGATCTGATTAGAATTTGATAAGAGGGCGTATAAGTGCGGGTGGCAGGCTGCCTCCAATGGTACTAACTCGCTACCTTGTGGCTTTATGATACGAATTAAATCCTGGCTATATTATAAGTGTACGAATGCCTGATAGTAAGTCGGGCGAGGTAGCGGGGCCATCCCATGCCGGTTCGGTTGGATCGAACCAATTCTATCCAATTGATTTTATCGTTTCATCAGTTTAGCAATCAGACCCGTCCAGCCAGTCTGGTGACTGGCCCCTAGGCCATAGCCCGTATCGCCGTCGAAATATTCGTGAAACCAGATGTAATCCTTAAAGTGTGGATCGGTCTGTAATTTGGGGTTATCCCCAAAAACAGCCCGGTGACCTTTGGTATCTCGCAGAAAAATATGGTCCAGGCGTTGGGTTAGTGCATCGACAATGGCCCCGAGCGTGAGCATCTTATCCGAACCGGTTGGGTACTCAATCTGAAGATCGTCTCCGTAGTATAAGTAAAAGCGTTGGAGGGATTCGACAATCAGAAAATTCATTGGGAACCAGATCGGTCCGCGCCAGTTGGAATTGCCACCGAACAGGTTAGAATCGGAAGCCCCGGCGGTATAATGAACGCCAAAGGACTTGCCATCGACCAGAAATTCGTATGGATGCTCCAGGTAACACCGCGACAAGGCGCGAATCCCGTAGTCCGATAGAAATTCTGTTTCGTCGAGCATTCGGGTCAGTATTTTCTTCAGCCGGTCTTTATCCAGCAAGGCCAGCAGATGCCGCTTTTGCTGACCCTTTGTTTGCCAGCTTGGTACCAGTTTGGCCAGTTGCGGGCGGTACGTTAAGAGCCAGTCGATGCGCTCTGTAAATTTGGGCGACTGCTTGAGTAGCGTATCGTCCAGCACTTCGATGGCAAACAACGGAATCAGCCCAATCATCGAGCGAACTTTCAGGGTTGTCAGGGCTTTGTCCGGCGTACGTAATACGTTGTAGTAAAACCCGTCTTCGTCATCCCAGAGGTCCACACCCTCATTCCCCAGGTTAGTCATGGCACCCGCGATGGAAAGAAAATGCTCGAAAAACGTAACGGCCAAATCCTCGTAGACCGGGTTTTTCTGGTTCAGTTCCAGGGCGATCCGCATCATATTCAGCGCATACATGGCCATCCAGGCGGTGCCATCGGCCTGTTCGATGTACCCACCGGTTGGCAGGGGCGCGTTGCGGTCGAACACGCCCAGGTTGTCCATGCCCAGAAAGCCGCCCTGAAAAATATTGCGGTCGTTGCGGTCCTTTCGATTCACCCACCAGGTGAAGTTGATCAGTAATTTATGAAAAATCGTTGCCAGAAAGGCTGTGTCGCCCCGCCCCTCGTTTCGCTGCTGGTCCATCTGATACATCCGGTAGGCCGCCCAGGCGTGTACCGGCGGATTGGTGCCACTGAAATTATTCTCATAGGCCGGAAGCTGCCCTTCGGAACCCATGAAATACGTATCGGTCAGCAGGGTGAGCTGCTGTTTGGCAAAGGCGGGGTCCAGCAGGGTCAGGGTTATGCAGTGAAAAGCCAGGTCCCAGGCAGCAAACCACGGAAACTCCCAATTGTCAGGCATCGACAGGATACTGGCCGTATGAAAATGGACCCAGTCGCTGTTCCGTCCCGTTTTGCGCGACGCGGACGGAGCCGGATACGCCGGATCACCGTCGAGCCAGCGCGCTACGTCGTAGTAATAAAACTGTTTGTTCCAGAGCATACCGGCCAGCGCCTGCCGTTGTACCCGTCGGACATCGTCATCCGCCGTATTGCCCTGAAGCGTCTGATAAAACGCATCGGCTTCCTGACGACGGGTTTTGAGCATCGGGTTGAAGGACGCAAAGGGCTTTTTCAGGGTGGGGTCCGCCAGTCGTAGCCGTACCGTTTGCTCCTGGCCCGCCGGGATCGTCAGCACGTAATGGGCGGCTGCTTTGGTCCCCTGCATCCCCGGATTGATTGCCTCGTGATCCCCGTGAATCAGGTAGTTGTTAATACCGTCTTTAACGTATTGTTCCCCCGATAGCGAACCGTACAGCCGTTGGGTATTGGTCTCATTGTTGCAGAACAGCAAATCTGGTTCTTGGTCGCAGAACAGGCACTTATTACCCAGCGTTTTATGAGAAGCATGAATGGTTCGCTGCGGTCCGACCGACAGCCGGGGGCGGGTATCGTTGTAGCCCCAGGCCCACGTATTGCGGAACCAGAGTTGCGGTAATACGTGTAACGTAGCATCATCCGGTCCCCGGTTACAGGCTGTTATCTGAATCAGGATGTCGTCGGCATCGGCTTTGGCGTATTCGATGAACACGTCAAAATAGCGATTGTCATCGTAAATACCCGTGTCGATTAGTTCAAATTCCGGCTCATGCTTACCCCGGCGCCGGTTTTCTTCGACTAATTTCTGGTAAGGAAATGCCTGCTGGGGATACTTGTAGAGCATTTTCATGTAGGAATGCGTGGGCGTGTTATCCAGATAATAGTAACACTCCTTCACATCCTCGCCGTGGTTGCCTTCAGGACCCGACAGCCCAAACAGGCGCTCTTTCAGGATGGGGTCCAGCCCGTTCCAGAGAGCTACCGAAAAGCAGAGAAGTTGCTGGTTATCGCAGAGTCCGCCAATGCCTTCCTCGCCCCAGCGGTAGGTTTTGCTGCGGGCCATGTCGTGGGTGGTATAGCTCCAGAGGTTTCCGTCCGGGCTGTAATCTTCCCGTACCGTTCCCCACTGGCGCTCACTCAGATACGGCCCATATTTATACCAGTCAGCCTTTCCCTGATGAACTTCCTGGAGTCGATTCTGTTCGTGATTCATACGTAAGGTGGTTATGAATGGTCATTCAGTGGTCATTAAGTCTTTAGTAGTCATTCACATTATTTTTCACGGGCAGATAATTAACAGGCTGTGAACACCCAATGACAATCTAATGACAACCCAATAACGATATACTTACTGCTGAGCCATTAGAAAGGAGACAAGGTCGTCTAATTCGGTTTTAGTCAGCATCCCACCATAGGCGGGCATCTCGCTGGCACCGTTTACAATCTGGATGTTAATCTGTGCCCGTGTCCAGGTGCGACCAATCTGGCTTAGATTCGGACCTTTAATGCCGCCCTGCCCGGTAATCTGATGGCAGTATTGACAACCTTTTTTATAGAACAGAATCGTCCCCCGCTCTAGTTGCGGATTCGTATAATGCACGAACTGCGCCAAAGGTTTAGTCTTAAAGCGGGGCGACCAGGGCGCAATTTCACCTGCCACTAACAAGCTTCCCACAAACACCACTACGCAGACCACGCCGAACACGGCCCAGGGCCGGCGGATGGGGCTACGTTCGCCGGTACCCGAAAAAAACGGCAGCGCCAGCAACGCCAGAATGGACAGGATTGGCCCCACGAAAATGACAATCGACTCGATTTTGGGCGGCATCAGGGCAAACAGGGCGAAAATCGGCAGCATGTACCAGTCCGGTGCGGGCGAGGTCTGGATAATCGACGGGTCGGGTGGTTGCGTCAGGGCAGGTGGGCCGACCAGCACGGCGAAGCCAATGATGGCGATAATCACCAAAGACCCGAACATCGCATCGCGCCAGGCCGCATCGGGCCAGAACGGTACACCTTCGCGCTTGAGCATGTCGGCGTACCACTTTTTATAGGTTTTCGGGTCAACGGGACGACCCGCTTTGGGGGGCTCGGAAATGCCATTCTGAAACACTAGGTACAGATGAAAGCCGACCAGGGTAAACATCAGCGCCGGAAACAGAAAGACGTGAAACGCAAAGAAGCGGCTCAGCGACTGCCCACCAATGGTATCACCCCCCATCAGCAAGCGGGCAAGGCTAGTACCAATGAGTGGAATCCGGCCCAGATTTTCGGCGGCTACCACCGCCGACCACACACCGTTGGAATCCCAGCGCAGGAGTTGCCCCGTGAACCCCATGGCAATGGTCAGAAACAGCAGAAAAACCCCACTAATCCAGCTCATTTCACGCGGGTACTTGAACGACGCGGTGATATACACCCGAATCATATGGATACCCACCAGGATAATCATGCCCGATGCGCCAAAGTAATGAATGCCCCGCAGCACCTTGCCGAAGGTGGCCTGATCGGTAATGAACTGCAACGAGGCATACGCTCCTTCGGAGGAGGGTTGGTAGAGCAGGGACAGCCCAATGCCGGTTACGACCTGGAGAATAAAGCAAAACAACGTACCGCTCCCAAATACGTAGGCCCATTTAGCCCCCGGCGGAACGAGGTGTTTGATCAGTGGACCCAGGTTGGCAGACAGTCCCGTTCGATCCTCGATCCAGTAGCCGATTTTTTGCAGAATACTCATGTAGTCGAGTCGTTGCTGAACGTGGTAAGGGGAATCGGGGCGGTACCGATCTGGACCTGGCCGTTTTTTACCTGAACGGGATACTGCTGCAAGGGCCTCGGTGGCGGACCAGCCGCGACCGACCCATCTTTGTAATAGACCCCGCCGTGGCAGGGGCACATGAACAGTTCCGCATCGGCTTCCCAGCGTACCGGGCAACCCAGGTGGGTGCAGTTTACCGAGAAGACGGTGAATTTATCGTCCGTTTCGCGCCGGACCCAGGCACCGGTTTTGCCCGTCGTACCCGCCCAGGTTTTGGGATCGGCATTCTCAAACTTAACTAGTTTGGTGGTGCCCACCTGAAAATCGTCGGGCGAGCCGACCGGGCGCCAGACTTCGGGTTTGTCGTGCAGGAGCGGGGCAATCAACGCGCCAACCACCGGCACACTTACTGCTGCCGCAGCCAGACCCCCCAGTCCAAGGCTCACCTTCATCATGAAGTCCCGGCGGCTATCACCTTCAGTCGTTGTGTTCTCGTCGCTCATGTCGTAGTTCCGTTATCCAACCGGTCAGGGCAATGCTCATCACCACCAGCCCCGCCGTACCAATGATCCATCCCGCCAATATTCCCCACACCAGCAGTGCCAGGCCTGCCGCCAGAAAAAACGGCCAGTACGTTGGGCGGGGCAATTGCCGCGGCCGGGCGTTGCTCCAGTTGGCCCGATTCGTCAGGTAGTGTGTTTTTTCGTCTGGGGTCATGCCTTTTCGCCTTCCAGTATCAGGTTAGTTTTGGATACGCTTATTACGTCATCCCGCTCCATTAGCCAGTTAAATAAGAGGTACATTGCCCCCGTCAGATAAAGAAAACAGCCAGGCACCCACATGAGCAGACCCGCCGTTTGTTGGTCAGTAGCCGGGTCGAAACCCCAATCCTGACGAATCAGATGGACTAATCCGTAGTAGTCTACACCGGTGTAGGTTTGATAGAGGCCAACCGGCGCGAATGTAATGAGCATACCCAGCGCCGAGCAGCCTACGCAGGCCGTGAACAAATACAGCACACCCGTCAGCGGATGAATGCGGTATTGCCTGAACGGACCCGCCACCGGCCACACAAAACAGATGCCGGCCAACACCACGCTCAGCGGATGCAGAACGTGCACTACGTTCATCCAACTAACCGTTGAGGTTCCCCCTATTCGACAAAGGGGAATAGACAGAATATTCCCATAGGCCGTTGCAAAGTCGTGGGCCATCGTCGCATCATATACCGCCGGAATGTGCCAGAACCACATCACGCCAAGACCGGTCAGCCAGCCCAGCCAGGGCCATTTTCCAAGAAACGCTGATACCTGCATTAGCGGAGTTACTATCTTGGTATTCAACTGCTTTGGAAGGCCTACTACCAGCATCGGTGCCACGACTAACAGGAGCAGCATGTGCCCTACCATGTGGGCACTAATTAGGTAATGCGCTCCTAACGTATGCAGGGGCGATAGTTGCACAAGGCCCATGAGCAGCAGGCCCACGCTATACAAACCCGCTCCAGGTTGCCACTTCCAACCCGACAGTATTCCATACAGAACGCCAAAGCCGGCCAATGTCAGCCCGGTAAACCAGTCGAAAATCCAGTAGCTACTGAGTTGATTCATGGCCGCTTAGGGTTAAGAAGTGAGGCAGTATGTAGACGAGCGTAAACACGATAACCCAGACAACATCGACGAAATGCCAGTAGATTCCCACCTCACTGATGACACGCGAGCGTGAGCTATCGAAATCGCCTAGAAAGGCCAGATAGAGTACCACCGACAGGACAATCAGGCCAATCAATACGTGAAGTCCGTGAAAACCCGTGAGCGTGAAAAAACCGGTGGCAAATGTACCCTGACTGATGGTCAGCTTGTTGGTTAATAAATGATTGTATTCACGGATTTGACCGCTCAGGAAAACGAAGCCCAGCACAATCGTAGCCAGCAGCCAGCCTTTTAGCCGACCCGGTTTTCCTTCCCGAAAATTCACTTCGGCTCGCCAGAATGTAAAACTGCTCGACAGTAATAACGCTGTGAAAGCCGCCGTCGCTGGTAAATCCAACATAGTCACCGACTGCGGTTTAAAGCCCGGATAGTAGGCGAAATACACAAAGCCCATTATCAGCGCCAGAAAAAAGATGGTTTCAGTGCCCACTACCAGTTTTATCATCAGTTTAGATTCCATAGGTGTCGTTAGTTGGTGCCGTATTTATCGTCTTCTGATTTTTTTTGGTCGCCGATTTCGGGGTGATTCAGATCGTGCAGCGGCCGAAAACTCAGCACCGGCGGCAGCGTCGTAAAGTTCTTAAGGGCCGGTGGCGAGGTCGTCAGCCATTCCTGCGTGTAGGCGTCCCAGGGGTTATCGGGCGCATGTTTCCCCCGTTTGAGAGTTTTATACAGCAGGTACATAAACACAAGCATCGATACACCCATCAGTAAAGCCCCCAGCGTCGAAACCAGGTTGAGCGACCCGTAACCGGGGATGTTGGGGTACGTATGCACCCGCCTAGGCATCCCAATCACACCCAGAATGTGCTGAACAAAAAATGTCAGGTTGAAGCCAATGACGAACAGCCAGAAAAACCAGCGGCCCAGCGTTTCGTCCATCATCCGCCCCGTTATTTTGGGGAACCAGTAGAACAGACCGGAAAACAGACCGAACAAACTACCGCCCAGAAAGACATAGTGCAGGTGAGCCACGACGTAATACGTATCGGTCAGTTGCCAGTCGATAGGTACGATGGCGAACGAAACCCCACTCAGCCCACCGATGGTGAACTCGACTAGAAAGGCCGTCGCAAACAACATGGCGGTCGTAAAGCGGATCGAGCCGCCGTACATCGTGCCGAGCCAGTTAAAGATTTTGACGCCCGTTGGAATGCCGATGAGCATACTACTGGCGGCAAAGAAGCTATTCATGGTGTTGCCCATACCGGTCGCAAACATGTGGTGTACCCAGACCCCAAAGGCCAGCAGGGCAATGGCCATCCCCGACCCAACCACGAATGGGTAGCCAAAAATAGGTTTGCGCGAAAACACCTGAAATACTTCCGAGAGAATTCCGAACGGTGGCAGCACCACGATGTAAACCTCCGGGTGGCCAAACAGCCAGAATAGATGCTGCCACAAAAGAGCCGACCCGCCACTGTTCGTGTTGAAGAAATGCCCATCCAGTTGCCGATCAATCAGCAGCATGACCAGTCCCGCGTTCAGTGACGGAAAAGCCGCCAGAATCAAAAAGCTGTTGATCAGGATCATCCAGACAAAAATAGTCAGGTGTTTATAGCTCATGCCCGGGGTACGCAGGCTGACGATGGTGACGATGAGGTTAGCCGCCGTGCTGACCGTACCGATACCCGCCAGCAACAGACCAATGCAATAATAGTCGACACCTGGTGTGGATGAATACTGCGTCTGGTTCAGCGGGGCATAGTTGAACCAGCCTGTATTAGGCGCTCCTCCGGCCAGAAAACTAAAGTACAGGAGTAAACCACCGAAAAAGGCGATCCAGAAGCTAAAGGCGTTCAGACGGGGAAACGACATTTCGTTGGCCCCAATCATCAGGGGCGTCAGGTAGACCGAAAAGCCGAGAATAGCCGGGGTCAGCACGAAGAAAATCATCGTTGTGCCGTGCATGGTAAACAACTGATTATACGTATCCGGTCCCAGAAACTGGCTTTCCGGCACAATCAGTTGCCAGCGCATCAACAGCGCCATCGCGCCACCAACCAGCAGGTAAAACAAGGCCATCAGCAGATACAGAATACCAATCTGCTTATGATCGACCGATGAGATCCACTGCAACAATCCCTGACTGGTCGTAACGCCAGCGCCAGGTAGAGATTCCTGAGGTTCAGGTAATTGGATATCCGTGATCATTTGAGCGTCGATAAATAAGCGACCAGTACGTTCAGGCTGTCTTTCGGGTAAATAAATCGGGGCATCAGGGAGCCGGGTTTTACGGCCTGCGGGTCGTGCAGCCACCGGTGCAGGTTGTCCCGATTGTTGGGCATCATACCGGCCAGCATCGTCTTGCGGCTGGCAAAATGCGTTAAATCGGGTCCAACGTTGCCCTGCGCGGCCGTGCCGCGAATGCGGTGACAACTCCCGCAGGTTTGTCGGTTGAAGAAAGCCGCTCCCGTTTGGGCGGCTACGTCCGTCGGTGTAACGGCGTTTTGCCCACGCTGGCTGAGCCATTGCCGATAGTCCACTTCTGATTCGGCCACTACCCGAATGCGCATCCAGGCATGTTGAGCCCCACAGAACTCACTACAGGCACCCTCATAAACGCCCGGCTTACGAATAGTTACCCAGAGGTGATTCGTCCGGCCCGGAATGGCGTCCATCTTGGGACCCAGTTCCGGCACCCACCAGTCGTGAATCACATCGGAAGCCGCTACGTGCATCAGAATTCGGCGGCCGACCGGCAGGTGAATTTCGTTGGCGACGATGGCTTTCGTGCCGGGATACCGCGCTTCCCACCAGAACTGATGACCCGTAATCACGACGTCGGGCTGGCGATTGGGGGCCGGGGGCAGAATGTGCTTCATGGTTCGGGCGGTCAGCAAAAAGAAGCCGCCCACCATCAGCGTCGGAATGCCAATCATAAAGGACTCGACTACTTTGTTGCCCGTAAACTGCCGGGGCTCTCCATCGCCGGGTTTGGCCCGAAACTTCACCACGACATAAATCAGCAGCCCGATCACGACTAGCAACACCGCCATAGCGGCTATGATGAAGTAGATGGTCAGGGAATAGATTTCGCCAGCCTCATACGATGCGGGCGAGAAGATGGAGGGGATAAACAATGGATAAGTCATTCGAAATTGTTTTCCCTGGCCGATGGGGTTTGCGATAGCTACGTGGCTAAAGTCTTCTCTAGTCGTGGGCGCACAGAAGGTTTACTTGTCTATCCTTTCTGTCCTATTTTTTTAAAAAGGTACTCAAAAGCACTCCAAGCGTTCTCTATTAGAGAGCTTATTAATTGAAATTTAACAGGTTAGTACTAAGCGCTCATAAGCACTTGATTTACCTGACAAATGTAGAATTGCCCAATTATCCTGTCTATGACATCCATCACCCTGTCCTATGATGGTTAACGGCTTTACTTCTGCGCTTTCTCAGTCGGTTAATTGGCTTCTTAAGGAATAGAAATTTCTGTTTATGAATTTCTGGCAAAGTATTTCAAACTTTTCGGCTGGTGGGTTGACGGGTTAGCTATCAGGCGAAATCAGACTCGATCTTACAGGATGATGGTCATCATTAGCCAGGATGATAACCATCATTGGCGACTCCACTAGAATCCGATACTTTTGGTCACCTTCAACAAGTCGATCATGTCTTCCCGCTCTGTCATCCGATGTTTACGCAGACTCTACCTCCATAAACGAACGAACTCTGTTAATTCGGTAGCTACGCTGATATGTATTATCAAAGCGATACGGACGTATTGCCGTCAAACCTCCGATTACCGGGACCCTGCCGAGAGCGAATCCATTAACGCTTACTTAAAAGTGCATTTGTCAAGCCAGAGCTGGCTATGTTGGCAGCGTTTACGACCCATAGAACGAGCTGCATTTGTTAATAATCAGGATTTACTGCCTTAGAATGCGCCATCGCTTAACGCATTTTACAGGCGGCTAAAAGAATATGAAGGAACGATCTACGCTCCCTTCAAATTCTGGTACCAGGCCGAGGATAACGTACGTACTGAATTAATGTCTTTGACGAAGAATTAATAACGAAATGGAGGATAGCCACTTAATCCATTGGGAGTAGCTCTCCTGTTCGATCCAAATTGGGCAAATCGTTTACTCCTGTGGCTTCCTACTAAATAGATTTTAGTGTCTTTTACCACTTGATTGCTTGTTTTAATAGACAACGGTAATGATTACAGCCATTGATTTTCAGGATGATAACATTGTTGGCTTCCGTATGACTGGTACGATTACGAAAGCCGATATTAAGCCTTGGGCCGGAAAACTGGACCGGAAAAGCGATACGCTGGGTAAACTGCGTGTTTATGTGGAAGCGGACGATATGGATGCCGTTACGGTGAAAGCGGCCCTAACCGACCTGAAGTTTGACGTAACGCACCTGGGCGATTTTGACAAAGCCGCCTTTGTTTCGGATGATACCTGGACCAAGATTTCAACGTTCCTGGCCGATCTGGTTCCCGGCATCCATGCCAAACAGTTTTCGCTGGACGAAAAAGAAGAGGCTCGACAGTGGATAAAAGCTGACAAATAGAGCGCCGGATGCTAAAGACTACTTATTCTCCGCCTATTGACTCAACGGCTATTCCGCCCGGCTGGAGTTATAACCCATCCGAATGGCGTGAACGGTGTCCCCTTGTGGCTGGAGCCAGTATGGGTTTACTACTGGCCCTGTACCTGAGTGCTTATCAGTTGCGGCTGATTCCCAGCATTTGGGACCCTTTTTTCGGTTCGTCCTCCAGTGAGGCTGTTCTGAATTCGTCCCTTGCGAAGGCATTGCCCATTCCCGACGCTTTGTTAGGGGCGTTTGCCTATTTACTGGACGCCGTTGGTGGAAGTCTGGGCGATGCCAAACGCTGGAAAACCAGTCCCTGGCACGTCCTGTTTTTTGGCGTTGTGGTAGGACCCGTCGGCGTAACCAGTTTATCTCTGGTGATTGTACAGCCTGTTTTAATACATGCTTGGTGCAGCTTATGTCTGGTATCGGCAGCTATCTCGACGCTGTTAATTGGTCCCGCAATGGATGAAGTACTGGCCAGTCTACAATACCTGCAACGGGTGAAGCAAAACGAATGGTCAGTCTGGAACGCCTTCTGGGGCGACAAAGAAATCAGTTCAACTGTCATCTGATCATGTGGGCCAAGCTCGTTAGCATCGGAATTGGTATAGGATTGATGGTTTTACCGGCCGTCTGGAATCTGCCCAAACCTGTAGCCAATCACGAACATATCGTCGGACCAATTATCGTGTCGATGGCGGTCATTTCCATCAGCGAGTCGACCCGTAGCGTCAGGTACGTAAATATGCTGGTTGGGTTGTGGCTGCTGATTGCTCCGTGGATTCTTCATCATCAGGGTACACACTTAGTACTGACTGAAATGAGCTGCGGCCTGTTGCTAATTGGGCTTTCGCTCATCCGGGGAACCATCAAAAATCGGTTCGGGGGTGGCTGGCGCTCGTTATTCACAAAAAAACCAGCCCATAGCGTGGTTACTACGTCAGCCGAAAGAAAGTAAGTTTCTAACTTAGGATAAACACAATGGATCAAGGGAAAAAAGTAGTGGTCGTTACCGGGGCATCCGCCGGATTAGGTCGGGCGATTGTCCGGGAATTTGCCAAAGAAGGCGCCGACGTGGCCCTAATAGCCCGTGGCATCGATGGACTCGAAGGCGCCAAAAAAGAAGTAGAAGCCTGTGGGGGACGGGCGCTCATCTGCCAGCTCGACGTAGCCGATGCGGAAGCCATTGAGAAAGCCGCCGATGAAATTGAGGCAACGCTCGGACCAATCGACGTGTGGGTCAACAACGCCATGAACAGCGTTTTTTCGCCCATCAAAGAAATGAAAGCCGAAGAATACAAACGGGTAACGGAAGTCACGTACTTGGGCCAGGTATACGGAGCCATGTCGGCTCTAAAACGAATGCAACCGCGCAACCGGGGCAGTATTATTTTCGTTGGGTCGGCCTTAGCGTATCGGGGTATTCCGCTGCAATCAGCGTATTGTGCGTCCAAACACGCCATTCACGGTTTTTACGATTCCCTGCGTACTGAACTGCTGCACGATAAAAGTGAAATAAAAACCTGTATGGTGCAGCTGCCCGCCATGAACACCACCCAGTTTGGCTTCGTCAAGAGCCGTTTGCCCCGCAAACCCCGCCCAATGGGTACCATTTATGAGCCGGAAGTAGCGGCCAGGGGTATTGTGTATGCCAGCAAGCACAATCACCGGGAATATTACATTGGCTGGCCCACCGTCGAAGCCATTGTCGGCAATAAGTTAGCGCCAACGGTGGTCGACTACGTACTGGCAAAGACAGGCTTTGATGGTCAGATGACTTCCGAACCCGAGTCGCCCGACCGGCAGGATAATTTGTGGGAACCGATACCCGGTGACCACGGTGCCCATGGTCCTTTCGAGAACCAGTCGTGGTCAATGAGTCCGGAGTTCTGGGCGGCCAAAAACAAGTTACCCTTGGCTGCTTTGAGTTTGGCAGTGATAGCGGGAATATTTCTGACTATCAGGAAATAATTGCGGCTATTGCTGCCACTAAAAAAGAACTCGTTGGGGTTCTTTTTTAGAACTATGTCTACTGCAACTCACTGGGTAGTTCCAGGCCATTGACTTTATACCAGAGGTCCGGATGAGCCTGTAAGTTCTTGATGATCGTTGGCAAGGTTGTCATCAGGGTATATCGCGGTTGCCAGTTCAGTTGCTGTTTCGCTTTGTCGATATTTAGTTCATAATGGTCATCGGCCCGCTCAATCATCCAGGGCTTTATGAACGGATCGCCCACCAGATCCTGCGCATAGGCACCCGCTTTGGCCAGTAGTTTGGGAAGCTCAATCGTTGTCCAGTCGGTTCCGTAAAGTACCTGTCCGGTTGTTTCCTGAATCTCCCCGTAACTGACCGGTTTCGCTTCGCCGATATTGAAAACAGTTTCCGGTGCCAGTTGATGATGCTGTTCAATAGTGAGACGGATGGCGTCCACCACATCGTCTATGTGAACGTAGGCATTGCCCGAAGCCGTATCGCCCGAATAAAAATGACTCGTTAGCGTACGTTCGTAGATCCGCTGAATCTGATGAACAACCGGCACCGAGTGCCCCATTTCGTTGTAAGCTCCAGCAATTCGTAGAATCACCGTTGGAATCTGACCGCGTTGCTGGTGAATAACGTTTTCGGTTTCTACTTTCGATTTTGGATAATCCCAGGCCGGATCGAGCGGGGCATTTTCATCGAGCGGATGACCGGGCGTCGTTGGCTTGTAGATGAGGTTACTGCTCGAAAAAATAAACTGCTCTACCTCAAACGATTGCAGGGCTTCCAGCAGATGCTTTGTGCCCTGCACCGTTAGGTTTTCATACAACGGACTCGGTTCGCCGGAAAAATCGTAATAAGCCGCCAGGTGAACGACGGAGGCAATCCGGTTGCCAAACCGTTCGCGTACCTCAGCTAGTGCCTGTTCGATACTGGCTTTGTCGGTCATGTCGGCCGTGATACAAACGGCTTCTTCAGGCGGATAGGGTGGACCAGCCCGGTCAAACCCAATTACGGTATTGAGTAAACCTAGTTTGTGAACCACGGCGCTGCCAATCAGGCCACTGCTGCCCGTCACCAGAATTACATCTTTCTGAATAGACGGATCGGAAGGTTGAGTCATCTTAGTAGGGGCTATTCAGGATTTTTATTTTATGTATTTATCCCAGCCACTATAGTGCTGGGTGATGGGACCAAGCGGAATAGCCAGCCAGGCAATCAATAGTCCAACCACGACGCAGCTAATGCTTATGCCCAGTGGAGCATTGCCGGTAAACCAGATACTTCCGGCCACGCCCAGGCCCAGTAATACGTTCAGATACCGTCCGATTCGTAGTACTTCGCCCATACTGAGCACTGATACGACCACAATGAGCGATCCGCAGAGGTGGTTCAGGCTGGCGGCCGGTGTCTGAATCGGAACGCCGAAGAGGTAGGGCGAAAAGACCAGCCAGATGCCCAGCATCGTTGATACGGTCAGCGTCCAGGGAAAACTCATTCCCCAGATCGAGGCTTGAAAAATAGTGCCACGTTGCGCTGGAAAATTGATCAGTTCGGGTGAGCGTTTGTCCATGTCGCCTTCGTCGATGCCGCCCCCTTTCCAGAACACCTTCCAGAACCCTTCGCCTTTTTTCGTCTGCCGGATCATGTACTGAATCATGGCAATCACTTCATCGACTTCCAGCGGGAGCATAGGTAACATAATGGAAGCTGCCAGAATACAGAACGTACACCAGTGACCCACTAGAATGGGCTGCGAGATCACCAGGAAAATATGCACGAAACCCAGCGGAATGACCAGAATACCAAAGAACGTAACCATCCAGGGCATAGTCCGCCAGCGGGCCGAGCTGCCCATAAAGCCCATCAAAAACTCAAATGTATAGGCCAGTGACCCCAATCCAGCATCGGATACGGGCAACGAATGCGACATGGTCGAATTCAGTACCTGGAGCGTACTATTGCCGAAGAATGGGTCCCAGGAGTGGTCGATGTAGCCCAGTTGAAAAGCCGCGAGGTAGCGCGATACCATCCAGCCCAGAAACCCCGTCACGATCATAATCCAGCGCTGGGGCCAGCTCGACGGATTATAGCTCCAGCCGGGGGGCGTATCGGGACCCATTTCCATGTAGAGAATCATGTTAGGCATACCCGGAATCAGCACCGTTAGACCCATGACCAGCGTACCTACCAGTGTATCGTTGACGTAATTGGCCGCCGAAGGTGACCATAAAAACAGGGGAGCCATGCTCAACCAGATGCCCACAAAGCAACAGATCCAGACGCTGATGGGGCGGTTGGGGGATAGTGACCGATAACCAAAAATAACCAGCAGCGTCCCACAGACAATATCACTCCATTTTAAGACCAGCAGCCGGTCGGCCAGGGAAATCCAGACCGAACGGTCTCCGCTGGGCATGACGACCTGTTTGGTGTAATCAAAAGTGAGGGGTGAAAGAATGGTCCAGAACCCCAGAATCACTACCAGCCAGTAGACCCACAGCGTTTGTTTCTGGTGCATCTGGAGCATGTCCATCCGCTGCTCAGGACTCATCATCATGTCCCCGTCCTGACCGCCCATCTGCATATCCTTCATCTTATCTTTCGACGGGTCCTTATGCTCCTGCATCTTTGTCCGGGCCACACCCCGGCTCCCCATGTCCTGTTCCATCATTCCATCTGCTGTTAACTGGTGCGATATGACTTTAAATTGATACAAAGTTGTCACAGAAATAGGTTCTTGATTATCAATGCATTAATGCGCTTAATGGAATAACAAGCGGACTGGTACGATAGCTGGCGATAATGTCTGGCTGTCAACCTCACTACCAAGGAATCACCGTATCTGTTCTAATCGTATGCAGTACGGCTTGGCTTCGTCAGCTTACTTGATATAAAGATTGATTGTGCGTTTAGCCAGGAATCATCATAGAGTAGGGTGACCACGGTCATAGCTAACGCGAAACGTCAAGTCTACCTTTGGTTGATCAGTAACCGGATAAAGCTCCTGGTATACTCTGTAAGTTTTGAGTGGTAGACGGCTGATTACCAATTTTCCTGTTAAACGATTTCGCTAAAACATATGAAAACGATTCAATCAGTTATCCTTGCGCTCGGTGTGAGCCTACTCTTGGGGTCTTGTTCAACCATAAAGATGAATTTCGTAACCTCATCGGTCGTACCGGCTGCCACGGGCGAGGTAAAAGTTAAGAAGGACAAGAACAAAAACTATGTCATCAACGTAACGGTGCTCAACCTGGCCGACCCTAAAAAACTTACGCCCGCTAAAGAATCCTACCTCGTCTGGATGGAATCCAGCGGCAATTCGGTAAAAAAATTGGGTCAGATCGATACATCTTCTGGTTTGCTCTCCAAAACCAGGAAAGGCGAAGTGAGCGCAACTGCTGTAGCCGAACCTACCCGAGTGTTTATCACCGCCGAAAATGATGTTAGTCTTCAGTATCCAGCCGGTGATGTCGTTCTGACAACGAACCGGAAGTAAGTAGCTCACTCATACTTGTTCCTATCGCCAAATCCTGCCCACACCGATTCACTCGATTTTGGTTCGGCCAAGATTTGCTTTTCCTGCGTTGCTCAACGACGTCCTCACCAGATTATAGGTACCAATGCGCTCGTTGACATCCACCGCGCCGTTATCGGTTAGAATTTTGGCCGCCCGTTTGGCTTCCGAATCAGTCTGGGCCTGTATAATAACCACCGAACCTGTGGCTGCGGTTTGGGTGAATGTATCGATTTTGCCCGGATCATCGTCAAACACAGAACGCAAAAAGGTTTGGAGACTATCACCGCCCGTTTCAGATTCGTCAAGTAAGGCTTCACTGGGCAGACCACTTCCATTGGTGGATGGATTTGGCACCAACTCATCATCCGTGAGGGAAGTCCCCAACTGGTGTGAAAGCTCAATCGTGTTCCTGGGCGTGCCGACCCGGATTAATTGGTCAACGGCCTGCTCGGCTGCCGATGTCGTAGTAAATACACCAATGACTGTAAGTCCCATGTAGGATAAGCGTTAAAGGATAAACGTATAAATTTGGTACGTAAATGGCTACCGATCAGTTAAAATGCCATAGTTTATCTTAATTCATCGGGTACCTATGCCCTTCCGGGTAGGCTGTATGAGCTTTGTTTGACGATGCTATTTGGTGAACGGATCAGGCTATCCCAGCCCGTAACCGTTGGGTCAGTACGCCCTGAATGATGCCCAATCCAATCAGAAACAGGCTCCCAAATTGCAGGGAGGTCGGTTGCCCTTCCGGTCGCATGATAAGCACGAACGCAAATCCGCCCGCCAAGAGCACACAAACAGCGTGAATAACTTCGACCCAGTAATCTTTGTCGTCATTGGCCCGGGTGCCCAGAAAATAAAACATGGCTTCGATGGCTTGCAGAAAGGCGTAAATAATGGCCCAGAGCCCCAGTATATTCACCGTTGTTTTTAGTGATGAATCCATCTCGACCAGCAACGTAAGTCCAAACAGGCTGTCCCGGATGCTCGAGAGGAGATACCAGGAATTATCGCGTTGACCGCCCTGCCGACGGCGGTAGCCAAACCAGGCCGTACTCAAACCCGCCAGTACCAGTAACCCGCCCAGTAGACCCGTGTATAGCGTGGAGGCTTGGATGGGATACATGAATAGAATAAGACCCATCAGTACGTAGCAGCCACTGTGCAGATGCGTGAGCCACCCCGGCGGGGTTTGTTTTTTGGTGATTGTTTCCATGAGTATGTAGTTGTCGTATTACGGATGGCGTGTCTGCCGAATGGCCGTTGCTAGGGATGAATTTATGGGTAAGCCTTCCAAATACGCTACCCGCAGGATATGCGAGAAACAAGGCGTGTTGGACTGAATTGGTGACTGAAGCTGCTGCCAGGCTTTGCGAACCGTGTTGATTAAAATGGTTTCTGATTGAGTGGCTGGTAGGTGGGCGAGTAGAACAAATCCCCAAAGCCGTGGGGCATACGTAGCATAGAATTCCCTGAAGGCCTGTGGGGGCGGTTTCGTAGGGTGTGGTGGGGGCGTGGTAAAGACGTTCATAGCCGTTGATCAGACAAGGCAAAGGTCACTCGCTTAAGCGATCCGACCTATGAGCAATAATTCTACCCATACAAACCCCCATCAGACAGCACCATGATGGAAATCAGGTGGGCACCTGCTGAGCGTGAGCCTTGTCAGCGCTTTAGATGGTTAAGTTTATCAATGTCCAGCAACGTAATCTGGCTCCCGTTCACATCAATCAACCCCTCGGTCCGTAGATCACTTAGAATTCGGATGACGGTTTCGGTGGAGGCTCCCACCAGGTGCGACCAGTTTTCCCGTGAAAGCATCATCGGTGGGGATGTATTGGCATCCTCCGGGCGAACCGGCTGCAAGGCACCAGCGTGGACCCGCAGTCCACTGGTGTGGTCTATCCTGGGCGAAGTGACTGAACCGTCGGTGGTACGGCTATCCGAGCGGTCCGCCGATGCGGTGCGGTTTTCCAATTGCCCAGGATCACTGAAAGGTGAATAATATTTACGTTGAACCATCAGCAAGGCTTCGGCGACCCGTTTGCGTACCGACTGATAAGCCAGTTTCAGCAGTCGATCCTGATGAGCGGCCACATTCCCCGCCAGCAGGCGGATAAATTGGTTGGCCACTGCCTGATTGTGATAAATCAGGGCCAGAAAATCGGCTTTGGGAATAGTACATACCTCGGAATCATCCAGCAGTTCGGCCGTTTCGGGGTAAACCGTTTCTTCCAGCAGCGCCAGGTAACCCACAAAATCACCCGCCCCGAACAGAATCGTGATGAACTCATTACCGCTAAGATCGGTTTTGGACAGTTTGACTTTACCTCGGCGGATGAAATACAGCGCTGTCGGCCAGCTACCCGCCGTAAAAAGCCGGTGTTTCCGACTAAACTGCGCGGTAGGATAATTATCGCAGAGCGACTGGTGGGTATCGGTTTCCTGTAAGAGGGCACTCGTCAGGTTGTCTAACCCTACGGGGTTTTGGATTGGCTCGGTTTGCCCGCGTTCGCCTTTCTGGAGCCGTACGGCCACCGTGTTCAGCAGCGTATGGTCGTCGAAGGGTTTAGTTAAATAGTCATCCGCCCCCAGGTTCATGCCGTAGCGAAAATCCGTCAGCTCCGCTTTAGCCGTCAGAAAAATAAAGGGCACATCGGCTAAAGCAGGGTCTTTCCCCAGAATATGCAGGACACCATACCCGTCGAGTTCGGGCATCATAATATCGCAGATAATCAGGTCGGGGCGCGTCTGACGGGCCAGCTCGATGCCCTGTTTGCCATTGGCGGCCTGCAACACCTGGTAGGGGGCTAACTGGAGAATTTCGGCGATGTTCTCCCGCATATCGGGGGTATCTTCGATGACTAATATGGTTTTCATTTAGTTGGCATAGCTAAGGGTAAGTGGATGGTAAAGATGGTGCCCGAATCCAGCTCACTGGTAAAGGTAATGGTGCCGCCCAGTAAATCAACGTAGCGTTTCACGATATAAAGACCTAAGCCGGTTCCTTCCACATGCGCTACGTTGGAGGAGCGGAAGAAGCTGATAAACAGTTTGTCTTTATCGATATCAGGAATGCCGATGCCCTCATCTTTGACCATTATCCGAAGCTGATCGTCCTCTACGGCGGTTGTTAGTTCAATTTCTCTTTCCTCGGTGGAGTACTTACTGGCATTCACCAGCAAATTAATGAGGATGTTCTTCAGCATCTGACTGTCGATCGACAGCGTGGTAGGGCCTGTCCCATGCCGATACACCAGCCGTTGACCCGGTTTAATAACGCCATGCATATCCTCCATGACTTCCTCACAAAACAGCTGGATATCGAGCAGTTCTGGTCGGCCGTACATCGTTGCCTGCTCCATCTGGCTGAGCGAGAGAAAATCATTGAGTAGCCCCGTCAGACTCAGTACGGCTGATTTGATCCGCTGCACATGCCGCTCTCGTTTGTGGGCCTCGTCCGGCCCGTTGTAGCGACCGATCAGGGAGGCCGACGAAAGAATAGTCCCCATCGGGGTGCGAAACTCGTGGGAAGCGAGTGTGACGAAGTTCGACTTCAATTCATTCAGCTCCCGTTCCCGAGCCAGCAGTTGATTGGTTTGCTGGCGGACCAGTACTTGTTCCGTTACTTCAGTGGCCATAACAAATACGCCGGAAATAGAGGTGAGTTGTTGCCCACCATTGATTTCCCGCAGGGGTTCATAGATGAAATCAAAATAGCCGGTCTTCAGCCGCCCGTTCCGAAAAAGCTCGATGCTACGTTCATTGGTTCTGAAGGCTTTCCCCGTGCGCATGACCTCCTGTAACAAAGCATCAAGGCCTTGTTCTTTTAATTCGGGTAGCGCCACCAGCAACGGCTTTCCCAGCAGATCCCCAAGCGCGGATCGGCCTACCAGGTTCAGGTAGCGTTCGTTGGCCATTTCGTAGACCAGTTCCGGACCACGCAGGATGCAAATGGACACCGGAGCTTGAGCAAAGAGTATCCGCAGATTGGCTTCACTGGCTTCGATCTGCTGCCGGGTGCGTCTGCGCTCAGTTGCGTCGCTGGCCGTTACCAGAATGCGGCTCACCCGCCCGTCAGCATCGGGCAAAGGCTCATAAACGAAGTCGAAATAAACGGTAATGAACTGGCCATTGCGGTTAATGATGGCGGGTAGCTCCTTGCCCACAAAGGGTTGCCGGGTGGCCATAACATTCATGAGCAACTCTTCAAAGCCCTGACCGGCGGCTTCGGGCAGAGCCTCGAATAGGGACTTACCCATCACTTGGGCTTCGGTACGTCCCCAGATGGCGCATACGCTGGGATTGGCGACTTCAATCACAAAACTGGGTCCCTCAAATATAGCCATGCCGACGGCGGCTGACCGAAATACCCGTTGCAGATAGGTGGCATTGGCCTCTACCGCCTGGCGGGCCAACACCTCTTTGGTAACCTCGTAGGCAATACCGCTGAACCGCTCCAGTTTACCCTCCGGGCTAAAGACCGAACGGCCCTTGAAGCGAACCCAGCGCAGGCGTCCATCCTCGGCTCCGATAGTACGGTATGTAAGGTCATACTGTCCGTTCGAGCGGGAACTCATCTCCTGCCGGACGGTTTGATTCACTAGGCCTACATCATCGGGATGTATGTGCCGAATAGCGGCCACATAGGGAATATCCTGATTGCTGGTCAACCCAAAAAGCCCGGCGCTCCGGTTATCCCAATGCACCAGGTTGGTTACCGGGTCTACCTCCCAGATGCCAAATTGAGCGGCCTCGATGGCAAACCGGAAGCGGGCCTGCTCTTCCCGAGCCATGATTACTTTTTGAGTCGTCTCCTGACAGATGACCAGCACCCCGGCTACCTGACCGGTTTCATTCCGGATGGGGCTATAACCAAAGGTCCAGTACACGTTTTCGAGTTGCCCATTTCGATGGATCGGTATCAACTGATCTTCGGCTCCAACCGATTCCCCCGCCAGTACCTGGTCAATCATCGGTTTAATCGCGTGCCAGGATTCGGGCCAGCAATCCTGCCCGCGTTGCCCCAGCGCCGTGGGGTGTTTGCCGGTCGTGCCCAGGCTGGGCCGATACGCGTCGTTGTAGAATTGAATCAGTTCAGGCCCCCACCACAGAAACATAGGTGCCTGCGCGTGGAGCATCATATTCAAAATGGTGCGCAGTGGTGGGGGCCATTGTTCAGGCAGGCCAATGGGGGTTTGCGACCAGTCTTTGGTACGGGTCAGTTCGCCGAGTTCACCCCCGCCCGCCAGGAAGGCCCAGGTAGCGACATTGGTTACTGCCATAGTGCGTCATTTAGTGGATATGTACAAAGAAAGTATAGCCAACCTACTACATTTCATGGGTTATTCTGTTGGCTATCCATAAAAAACCGTTTCGCACTTAATCAGCTACAACTGACTGTGTGTAGGTTATTTCACCCGTCCGGTAATTATTACGTGATTTATATCGAACCCGCGTTTAAAAAACAAACGTTAAGGGCCTGGGCAATCGGTTTCATATCCAGCGATGATACTGGCTTTTGGATATAACTATTAATGCCGCTTTGGTAAGCAGTCGCTACCTGGTCAGGATGAGCGGAGGTCGAGAACATGACGGTCGGAATGTATTGAAGCATTGGATTGGCTTTGAGAACCAACAGTGTCTCCAGCCCATTTGATTTGGGCATGTTTATATCCAACAGGATCAGATGCACCGGATGGGGAGAAGGCTCCTGCGACCAATTATCTAGTAAGGATAGCAAGTGATCGCCATCTTCCGCTTCTATAATCGTTACTGAAGGATCGGTAGCGTGGATGGCCTGACGGATAAAATACCGGTCGTCGGCATCATCGTCCGCCATGTAAATGAGTGAGGTAGTCGTTTTCATTGGTTAAGTCGATTACGTGCATTCGGGGAGCATAAAGGTGAAGCGTGTAAAAAACATAAACTATGACGGATGTCAACCCCGAATATGATGGTTTTCGAGCTTATTGCATCTGGACAGGGTGTTTTTGGCGAATCGCCATTTCCTTTGATTCGGGCAGGTTTACGGAGCCAGTCCTCTATTAGTCCGATAATGGTCATATACCCGGTTGACGTTCATCATAGTCGGGCGGGCCAGGCATTCTTATCTTTACGCCACGTCAAAATCTGGCTGGTGGTTGGCTATCTATACTAGTCGATAACCCAGATCGGTAATTGACGATACCTTTTCATGGCTACTTTAGTCAGGATCCTTACAAATGATACCCCTACAACCTGTTACTGGCTTTTTTAAACACGTAGCTGAAGCGCAACAGGCCGTGCAATTATTATTGAGTAGTGGCTTTACCAGCGAGTTACTTAGCCTATCAACGCAATCGTCTTTACGGGCCGCTACCGACCTTGTCCCTCCTAATTCTATCGATGGTGGTTCTGGCCCGGGTAAGACCACATCCGGTTATTTTCTGTTTTCACTCTTTGGTAACCTTGAGGGAGCCGAACCACACCAACCCGATCCAAATGGGAATAGTCCTAGCCCAAACGCTGAGGTCATCTCCCTTAACATCCATGCTACCGTGACGGTGCAGGTCCAATCGACTACTGAAGCTGAGCGGGCTACCGAATTACTCTGTAGCGCCGGAGCTACCACGGATTAACTGTGTAGCTGATACCGACCGCTTTTCGACCAATGACTGTATAGTGGCTTTCACCTCCGCAATGGTCAGCACCGCCAGAAACTTGGCAAACAACAGAAACAGGGCGAAGAACAGACCAAACGTGTAGCGGAAATACTACTATCAACTAGCGTCCGGTGAACCACGGTCCAACTGGCAGGTAAATAATCCCGATGCAGACAGGCAACGACGATAAATAGAATTCGTTTACCCAACCGTATGGTAAGGAGCCGTTGCCGCTTCAGAAACCCGTCGTTCCAACACCTGTTCGGCGGCCTGGAAGGCAATCGCGCCTACGCCTACTTTATTGATAATATCGGCAACGGAGAAGGCAATATGAATCCAGTTCAGATTAACACCCTCCATGGTTGTCAGGATATAGCCAATGGGGTACACGCCCCAGAATGTGGCGGTCATCAGGGCCATCAGTCGAAAACCCCAGCGTTCCTCAGGATGAACGGAACTACTCTGAGCAAAGGTTCGCCAGATGCGCCATAGCGTGAGCAGAACAATCACATAGCCAATAGTTGAAACTGCGCCCCAAATTAGTTTAGGCACCACCAGAATCTGATTATCAACGGATAACTGTTGTTCGCCGATGTAGCCGGTCAGAATCATAAAGAAATCGGCGATCAGCAGCGTGTTAATGAGCAATTGATGATCACGATAGCGAATCTTTACCATCGAGACTATTTTCAATAGTAACAGGGGTGTGGTTACAGCCCAGTCCATGTAGCGAAGCTGACCAATAGCATTATACGACCGATTGATCAGTGTCAGCCGTTTGTCGGGGTCGGACAGATGTGCCAGCTCTTCGAGCATATCATGGTAATAGCTCTGAATCAGAAAGTAGGAGATGCCCGCCACGGCGGCAATGATAGCGGTATAGTTGCGGGAAATGCGGTGTTCGGGTGCCACGCTGGTTCGTGTGCTCAGCGCAAAGATAAAATTACCGATAAATGCGTATAACGCGATCAACATAAAAAACCAGGTGATTACCGGCAATAAACCGACTGAGGCTGCGGTCGGTAAAAACGTATGGGCAAATTCCATTCGGTTAGACAGGTTAAAAAAGCTGTTGGCGGATTCAAGACCGATTGTCCACCCATTGACCGCAGCGTAACTACTTTCTAAGGGGTTTAACACGCTCTACACTTATTGGCCAACTTTGAGTAGCCCACAATAACTGATTGGCGACCCGCATAGTGGCTGGGAAAGTCATCTCGTTCATCCACCACTAAATTCGATAAAGCAATTCGGCTGGTAGAACATTAAAAACATACCTAGTAATTAGGATAAACTACGCTGTTGACAAAACAAAAAGTTGCTCTATCGATACTTTATAGACTGAGAATATACTAATCCGTTTAGCAGGCTAACGAACCGTACGTTATTGATGTCAAGATTAATTACTGGTGAAAGCCCGGTTGTAAAGGTATAGTATCAAAAAAAAGTGAACTATGAGGGTTATCAGTGGAGGCAATGATGACTGTCAGTATGCGCATTGAGAACGATCAGGACTGAGTTTTTGCGTCTCAACTTGAAACTGAAGTTTCACAACTGGATTAGTGGGATAAATTATTTACGGTCATGCAAATGAACAGCACGGACCGCCCCACTTGATCTCTACTGATAATCAGCTAAATTCATTTGGCCAAACTTCAGCCACCAATATGCCCGCATAATAGATGATCAAATTAGTCATGGGTCTGCTACCACTCATCTTTGTACTATCCAGGATTGCTATAACTTAGTTACCCAATGAATGTTAGATGGAGATTTTGGAAGCACAGACCAGTAAATTCCGTAGGCATTTGACCGCGTCATGATAGACCGCGTCAAGGTAACCACCAGTTGTTCAAACTGCACATGTCGCTAACTATTTGTTGGAAAGGGGAATAAGCGGGACCTCCCGGCGTTGGCCACCGTGACAAGGTCTATCGTGACGCGGTCTATCGTGACGCGGTCTATCGTGACGCGGTCTATCGTGACGCGGTCTATCGTGACGCGGTCAGTATCACCGAAATCTCAAGGTAGGTGTTTAAATTCGGTCTACTGCGTTAAGGTCTGTAAAGTTGACAGATCATTGGCCGATAAACGATGACAAGGTCAAGTGGGCATGGGCTTCTTTTCAGGCTCCCTAAGCGCTAAGTCATTGATGAACAGAAGCGAGTGCGGGCAGGATCCCGGATCAATCAGGTTAACGCACTGATGTATTTCTTCAGTCGGCAGTACATCCATTCACCAGTCAGCATCCCTGACAGGGGAGCTATGCAGTACAGCCAAAATGAGTGCCACTCTCCGCCCACGATGGCGGAGGCAAATGTGCGGGCCGGGTTCATGCTCATTCCACTAAGCGGTGCTTCAACCGTGATGAACAGGGTAATCAGCGACGAGACCACGTAAGGCGTATAGCGATCCCATCGTTTTTTGAGACCCATAAATAACACCACGGCGATCAGGAAAAAAGACATGAAAAACTCCGCCCAAAAAGCAATCACGACACCCGATTTGCCGGGTATCGTGATTACGTAGTTGATCTCAGCCGACCGCATCCAGTCCGGAAAAATCAGATAAACCAGATACACCCCCAGGCTGCCGCCAGCCAACTGGAATAAAACATAACAGATAGCGTCTCGCCGGTTTATGTCGCCCAATCGGTAACGGACCAGGGTTACAGCCGGGTTGATATAAGCACCGGATTGCCGACCAAAACGCGACGTGAAAATATATAATCCCGTCAACCCCATGGCCAGCCCCACTAGAAACCGCCTTAGCAAAGCTGATGTTAGCGCGTGCCGGAGAGGCAACCCATGGTATTCCACCACGGCATCAAAGAAACAGGCTGATACCATGAACAGTCCCAGACCCATGGCTTCGTCAACGTATTTAGGGTATTGGGCGATCCAGTTACAGCGCATTCAACGTTTTGGTCAGGTGCTCGGCAACCCGGAATGCATTAGCCATGATGGTTAAGGAAGGGTTCACCGCGCCAATGGATGGAAAAAAACTACCATCGACCACGTACAGATTATCGATTTCATGGGCTTTGCAGTTGAGGTCCAGCACCGAGGTGTTCGGGTCGGTACCAAATCTTGCCGTGCCCACCTGATGGGCAACGCCAGCCAGCGGGATGTCTTTGCTCAGATAAATATCGTGTGGCATAAATACATGCTTGGTATCGATTTTGGCTAATACCTCCTTCCAGGTGGCAATGAGCCGGTTAAAACCCGTTAAATTATTTTCCGTATAATTCAGGTGAATCTGTCCATCGATCACCGCCACCCGGTTGTTTTCGTCGGGCAGGTCCTCGCCGGTAAACCACCAGTCAACGGAATGGTCAGCCATTTCGCTCAGTACCACACCCGGGGTGAAAAATGGAGCGTCGGGTGCAATCTGTCCTTTGTCAGATTTGCCCAACAATTGAACGTGACCCATAGGATACGGAAAATCCCTATCACCAAAATAGTAATCGTTACAGGCCAGTGTTTTTTGAAAACTGGTCGGATTTTCTTTCAGGCTAATACCAAGCATAGCCGCACTGTTGTGCTTCATGAAATTACGGCCTAACTGCCCGCTTCCATTGGCCAGCCCGTTTGGATGTTTTTCATTCGCACTCTTGAGCAGCAGAGCTGCCGAATTGATGGCACCGCAGGCAACTACCACGATAGCCGCTCTAAATTGTCTGGGCTTCCCGTCAATCGTAACATTAATATAATCAATTGCTTTTCCATCTTCGGACGTTATAAGCTGATCAACTTTGGCGTTGATCAGCAGCGTAACCGTTTCCTGGTCCAATGAAGGTCTGACACAGGTGATGTCCGCATCGCTTTTGGCGTGGATCATGCAGGGATACCCATCGCAGGTATTGCACCGGATGCAGGGGCTGTTTAGCGGATCAGCTTCGTTTAGCCTGATAGCGACCGGCATGTTGAATGGCATATGACCATCGTTGACCAGGGCGTCGTGTAATTCCTGTATTCGGGGTTCGTGGCTTACCGCAGGATAGGTATAGTCTTCCGTTCGGAACGGTTCGGTGGGGTCGATACCCATCTTGCCGTGTACCTGGTAAAGTTGTTCAGCAGCGGTGTAGTAGGATTCAAAATCGACGTATTTCAAAGGCCAAGCTGGTGATATACCGCCTTCATGTTGTAGTTCATCGAAATCCTGTTCCCGTAATCGGAACAGGGCGGCCCCATATACTTTGGTATTACCGCCCACCCAATAACCCGTTCCCGGATGCAAATCCTTGCCCTCATTGGTTTTCCAGACTTCGTTGGTGTGATAGCGTTCCTTTTGAAAAACGTCTTTGCTGTTCCAATTCGCTTTTTCGCGGGGGAGATAGCCCCCCCGTTCAAGCACCAGAATACGCTTTCCGGACCCTTTTAGCTGATGTAAGAGGGTGCCTCCGCCTGCGCCGGTGCCGATAATGATCAGATCATACGTTTCCATGCCTTTTGGTTAAGGGTTGTAACGGAATAATTTTTGTTTTCCCAACGGTTGGCTTCGATCCAGAAAAATGTGAAATCGATTGTTTCTCCGCTGAGCAAGTTGGCGGGTATATCGGTGTAATATAACCCGAAGCCCGTGTCCTTACTTGGCGTGTCCTGCACGGTAGCCCAGTTGTCTACCGACCAGTGAACGCGCGCAGCGGTGCGGGTTTCTAGACGCAGTGAATTTCCTTTTCTTACCGATCGACAGGGCAGCATAAACCGCCAGATGTCCAGTTTGGATTTGGTATTTTTGACCAAGTAGCGTGTTACGGTATGGGTTGGCCTATCAAAAACTTTTTGTTCACGGAGGGATGCGCAGAGTTTTACATACTCAGCGTGGGCCCACACCAACGGCATAGCCGAACCGGAGGGGCGGCCGAAAAACAGCTCTTTTTCAGGCATGTCTGCCGAGTCCCACACCTGTTCGGAGAGCAGTTCCCGGTCAGACAACCCTTCCAGGGTTTGCATCAGTTCCTGCGCTCCCTGCATGTTGCCGGCCGCAATTTCATAATGGGCGCGTTCTCCGGTCAACAACGGCCAGAGGCGACCAATGCCAGTGCCATCAAAGGCGGTGCCGTCCTCATGTTCGCCGTACCCGTCGTTGTTATAGCGGTGCCAGCAGGGACCGGATGGGGTCTCCACTTTTAGGTGGGCATCAATGACTTTGATCGTGTTCCGTATTCTGGGGTCATCTGCCTGGCGCAATCCAAACCGCACCAGGCACAGGGCATCTACGCTGATCAATTCATTGACCGGCATATTTTTTTTATCGTCGGGCCGGTTTTTCAGGCTAATGTTCTGGCCCTTGAGGGCTTCGGATCGACAACCTGACGGATTGATACGGATGTAATACCCATCGACACCGGCCTGCCGGGCCATCGGCGTGTCGGTAACGTAGAGCCAATTGTCAATGTTGCTGTTCCAGTAATCAGCTGTCTCGAAGCAGTACTGCGCCAGGGCTTTATCATTATTTCGGATGGCAAAGTCGGCAGCCACCAACAGGGCTGCTATGCAGGTAGCTAACGTAGAAATCGAGATGCCGCTTTCTTCTTCCCACCGCTCCTGCGGGGAGAGTGGACCGTAACGCAGCAAAAAGGTAGCGGCCTTGCGGACACAATCCCAGGCCGCTTTTTCGGCCTGTTTCGTCAATACACTTTTGGTGCTGCATTGTCCCATCAGCAATATAGGAAACGCGAGTTGATCAAGTTGCAGGCCATTCCAGTACGGATCGCCTTCCAGCCACATATTCTGGGGCCAGTGTCCATCGGCTTCCTGGGTAGCCATCAGGTAGTTTAGCACGCGCATAGCATCGTCGTGCGCGCCAAAGGCCAAAAATCCACCTGAACATTCCACAAGATCACGTGGCCATACCAGGTGATAGCCGCCGATGTTTCCATCGCCTTTGGTATTGCCCCAGGGAATGGATAAACTGGCGATTACCGCGCCTGGAAAATGAGTGGCTTCATGCATGCGCATGACGGCGATGCTGTTCCGAAATAGTTTGCCGACGTTTCCGCCAGTTGACGCCTGAATCCGGCTATGCCATTGCTGCCATTGGCTCACGTACAGTTCTTTGACAGCGTCAAACCCCTGGATCAGGCTGGCCCTGGCACGAACTGCTGCTTCCTTGTAGTTACGACCAAACGATAGGGCCACCGTAAATTCTTCCTGATCCTCTCCGATGCCTATTTGGGCCGTCAGGGCAATATTACCCGCTTCAGCCTGTGTAAAGGTCCATTCCATCGTGCGATGGGTACTAATATCCTGATAGCCATCTGAGCTACTGACGTACCCCACTGAACGCCTGACAAATGGCAGGGAACAGGCCAACGCGAGTGTAATACCCTCTCGTTCCGCAAAAAGCATTGGAACCCCTTTGTAATCACTCGTCCATCCGGTATTGCCCCCCCCCTGATTGCTGATATGCGGTGCCAGCAGAACAAAAACCTGATAATCCTTCGGCGGGCCGGTTGAGGAGGTAAATTTAATTTTCTGCAACACCGTATTGCGCAGCGGATCGGCTATAATCTCTTTTCTCAGGGTGTAGCGTTTGTCCTTACAGGTACTCGAAATCAAATAGGCTGGCACACCCGGTTCCAACATCTGCACATCGGCGTCAACATCTCGTTTTTCTTCGGAGAAAAAATCCGTTCCGTTGGTCACCAGCAATTCCATATCCCTGGTGCAGGCATTGTCTTCCCGGGGATAATACACTTCGTTTAGAATGCCGTGGCTAATGGTAAAACTGATGGGATTACTCGCGTCGATTGCTTTGCCAATTCCTGACTTAGCACTGGAGGTCCATTTACCAGGAATCCCCGGTGCGCCAAACGCATAGTGGGTTTCGTTATTCATAAGGCTAAAATTTAGCGTTGAACTGAAGTCCGTGCCATGAGTTGGCAGTTTCAGCTTTTCCAGAGCGTATCTGCTCACCAGTAAATTGTTAAACCGCCTACAAAACTCACGGGTAGAAGCCGTTTTGCCAATGATAGACTACCCGCATAGTGATATTGGTTATCAGGAAGCAGGATGATAAAAAGCAGGGCTGATACTGATGGTTATCATCTTCATTAGTGCACTGGGCTCGTTCGCTTTAGAAGGACACTGAAGCAAACGAGCCACGCTTGTGTATTTTATCCTTAGTTCGTTTGGCAGATTAAGTGATTTAGTGCGAACGACGGTAGGCAGAGCCAATCAGCTTACCAACTCATCAAAATGATAGGGCCTGATCGAGACAAAAACTACCGCCCGCTAACCTGGCCGACTCCCACGACGGGTCGCGGCCAACAGGTACCTGATGAACCCAGACCGTTTCGCCTTGCCTAATCGAGCCGCTATCATAAATTGTAGGAGTAGCCGGATCGATCATCCAATTTGTTCCCCCTATCGCCCGACAAGGCCTATATAATCATCGGTAACAAAAACGATTGTGATGGGCCTGGGCCAGACGGCGATAAAGATGATCCAGTAAAATTACAGGCTTTTGTAGACTTGTAGACTATGTGCCGACGGGAGCCCTTCGGCACATAGTCTCCTGGTGTCTGCTAACGCTCAAGAGCGCGCAAATAACAGCTCATTTAATCGAGTGAATACGTCATCAGCCCTATTACAGCTTCGTTAAGTAAACAGCTAAAGAAGTACTTTAAGGAAAATAGAAATAGTTGTCCGTTTTTGCTAATGTATTATCCTGATTTTATTCGGACGTTTAATTGAACGGTTGCCGGGTAGGAGGGAAGGGGCTGGAAACGGCCCTTTCTGCGTTCAATAAACCCGTTCAGTTTAGTAGTTCAGACTTTTTTAATGTGTTGCGGTTTATTTGGACGTTTGATGCCCATCAGCGGCAATGAAAAGTTTTCCCACTACAGCCGAACTTGCCAGGAAAGTCCTACGAATCACTGAAAAGCCTTTATCAACCGATACTGATTGGCTTAATAAGCTTTCTATCACACCAGACGGATAGTCAATGATTGAGCTAATTTCAGTACAGTTGATACTGATTTAAGGTACTCTGTAAAAAGGTTATTAGTTTCTGGACTAATGAATCAGGAGCCATAATCTTCACTGAATTACCGAATCGAGCTAATTCAAATACAAGTTCTTGGTTAATAATGATGCATAGCTTTACCCGAAATTCATCCTTGCTATCCACTAAAATATCCTCTTTCCGAAACGGATAAAAGGGCTGGGCCCGAAAATGAAGCCCGGCTTTTTGAGTAAATGATAGAATCACATCCTCAGCCGGATCATCATACACGGCCACACCCAAAGCCGGACGAAAATAAGCCTCGGCATCAAACGGTGGTGGATCAATAGATAGGGCTGTCGATTTGAGTGAGTCGGCAATCACGCGGTCTAATCCGAATACCCGCAGTTGGGGTGGGTAAAGTTCATATCCGATAATGTACCACCGGTTGCGGTGCTCTTTCATTAAATGTGGAAACACCGTGCGTAGGCGGGGAGCAGCATCATCATACTTCTGGTACTTAAATTCAATAACTTGTCGGTTCATACAGGCCACCAGTAGCTCGTCCAGCAACTCGTTACCCTGTCCCGGTGGAACGGCTTCGAAAGCAATGTAGGCCTGTGAGGTTGACGGCTGACTAATCCGGAAGCGGACTGCCTGCTCAATCTTCTCCACAGCCCCCCGGAAATCGGCAAATACGGCTAAATCCCTGAATTGATTCAGCGTAGTCACTGCGTTTTTCAGAGCCGCTACATCCTGGTTGGTCAACTCAATTTCAATTGTCTTCAAATCAAACGATTCGTAATAATGATAACCTCCCAGTCGACGACTGAATTTAATGGGTGCCCGGTACCGGTCGCGCATTTGGTTAATGTCCTCCTTGAGCGTGCGTTCGGCCACTCCACAAACCTGCATAAGTTCGGCGGTAGGAATAGCGGCCCCGCGCCGGAGCTGGTCATTGATGCGCTGGAAACGTTGCGATTGTGAGACAGGCATGAGGTCAAAAAATAACTGATCAAATATAAGTATCGTGCATGGAGTATGCACGGAACTACTGCACCTTTGTTGAGTGACTGATAAGAAACTAGCCTTTTTTGTCAATCACACTCACCTTTGGCTACCTTGTCCTATATATCCACATGCAGTTTAAGCTTACACTTCGTCCAACGGCTAGCCAGACGCTGGTTCCCTTTAATTACGCGTATCGGCTTAGTGGTTTTATTTATTCGGTAATAGCCGATGCTGATGCACAATATGCCCGTTTCCTGCATGAAAAGGGGTACTTGGCAACCAGTACCCGACGCTTCAAGCTGTTCACGTTTTCGGATTTAATTATGCCCAATGCGCGCCTGGATGCACGAGCGGGTGGCATGTGGGTCAACTCGCCTTATATTGAATGGGTCGTTAGTTTTTACATCGATTCAGCGGCCCAGCATTTCATCATGGGCCTGTTTCAGGACCAGCGTTGCGTGATTGCAACCCCCCGTCATCGAGCGGAGTTTATCATTGAACATGTAGAGGCCGTACCTGTAGAGATTACCAGTCAATCTGTGTTGTTACGTACACTGTCACCGGTAGTGATTGCCGAGAAAGACACGCGGGGTATGGATCAATATTTACACCCCGCCGATGCGCAGTTTGGCCCTTTTCTGGTATCGAATCTACTGGCGAAGTATGACAGTATACAAAAAACTTTAGCCGCTGGTGGAAATCTTGACGATGATCCGGACCCTGTTTCGATAATCTATGAGTTGTTGCCCAATCCGGGGCGTAGTGCAGCCCAACCAAAATCAAGATTAGTAACGATAAAGGAAGGCTCGCGGGAAGAAACCAAAGTGCGCGGGTATTACGGCTTCACTTTTGAACTAAGCGGACCAAGCGAATTGCTGGAACTGGCTGTGCTTGCCGGAGTGGGGCGATATAATGCGGAAGGGTTTGGGGCGGTGGGTGTGAAGTAATAAAAGCAGATCCCATCAAACCCGTGCTAATGCAATTCCCAACATAAGCTGAGTTTCAGCACTCGATCAGATCTGCTTGGCGGCAAATGTAAATAAGCTTCAATGATAAGAGCTATTCATACTATCCTTACAAAAGACGATGATTCTGTTTAAAGATTACACCGGTAACGCCATGTTGAACAACGCACTACAAACTATTGAAGCGTTGGCAGGACAAGGTATCAGCAATATTGATGCTGATACCTTGCTTAAGCTCTTTAACAATCCCTATCGAGACGGATTGCACACGCTCACAGGCCTGAACAAGCGTCTGAAAAGTTATACGATGTTTTTCTCGAAAAATGGCCCCCTTTTTAATGACAAAGAGTTTGGTGAAGCTATTTACAAGCACTTAATCACCAGCATTTTATCAAATGTTGAAAATGAAGGGCCGTACACGTGTGAGTTATCAGGCCTTCGCTTTAAGACAACGTTTGAGGTCTTCTATGAACAGACACTCCGTAAAGTTGGCTACCCTGCCATTAAAATTAACGGAAAGGACAAGACAGTTAACCGCTGCTGGTTTCCATTGCTAGGTGGTTTAGGCTCAGATGCACAAGCATTACCACAGGCCAAGTTCGCGCTTACGGTACATCCGGTTTGCTTAGCCATATTGCAGTTCTTGCCTTTATCGGCCGTTCTCTATAAAAGTAATCTTCTCCTTGTTGATGCATCTAATGAGGATCTGTCCAAACGATTAATTGCTGACCACGTTTCATTGATAAAAAGCAAAGCAACAGCGGGCGCGGCTACCTCATCGGTCGAGAATATAAAGGATTATACAAAAGGGCATTATCTGCTTAGAGCGTTGAATATTCTTGCCAGTAAGGAGCGTGACGATACAATCACAGCTTTTAATCTTTGGTGTTTCACAAATTCAGGGACCGGAGCTAGTTGCGAGATTGACCGTATTCCTAGTCAGCTTATAAACGACCTCCGTAGCCTCTACAAAAACCCTTCCTTGCGCCCAACTGTGGAAGGTATTCTAAAAAACTCCAAGATTCAGTCAGACTTTTTGGACAACCTGGAAGGGCACCTTGATTTTTATGGGCTTTATCCCAACAAAAACTCAGATGGAGTTTCCATCCATTTCTATGAAGCCTATCAGCGTTTGATTGGAAACGGAGAAAGACTAGGCTATGCGAAATACGTTGCTCACCTACTAAGCAAAGAGGAATGGAACAAAAACCAGCACAAGTTTTTAAGCAAAACGGATGCACCAACCAGCGATTATGCATTATATAAAAGCATGGTTTATAAAGCGTTAGTAGGCGCCGCAAGTCGTAAGGAGTGGCATTGGGCGCATCATGTCTCAATCCTAAATTCGCCTGATAAGATTCCAATAGATAGCACCATTAGTCGAATGTATCGGATGGTCCATTTCTATTATTCAGCGTTGTCGGCTGAAGACGACGTAGTCATGCCCGCAATTCCTGATGTATCAAATCAACTCATTGGACAGGCAGTCAACGTGTTCTTTCAGGTGATGGGTGAGGATAAACGAAACTACTCCAGCCGTTGGTTAGGCTCTCGCTACCAGGAAGTGAATCCATTACCATTATTGGTTCGTGAGGGTAGTCGGTTCTACGATTTAGATGTAGTCTACGCATTATTGTTCGACTTGGAGAATAGACAAATCGCCTATGGTTTACGGGATATACTGCGCGTTTACCTTAACTACCACCACAATAGCTCCCTTCCGCAACTGGACGTCCAGCCAACAAATCTGCTTCCCATACCTGATTCGGAGCAAATGGCCTATCTGAATAAACTTCGAGATTTTGCAAACGAGTACGTAGCCTATTACCGTGACGGGCGAAATAAAGGAAAGCTGGATGAAGCAAAGTTTCGACAGCATGTGCTGCTTCCTATGCGTCAGGACAATTTCCAGATTTCGCAATGGTTAAATAACGTCACTGAAAATATGGCAGGAGAAATCAACAAGTTATCAGGTCAATCTTTTGCGTCGGCCCTTTCCTCTGAAGAACTTTTATACGACTACACAGGCCGATACAACCCCGCGTTTGCTCGGTTCGCTCTTGAGTATCTCTTAAATCAATTCTATCACCAATTAACACTTACCCTCACAACTGTTTATTATGGCAACGCTTAACAACATTACGGGTGCTTTAGTCATCGACGGCACGGCCGCTTTCCTGAATGGTGCTGGCCTAGGCGCTGGCGAAGATCGCAACAAAGTTGTCCCAAAAGTATTTGAGGAAATGATCAATGGACGCCGAGAAAAAGTGCCTTACGTATCGGCGCAAGCATGGCGTCGGTGGCTCCGAAATACTTCTAATGAAGAAAATAGCTGGACGCCCAGCGACCTACAGGCTATCGGTGTCTCCAAAAAAGGGACCACCAACAAAATTTCTACGCTTCTCGACCCAATTGCGTACCCCGAAGACGATTTGTTCGGCTATATGCGTAGTGGCGGCAATGACAAGTCGGCGGCAAGTGATGAAGATGAGGAAGATGAAGCACCTACAAAAACCAAAGCTGAAAGCGTTCAGCGGACATCGCCGTTCAAATGCTCTATTCTTAAAGGTATTCGAGGAAAACGTGTATTAAATGTTGACGAGGGATTTGTTCACCTTAAAGAAAACACGCCACTACCCTATTCTACGCAGTTTTATGCGGCTCACCTCGAAGGGTTCTTCAATCTTGAATACTACCGACTTGGGCAGTTTGACAACCTTGGAAGCAAACAGGAATTGGCTTCCGAAACTGTTAAGCAGTATGCCGACCATCTAACAGGCCAGCCTTTGGGTTCTAAAGGGACATTCCGGCGATTTACCCTAAAAGATGCAGAGCAGTCACGTAAAGAACGGGCGGCTGGTTTACTACGTGGGTTAGCTTTTCTAAGGGGTGGTGCCAAACAAGCTGCTTTCGGTACCGATGTAAGCCCAAAGGTGTTAATTCTGGCGGGGCTTGAATGCGCTAACCCTGTATTCAACAACCTTTTTGAGGGTTCAGGCGAAATGCCTTCACTAAAAATCAAAGCCTTACAGCAAATTATGGACGATTACCGAAATAAGCTGGCCACACCTGTGTATATCGGCATTCGTGAGGGGTATTTACAAAATGAAGCCGATGTAAAAGCACTCGCGGACGGTACCAATGTTGTCGTCGGTTCGCCGATTAGCGTTGCACAATCGTTCATCAAAGCCCACTTAATCACAACACCCAATGAATGAGGTTCTGGAAGTTAAGTTCGACGGTTGGACGACTACCCCCCGGCTTCCATTTGTACTTTCAGGAAATGCGCTTTGTATGACTGTGCCTTCCTATTCTTCCTTGTTAGGACTTATCGGCTGTTGCTTGGGCAGAATTGTTTCGCATACAGAAGTGCAATTTGGTTTTCATTATCAATATTCAACGACCGGAAATGATCTGGAAACCCGGCAACGCTTAGAATTTGATGGCCGAATGGTGAAGCCACACGCAAAGGGGACAGATGCTTATAAACGTGAGTTTCACGTCGTATCCACTACCGACTCAGCAGGCGACCTACAACCCTGCCTGACGCTCTGGCTAAACCGAATAGACTGGATTGATTATTTCCGATATCCAATTGGTACACCTGCTTTAGGGCGTTCTCAGGATTTACTACACATTCGTTTTGACTCGGTCAAAATCATGTCCGTTGAGCCGGTTTCTACCACAAACGTTGGTGGTTGTGCACTACCATTCAAATCGGGCATGCAGGTAGCGGGTCAATTAGTTCAATTGGCCGATGCTTACGAAGAATACGAACGCATCGGCGCAGGTCGGAAGCCGATAAACCCACGCGTATTTATAAATCTCTCTCACGAGACGAATCAGGAAGTCACAATGGCCAACTTGTTCAGGACCAGTGAAGGCCAGAGCTTTTACCTACATAATTGGCAGTAATTGTATATGGATTTTAGTGTCTATAAGGCTAAAAGTGATGACCCCACACATGCATTGTGCATGACGCTGGAAGAACACACACGGCGAGTAATCCGGGCAGCTACCGAACTGGTCAATCGACTCCCATTTACCCAAACCGAGCGCACCGAATGGCTGGAGAAAGCTATTCGGTGTGCCGTATGGCATGATCTGGGCAAAATTCATCCCAGCTTTCAGCTAAATCTTAGAAAAGGAACAACCGTTGTTAGTATAAGACATGAATTGATTTCGCTCTGGTTTTGTGAGCAGTTCTTAACGTTGCCTATTGATGAGTTATTTGCTATCGCTACCCATCATAAAGGAATTGTCTCAGATGGATTCAAGCGCCTTTCTTTTGAGGAAATAGGGACTGATCTATCTTATCATTTGACGGAAGATTCAAAATCGGTGAATAACGCTGAAGAAATAGTTAAAGCGTGGGCTATTCTTTTCGATGATACTTCGCCAGTTCTTAACAACCTTTCGCCAGCAACCATCTATTCACATGAAATTAGCAATCTTCTGATGAAAGATCGGCAACGCAACCAACCTGTCGATTGGCTGCAATTAGCTAGGATGCGAGGTTTACTGATGGCTGCTGACCACATTGGTTCGGCTAAAACGGAGTGTGATTTACCTGTTTGGAAGCGACTTGAACTAACCGATTTATATCCGACGATATCAACTGAGAGTAAGCAACTCGTTAGAACTGCCTTTCGACCGTTTCAGATTAGAATGCAGGAGTTCAAAGGCGATGTAATCCTACATGCGCCTACGGGTTCGGGAAAAACTGAAGCGGCACTAAGTTGGGTTTATGCCAATCAAACCGAGAATGTCAGACTTTTTTACATTCTACCTTACACTGCCAGCATTAACGCTATGGTGCGTAGGCTAAAAGGAGTATATGGCAAAGAACGGGTAACAGCCTTGCATAGCAAAGCCCTTGATTTTTTCTACGAGGAAGCTATCAATGAGACAAATAACTTTCAACGAAGTGAGCAAATCGCCCGAAATAAGCGGTCGGCTTCTCGCGAGTTATTCTATCCGGTCAAAGTTGCCACGTTGCATCAGGTCTTGAAACATGCGTTGCATGGCAAAGGCTGGGATATGAGCCTGTTCGATTACCATAATGCGTTGTTTATCGTTGATGAGTTTCACACTTACGATGCACACTTAACCGGCATGATGCTGGCTACATTGAAATGGTTGAAACATTTCTGTAATGCCAAGATCTTACTGATGTCAGCCACTATCCCTAAGTTTCTGCTTGATCGAATTATCACAGAATTATTTGACGGAGATAAATTAAGAATCGTTCGGCCCAAAGCCAAAGAGCCTGCCGATGCCGAAATACTAAAACGTATCCGGCACAAACTTGTCTGCCACCCTCAACAGATGATTTCTAATTCGTTGAGTCAGATTACCACGATTCTTGAAGAGAGTAAAAAAACGGTGCTCATCATTGTCAACAATGTAAAATCCTGTCAGGAGTTGGCAAAGGCATTCGCCAAGTATGAGCCTAAGCTTTTACATGGTGGATTTCACCGAGAAGAACGCTCCGAAATAGAAAAAGCTATCACGGCCAGCGATAAGTCAAAACGCCCTCGGTTGTTAATTGCGACCCAAGCAGTAGAGGTCAGTCTCGATATTGATTATGACATTGCATTTATTGAAAATGCGCCAATGGATGCTCTAATCCAACGGTTCGGCCGGGTCAACCGTGCTGGCAAACGGAAGAAACCTTCAGAGATACATCTCTTTGAACAAAGCATAGGCAATACCAAACGTATTTATGACGAGGCTATTGTTAAGGAAACTTGGAGAGTATTATCAACTCTTGACAGCCAAGAACTATCAGAACAAAATTTGGTAGATGCGTGCGACGAAGTTTACGTAAATGGATACACAGATGAGCAGGAACGAAATTTTCAAATTGGTTTTACTCATGACCGCATTGCCAACTTTGAAACGTCCTTCTTTGCTGGCGATTGGTCAGACTGGGTAGAAGACGTAATTGAAAAAAGCAACTTAAAAATTGACATTTTATGCCATAACCTTAGATGCGAATTTGAAAAAAGGCGCGCTGAGGGTAGATACATTGAAGCCAGTCAACTGTTTGTTCAAGTGTACCCATGGGAATGCCCAAAAGAGTATCAGAATAAATTAGAGGATAAGCAAAATACACTTGTCGCAACAAACTTAAAATACGATTCGGGTATTGGTTACCAACGTATTGAACGCTCGCCTGATTTTAATTTCTTATAACCTATGCAGCCCAACTACACCAACTTTCTTTCCACCATTAAAACCCGTATCCGGCAGGCGCAGTACGATGCGTTACGGGTTGTCAACCAGCAGCTGATTAAGCTTTATTGGGATATGGGTCAGCTGATTGTGGAAAAGCAGGAAACGGATGGATGGGGAAAGTCGGTCGTTGATCAACTATCAGCAGACTTGCAGACGGAGTTTCCGGGCATTAGCGGATTCTCGGCTCGTAACATCTGGAATATGAGGCTGTTTTACCTGACCTATAAAGACGATCTAATTCTGCAACCATTGGTGGCAGAAATTGCCTGGTCGCACAACCTGTTGATTGTCGAGAAATGTAAGGATACGTTGCAACGGGAATTTTACCTCAAAATGACCCGAAAATTTGGCTGGACAAAGAACGTGCTAGCCAATCAGTTGGCGGGACAAGCCTATGAGAAATACCTGTTGAACCAGACAAATTTTGACCAAACACTGCCCGACGTGTATCAACAACAAGCCAAGTTGGCCGTCAAAGACGAATATACATTTGGATTTTTGGAGCTAGCCGAAGAACACAGCGAAGCCGAGCTGGAAACCGCTATCGTTCAAAATATTCGTAAGTTTTTGCTGGAGATGGGCGGCTATTATACGTTCGTTGGTAATCAATTTCGCATGGAAGTTGGTGGCCAGGAGTATTTTATCGACTTACTGCTGTATCACCGAAAATTGCGTTGTTTAGTTGCGCTTGAACTGAAAATTGGGGAGTTCAAGCCGGAATATGCCGGTAAGATGCAGTTCTATTTGGCTGTGCTGAATGATACCGTGAAGCTACCCGATGAGCAGGCTTCGATTGGTATCATTGTCTGCCAAAACAAAAATCGAACCATTGTGGAGTACGCGCTGAAAACCTCTGATCAACCGATTGGTGTATCTGCCTATAGTATTCGGGAGGAACTGCCGCAGGAGTTCAAACATCTGTTGCCCTCTGCCGACGAAATCCAGGAGCGTTTACAGCACCTAAACTTATAACCTGATGTTTCCTACCGCTACGCTCGTTAACTACCTGCACCTGTGCCACCGCAAACTCTGGCTGCACGCCAATCATATTCGCATGGAGCACACATCGGAGGCTGTAGCCGAAGGAAAGCAACTCCACGAACACGCGTATCCCCAACGCACCGAGCGTTACCGGGAAATCACCCTCGACGGCTCCGTCATCGACTTCTACGATCCTTACAACAAGGTAGTGCATGAAATGAAGAAGTCGGATAAGATGGAGCATTCCCACATTGCACAGGTGCAATTTTACCTGTATCTGTTACAGAAAAACGGCGTCGAGGGTGCAACCGGATTAATTGAATATCCCAAACTGCGTCAGACGCAGCAAGTCTCGCTGACGGAGGAAGATGTGCCGATGGTTGAGGGATGGATACGAGTTATCGAGCAACTAGTCGACAGTGAAAAATGCCCGGGCCGTATCGCTAAATCGAAATGTCGCTCATGCAGTTATTTTGATTTTTGCTACGTAGAAGAGCTACCCGAATAAATACGTTTATTTTATATACTAGTTCAGCCCTATCCATCCTCCCTAATGAAACAACCCAAATACCTCTTCAATGCTGGCCGGATGAGCCGCAAAGACAACACGTTGAAATTTACGCCCGTTGATGAGGCCGGGGTGGAAGAGCAACCGCGCTATCTGCCCATTGAACAGGTAGGCGATTTGTACGTATTTGGCAGTCTGGATGCCAATAGCGCCTTATACAATTTCCTGGGGCAGGAGGGTATTGCCGTTCATTTTTTCAACTATTACGAGCACTATACCGGCTCGTTCATGCCCCGTGAATACCTGTTGGCGGGTAAGATGCAGGTCGATCAGACGAAGCACTACATGACAGCTAAAAAACGAATTGAAATTGCCCGACGATTTGTGGAAGGCGCAGCTAATAACATCCTGCGAGTACTGAAATACTACAACAACCGGGATAAGGTCAAGGATCTGACCGAGGCAATTGTCAGCATCGAACGTTTATTGGTCAGCGTGCCAACGACAACTGACGTGCCCATGTTAATGGGCATCGAAGGGAATATTCGCCAGACCTACTATGGTTGTTTTGACGCCATCGTGGGGCAAACCTTTTGTATGGATGGACGTAGCAAACGGCCGCCCCAAAACGAATTGAACGCTTTGATTTCGTTTGGTAATATGCTCTGCTACACGGCTTGCCTGAGTACAATTTATCACACGCAATTGAACCCGACGATCAGTTTCCTCCATGAGCCGGGTGCCAGAAGGTATTCGCTGGCGTTGGATTTATCCGAAGTGTTCAAGCCAATTCTGGTAGATCGGCTCATTTTTCGAATGATCAATAAACGGCAGTTGCAGCCGTCCGATTTCCGGTCGGAAGTGGGCGGGTGCGTGCTGAAAGATGCGGCACGAAAGCGCTTCGTGCAGGGGTTCGATGAGCAGCTAAAAGAGACCATTAAACATCGGGCACTGGGGCGCAGTGTCAGTTATCGGCACCTAATGAAGCTGGAGTGCTATAAATTGCAAAAACATCTGTTAGGAGTAGAAGAATACCGGCCCTTTAAGGCGTGGTGGTAAATAAGTGGGACTATGTACGTAATTTTAGTGTATGACATGGGGCAGAAACGCGTCGGGAAGATGCTGAAACTCTGTCGGCGGTATATGAACTGGATTCAGAACTCGGTGTTCGAGGGCGAACTGACCGAGGTGCAGTTACGCGAGCTGCTGCACGAAGCCAAACGCATTATGAACGAAGAGGAAGATAGCCTGATTCTGTTCAAAAATCGAGATCTAAAATGGCTCGATAAACAAATTGTGGGTGTGGAGCGCCAATCGACAGACAATTTTTTGTAGGGGCTATTGTCGTCGGTCGGGCTTAGTTTGTTCTTTGACTTCTTATTATAGGGTAAAAAATATAGTTTAATCGGCTTAACTGTCTGTAAGGTAGCTAGTCGTCAGTCGGCCGGGTTTTTTGTACTATTGCCGACCGACGACTTTTGTACCTTATTTTCGGTCAAGGAGATGGCGTCTGGGCGTTGGAAACGCCCTTTTTTAGGCTTAATTTGACGGCTTTTAATCGTACCAGAGTGGAATTGAAATTACGCTCAGGATTAACAGGCTTTTCCTGCGACACACTTTTAATCGTACCAGAGTGGAATTGAAATTTTGATGGCCCCGCCGAGCGCCCGGCCAATGCCGAAGCCTTTTAATCGTACCAGAGTGGAATTGAAATTCGGGAGCAAGAACCGACGTTTTAACCTCAATTGTTCTTTTAATCGTACCAGAGTGGAATTGAAATGAACGAGGAACACCCGCTGCGGGATGAAAAGTGGGGCCTTTTAATCGTACCAGAGTGGAATTGAAATATCGTGATGGGCGGCACCCGGAACGTGAAGCGATCACCTTTTAATCGTACCAGAGTGGAATTGAAATTTGTTGATGGGCACGACCGGCACTAAAACGTCGGCACTTTTAATCGTACCAGAGTGGAATTGAAATCCATACAGGTAGAACCTAATGTCTTGTGCTAAACGATCTTTTAATCGTACCAGAGTGGAATTGAAATTTCAGGAACGAATCAGAAACACGAATGCAGGCTTTACTTTTAATCGTACCAGAGTGGAATTGAAATATCGTGAAAGTGGTGTTTCCGGACAGGCCGCCGTTCTTTTAATCGTACCAGAGTGGAATTGAAATAACGTAGAGAGTGTGCTTCCCCCTGACGCACTTGGCTTTTAATCGTACCAGAGTGGAATTGAAATCCTTAACCAGGGAGTCAATCACGTCGTCCGCCTTTACTTTTAATCGTACCAGAGTGGAATTGAAATATCTGACCGGATAGATTCATCACGCCGTTTTTGACTTTTAATCGTACCAGAGTGGAATTGAAATTTTCCGATGCTTAACGATTTGGAGGATTTTGACGTACTTTTAATCGTACCAGAGTGGAATTGAAATACCGACAGAAAGAGCAGGGCGAAGCCGCCAAGACACTTTTAATCGTACCAGAGTGGAATTGAAATACGTATTTCTGGGGTATCACGCGGGCCTGAACACACTTTTAATCGTACCAGAGTGGAATTGAAATTTGGCAATCTTTAACCGGAATGTTGCCGAGCCCGCACCTTTTAATCGTACCAGAGTGGAATTGAAATTTATCTCACTGGGCGACAACAACCAGATCACCTTAACTTTTAATCGTACCAGAGTGGAATTGAAATATCGTACAGAACACCCGCGTCGTGGCCGACAACTTCCTTTTAATCGTACCAGAGTGGAATTGAAATAAAATGCCCGTGGGTGTTTTGGTTTACCATTTCTACTTTTAATCGTACCAGAGTGGAATTGAAATTCATAAAGTACCCGCGAGTACCGTGTTAGCCGCCGGCTTTTAATCGTACCAGAGTGGAATTGAAATGTTCCAGTATCTAGTTTGGATTGGCTGCTGCTGTTAGCTTTTAATCGTACCAGAGTGGAATTGAAATTAGAACCGGGAACGGCTTCTTTACGGTATCCTACTTGCTTTTAATCGTACCAGAGTGGAATTGAAATAACCCTACCAGCCAGAGGCAATCAAAAGAACGCTTCTTTTAATCGTACCAGAGTGGAATTGAAATATGGCACTGGCACCGGTGCGGGTAGGTTTGTGATTGCTTTTAATCGTACCAGAGTGGAATTGAAATTTCGCCCCGTTGCGGGCCCTGCTGGTCAAGCCCGAATCTTTTAATCGTACCAGAGTGGAATTGAAATTGTACCAGATGCACTTACCGGCTTCGCCCCGGTTGTCTTTTAATCGTACCAGAGTGGAATTGAAATACAACATTACCACCCGCTCCAAGTGCATCAGCATGACTTTTAATCGTACCAGAGTGGAATTGAAATTCGAAAGCATCGTTGAATCGTTCGAGGAAGATTTGCACTTTTAATCGTACCAGAGTGGAATTGAAATTTCACAGGCCGGGCTGGATGAGTTGTCGAATCAGGACTTCTAATCGTACCAGAGTGGAATTGAAATTCAGATAATTCAGCTTATCGTCTTCCGAAACAGCCGTCTTCTAATCGTACCAGAGTGGAATTGAAATTTCTTTAAACGCTTCCTCAAGCCCTTCCAATCCTTCTTCTAATCGTACCAGAGTGGAATTGAAATTCTTCAGAATCAATGAGATATTGCCCAGATACTCCCTTCTAATCGTACCAGAGTGGAATTGAAATAATACCCGATCAGATGCCGGTGCGGGAAGGCGTCCCTTCTAATCGTACCAGAGTGGAATTGAAATATGTGGCTATAGAGCATTCTAATGGATACTAAATCCTCTTCTAATCGTACCAGAGTGGAATTGAAATTCTGGATGAACAATGATAGCCCCCTCAAAGGGAAGTGCTTCTAATCGTACCAGAGTGGAATTGAAATCTGGCAATAAAGCCCCCGGCTAGTCTTGATGCCTTGCTTCTAATCGTACCAGAGTGGAATTGAAATATAAACCTATACGCCCACGTCGGCGCATGGAACTCCTTCTAATCGTACCAGAGTGGAATTGAAATTCGGACAACGGGGGCAACCCGTTCGGAGTGGCCAACTTCTAATCGTACCAGAGTGGAATTGAAATTTAAGTTCAGACCTGAATCCGCTGCGGATTGAATCCTTCTAATCGTACCAGAGTGGAATTGAAATACCGACAGGAAAACGTTTATCATTTCTAATTCAGCCCTTCTAATCGTACCAGAGTGGAATTGAAATTACCAATACCGGTATAGCTTGAGTCACTGGTAAGCGCTTCTAATCGTACCAGAGTGGAATTGAAATGAAGTTTCCGGCAGTAAAGACAAGCATCATTAGTGCCTTCTAATCGTACCAGAGTGGAATTGAAATTTGACTAAACTCAAAGGAGCGGAAAATTTAATCCGCTTCTAATCGTACCAGAGTGGAATTGAAATACGTATGCCGTTGGCGGTTCACTACAAGCCTTGCAAGCTTCTAATCGTACCAGAGTGGAATTGAAATATATTTACGGCTGTAGCTGTGGCCGTAGCGAGTGCCTTCTAATCGTACCAGAGTGGAATTGAAATTTGAATTTTATATAATTGGTCGGGTTTGCGTTGACTTCTAATCGTACCAGAGTGGAATTGAAATATGGACTGCAAGCGGTCAATTTCTTTATTCTTTTTGCTTCTAATCGTACCAGAGTGGAATTGAAATATGGGAGAAAAAGGGGTACGGAGGACGTATAAACAATCTTCTAATCGTACCAGAGTGGAATTGAAATGGGTAAAAGGATTGAGCGAACTTAAGCCTGTATGTCTTCTAATCGTACCAGAGTGGAATTGAAATAGGCAAATGGATCATAAAATCACAATTGGCCGTAATCCTTCTAATCGTACCAGAGTGGAATTGAAATATGGGTTTGGGACCGGGTTGGGGTACGGAATAATTGCCTTCTAATCGTACCAGAGTGGAATTGAAATTTTAGTTAGATCTGTTGTAATTGTTGCGGGGAAAGACTTCTAATCGTACCAGAGTGGAATTGAAATTCGGACAGGCAGTAGGATTGCAAGTGGTGCCGTGGGAACTTCTAATCGTACCAGAGTGGAATTGAAATAGTTAAAGACGAACTATGTCTGTGGCATTGATCCCGCTTCTAATCGTACCAGAGTGGACTTGCAACAGTATAGTGGAGATTTTTTAGGCGGCCATTGAGGAAGTGTAAAAATAAGATTCCTGTTGACTGGGCGTGCGGTAATTCAATACTGAATGCTTCCGTCGGCGGTTGTACCATCCCTCGATATACTCGAAAGTAGCCAACCGAGCCGCTGCCCGCGTGGCAAAATAAGTATGATTGACCATCTCGCACTTGAGGGTCTTAAAAAAACTCTCAGCAACCGCATTATCCCAGCAATTTCCCTTGCGGCTCATACTTTGCGCCACCGGTAAGTCCTTTAGTTCATCCCTCTAGCTAGCTAGATTTTCATCACTATGTGGCTTGTGAGCGATGCTGTCATCGGTCAACAAAAGCCCGTCAGGTTCCTGAATTTGGCGGATTAGGGGTTTGACATGTTGCCATAGGGTCCGATTATCGCCTTGAAGTCGATTGAGCAAATCCGTGACCGCATCGTGGCCAACTGCCCCGTCGGTTAAGCGGGAAAGTCCGGTAGCGGTGGTTTGTCCAAAGCTACTGAGTAGATAGTCGGTATAGAGATCAAGTGTAGTCTGCATACTCAAATTTAAACCAACCGCCCAGAAGGTGGCGTAACATCAGTTAGGTTGTAACGGAACGCAGATTTTTATGATTTTCAGGGTCAAATATGATTTTAAGATCAATTCATCACTAGAATCATGTTTGATCCCGAAAATCATAAAAATCTGTGGTCTATAATTAACAAATTTCGCCGGGTGTGCACGTAGGTCCGTCGGCAGTAAGTTGAGGGATGACAGGATTGGTTTTCGCCCATTCGGCCCAGGCGGTATCAAGAGCGCCAAGGAATGTTTCGGGTTGTTGTGCGCCCGAAACCGCATACCGTCGGTTCAGTACAAAGAAGGGGACGCCCCTTGCACCCACCTGCTGCGCTTCGTACACATCCCCATGAACGGCTTCGGTAAATTCGGTACCAGCCAGCATTTGCTGGATAACCGTGGCATCAAGACCAATTTCGGTGCCTAATTCGACAAGCGTATCGTGGTCTGATGTGTCGCGGCCTTCGGTAAAATAAGCTTTGAATAAACGTTCTTCAATAGCGTCACCTAGACCATTTTGTTTAGCCAGTTGAATAAGGCGGTGTGCATCGAAAGAGTTAGCTACCACGGCTTTGTCAAAGTCGTAGGACAAGCCAACTTCCTGCGCCATAGCCGTAACCCGGTCGTTCATTTGCTTAGCTTCGTCCAGACTCCAGCCTTTAATTTCGGACAGATACTGGTTAATATTTTTGCCCGGTTCTGTTTGCATGTCCGGGTTAAGCTGAAAGCTTTTCCAGACAATATTTACCTGGTCTTTGTGTGGAAACTGACTAAGGGCGTGCTCGAACTTTCGCTTACCGATGTAGCAAAAAGGGCACATGATATCACTCCAGATTTCAACGTCCATTGGTCTCTTAGTTAGGCAGCTTTGGCCAGCTGAATGTTTGCGGATAGTTTGATGTCTTCGCCGAGGGCCAGACCACCCGTTTCAGTTAACGCGTTGTAGGTCAGGCCAAACTCTTTGCGGTTAACTTTCCCCGTCACTTCAAAACCAAGTTTCTGATTACCATAGGCATCTTTAGCTGTTCCGCCATATTCGGCTTTCAGGGTTACGGGTTTGGTAACGCCTTTCATCGTCAGGTCGCCGTTCAGGGCGTACTCATCGTCGTCAATTTTCTTAAAGGACGTCGATTTGAAGGCGATTTTAGGGAAGGTTTCTGCATCGAAGAAATCCGCTCCTTTCAAGTGTGCATCGCGCATTTCCTGATTTGTATCGACACTATCGACATGTAAAGAAAAGTGAATTTCTGCGTTGTCAAAATCGTCACTTTCTGTCGTTGCACCACCCTCAAAATTCCGGAATGTGCCGGTTACGGTCGAGATGACAAGGTGTTTAATCTTGAATTGTACTTCGGAGTGCATCGGGTCTACGACCCAGTTAGTTGTTGCCATGATTGTATTAAATTGAGTGATTTATTTATGAATGTTTGCGATGAATCTGTTAATTGAGATAGCGCGTAGCCGTTGATGGGAAAGCTGTTAATTACATTGGTATAATTCCTAACGGTGTTAGGTAGTGGGTAAAAAAATTAGCCGTTCAGGGCTTTAATATATCCATCAATGGCATCTTTCAAGACCAACTGGCTCCACGGATTAGCGGTTGAATTAGAGTCAATCATCTGAATTGAGACAAGCCCATGCAGAATCGACCAATATGTATGAAATTTCAGGAATGCATCGACCTTCGGTTGTTTGCTTGAACTGATAACTTCCTGAATAACTCCTATTAAAACACCGGAGAACTGCTTTATTTCGGCCACCTGATTCACCTGCTCACAACGGGGAATACCTAGCCCAAACATCAGTTGGTAAAACTCTTTATGGGTAAAGGCAAAATCCCAATAGCCTTGGGCAATGGCTTCTAATTGCTGGCTGGCTTCGATTTTAGTGTCGCGCTGCCAAATCACTTCTTCCGTCAATAACTGGAAACCCTCTCTGGTGAATTCCTGTAAAATAGCATCCTTGTTTTCAAAGTGACTGTAGATTACCGGAACGCTATACTCAATGGCGTCGGCAATTTTGCGGATAGAAAGCGCCTGCCAGCCCTCTTCCAGAACCAGTTGCCAGGCCGCCTGTAAGATGCTTGTTTTGACTTCTACTTTCTGCCGTAACCGACGCTCAAGGATTCCCATTTTGGGTATATGTTAGTCTTTATAACAGTGTTAACTATTCTACTGCTGATAAAGTTTCATAAGGGTTAGTTAATCTTATGAATAGATTTTATGAAAGGGATTAACCACAGAGCGGTGCGCCGTTGCGACACAAAGGCCACAAATGACGTTTCGTTTTGAGAAACTGGATAGTTCAATAAAATACCCAAATGCGAGCGATCCCGAATTAATTGGGGTTTTTATCATATCGAACGTATGGTTTTAATTTTAAAAGTTTAAACAGCTTCTTTAAGTAAAGGGTAGGGGTAGCCTTTTTACAGTTGTTTTACCAATTCTTTCACTTCAGCTATTGTATATGTATCCGCTAGCCGGTGGGTGTCGAAAACCATAAAGTATTTGTACTGCCTCCCGGCCTGCTCAGCCCAAGTCCGGCCCAGTCGATTCTTGGCTGCACTGTCTGAATTATCGCGGTCGTCACCCTTGGTTTCAAGTAGAATCAACGTGCCTGACTGGGTGTATACTATAAAGTCGGGATAGTGATTCGACTTAAAGCCATTGATGGCGAAACCTTTACCTCGACCCAAGTTCCGATGCCAGAACAGAACGTTTGGCAGAGCGGCTAGTTCGCTAATGATACGCTCCTCGAAACCGTTCATACTACCTTCGTGCGCATAAAGCGATTTTCCCAACGATTTGCCGAGCAGACCCGGTACAATCGTTTTCCTGAAAGTGAAGTTCGGCTCTACCGAAATCTTGCCTACAACCAATAGTTTTTCAAACTGGCCTTCGGCATGAAGATCGGCCAGGGCGCGAATTTTCTTCTTGATTTTGTCCCGGTAGGTGTATTCCCTAGCCAGCAGGTCTTTCAGGCGTTCGGCGTCGAAACTGCTCAAAATACGCTCCAGATACAATTTTATCTGCTGGTCGGGAATGGGGTACATATTTCCAATGAGTTGCAGCATCCGGTGAGCGAGGTCTTTTATCTGGCCTGCTTTTGGTTTGGTTAAAATATACTCGACAAAGGCTTCTTTGATCTGAATGTTGTCTAGTTGCAGGAAAACAGGGCGGTATTGGTTGCCCTGCGTCCGCTCAATGTCGATTTTGTATAGGTCTGTTTCGACCGTATTCCAGTCGATTTTTATGTCTTCGTCGGCCAGCCGGAAGCCATTCAGCAAGACTTCCTGATTTAATAAAACCCGTTCGCCCTGACTGAAAAGACCCGTTTGCGGTACGGCCAGGTAAAACTGAGGCAAGGCCAATTGTTGTGCAAGGGCTGCAAAATCCTGATTGATAGAGATCTTTTTCACTTTATCGCCGAGTTCCTGAAACAGGGGCGACGGAACGTCGGACGCCTGTTGGTTGATTTGTTGCTCAAATTCCTGATTTTTAGTTACGGCTATTTGGGTGATGGCCGCCAGCGTGGGCAACACCTCAACAGGCGTTTCGTCGGCTATATCGCCGGGGTCGAACTGAATTTTTTCCGGCTCGATCTCGTCGCTGGCCGATTCACTTGATTCGGGGAATAAAAATCCTTGCAGTGCCTGTGCTGTTGTCTGGGGCGCAGCGTCGACTGGCTGTTCGTCGGACGACCGATAATCGTTCCGGCTGAATCCGGCCGATTCCAGCCCCCGGATAATGCTTTGCAGTGTTTCTGTAAATTTGGCCGAAGCTGTAAGTACATACGATACGTTCAGCAGGTCATTCTGATGGCGCATGACATAAGGTTGCCGCAATACCCGACCCAATATCTGTTCAATATCTACTGCCGAAGATCGGTCGGCCAGCGATGCCAGAATGTAGGCAAACGGACAGTCCCAACCTTCTTTCAGGGCGTTGACCGTAATAATGTACCGCACCGGGCATTTCGGACTCATCAGGTCAATATCCTTTAGTTCATTGATGTCGGCGGTTTTGATTTTGATCTGCTCTTCGGGGATTTTAAGTTTCAGCAACTGCTGTTTCAGCTTTTCGAAAGTCGTATTGTCGTCGCCAGTTTTGGGCTGCGCCTGGAACAGCACAATGGGACGAATGTAGCGCCCTCCCGCTTTTTGTTCGACTTTAGCCAGACGCTCCAACTGCCGTTGCAGGTTCAGCGCACTCTCCACCACCTGCGATTTTTCTTTGTGGTTATAGGCAATGACCGGGAGCTTTACCATCTGCTCTTTTTTAAGCTCAATAGCCGACACAAAGCTGACGATGTTCGCATTTTTCTTCGGGGTGGCCGTCAGGTCAAGCACAAACGACGGGTTTAAATCGCGAAGCATATCGACGCTTAAATCGCTCTCGGCATTGTGGCTTTCATCGACCACAACGACTGGCGTCAGGCTGCGAATGACGTTAATGAGAGCCGTTTGGTCGGTATCGGCCAGCAAATGATCGTCGGATTCGAACTGACTGGCAAAGGTGGCCAGAGCACCGTTTTCCTCGAAAATCTTGCGGTCTTCTTTCTTTTTCGCCCGTAAGCTCCCGAAGCTCAGCACAAAGATGCTTAGTTGCTGCTGCACCACTGCCGGGCTAAAATTAGCGCCCTGCAGGAGGTCTTTTTTCTGATAAACAGCTACGCGGTGATTGAACAGGCTGTTTAGCTTCTGCCGGTAGGGGTGGGCGGGGTTCGACAGATTCCGCACCGTCTGGTCGAGCAGATTGCTCCAGGGAACCAGCCAGACAACGGCTTTGGGCTTGTCAGTCGCAAAGGCGTTGAAGAGGGTATGGAGGGCGTTGACCGCAATAAAGGTCTTGCCGCCCGCCGTGGGCACTTTCACGCAGACATGCGGTGTGCCGGGTACATTATTCTGGTAGGGCCTCATACCGGTGTTGTTCAGCGGGTCGTAGTCGCCCACTTCATCCTGCCAGTAGCGGTTATAAGCCACATCATAGCGCTGTTCCTGCTGAACATAGTGCAGATAGCGGTCGAGATCGCGGATAACGCCCGCCTGATAGGGTTTGAGTTCCATAGTTGTTGCGTATGGCGCAAGGCTCTGGCCTTGGGCCTCTTATTCTCCGGCCTCTGGCCGGTATGCGAATGTAATTTTAATAAACCGGCCAGAGGCCGGAGAATAATAGACACAAGGCCGGAGCCTTGCGCCATCAATTAAAATCTGGAAATATCCCGGGGGATTTTCTTGAAGATGATGTGCCGTTGCTGGAGCCAGTCGGGGCTAATCAGGCAATTGTCGGCGTAGATAACGTACTGTTCTGCTGGGGTTTGCACGGTCGACAGGAAGTCGTAATCCAGCGTTGTGAGTTCGTTGGGCTGGTAATAGAAGTAATACGCTGTTTCGAACAGCTTGCCCAGAAAATGCGGAGTTTCGTTTTCAGTTTTGGGCGTACTGAGAAAGGGCAAACGCGTTTCGGAATACCAGATATACTCCCGAATGCGATTCAGGGGCAAGTCTTCATTGAGCAGGCCATTTTCCGTAAACAGGGCAGGGCCGAGTTCGTAATAGGTGAATTCGCCCCCGGTACCGTCTTTCCCGCCATAGCCGTCAATCACCCGCCGAACCCGCTCGGCGGTAATGGTTTCGGCATAGTCTTCCATTTCCACCAGAATAAATTGACGATTGCCGCCGTCCTGTTTATTCAAATTTAATACAGCATGGGCCGTAGTGCCGGAACCCGCGAAGGAATCGAGAATGATGTCGTTTGGGCCGGTGGCGATTTGGAGGATACGCTCAATTAGGCGAGTTGGTTTAGGGGTTGGGAATCGCTCGTTTGTACCTTTAAATATCGAGTTTACTTCTTTTTTCGCTTCTTGTGTATTTCCTACTTCCTCATGTTTCCATAAAGTTTGAGGAATAACTCCTTCTTTTATTTCACTCAAAAATCGTTTTCGCCTTGGCTTAGTATTGCCATCTAAGCCAAACCAAATTCGGTTATTTTTTACTAATTCAATAAGTTCCGGTTCTGGATGACGCCAACTAGTACCCGGCTCAGGTGCCCATTGTCTTCCAGAAGGAGATGTTATTGTATAAACCGAATTATCGCGATGCTCCATTCTGAGTAGATCACTGGAAGCCCACAAACCACGTATATCATTATCTGGATTTTTATAATTTTGAAGGTTCTTCTCACTTCTTTTTAGTCGATAAATTTTTAATAAAGTAAGTGATTTTGCATATGCGATAATTGACTCTGTATCGGTTGAGAAGTGTTTTGCATCGTTTTTTGGAGCAAAATTCTTTTGCCAAACTATTGAGCTGACAAAATTCCCCGGTCCCCAAATCTCATCCATTACCAACTTTAAACTCGCTTGTTCATTGTCGTCTATGGATACGAAAATGGCCCCGTCATCAGCCAGTAGTCTGTGCAATAGTTGTAGTCTCGGATACATCATGCACAGCCATTTGTCGTGGCGGCTAAGGTCTTCGCTCTCCTTGCCTACTACTTTACCGAGCCAGCGTTTCAGTTTTGGGTCGCTGACATTGTCGTTGTAGACCCAGCCTTCGTTGCCGGTATTGTAGGGCGGGTCGATGTAGATGCACTTGATGCGGCCTTCATAATACGGCAAGAGGGCTTTCAGGGCTTCCAGATTATCGCCGTGAATAATTCGGTTACCCTCAGCCCGTCCCTCTCCTAAATCAGGGGAAGGAGTGCCATAACTGTATTGCGGATCGAGAATCCGAAACGGTACGTCGTGGTGATGATTGATTACTTTATCTTTCCCTATCCAGGTAAGTGTGGGCATTATGAGCGTCGGGGATTTGCAGATGAACGCCCCGAGGCTCAATAGGGGGCAAAAAAATAGGGGTACGCTGGCCTCCGCTGCCCACATTGTATCTCAGGAAGGCACGGCCAAGCGCCCAGCAAGGGTTAAATGTAGAAACAGCAAAGGGGCGCACCCTTTCGAGTGCGTCCGCTTCACCATTTCCTCCCTCGCTAAAAATTTGGCCGTTTTTCCTGAGGGGAAACTGTAAGCAACGCTATGTCTTTATGATAGAATGAGTTGTCTTTTTTGCGCTATAAATTGGGTTGTTTTAGCCAGCAAGATAGTCTGATTCACTGAGACGGGCAAGTAGAGACCGGTTCGCCGGTGCGACAATCCTTTGCGTCTCCTTCGCTTCAGTAATTCGTATCCATATAAAATTAATCCAGCCATAACCACCCGGTCAGTAGACGCAAGGTATTGTCGCACCGGCGCACAGGTCCCTACACGATCACAAAAACCCAATTAACCCTAAAAGCGGAATTTGGCTGGTCAACAGACTTTACATGGGTGGAGGTACGTAATAATTCACGACGAAGTTATTGGTAGTGTCATTGCGACCATTTCTGTGGCCTTTGTGTCGCAACGGCGCACCGCTCTATGGTTAATCCTTTTTTAAACGAGAGCTAATATCTTGTAAGCTAGTAGTCTATGTAATAATCTAACTAACCACAATATCATATTTCGTAAGCAAACCGCGAAGGCTGTGAACTGAAAACTTCGTTTTCTTTAGCTTATTACCGTCGGGGTCTAAGGTCAGGTTGTAGGAACTGGAGAAGTCTGTCTGTGTGAGTACGTTCGTCGCAAAGAGAGTCAGTTCGAGGTTGCAGTTTTTGAACAAAGCCCCGCTCAGATCGCAGTTGATAAAACGACCTTCGAGTAAAGAGCAATCGACAAAGCGCGTCTTTTTCAGGTTTCGGCCAAAAAACGAAACATAGTCAAGTTGACACGTTTGGAAGTCAACGTGGAAGCCAAATGCGCTGCACTGCCCAAAATTGACGCTGTTTAATTTACAATCAACGAAAACCACATCATCCAGCTTCGTGCCTTCGAATAGGGCCGCGCTCAGATTGCAGTAGTCAAACCTACAGTTGATAAAGCTGGTGTTGGCAAAAACGACTTTCGATAAATCGAGGTTTTTGAAGGTACACTGTTCAAAATTTTGCCGGGCCCACTGGTCTACAGGGCTGGTACTTTGATCAAATAGTTGGTCACAAAAATCCATTTATAAAAGCTGTGTAGTCGGCGCTACGTTAATTTGGACGATACGGTAAACCTACGCTCCGTTTAGGGAAACATCAAATCAGGGTCAGGCTAATTGGTTGGTATTATCTGCTAGTGTAAGGCAATTAGAAAACTTCGCCCAAATTGAAAAATAATCCTTTGGAGCCGTCGAAGCCTACGCCATAATCAACGGAAAGATTTGTACGGGATAGTTTATTCATTTTGATTCGAAGTCCCGCGCCAACCGCCGGAACGATCTTTTCGAACTGGCCGCTGTTCTGTTCCGTAACCGTCTGGGCATTCGCGAAAACAACACCGCCCAACAAGCGGTCGGCGGTTAAGTGAAAACGGTATTCGGTTTCTGCATATAACAGGTTCTTGCCCCGAAAGCGTCCCTGGATAAATCCACGTCCCACATTGCCGCTATAGTCCCAACCCGTACTGGGCAAATCCAGAAAGGGTGGGTTGCCGCTCAAGGTCAATGCGTTGTATGACCAAAATGCCAGAATATTGTCGGAATTAGCCGGGACGTGGACGTATTTTCGTACTTCAACTAATGCAGATTGATAGGTATCGTCGCTGCCAAGTACACGCATGTTAGCCCGTAACGTAGCGTTCACCAGAAAGCCGCCAGCGGGGTTAATGGCATTCTGGCGGTTATCATATAAGAGGTGAACGGTTGGCCCCGACGATACCGAACGACCTACGACCCCGTTGGTGTATCTCGAAATACGGGTCACCTCCCGGCGGCTGTTGTAGCTGTCTATGTTCCAGTGCAAATCCAAATGATAACCCATGCCCGCATATAAATTTGGAGCCAACCGACGCAGTAAACTTTGATGAAACCGGAAATAGGCATAATCCATATTAATAACCCGGTCGGTGGAGGTGTACATGCCCAGCCCGTAAGTTGCTTGCGGGTAATGCATCAGCCGCCAGTCGTTGGTCCATAGAAAGCGATTATCCCGTGTCCAGATCGATGATGTACTAGTAAAAATAATCTGATTGTTCTGGGTGTAGGCAACCTGCCCTGTCATTGATGACATGTTGGCGTTGGCCATTCTGAAAGGCGTATTCACCAATACGGCCACCAAGCCGCGCGTTTGCAGGGTATAACCTATCTGTGGTATGACCAGAACAAAGCGTTTGCCTTCATGCAACGTTGAAGAATCGTGTTGGGTAATAGGAAGCCGTGGATACCAGCGTTTTACCAGATCGGCAACGTCGTGTTGAGGAGGTACATGCCGAATAGCAGTCGTATTGGTCGCGATTGTATCCGCCAGCGGCATTTGGGCCACAGCAGGGGTAAGAGCCGAACTACATACTACAAGGAAACTCACAAATAAACCAAGAATGAGTTTCATGAGTGGGGCTGTACCAAAGGCATAGATGATAGATGGTTTTTACGGCGTATTCGATTGGTAAAATAAATAGATTAGATCGGCCGCACAGTCAACCAAACGCAAAAAAAAGGTTGAACGTTGCATGAGTAAACGGATTGTCAGGGCGGATGTTCAAGCAACTTGACATCAACGCTTTTGCCCAAATCAGGGAAGAGTCCTACTCATCCTGAAAATCGTAAAAACCAGCGATATTTTAAGGTTTTAACAAACTGGTAATGCAAAATCTTCTTTGGATAAATTGCCAAAAGGCACGCCAGTTTCCGTACTTTTGACGGTTAACCCCAATCATCAACTAATCAATTATGTTCATGACAAAACATTATCTGACAGCACTTTTGGCGGCTGGTCTGGCATATTCCTCTGTGGCCCAGACGACTTTTCCGCGAAATGGCGTCTATGATGAGCGACCCGGTTTGTATGCATTTACGAATGCTACTATTGTTGTCGACCCACAAACCACCCTTCAAAATGCTACCCTGCTCATTCGGAATGGGCGCGTTGAAACCGTTGGTACGGCGGTTAGTATACCTGCCGGCACTGTTATCACCGATTTGAAAGGGAAACGAATTTATCCGGGTCTGGTTGATATCGACTCCGATTATGGAATGCCCGAAATTACCCGTGGGCCAGCCGGTGGCCGGGGTGGTGTGCCGCAGTATGAATCGAATAAAAAAGGGGCTTACTACTGGAATCAAGCCATACAGCCCGAAAATGATGCCAGTGTTTTGTTTAAAGCCGATACCAAAAAAGCCGACGAATTACGGAAGTTAGGTTTCGGCGCTGTGCTTACCCATCCACATGATGGCATTGCACGCGGTACAGGTTCGCTGGTAATTCTGGCCGATGACCGGGAGAATACGCTCGTGCTGAAGCCCAATGTCACTGCTCACTACTCGTTCAGCAAAGGAACGTCGGGCCAGCAATATCCTAACTCGATGATGGGTATTGTGGCCCTGTTGCGGCAAGCTTTCTATGATGCCGACTGGTATAAACGGTCGGGTAGCAAAGAGCAGGCAAATATGTCGCTCGAAGCCTTGAACCGTACCCAGAATTTACCTGCCATTTTTGAAGCCAATGATAAATTGGGAATACTGCGGGCCGATAAAATTGGGGATGAGTTTGGCGTTCAATACATTATCCGCAGCTCGGGCGATGAATATCAACGGCTCGACGAAGTAAAAGCGACCGGAGCATCGTTGATTGTGCCCTTGAACTACCCACAGCCCTATGATATCGAAGACGCCTGGGATGCCGACAATGTAGCCCTCGCCGAACTCAAACATTGGGAAATGGCACCAATGAATGCCGGTCGGCTGGCTAAAGCCAATGTCCAGTTTGCGCTGACAACAGCGGGCCTTAAAAACAAGGCTGATTTCTGGGCTAATCTTCGTAAAGCCATTGAAAACGGCCTCCCTGAACAAAAAGCACTCGAAGCCCTAACCACCATCCCCGCCAAATTAATACGGGCTGAGGATGAACTTGGTACGTTGAAAAAAGGCCAGATTGCCAATTTTATTATTACCTCGGGCAATCTGTTCAGCGCCGACAACGTGATCTATGAGAACTGGATGCGGGGTAAACAATACATTGTGAACAGCAAAGATGCCGCCGATCTGCGCGGGGTCTGGACCTTGACGGTTGGTTCGCAATCCAATCTGAAGTTGAACATTACGGGAAAATCGCCCGAAAAACCGGAGTACCAGATTGTTGCCGATACGCTGAAACTCACGCCAAAAGTGGCTTTCTCGGGCGATATTATCTCGATTCAGGTACAGCTTGACAAAAAGAAACCGGGCACTACACGCCTGACGGGCTATCGGACCACACCGACGAATTTAAAAGGGGATGGCGAAAGCCCGGATGGTAAAGCCATAACCTGGTCGGCGGTGCGCACGGGCGATGCACCTGTATCAACGACAGCTACGTCGACCTCTGCCACCAGTTCAACTACGGCTATGGCGTCGGCTACTTCACCTGCCAGCAACACGGCGGCTACAGTTCTCTACCCGTTTGTGGGTATGGGCAATGCACAGAAACCTAAAGCAGAGACCATCCTGATTCGGAACGCAACTGTCTGGACAAATGAGAAAGACGGCGTGTTGACTAATACCGACGTGCTGGTTACGGGCGGCAAAATCTCGAAAGTGGGTAAAGGGCTCACGGCCGCTGCCGATGTTAAAGTCGTTGACGGAACAGGTAAACACCTCACGAATGGAATCATTGACGAACATTCGCACATTGCGCTCCTGTCGATCAACGAAGGCGCTCAGTCGAGTTCAGCGGAGGTTCGAATGGCGGATGTGATCAACCCGGACGATATCAATATCTACCGTCAGTTGGCCGGGGGGGTTACAACCTCACAATTGCTGCATGGTTCGGCTAACGCTATTGGCGGGCAGTCGGCTATCGTAAAACTGAAATGGGGCGAATCGGCAGATGGTATGCTGATCAAAGGAGCAGATGGGTTTATCAAGTTCGCCCTCGGCGAAAACGTGAAGCAATCCAACTACCCGAACCCGAATGTGTTAACCCGTTTCCCACAATCTCGGATGGGTGTAGAGCAAGTGTTTGTCGACCATTTTACGCGGGCTAAAGAATACGCAAAAGGCTGGGCGGCTTACAACAAGTTAAGTACGAAAGAGAAAGCAACCGCTATTGCGCCACGCCGGGATATTGAACTTGATGCGCTGGCCGAAATCCTGGCGAACAAACGCTTCATTACCTGTCACTCCTATGTGCAGTCGGAGATCAACATGCTATTGAAAGTGGCCGATTCGCTGGGCTTTAAAGTCAACACGTTTACGCACATTCTGGAAGGCTACAAACTGGCCGACAAGATGGCAAAACACGGAGCCGGTGGTTCGTCTTTTGCCGATTGGTGGGCGTATAAAATGGAGGTACATGATGCTATTCCCTACAACGCTGCCATAATGCATCGCCAGGGCGTAACGGTATCAATCAACTCCGATGATGCCGAAATGGCTCGTCGCCTGAATCAGGAAGCGGCAAAAACCATCGAGTATGGTGGTATGACCGAAGAGGACGCCTGGAAAATGGTGACGCTGAACCCCGCTAAATTACTGCACCTAGACAGTAAACTGGGTAGTGTTCGGGCAGGTAAGGATGCTGACCTTGTGCTTTGGAATGCGAACCCGCTGGCCATTTACGCCCGTCCTGAATTCACGATGATCGACGGAGCGATCTACTTCAGTTTGAAAGACGAAGATCAGAAGCGTGATCAGATGCAGGCCGAACGCGCCCGCCTTATTCAAAAAATGCTGACTGCAAAAGCGGGTGGTGCATCGACCGTACGGCCCATGCCAAAACGCGCTCGGATGTGGCATTGCGAAGATATAGAAGGTGTTATGGCCGAAGGGGAAGCGGGCAAATAAGGTATACGGTATACGGGTTACTGTTGGCTGACGCTCCGATTTCCGTTTATCAAAACTAACAAAACATGAAAAAACTACTAATATCTATATTCACCCTGGCCTCGCTCATGAGCTATGGCCAGAACCCAGCCCCGGCGAAGCCGCAGACGAAGACCATTGCGCTGATGGGCGGAACGGTTCACGTGGGCACCGGGCAGGTAATTCCAAACGGCGTTGTGCTGTTCACAAACGGCGTTATCACGAACGTTGTTGACGGAACACTGGTGAAGCTGAACCTCACCGATGTGGAAGTTATCGACGTATCGGGCAAGCACCTCTATCCGGGCCTTATTTCACCGGCTTCAACGGTGGGCTTGCAGGAAACGGGTGCTGTTCGGTCTACGGTCGACAAGCAGGAAATTGGTATTCTGAACCCAAACATCCGGTCGCTGATTGCCTATAATACCGACTCCGAAATTATCCCGACCATTCGGAACAATGGCGTGTTGCTCACACAAGCCATGCCGCAGGGGGGCACTGTATCGGGAAGTTCGAGTGTGATGATGGCCGACGGCTGGAACTGGGAAGATGCTGTGCTGAAAAAGGACGATGGGATCTGGCTCAACTGGCCTACCTATTTCGCCAATGATTTCAACTTCGAGGATTTCACTACTGTCGTTAAGAAAAACGACAAACGCGGGCCAGCCATTGACGCCTTACAGGCAACCTTTGCAGATGCCAGAGCCTATGCGGCTGCACCGACACCGGCCACTATGAATCTCAAACTGGAGTCTATGCGGGGCTTGTTCTCTGGAAAACAGAATCTATATATCCGGGCTGATTATGGCAAAGACATCATCGAAGCCGTTACGTTTGCCAAGTCGGTGGGTGTGCAAAAGATCGTGATCGTTGGGGGAGAAGAAGCCAATCGCGCCCTCACGTTTTTGAAAGAAAATAATATTCCGGTCATTCTAAGCGGGTTGCATCGACTGCCAAATCGCGAAGATGAAGATGTAGACTTGCCGTATCGGATGCCGGGTATTCTGCATAAAGCGGGTATTCTGGTCAGCTTGAGCTATGCCGACGAATGGTGGCGGACACGCAATCTGCCCTTTCTAGCGGGCACAGCCGCTGGTTTCGGTGTGACCGACCGCGAAGACGCGCTGAAGATGGTAACGTCGAACACCGCCAAAATTCTGGGTATCGACAGTATGGTCGGCACGCTTGAAAAAGGAAAACAGGCAACACTGTTTGTTTCGGCAGGGGATGCGCTTGATATGCGTACGAATGTGATCGAACAGGTATTTATCCAGGGCCGTAAAGTAAATCTGGACGACCGGCATAAGCGTCTTTACAAAACGTACAAAGACAAGTACGAGCAGAAGTAATTAATTGCAGACTGGTTCTATAATTAAAGAAGGGATGGCAATACCATCCCTTCTTTAATTATAGAACCTCAGTGACGATGGCGCAAGGCTCTGGCCTTGTGTCTAGTATTCTCCGGCCTCTGGCCGGTTTAATGAAACTACATCATATCGGCCAGAGGCCGGAGAATACTAGACACAAAGCCAGAGCCTTACGCCATCGCCTAAACAATGAGCAACCCATGCTCCCGAAGTTTGGCCCACACATGCGATTGCTTAAAGGTGTCAAAAGCGCCATTTCCACTAGCATCATAATCGACTTTAACTTGAGCTAACGAATACGGTTCGTGTTGGCCAATGATGAGCCTGGGTAGTACATTCATGATCCATTCACCAACAGACGTCGGGGCTTCGAGTAACCAATGGCTTTGTTTGCTGTAGAACTCCAACTCGGCCATTTCGATTACCTTAAGGCCTTGCTGCAACTCGAAGACTTCCATGCTGGGCATATTTCCCGGCCAGATAACAAAAGCATTTGACCGTGGGTCTTTGTCCGTTTTCTGACGGATAGCCTTCTCAATATACCGGGCCGGAATGGAGGTAATTGGTATTTTGAACGGAAACCACGTGTGAAGGGGTAAATCGAAACCCACATCATGCATATAGTTGAACAGAGACTTACGTAGTCCCTCGGCAAACAAGTCGTGATCAGCACCAGTGGGGTCGGCGTGGTCAAGGTCATTATCGGCGAAGCCACCAAAATCAGGGCCTATTCGCATAACGTCGAAACCGGCAGGGTCAACACCTACGGGACTGTGGGCGGTCATTGCGAACCGATGCCAAAATCCTGACTGAACGATGCCGTTCATAAATAACTGCCGAACCATCTCCAGCGAATCGACGGTTTCCTGCATCGTCTGCGTTGGAAAACCATACATCAGGTAGGCATGAACCATGATACCCGCCTGTGTGAAGGCGTCAGCAACTCTGGCTACCTGTGCCACTGTCACGCCTTTTTTCATTCGCTCCAGCAGGCGATCGGAAGCTACCTCCAGCCCTCCCGAAACGGCAATGCAGCCAGAGGCTTTCAATAACGTACAAAGGTCTGGTGTGAAACTGGTTTCAAACCGGATATTTGTCCACCAGGTAACCGTCAGTTTCCGGCGGATAATTTCCATTGCCAGATCGCGCATCAGGGCAGGGGGAGCGGCTTCGTCGACAAAGTGAAAGCCGTTTTGTCCGGTCTGCTCAATAATCTCATCGATGCGGTCGCACAGAAGCGATGCCGTAACGGGTTCATATCGTTTGATATAGTCCAGCGTTACATCGCAGAAGGAGCATTTCCCCCAATAGCAACCGTGTGCCAACGTCAACTTATTCCAGCGGCCATCGCTCCAGAGCCGGTGCATTGGGTTAACAACCTCAATGACCGAGAGGTAATCGGTCAACGGCAGATCGCGGTAATTGGGTGTACCCGTTTCACGCTGGGGTACATCTTTTTCCGGGGCGCCGTTATAATACGTAACCACGCCATTGGTACGGGCAAACACTCGCTTGACCTGACCCAATTCGCGTTGGCCCGACAAATGTTCCAGCAACGTCAGGAGGGGAGCTTCGCCGTCATCGAGACAGATAAAATCCACGTAATCAAAAACACGCGGCTCCCTAAGCGACCGAAGTTCGGTGTTGGCATAGCCACCGCCCATAATGATCTTTATCGCCGGGTGATGCTGTTTCAGGTATTTTCCACAGGTCAGGGCACCATAAAGATTGCCCGGAAATGGAACCGTCAGGCAAACAACGTCTGGTTGCCACTGCTGAATTTTATGCTCCAGCAAATCAACTAACGTAGTTGATATTCGTGTATCTGGCCGTTGCAGGGCTTCGTGCAACTCATCGAAATGCGTAGCTGAACGCCCCAGCCGTTCGGCGTAGCGGCTGAATCCGAAGTGCGGGTCGACGGCCTCCTGAATCAGGTCGCTGAGGTCTTCGAGATAAAGCGTAGCCAGATGTCGGGCTTTGTCGTGAATGCCCATTGTGCCAAACGCCCATTCCAGTTCTTCCAGTTGTGCAAACCGCGAAGCTTCGGGCAAATAAGTACGGTCGCAGATGCTGTGGGCGAGGGTTGGGTTTTTGTTTTGCAAAAAACGAATGACCGGGTCTATGGTGCTTATATAGTCGTCCTGCAATCGACAGATGCGATAACTATTGTCGGACAGTTCGGCATCCGTAGCCTCAAGTTCGGCAAACATTGAGGCTAGCCCGCCCGATGAAAATAGCTTCAGAATAACCTCAATCCCTAAATCCGCCTGATACGAAGTGATATGTTGAGTTTGTAGAAACCCCTTCAGGTAAGCCGTTGCCGGATAGGGGGTGTTCAACTGCGTGAAGGGCGGAGTAATGAGAAGGAGCGTCTGAGCCACAATGGTATAAATTCGTGGATAGGTTATCACCCTATCCTGAAAGAGCATAACCTTGTGATTTCGGCAATGGTTCGGTGGCTGGGTGTTCTGTTCCTGTTAGTGATTCCAGCGTAGGCTGCCAGTTCTGAACTCGATCTGACGCTTTCCCTGTGCATAAAACTCGACAGCCACAACCGCCTTCCGGGCCAATTTTAGTTGGTCGACCAAAGGCTGCACCGAATCGAAAAAGATGATGTTGGCCCGTCCATTTTCTGCCGCAGAAAATGAATAATCACGGGCGGGTTTATCATCAAATCGTATGCGAGCCGTGCCGCCCTGAAAACTCCGGTTGAATTGCCCTTTCGACACTTCCAGGTACAAATAAGACGTGCCGTTTTTATGCCTGATGCTAAGTGTGGCCGTAGATCCGCCAGCATAAGGGAAACCGAATTCCAGAAGATTTGGTGAATGGATCGACGCTTTGTGAACTGTGTTGCCTTCTTTATCAATTTTTTTCTCGTAAACCCATGTTGTAGCACTATCAGAAAGGCCCTTTTGAGGAGCTGGCCCACCCGGTAATTTACGTTTAGTTGCCTGGCTCACCGTGTCTGCCGATGTTCCCTGAACACGATCTGTTTCGCTTGTTTGGTCGAGTTTTTTCTTCGTTGTGCAACTAAGAAATGACAACAGACTGAGGGCGAGAATAAGTGTTTTCATGCTATAGAGCGGTCTTTCACGGTGCGTTAAACTTGATAGAACACAGTAAAGGCCAACTACTATATCATCGTGATATGGCAGTTGGCCTTTACTGGAAATCGGACATTTAATGCACCCGAATTTTCTGTCCCGGACGAATTCGCGAACGGGAGGATAAATGATTCTTGCGACTTAATGCAGATACCGACATACCATACCGGTCGGCGATGGAACTGAGTGTTTCGCCGGACCGGACACGGTGTAGAACCGTCCGTTTGAAGCGTGGTTTCGAACTAACTTCCGACGATGATGAACGGCCACCCCGCAGATAATCCCAAACGGAACCTGTCAAGAGAAAGTGGTCGGAATTAATGGTATTCTCCGGGAATGAATAAATGTTCAAAGGGCTGAACGGGTTGCCCTCATAGCGTGTCTCAAAGTGAAGATGAGGACCTGAACTGCGGCCTGTGCTACCGCCTAAACCGAGCTGGTCGCCCGCTTTTACAAGTTGGCCGGGTTCAACCGTTTGTTTGGACATGTGGCCATACAGTGTTTCAAGGCCGTTATAATGCCGCACCAGTACATAGCGGCCATACCCATTTCCATCCCATCCCACTACCCGTACAATGCCATCAAACGACGCATACACCGGATCGCCGGTGTCCAGATCGAGGTCTGTACCCGTATGCCAGCGCCCCCAGCGATACCCAAAGTTTGAGGTCATTTTGCCCTCCTCCAGTGGTGCCGACCAGAAGCGGTTAGCTGGAGGATCAAATAGTTTTATATCAATGGCTTCGTCAAATTCCAGCGGATTGATATTATAGGGATCAATGGTGCGGGAGTCCCAAACGGCGTAGTAATCGGCAATTTTGACCCACTCAGTCCCTACCAGTACTGAATCAATGACTTCAACCACGCTGGTTTCGCCCTGATCAATTTGGCTGGTGTCTTCACTGACAACCGGGTTCAGTTCTTTTTTTGGCTCAAACTGGCTGTTAAAGCGCAGTTGAGTTGATTCCTGGTCAAATTGGTCGTCCGCTTTTTGTGGCTGTTCAACGACCGGCGAGTTTGGGTTAGACCCATTTTTTGGCGTGATACGCAGGTTGTTTTTAAATCGCCCGCGTTCCTGGGCCTGTGTCGTTACGGTCAAACACAAGCACCCAATGGCCAGTAGCCATCGTGTAACGGTTTCTCTCATCTTTTTTTTAAATGAGTTTACAGTATTCGGTTTATGGTGTTGGGTTTGCGTGCTGTGCGTCAGCTAACCGAATACCATAAACTGAATACTGTAAACTAGCCTTTAATAATCAAATTTCTTCGGCCTGCATTTCCAGTGTGACCAGATAACGTTCTGCGTCGAGAGCAGCCATACAACCTGTACCGGCTGCGGTAACGGCCTGACGGTAGATGTTATCCTGAGCGTCTCCACAGGCAAACACGCCGGGTATATTGGTTCGGGTACTCCCTTTTTCTGTAAGGATGTATCCATTATCATCTAATTCAAGGTATTCCTGGAAAATGTCGGTATTTGGTTTGTGACCAATGGCGACAAAAAAGCCGGTCACATCTAAAACGCGTTCTTCGCCAGTTTCCGTATTCTTCACCAACACACCCGTTACATCTTCATCGCCCAACACTTCTTCAGTCGATGTGTTGTACAAAATTTCAATGTTGTGCGCTGTTTTAACGCGCTTTTGCATGAACTGCGAAGCCCGCATTTCGTCGCGCCGAACCAGCATATACACTTTGCGGCAAAGGTTGGCCAGATAACTGGCTTCTTCGGCTGCTGTATCGCCAGCGCCAACAATGGCAACGTCCTGACCACGGAAGAAGAACCCGTCGCAAACAGCACAGGCCGAAACGCCACGGCCATTCAGCCGCATTTCAGAGGGTAAACCCAGCCACTTGGCCGAGGCTCCGGTCGAAATAATAATAGAGTCAGCCGTGATCTCGTGTTTATCGTCAACGATAGCGCGGTGGGGTGCACCCTGTCCCGGCTGGTCAGAAAACTCCACTTTAGTGACCATGCCATATCGAATGTCCGTGCCAAACCGCCGGGCCTGCGCTTCCAGATCCAGCATCATTTGAGGCCCCTGAACACCGTCGGGATAGCCTGGGAAATTATCTACTTCGGTTGTGATGGTAAGCTGGCCACCGGGTTGTGGACCCTGATACATGACGGGCTGGATGTTAGCCCGAGACGCATAAATAGCGGCCGTATAACCGGCTGGGCCGGAACCTATAATTAAGCACTTAACGTGTTCGGAAGTCATTGCAAAAGGAGCGAAAGCGTCTGTCAATAAAAAAATACCCTCCACAAGAAAGAGAGGCTATTTCGACAACATACACAAAATTGAAAAAAATCCCTCGGAAAGCAAAGGATTTACGATAGCCGAAATACGACCTACGATTTGACTTAGCGTTGATTCGCAAGCATAAGCAAACTCGTACATCGTAATTCGTACATCGTATATCACAGCACACGCCACTCGATACGGCGATTTAGCCGCCTGTTTTCGTCGGTAGTGTTGGGGACAAGCGGTCGGGTTTTGCCGTAGCCAATGGCTTTTATGCGGGTCGGTGAAATACCCGCTTTGGTGAGATACTCAACGACGGCCTGTGCTCGTTTTTGCGAAAGTACCAGGTTTGCGGCTACATCGCCCTTATCGTCGGTATGCCCTGAAATTTCGACGCTAACGGCTTTATTTGACTGCATAAAGGCAGATAACCGGTCAAGTTCGGTGCGCGACTTGTCGGCCAGATCGTAGCGGCCGGACTCAAAAAAGAGATTGTTCAAGGTTTCGTTGGCCGATGCTCCGGTAGCTAACGGCTCAAGCGGTACGCTTAAAGTTATGCCTTCACCTTTTGTTTTCTGCGTGAAATCGAAGGATAAACTTTTAAACAAATAGCCCGGAATACTAACGTATAAAGCATACTCACCACCACTGGGCAACACCGCCGTATACTGCCCTGTTTGGGTATCTGCCTCAACCCGCGAAACAATCTGATTAGTTTTTAAATCAACCAACTCGACCGAAGCGGCCAATGGTTTTTTTGTTTTGGCATCGGCAACAATGCCTTTTAAAAAGCTCACCGGTCTGATACGATCCCGTAATGACTCGGGTAAATCGAAGGTATACAGGCGCGATTTCTGCGAGACGCCCTCCTTTTGTTCTTCAAATGAATAATAAGCCCGTGTTCCGTTGGCTGTTACGAATAATGATGCCTGATCTTCGGATGTATTGATGGGATAACCCAAATTGGTTGGAGCCGACCAGCCGGACGCGCCCTGATCGGTCACAAAAAGGTCATAACCGCCCAGGCCAATATGGCCCTCGGAAGCAAAAAACAGACTTTGGCCGTTGGCGTGAATAAACGGAGATGCTTCATTGGCAGGCGTATTGACGGGCTCGCCGAGGTTAACGGGTTCGGCCCAGTTGCCGTCGGCACCAAGGTCACTGCGCCAGATGTCGCGTCGGCCTTTTCCGCCCGGCCTGTCCGACACAAAATACAATTGCCGACCATCGGCCGACAGGGCAGGTTGTGATTCGTAGAAGTGGGTATTGATCGTTGGGCCCAGGTTTTCGGGCGAAGACCAATCGTTACCGGTTTTACGGCTCACATATAAGTCGCAGCTACCATAGCCCTTTCGACCCTGACAAGCTGTGAAAACCAAGGTGCGCCCATCAGCCGAAAGGCTGGCTGTTCCCTCGTTTTCGGGGGTATTGATAGTCGACGCCAGTGAAACCGGTGGTGACCAGGTTTCGCCGTTGAACGTGGAGGTCATCAGATCTTCATCGCCTTCGGGCTTCAGGGCTGTAAAAACCAGCGTCTGTTCATCGGCTGTCAGGACCGGGAAATATTGAGACGGTGTAGTTTGTAATACCGACGAAAGCGGTTTTGGATCAACGGTCTGTGGATGCTGTATCGCATCCATAGCGAAACGGGCTGTTTCGATTTGGCGGGCAATGCGTTTGCCCTGAGCCGACTCCGGAGCAAACAGCGTCTGGTATTTTTCCAGATAAGGAATTGCTTCGCTGTACCGGCCCAACCGAAGCAGAGTCGTGCTCAGCGACTGGTAAGCCGCACCGGAAGCAGGGCTGTCGGGCTGAAGTTTTATAGCGTTTCGGTATGCGTTCAGGGCCGGATCAAACTGCCGGGTAAACTCATACAACTGACCGAGTTTGAGATACGCATCCGTAAAGGTGGGGTCCTGTTTGAGGGCCTGCTCCATGAACGGAATCGCTTCGTTCGCTTTCCGTTCACCAAAGAGTTTTATGGATTGCGCATAAAGTTCTTTGGCCTTTGGAGCCTGTGAGAAAGAGGGAAGAGAAAAAAGGAAAAAGGGGAGGAGAGGGATAATAAATCGAAAAATTCCTTTCTTCCCTTTTCTCCTGTCTCCTATGGAATATCCAGATACTTGTGTGTCTGCAACGAAATTTGCCATTGCGGATGATCTTTTACATAATCAACGATGCGAGGCAGCATTTCATTGGAACGACTCCATTCGGTTTGCAAAAAGAGTTTGCAACCGGGTCGCAAATAAGGCACAAACGACTCGGCAAAGGCGAAATCGGACTGATTATAAATGATAACTTTCAGTTCGTCGGCTTTGTCATAAATAGCGGGATTGGGCTTTTTGAATTTCTTGGGAGAAAAACAAATCCAGTCCCAGGAGCCCGTAACGGCCTGGCATACGCCAGAGGTTTCAATATTGGTTTGAAAGCCAGCCGTTTGTAAAGCTGCCGTTAGCTCGGTCAGGTCGTGCATGAGTGGTTCCCCACCCGTAATGACCGCCATACGGCCGGGGTATTGCAGGGCACCGTCAACCAGCGAATCAATAGACAATTTTGGGTGAGCCTCAGCGTCCCACGATTCTTTTACATCGCACCAGTGGCAGCCCACATCGCAGCCGCCAAGCCGTATAAAGTAAGCCGCCCGACCTGTATGCGCTCCCTCACCCTGAATCGTATAAAACGCTTCCATAACGGGCAGGGCGGTCGCTTCCACGGCCAAAAGTGAGTTCATTTCTATAGGTTGTTTTTTCTGTGTCAAAAGCATAGTACAAAGATAGGGAGTTCTGTTTAGACCTATAAGGTTTCTAAAACCTTATAGGTCTAAACAGAACTGATTAGTATTTCCATTTGAAATTACGACGAACTGCTTACCTTTGCGCCATGATCTCCCAACGGGCTACTCATTCTCATTTCCGACATCGTCGCCATCAGTAAGGCTCTTTAGCCCTCGTGTTGGTTGTTCAGCACGTCCTTCCCCGTTTTTCGCTTACTTTTGTTCCCTAATTCAATTCACCTGTCCTGATGCCATCGTTATCTGGTATCACGAGCTGTATGACACACATCATACATCCTATATCATACCTCTGTTAATGTCTTCTGTATTACGTATTGCCCTGCAAAAATCCGGTCGGTTGAGCGAAGATTCGTATCAGCTTTTTAAAGAGTGCGGCATCCGTTTCGATTACGGAACGGGTAAACTTAAATCGGTTTCCTCTAACTTTCCTGCCGAGTTCCTGTTCCTGCGCGACGATGATATTCCAGGTTATGTCGAAGATGGCGTAGCCGATCTGGGGATCGTTGGCGAGAACGTGGCCGTTGAAACAGGTCGTCCCGTTACGACAGTTCATAAACTGGGCTTCTCTAAATGCCGCCTGTCCATTGCCATTCCGCGCGGTACCGAGTGGTCGGGTATCCAGGATCTGCATGGGAAAAACATTGCTACATCATACCCCAATCTGCTTGGCAATTACCTGGCTGGTGAGGGTGTACAGGCCGAAATTCACGAAATCAGCGGGTCGGTTGAGATTGCGCCGAGCATCGGTCTGGCCGAAGCCGTTTGCGATATCGTCAGTTCGGGAAGTACGCTGTTGAGCAATGGGTTAAAAGAAGTGGAAACGATTTTTCGGTCAGAAGCCATCCTGATCGCCCGCCCCGAACTTGCTGCCGATAAACAGGCGTTACTTGATAAGCTGTTGTTCCGTATCAAGTCGGTGCAGGCGGCAAAAAATAACAAATACATTGTGTTGAATGCGCCCAACCATGCGCTCGACCAGATTACCGCTTTATTGCCCGGTATGAAAAGCCCAACAGTAACGCCCCTGGCTACTGAAGGCTGGAGTTCGGTACATTCGGTGTTGAACGAAAATGAATTCTGGGAAAACATTGAAGCCATTCGGGCCGCTGGTGCCGAAGGGATTCTGGTGATCCCGATTGAGAAAATGATTTATTGATTTTATCCATGAACATCATTCCTTTTCCCGACCGTATTGAGTGGCCTTCGTTACTGGCTCGCCCGGTACAGTCGACACAACAGATTGAAGCGGCAGTAGCACCCATTCTGGCGCAGGTTCGCCGTGGGGGCGACGCGGCTTTAGTTGAGCTGGCGCAGAAATTTGATAAAGTCGATTTGTCGGAAGGCGGATTGGAAGTGCCCCTGTCGGAACTCGATGCCGCCGAAAGCCAACTGAGCGATGAGTTGAAGGCCGCAATAGGTCAGGCCTATACCAATATTCGTCTCTTTCACGAAAGGCAAAAACAGCCGATCGAGAAAGTGGAAACCATGCCGGGGGTGATGTGCTGGCGCAAAAGCGTGGGTATCGAAAAAGTGGGTTTGTACATTCCCGGCGGCACAGCCCCACTGTTTAGCACGGTGCTGATGTTGGGTGTTCCGGCTCAACTGGCGGGCTGCCGTGAGGTGATCTTATGTACGCCCAGCAACCACCCGGCCATTTATTTTGCCGCCAAACTGGTGGGTATCACAAAGGTGTTCCGCATTGGTGGAGCCCAGGCCATTGCCGCAATGGCCTACGGAACGGAATCGGTACCACGAGTTTATAAAATCTTCGGTCCTGGTAATCAGTATGTCACATCGGCAAAGATGCTGGTGGCGAAGGAAGGTATGGCTATCGACATGCCCGCCGGACCGAGCGAGGTTGCCGTGTATGCCGATGATTCAGCGATTCCGTCTTTCGTTGCTGCCGATTTACTCTCGCAGGCCGAACACGGTGCCGACAGCCAGGTGTTGCTGGTGTCGACCAGTAAGCAATTGGTGTCGATGGTTAATCTGGCGTTGCCAACCCAACTGAGCAAACTGCCCCGTCGCGAACTGGCTGCCAAAGCACTGGAAAACAGCAAGGCGATTCTGGTCGAAACGGAAGCCGATGCCATTGATCTGCTCAATGCCTACGCGGCTGAACACTTGATACTTAGTGTTGATAATGCCGAAGCTGTAGCCGAAAAAATTATAAACGCCGGCTCTATTTTTCTGGGTAACTACACTCCCGAATCGGCGGGGGACTATGCCTCGGGCACGAACCACACCCTACCGACAAACGGTTTTGCGCGGGCTTATAGTGGCGTCTCGCTGGATAGTTTCGTGAAAAAAATCACGATTCAGCACATCACACCCGCAGGTTTGCAGTTGCTTGGCCCCGTTGTAGAAGCAATGGCCGAAGCCGAATCGCTCGATGCCCACAAGCGGGCCGTGGGTATACGGCTGGCGAGTCTGGCAGACTTAAAACCGGTTTGATTTTGTTACCTTGCTGTCTAAACGATCAAAGAAATCATGAGCCAGTTAGTGATCGAGGTAAATTCAGATGAACAAGTCTTGAAGTCATCTCGTTGAAATCGGTTTTACACGTTTAGTACCCCCATTAATGCTTGATCTCGCTACCGTCCGCGTTGATACGCCCGGCGTTCAACACGTCATACATTTTAATAATGCGGGCGCATCGCTGATGCCGCAATCAGTGATCGACGCCATGACGAATCATATTGCGCTGGAAGCTCAGATTGGTGGCTATGAAGCCGCAGCACAGCAGAAAGACGCTATTCAGGCGTTTTACAGCGCAACGGCCTCTTTACTAAACACGACTGCCGACAACATAGCCGCTACCGCCAATGCTACGGATGCCTATGCCCGTGCACTATCGGCAATTCCGTTTCAACAGGGCGATGTGATTCTGACGACCACCAACGATTACGTGTCCAATCAAATCGCCTTTTTGTCGTTACAAAAACGGTTTGGTGTCGAGGTCGTTCGGGCGGCTGATGAAGCATCGGGCGGGGTATCGGTGAGTGATATGGCCGATAAAATCAAATCGCTTCGGCCACGGCTTGTTGCTGTAACGCACGTGCCGACGAACTCCGGGCTGGTTCAGCCCGTCGAAGCAGTTGGTCAGCTTTGCCGTGAGCATGATGTGCTGTATCTGGTAGACGCCTGCCAGTCGGTGGGGCAGTTGCCGGTCGATGTTCGCCAGATTCACTGTGATTTCCTGACGGCAACCTGCCGAAAGTTTCTGCGTGGTCCACGCGGCATGGGATTTCTGTACGTCTCCGACAACGTTTTATCTGCCAATATGGCTCCCTTATTTGTCGATCTTCACGGCGCATCCTGGGCGTCGGCAGATACATTTGAACTGGAGCCAACGGCCAAACGATTTGAAGATTGGGAGTTTCCATACGCCCTCGTGCTGGGTGCCGCCGAAGCCCATCGGTACGCCCTTGCTGTAGGGGTAGCCGCTATTGCCGAACGGAACTTGCAGCTTTGCAAAACACTGCGAACCCAACTGGCCCTGGTACCGGGCGTGCGTTTGCTGGATGAAGGCGATCAGTTGTCCAGCATTATCATCCTGTATAGTGAGCGCAAATCGGCGGAGGAGATAAAAGCCGCGTTATCTGCCGAACACATCAATGTGTCGATAAGCCCGCACGGAGCCGCTATTCTGGATTTTGATCGAAAAGGTATGCTAACAGCCGCCATTCGTATTTCGCCCCATTATTTCAATACCGACGAAGAGATTACTACCCTGGTTACCACGCTGAAACGCATCCTGGCATGAAACACCTCGCCGACCTCTTACTCCTGGGCGACCTTCGCCTGTACGAAACCTGCGAGCCCGTTCTGGAATCAGACTTACCACAGCTAATGAACTGGGTAGCCGATCTGCACAACGTTATGGAGGAAATTCGGTCGACATATCAATTTGGCAGGGGTATTGCGGCTCCTCAACTGGGTATTATGAAACGGTTGATCTACCTGAATGTAGACCGCCCTCAGGTAATTATCAACCCTGAATTGGTGGCTGTTAGTGAAGAAACCGACGAACTCTGGGACGATTGCATGAGCTTTCCAAACCTGTTAGTGCGTGTTCGGCGGCACCGCAACGTAACGCTGACCTACCGGGATGAACACTGGCAACTCCACACCTGGACCGTTACCGATTGGCCAATATCGGAGTTGATTCAGCATGAATATGACCACCTGAATGGCGTTCTCTGTACCATGCGAGCCGTTGACGAACAAGCCTTTAAATGGCGTCCAACACCTCAATCGCACCCTTAACGTATGCTTACCAAGACCCAGCTTCGGTTTGACTTATTATCCGCTCTCGACGCAGAGTTGCTCTAGGAAGTTGCTAAACGGGCTTATGCTGACCATTATCTTCATCTCTGGTACGATGGGGGAGCCTGGTATATAGATCGCTCGTTTACGCCCGATGTGTTCAACTGGTAGCTAAACGACCCCAATGCCCGCTTCTACCTGATTTATTCAGATGATGAACCAATCGGGTTTCTAAAATTAAATATGGATCAGCCGTCAGCCTGTTAACCCGGCCGTAATGCGCTGGAATTAGAGCGAATTTATTTGCAGAAAAAAGCAACGGGCAGAGGTATTGGCGACCAGGAATAACGTTTGTCGTCGATCAGGCACGGGCGCTAAATAAGGAGGTTGTCTGGCTGAAAGCTATGGAAAGCAGCGATAAAGTGACTGCTTTTTACGAAAAGATGGGTTTTGTCGTATGTGTCATTCAACTGCTGATAATCAGCAGTGAATATGTTAGTCTGGAATAGTAAAAATGGCCTATTGCGTCCCTTTTACGGTAAGCTCATTTATTGAGATTTTCCTTACCTTCTAACAGCTAGTCGAAGATGAAACCGTCAAGACGTAATTTCTTACAATCACTCGGGGTTGGCGTGGCCAGTTTGGGTGTCTCTCAACAAGCCACCGCCGTTGGATTAAAACCGCCAAAAATAGCAAAGCCAACGGCCGACGATCAGGTTTTGTTAGTAGGCGACAAGATAGCGATCGCCAACACAGAACACGGAAAAGTCAGAGGGTTCATTCTCCGGGGCATAAACCAATTTCTGGGCATACCCTACGGAGCCGATACCGCTGGAAAGAATCGGTTTATGCCCCCGCAAAAACCAACCGCCTGGACCGAGATTCGGCCTGCCCTCTGGTGGGGAAACTCGGCTCCCCAGATTATGGAAAAACGGTACTCAAATGTCTATGCTTCCTTTGTCGATCACTGGAATTATGACGATGTATCGGAAGATTGTCTGAAACTCAATGTCTGGACACCCGCCATTGATACCCAAAAACGGCCCGTAATCGTCTGGCTGCACGGGGGGGGCTTCGTGAATGGTAACGCCATTGAACAGGACGGTTATCATGGCGAGAATATTTCTCGCCTGGGTAATGTCGTTTTCTGCTCCATAAACCACCGGCTCGGTGCGCTGGGCTACAGTGATCTAAAAGCGGCTGGTGGCAATCCGGCATCGGGCAATGTCGGTAATCTGGATATGGTGGCAGCCCTCGAATGGGTTAAAAACAACATCACCAACTTTGGGGGCGATCCAACTAACGTCACCATCATCGGTCAGTCGGGTGGGGGAGCCAAGGTGACGACGCTAATGAATATGCCATCGGCGAAAGGGCTGTTTCATAAGGCGGTTGCCTTGAGCGGCAGTTCGCTGGCAGGCACCAATAAAGAATACGCAGAAAAGCTGGGGATGAAAATTATGGAAGAAGCTGGTCTCAAGTCTGGCGAAATAGACAAGCTCCAGCAAATTCCGTGGCGTGAATATATCGACATTGCCAATCGGGCAACGGAGAAAATGGCCGATGAAGCCAAAAAGATGGGTATTCAACGGGGTGGCTATGCCCCCGTTGGCGATGGCGTTACACTGAAAGAAGGGCCTTTCTTCACCGACCCGAATCACTTCTCGGCCAGTATTCCTCTGATGATCTGTTCCACCTTTCATGAGCAAAACCCCGACCGGACAGATGCCAGTCTGGAAAGTATTTCGCTGGCTGAGGTGAAAGAAAAACTCAAATCCCGCTTTGGCGATAAGACTAGCGACGTCGTTGATGCCTACGCCAGAAACTTCCCAAAAGCACGCCCTATCGAGATATGGGCGTTAGTTGTCTCTAACCGGAAGAATGCCATTGCCACCGCCGATGCGAAAGTGTCGGGCCAGAAAGCCCCCGTTTATGTGGCCTGGTTTGGCTGGCAGCCACCCCTGTTCGATGGTCGGATGCGGGCGTTCCACTGCGACGACATCTGTTTCTGGTTCTACAACACCGATCTGATGCTGACCCACACAGGGGGAGGCAAACGGCCCAGAGCGTTATCGGAAAAGATGGCGGGCTCCTTCCTTAACTTTGTAAAAACCGGCAATCCAAACGGAGGAGGTTTGCCCGCCTGGAAACCCTATACAGTCCAGAATGGCGAAACGATGGTGCTGGATGATACCCCCGCGCTGGTAAATGACCCTGACCGGGAGGCCCGGAAAGCGTTGGTGTAACGGAGAGCTCTTTATCTTTTGAGCCCCAACTGGTTTGTTGTTCGACAAATTTATAGACGAGCAACAAACAAGTTGGGGCTTTCTACTTTACGAATTCAGGTTAACTAATGCTGTACTTTTTGGGCCAATTGCTACCAATTCACAGTCAGACACGCCGAATTCACATTGGTCTGAATTTTCGGCAGAAACAGTCTTTTTTTTGTTGTCATACTATCGACAACATGAAAACGATAATCGTATTACTTATTGGATGGCTATATACTGCTGTTTCTGCACAAGCGCAAATCAACTGGGACGACTATTCACAAAGCTATACAGAAGGAGCAACCGGGAAATCACCATCGGTTGGTTTGGTTTTAGCCTTGCGTAAAGGCAACGATTTTCTATGGTCGATACGGAAAACAAGCGACCATTTTTTTGCGCTGGAAAAGGATTCTGCTTTCCATCAGTTGCGCCCTAAAGAGCTACTGGCCCGCACTACGTTTGATACGGCTCGTGCACAGTTTTTTTTACATGGCGTTGGTCCGAAAAACGCAAACCTGTTCCAGTTTCGCGTAATCGAATACCCTGGTAATCGTGTTTTGGTGCCGTGGCGTGGTATCAGCCAATTTACAGATTCAACGCTAATTCGTGACTCAGACAATCCTCAAATGGCTTACCTGGGTGGTTACAGAACCCGCTTTGGCAGTATGCTGATTCTGGATGTTAGAAAAGTTGCCACCGACCAGATTGTGGCTACCTCGCTGGTTGCCTGGGAATCAATAAAACCGGTCATAACGAATATCTACACGTCCGAAACTATTGATCAGTTCCTGAAAAAGCTGCAATTCCCCTGGGCAGCGATTAAAGAAACAACAGACCAGCAGTCGCCAGTGCTTGTTGTACCTTCTACAAACACCAATATTGTGTTTGTGCTACGGGGAACAATTTTTTACAAGGAGCAGATACAATACGAATTGATTCGAAATAGCAGTATTTACACCCCCTGGCGGTTCAATGATTATGACAACAGCTTTGTCTGGCTTAAGGATTTTCCGCCAGGGAATTATGTGCTTAAAATACGCTTTTCAGCCCAACCACAGAATATCGATGAGTACCGATTTGACGTTCTGCCTGCCTGGTACCAAACAAACCTGTTCCGTATTTCAGTCGGTGTTTTTGTCGCTGCTTTATTGGGTGCTTGCTTATTCTTACTGTTGTTTATTGGGCAGCGCCGGAAAACACAACAGGAACAATTTGATAAGACCAGGTCACAACTCGAACTAAAGGCAATTTACGCACAGCTAAATCCTCATTTTGTTTTCAATGCGCTCAGCTCAATTCAGGGCCTCATTAATAAACAGGATATTAAAGGGGCCAATAGCTACCTGTCAGACTTTGCCCGGCTCCTGCGGGAATCGCTAAAACATAGCCATAAAGATGAACTATCGCTTCACGAAGAAATCCAGACGTTAGACACGTATCTGAAGCTGGAGCAACTACGGTTTGGCTTTCAGTACACAATCAATGTCGACACGACGATAAATGTGTATGAAACGAGTTTGCCGGTGCTGCTTCTACAGCCGTTGGTTGAAAATGCAGTAAAACACGGGGTAGCCTCACTACAGGAAAAGGGAGTTATCAACGTTACTATTAGCCGGGTTGATCACACCATGCTCGTTTCTATTACCGATAATGGCCAGGGCTATATGGAGGATAAATTAACCCCGGGCATGGGATTAAAGTTAACGCGTGACCGGATTCAGTTGTTAAATAGACTGCATCCCGACCAGCCGATTACCTATGCGATCAGTAATGCTTTACCATCGGGTATGCAACTTACGTTCACCTTTAAGCAGTGGTTTTTATGAGTATTAAAACCCTTTTGATTGATGACGAACAGCATAATCTGGATAATCTGCGAGCCCTATTAGCGGCCTACTGTCCACAAGTGGACGTATGTGCTACGGCCCGGAATGCGGAGACCGCTAAAAGCCTGCTCTATCTTCACCACCCTGATTTGCTGTTTCTGGATATACAAATGCCGGGACAAAGCGGCTTCGATTTGTTAAGCAGCCTGCACAATAGTAATGTTGGGGTGATATTTGTAACGGCCTACGATCAGTATGCCATACAGGCCCTCCGGTTTGCCGCAGTCGATTACCTGTTAAAACCGGTAAATATTGATGAATTACAAGCGGCTGTAGAGCGAGCGTATAGGCAGCATCGTCTTAAAGAGCAGCATCAATTACTTCAGAACCTGGTGCATTTAGTGCAGGCAGGCCATCATCAGGAAGAACAGCGAATTGCTTTAGCAACGGCAAAAGAGACGCGCTTTGTAAAAACCAGTGTAATTATTCGATGTGAATCGTCTAATAATTACACGACATTTTACCTGGCCGGTGGCGAAACACTTCTGGTGTGCAAGCCCATTTATGCGTATGACGATTTATTAACCGACTATGGTTTTATACGCTGCCATCAATCGCATCTGGTCAATAAAAAGTTTATCAAGAGCTGGAAAAAGGAGTTTGGTGACTTTTTGTTGTTGACTGACGGGGCAGAATTGCCAATATCCAGAGGTAAAAAAGAAGACTTGAAAAAAGCGTTGCGTTTGTAAAAAGGAGCATTTGAACAGGTTTAATAGTAATCTTCTATATGTTGGTTAATTCACTTCCTATTGATTTTCTTCCCTGCAAGTTTTCACCGATAGGTAGTCAATAGTCACGATAAACATTTTTTAATTATGTACTTGCTGTAGAATGGAAATTTGCATTAACTTTGAAACGCAAAGTACTTTTTATTTTGTGTTTCTGTGAGCTGTTCCCTAATTCTACCATGCGCGAAGAAATACTGTTGAACATCGACAATCCCCGGCAACTGGAAAAGTTGTACCGGAATAACAAGGCAACCTTCAAAACGGCCTTTGACACGCTATATCCACAATTGCGGGAGAATCCGCTGGTCGAAGGCTGGTACCAACGACTCAATTACAGTCCCGAAGGTTTATTCTGGGGCACGGCCAAGGAGCGAATAATTGTGGTTGCTGCTTCACTGCTGGCGGCACTTGTGGCTAAACTGCCCGCGTTGCTATCGCTGGATCCGGAATCTTTTTACGTCCGCAATATTGGCTTTATCGTTTTCCCGCTGTTGATCGCCTACTTTTCCTGGAAAAACAAAATTGCCTGGAAAACAGGTGCCTTGCTGGCTGGATTCATCCTGCTAGCGATCATTTTTATCAACGCACTTCCTCAGAGCAAGCCCGGCGATACGTTGAACTTAGCCTGTATTCACTTACCCTTGTGGCTGTGGTCTCTTTTGGGTTTCTCGTTTGGCGGAGGCAAACTGAAAACCGGGGTAAACTGGCTGGGCTTTCTACGATACAATGGAGAATTAGCCATAATGACTGCCCTATTGTTAATCACGGGTGGGCTGACAACGGCACTCACCATTAATTTATTCAGACTGATTGGCTGGAACATTGAAACGGTTTACTTCAACTATGTAGTAATTTGCGGATTGGCTGCTGTACCCATTGTGGGCACTTTTCTTACCCAAACCCAGCCAACCCTGGTTAATAAAGTTGCCCCGGTAATTGCCAATCTATTCAGCCCGATGGCGCTGGTCATGCTGGTTGTTTATCTGGTAGCCACGGTTTTCTCGGGGAAAGACCCGTATCATGATCGGGAGTTTCTACTGCTTTTCAACGTGCTGTTAATTGGCGTTATGGCTCTTATTTTCTTTTCGGTCGCCGAAACCACACCAACCAGCAAGAGCCCTACCCAGATTCTCATTCTTTTCCTCTTATCGGCGGTTACTGTTTTGGTTAATGGCATTGCCTTATCGGCGGTCCTTTTTCGAATTGCCGAAGGAGGATTTACGCCCAACCGGGCAGCGGTATTGGGGGCGAATGTGTTGATGCTCGCACATTTACTGTATGTGGGAGTAAGGCTCCTGGGGGCACTGACCCGAAAGACCGACCTCGTGCTGGTGGGTCAGTCAATGGCCGTTTTTCTCCCGATCTACAGCGTTTGGAGTGCAGTCGTAACCTTTTTATTCCCGTTCCTCTTTGGGTTTAAATAAGCGCTTGGAACGTACGACATCCTAAAAAAATTAACAATTGGTTTTCTTGCCTTGTGCTTTTGTTATTTTTATGAAAACAGAACGATATGCAAGGTCTTTTCATTGAATATGTATACCTCATCCTGATTATTCTGGCGCTGGTGATGCTGGCCAATAAGCTTCGCCTGGCTTATCCTATTGTGCTGGTAGTAGGCGGATTAGCACTCAGCCTTACAGACGAATTTTCAACAATTACCATCGACCCGGATCTGGTTTTCTTTATTTTTCTACCGCCACTTTTGTTTGAAGCGGCCTGGCAGACATCCTGGAAAGAGTTTTGGAAATGGCGTCGGGTTATTACCAGTTTTGCCTTTCCCATTGTTATCCTGACCTCCTGCGTGATTGCCGTGGTATCGCAGGCATTCATTCCGGGCTTCACGCTGGCATTAGGCTTTCTCCTGGGTGGCATCATCTCGCCACCCGATGCCATTTCGGCAACGACCATTATGCGGCAGGTAAACGTACCTAAGTCGCTGGTGAGTATTGCCGAGGGCGAAAGCCTGCTCAACGATGCATCGTCCCTGATCGTGTTTCGGTTTGCGCTGGCTGCCGTCATAACCGGGCAATTCAACTTGCAGGAAGCCGCTACCAGTTTTGGTCTGGTCGTTTTTATGGGCATCGGCATTGGCCTGTTGGTGGGTATCATTCTATATGCCATTCTTCGCTGGCTGCCAACTACGCCCAGTATCGAAATCGTGCTAACGCTCGTAACGCCTTACTGCATGTATTATGCGGCAGAGCATTTTCACTTTTCGGGCGTGCTGGCGGTGGTTAGCGGGGGGCTGTTGCTATCGAACAAGCGACAAAGTATGTTAAGCTACCAGAGTCGGCTTCAGGGCGTAAACGTGTGGACCAATATTGTTTTTGTCATGAACGGACTGGTGTTTTTGCTTATCGGTCTTCAGTTGCCCCCTATTGTCAGGCAGCTTGGCGATGTAAGTCTACCCAGCGCCATTGGCTATGGACTTGTCATTTCGGTCGTGCTGATGGTAACCCGGCTGTTGTGTACGTATGGCGCAGCGCTTTTCACCCGCTTTGCCAGCCGCTTTATCACCGTGGCCGACCCAAATCCTGAATGGAGCGGCCCCCTAATTTTAGGCTGGGCCGGAATGCGTGGGGTAGTATCGCTGGCCGCAGCTCTGTCAATACCGTTAGTTGTTGGCGCAGGTCAGCCTTTCCCGCACCGCAACCTGATTCTCTTTATCACATTCGTTGTCATTCTGGTAACCCTTGTTTTTCAAGGATTAACTCTGCCTTTGCTGATTAAAAAAGTAAACTTACAGGGTATGCAAAACGCGATTCCAGAAAGGAGGCAAGAACTTATCATCCAACAGGCAATTACCCGGACTTCACTTCATTTTTTAGAAAAAACAGAACTTTCCAATGAACACATTGCCAATCTGAACGAACGGTTATCAATTGATTCCCGATTACTCAGCCAGGAACTGCACGAACCGGACAAAACCCGAATAACGAACCTTATGACGTTTCAACGGACTTACCTGGAACTGCTTCAACAGCAACGAACCACACTGATCGATATGAACCATAAGATGGAATTTGATGAAGATTTGATTCGGAAATACCTCTCACTGGTCGATCTTGAAGAACTAAAAGTGCGCGAAAAACTGGTTCAGGAGGATACGACCTCTATTTAGCACACACGTGTCCAATTCAGCGCTATTCTAAACCCATGTTATTAGCGATTTTTTTTCGGGCTACGTGTTTTTAGTTTGCGTCATGCCTAAATCTGCCCAACATTTTTTTTAATCCCTCAGGTGAGTGCATCCATTCGGTGTTATGCAATGTTAGCTTTCCTATGTGGGCAAACCGTGCAAACATCTGCTTTTCATAATGAGCTACGGCTGATGTTAAATCAGTGAATTTTTCATTGGTTAGACTTTCGCTTAATTCAAGCGCATCAAGCATTGCCATGTTTACGCCTTCGCCGGCAAAGGGCGGCATCCAGTGAGCAGCATCGCCTAGGAGTGTTATGTTTGGTTTGGCTTTCCAATATTGATCCAGAGGCATACAGTATTGTGGTCTTGGGATAAATAGGGTGTTTTCTGCTTCGACTAATTCATGCCAGATACTATCCCAATTGGCAAATTCTTTTTTGAACCATTTAGCAACTTGTTTGCCGTTATTAAAATCAATACCACTGTCTGCAACCCAGTTGGCATCGGCTTTCCAACTTAAACCAAATTCCAGATTGCCATTAACTTTGTCGCTGACAACCGTTATTGTTTTTGAATCGCCCAGAGCCATGATTTTTCCCTCTTTAAAAAAATCATGGATTTTTTGCGCGTTCGTTTCGGGCTTATCAATACCACCTTGTAAAATGGTTACGCCTGAATAAAACGGCCTGATAGGTGTAACAAATTGGCGAATTTTGGAATTTGCTCCGTCTGCTCCAATGACAATGTCGGCACTAACTGTATTGCCGTTTTGAAAAAGTAGCTGGAACATATTGTCAATGGGTTCAAGAGAAACGATATGACTGTTCCAAACAACGGTGTTGGGTTGTAGAGAATCCAGTAAGATAGTTCTTAGTGACCCACGGGCTATTTCGGGCCTGAACCATTCATCGCCAAAATCTCCGGCAGTTTCTCCATTATGTTGGTCAAAGAAAACTTTTGTATGCTCATCAACAACCCGTGTTCGATCATTATCGGGTATATAATTTTTTTTGAAGGCATCCGTCAAACGGGCGTATTCAAGTGCCTTCAATCCCGATTCGGCATGGAGGTCAAGTCTCGTACCCTGAACCCTCACCGCTCTATTTAAATCTCGTTCATACACATTTACGGTTGCTCCTTTGAGTTGTAAAAGTCGGGCAAGCGTTAGTCCGCCAGGACCTCCGCCAATGATCGCTATCTTTTTGTTTTGTAGTAAATTCATTTGACATTGTTCTTTAGTACAATGCAAAATTAGGCTGCCATATAGACGTAAAATAGCTGTATTTGGCGTTATTTTAGTCTTAAAAGCTCATTTATGGAGATATTGATAGACGATGGCGTTAGTTTATTTAAACGCTTTGCAGACCGGCTGAATACGGCTGTTGATGCTACTGGTAAAGTCATTATTCCGGCTCAATTTGGCAAAGGCTACTTACAACGGTTTAAGTTTAGCCCAGGCCTCAGAATGATGATTAGAGATTACGAATTAAAAGAAGACTTGTTAATAAAAAGAACCACCGCACAGGTGGAGACGGAGAAAGTAATTGTCATTTTTCACAATCTTTCCGTATCGGAATCGGAAAATTATAACTCGGGGATTAAGACAAACTTATTGCAGTCTGTTCAGATCTTTTCAGGCAATATAGATGCGGAAATGTTCTTTCCGAGTATGATTTTAATTAAATCAATTGTAATTGGTATTGACATTGATTACCTGAAAGAATTGCTGAAAGTAGATTATGGAAATAATATTATTGGCACAATTACCAGCCATCACCAGTCTTTTTTATTTGAAGAGCAACTACCTGCGGGCATACAGAAAGTGGCCCATGAAATGTTGACAAGCCATATCCCCGACAAACTCACTAATTTTTATTACAAGGTAAAAGCTGAAGAACTACTATGTTTATTAATTGCCGAATTGTTAAAACGAGAAAACACTACCGTGTCAGCATTGAATAGTAATGATGTGCAAACAATTTATAAAATACGAGATACTATACTGACACAATTGGATACGCCACCCAATCTTGATGCATTAGCCACTGTAGCAAATTTTAGTAAGTCGAAACTCAAACGTCTTTTCAAACAAATATTTGGCATCAGTCTTTTTCACTACTACCAATCGTTCCGTATGCAGGAGGCCGCCAATTTGCTTCGAGCGCATAAACTGTCGGTATCGGAAGTGGGTTTCCGATTAGGTTTCAGTAATATGAGTCACTTTACGCGGCTTTTTGAAGAACATATAGGGGTGAAGCCAAAACGGTGGAGTATGGAGAGTTAACTAAAATAACACCCTATTCCCGTGAAGCCCTCAGGACTGGCAGGCCAATACCCGACGCATCGAAGCCCTCGTCGACGGCAATCATTTGCCCGGTAACGAAGGCGGCTTTTTCGGAGCACAGGAAGTAGATGGTTTCCGCAATTTCCCGCTCTGTTGCCGAGCGGCCTATCGGAATACCGTCATAATACGCCTGAATGATCTCCGGTGAGTGAACGGCTGCCGCCAACTGGGTTTTACGGGGCCGGGAGAAACGCAGTTGGCCCGCACACCATAGTCGCCAAGTTCGATGGCTAATTGTTTTATCAGTTAAAAGACTGCCGGAATTCCAACGGCGAACGGTTGACTTTTGCTTTGAACAATTTGCTGAACGATTGTAGATGTTCAAAGCCCAGCGCATAAGCAATTTCGCTTACCGATAAATCCGTCGTCGATAGCAGTTCTTTTGCCTTGTCAATCAACTTATTGTGGATGTGTTGCTGGGTGCTTTGCCCCGTCAATGCTTTAAGTAATCCACTTAAATAACTGGGCGATACGTTAAGCGTTTCGGCAACGTAATGAACAGTGGGTAACCCGTTGTTCAGTAGATCATCGCTGTTAAAATAGCCTGTAAGTAACGTCTCCAGCTTGTCCAGAATTTTATGATTACTGATTTGCCGGGTAATAAACTGACGTTGGTAAAACCGGTCGGCATAGGTCAGCAATAACTCAAGCTGGGCGATAATGACAGGTTGGCTGAACTTATCAATATTGGTGTTGTATTCCTGCTCCATATACTGCACAATACCGGTAATCATGCCCTCTTCCCTGTCCGATAAATACAAGGCTTCATTGACTGAATACCCAAAAAACTCGTACTTCTTGATGGTTTTTGCCAGCGCCGTATTCCACAAAAAATCAGGATGAACCAATATCATCCACCCCGACGGTCGGTGGAGTGCATCTGAATTAAGCTCAATCGTTATCACCTGTCCCGGCGCCATGCAGAAAAACACACCTTCATCAAAATCATGGGACTGCTGCCCGTATTTCATCCGGAGATGAAAATTCTTTTTCAGTGAGATCGAATAAAAATCAAAGATCAAACTGACCGGTTCATCCGTAACCGGACGCTGAAACGATTCCAGATTGATCACACTGATTAACGGGTGTTCCGGGTTGGGAAGCCCCAGCATCCGATGGTAGTCGGTGATCGTTTTAATACGGTTAGGTTGCCCACTGGTCATAGCTCTGGATACTGCTTTTAGTTGAAATAACTTCCTTGTGCCATGTCGGCAAGAAGCGTAATCTGGGCGGGATGCCAGCTCAAAATTGACTGTGTTTGCTGGCTCGATGCCGGGCAGTCCAAACCTGCGAAACCCGCAAACCAGCCGAAATGTCCAGCCGCTTCCTCCAGCGATACGGATACTACCGGTATGTTTAGCTGTTTGCCGATAACCTCTGCAATCGCTTTGAAATTCACCGCTTCTTCGGCAACTGCATGAAACCGGGCTCCAATAGTCGCCTGTTCAGCTACCAGCCTGTACAAATGGGCCGCATCAAACCGGTGCACGGCATTCCAGCGGTTCAGTCCTTCGCCAATGTAGGCCGAAACACCCTTTTCACGGGCAATGTTAATAAGCATGGGTACAAAGCCATAATCGCCGTTGCCATGTACGGATGGCGAAAGACGGACCGTCGAAACGCGTACTCCCCGCTCAGCCACTGCATCCGCTGCCTGTTCAGAACGCCTGGGGTGTGCGTCGGCACCAGTAACGGGCATCATGGCCTCGGTCGCGAGTGTGCCGGGACGAACTAGCGCGGTACCGGACGTAACGATAAAGGGCCGATCTGAACCAGTGAGAGCTTCGCCAATGGCTTCAATGGCTACCCTGTCTATTTCGCATACTTCGTTAAAGCGGGCAAAGTCGTGGATAAATCCGGTGTGAATAACCGCATCTGCTGCTTTGGCCCCAGATCGCAAGCTGTCCAGATTCTCCAGATCACCCCGATGAACCGCTGCGCCTGCGGCTATAAGCGCACTGGCGGCTGATTCTGAGCGGGCAAGGCCCAAAACCTGGTGACCAGCACCAATTAATTCCTGTACAATGGCAGAGCCTATGAAGCCTGTGGCTCCGGTAAGAAAAACGTTCATTAGCTGACGTATATATTAAGTAAAACTGAAATTTTTGGATGTAGTTCAAGCGGCCTTACTGGCCAATGGCAACCGCAAATTCGTTGGCAAAATCGGCCATCTTTACGTTTCCCATCACCTTTGGCCGGTGGCGGTAATAGTCTTCGTTTACCAGACCGTTGTGCATAAAGGCGTTCATGTCAACAACACCCTGCGCAAAAGCGAGTAATCCATTGCCGATATCGGTATGCGTACCAATACTGCTAAAATGCACTACATTCTTTACACCCGATGCCTGGATGGCCTTACAGTAATTGCCAACCTGCCTGCGGGTAGTTCCCATCATATCGAGATCAGGATCGAAATAATTGAAAGGCGGCAGCATGCAATAGACGGCATCGGCACTAGTAAAGGTATTCGTCAAAAACGCGACGTCTTCAATAGTCCCAATGGCAGCGGTGGCTCCGAATGCGTGAATTGCTGCCTTTTTCTCTGGCTTGCTGCTTATTACGGTTACGGTATGGCCCTGTTTGACCAACTCATCTGTCAGTGGCTTGCTGATGTTTCCTAACGAACCGGTTATAATGATTTTCATATCGCTGTTTCTGTTTTTGTGGGACAAAGGTCCGTATCAATACAGAAACAGATTTAGCCGAATCGACTGTTGTATTAGCCGAAAATGGATAACTGATGTTTACAAGCAGCCTTCTATGGAAGCGGTTTTCTAAACATCAAATTGCACGATCAGTAGTCCTAGCTGACCGATAGCATTGAAATACTGAAAAGGACTAATTGCCCATTATTTGGCTGTACGTTCGTACTTTAGCAAGTTGCTTGCCCAGGGTATAACATATTGAAAATTAGGCGCATCGGTATGGCCGCCATTGTGCTGTCGCCAGGCGAGTTCTCCGTCCGTCAGACCTGTCAATACCGGGGGCATCTTCTCGGATGTATAGTCATTACTCACCCCCAGGTCCCGAACGCCAAGCAGTTTGAACACGGGTCCGGCGGCAATTGTAGCCTTGTAGCTACCGGTTTGGTCGAGCCATTTGGCGTCGCCTTTTTCGGCTATTCCATAACTGACGAAGGTGGGCCGTGGGGCACACAGGGCCAGCAACTCATGCGAGTCTACAGACAGGTCGCAACCGGTTTTCCGGCCAAATGTGGACTCTTCGGTGGCATATTTCAGGTAGTTACCCGCCATCCAGTGATACCCGCCACTGTTGGCAAGGCTTTCTACGGCCTCACCAAATATCCGGCGTTGCAACGTCGTGCCGCCCTTTCCCGATGAGCCAATCAGAACCATTGCAAAACGCTGGTCGAAAGCCATGGTTACCAAAGCGGCTTTTCCATAGCGGGAAACCCCTTCGATACCCACCTGTCTGGCGTTTACCTGCGGTTCGGTTTCCAGGTAATCCAATGCCCGCGAAGCGCCCCATGCCCAGGCTCGCAACGCCCCCCAGTCGTCGGGCTTCCGGGGCTGGCCTTTGTTCACCAAGCCGATGATACCTCGGGTAAGTCCCGCTCCGTTGTCGGCCTGTATGCTGTTTGGTTCAATGGTACAGTAACCCCAGCCAGCTGCCAGCAACTGTTCGGTTGGTGGTGAGTCGCCTGTAATGGGTGGCGCAAAGAAACCCGGACCGGATAGCCGGGTAATGGGCGCATAGGCCGGGTAGCGGTCAAAAATAACCTTCATCTCCGGGTTCTGCTTAATCATCAATTCCTTGAACGTGGTATTGATCTTTTCCAGATCGGCGGGTGAGGGCTGGGCAGGAGCGGGCAGGGCCGGGAAGCCGAGCATCATCATGACCGGAACTGGGCCTTTTACGTTTTGGGGTAGCACCAGTACCATATTGACGTTCACGCTGACCAAAGGATATTCACTGTTATCGACCCGGCCAATTAACTGTTTCGCCACCACGGGTATACGGCCAACAAATTCGTTGTCGGTCACCTTGGTGATCCAGGTTATTTTGGGTACGCTCTTCGGAACCCGGCCATACATTTCCCGTTCAAAATCCTCAATGAGTTCGGGCCGACGTTGCTTCCACCACTGATCGGGAGTAGTAACTTTTTTGCCGTTCCGGGTAGTGAGTACGTCGGGGAGTTGCGGGCAGGGATCGGCCAGGGCTTCATCGTAATTGGCATGGTTGGGTTCTGATTCATTGGGACTTGGGCCGGGACGTAGCTTTTTGATGCCCAACTGTTGCATCATATTGGCCTGATCCTGAACGGCCGTAAACGTTTTAAGCGCAGGGTATTTACTGCTGTCAATGGCCGCTTGTTGGGCTAGCCCTGCATACGAAAAGCATATAAACAGCACAAAGATCAGGTATTTCTGCATCGGGTTTGGGATTGGGGAAGCCACTGAAAATAAGCATATAGTTGGAAAGAAATACTCTTTGCTTTCTGAGTCTAGCATACCCCGCGTTGAAAGGCACGGCCAAAAAAAATTAAAAATTATTCTGGCCGTTGAAACCATTTCAAAAAAAGGTTAGTTATAGACCCATAGTAAAACATACAGACTTGTCTGTTTTTGAAAAGAGTAGTCATGGAATCGAGGCATAAAATACAACTGGAAAATTCGGCTGTTCGCCAGCGGATACTGGATACGGCGGCACGGCTCTTCCACCAGCAGGGCTATAATTCAACTGGTATCAACCAGCTTATCGACGAAGCGGGGGTGGCAAAAGCCAGTCTTTATCAGCACTTCCGTACGAAGGAAGCTATTTTGAAAGCCTATCTTGAACAAGCCAGCCAATCGTGGTTTGCCAATGTCAATGCGATTTTGGGACAACCTATTTCAACTAAAGAAAAAGTACTCGCTCTATTCGATATGATGCATGACTTTTCGTTGAGCGTGGACTTTCGGGGGTGTAATTTTCAGAACGCAGTGGTTGAGGTTGGCATTCAGGACACGGCTACACGCCAGGTGATTGTTGAGCATAAATCGCGGATGGGGCGGGTATTTGCCGAATTGCTCCCCGATGCCGGCCTGGCCGATGAAGTTACTCTCTTGTTTGAAGGTGCCCTGATTACCAGCCAACTTTACCACAGTCTAGAACCAATTGAGCAGGCAAAAAAAGTAGTTAGTCGAATTATCTAATTTTTTTTAATAATGTATACAGACCTGTCTGTTCATTTGATCGTCTTTCTGTTAAAACCTTTACCAGTACAGTCATTGAAGCAGAGCGTCATGCTTCAACACCGATCAGCGAATTAAGAATTGCAGATCAAAAAACCTGAAATTTTTTAACCCGGTCATAGTCTCTTTATCAAGTATCAATTCAGTTTAAACCAAGTAAAATCATGTCACAATTCACCGTTCCAACCCGCGATCAAGTGTCGCCCGCATCGCAAGCCGCTTTTGATAGCCTGCAAAAAAATATTGGCTTCGTGCCAAACTTGTATGCGACTATCGCGTATTCAGATAATGGACTACCCAGGTACTTAGCCTTCCAGGGGGCTAAAACGTCGCTCTCCAACAAAGAAAAAGAAGCCGTTAACCTGGTGGTTAGCGAAGTGAATGGTTGCCGCTACTGCCAGAGTGCACATACGGTAATTGGTAGAATGAATGGGTTTTCGGACGATGAACTATTGAATTTGCGCGCGGGTCACAGCCACAATCCCAAACTCAATGCACTGGTTTCACTGGCTAAAGATGCTACCGAAAATAAAGGCCACGTTTCACCAGCTATCATCGATGCTTTCTATGCCGCCGGTTATTCGAAGGGAAATCTGGTGGATGTAATTTTACAGGTAAGCGACAAAATCGCCATGAACTACCTGCACAACCTGACGCAAATACCGATTGACTTCCCAATTGCCCCTGCCCTGGAAAGCGAAGCTGTATAAATGTTTCAACCCGCCATTGGTCGTGCGTAACGGAACCCCGTGACCAATAGTTAGTAACAACCAATCAATCAAATAAAACCATGAACCCGACCAACGATTTTGACGATGATGTTCCCTTCGTACGCGAAGAATGTGGCGATACGATGTGGGACAATGATGTACTGAATGGCCTGACAGAATCGGTGGAACAACGCCCGCCTTTGCCACCCTTTACGCTTGAAACAGCCCTCCAGAAAGTGCAAATGGCCGAGGATGCCTGGAACAGCAAAGACCCCGAGCGGGTAAGCCGGGCGTATACCGTAAACACCGAATGGCGCAATCGCACAGAGTTCATCAACGGCCGCGACGAAGTTAAAGCGTTTCTAACGCGTAAATGGGCTAAAGAAAATGGCTATCGGCTGAAGAAAGAGCTCTGGGGGTTTCGGGAAAATCGGATGGCTGTTCGATTTGAGTACGAATGGCACGACGAAAGCGGGCAATGGTATCGTAGCTACGGTAACGAACTGTGGGAATTCGACACAAACGGGCTGATGGCTAAACGCTTTGCCAGCATCAATGATGCACCAATCAACGAAAGTGACCGGCGTGTTTTTTAATCGAACAATCTGTCCGTCTGCTTAGTAGGCAGACGGACTTTCTCCTTGACTTAAGATGGCTAGTAATTATGCTTCTTTAGCGTTCACTGAACCAATTAAAGCGTTACAGGAACGCTACGGAAGCCGCTCCACATACAGCCGCGTTGAAAAACAAACCCGCTTCAATGGCCTGACCAACGCCGAAACCGGGTTTGTTGCCGACCGCGACAGCTTTTACATGGCCAGCATTGGCGAAAACGGATTCCCGTATATTCAGCATCGGGGTGGTCCCAAAGGATTTCTGCACGTGATAGACCCACTCACCCTGAGCTTTGTGGATTTCAGTGGCAACAAACAATACATTTCTGTCGGTAATATCCAGACGCATCCGCAGGTCTCACTGATACTGATGGACTATGCCCGGCAGGCCCGGCTGAAACTCTATGCCACCGCCGAAACCGTTGAGTTGGCCGACCGGCCGGAACTGTTTGAGCAGTTGGACCCGGTGGGCTACAAACACCGACCCGAACGGATGCTGCTACTACACCTGGAAGCCTTCGACTGGAATTGTCCGCAGCACATCAGTCCACGGTATACCGCCGAGGAAATCAATCAGGCTCTGGCTCCTCAACGGGAGTATATTGCTCAACTCGAAGCTGAACTCGCTCAATTACGGGCACAATTAATTCTGCAAATTCTGGTTTTGCCTACAACAACAGTTGATTTGCCTACAGTCGATTATGCGTAGCTGCGGACCTTTGTTATAACAAAAAAACGCAGCAATGAACATTATTATAACGGGTTCTCTGGGTCATATCGGTAAACCACTGACACAGGAATTGGTCGAAAAAGGACATACAGTCACGGTCATCAGCAGTAATCCGGATAAACAATCAGCCATTGAAGATTTGGGAGCCACAGCCGCCATTGGTTCGCTGGAAGATGTTGATTTCCTGACGAAAACATTTGTGAGTGCCGATGCTCTGTTCGCAATGGTGCCACCCAACTATGCCACAGCCGATATGCGTGCTTACTACGGCAGGATCGGCAGCAATTATGTTCAGGCCATTGGACAGTCGGGTTTGAAGCGGGTAGTCAACCTGAGCAGTTACGGGGCCGATCTGGCCGAAGGCACCGGCGTCATTCTCGGTGCACATGATGTAGAGAATCTGCTGAACGCGTTGCCCGACGTAGTGATTACGCACCTGCGGCCTACTTACTTTTACTATAACCTATACGCTTTTGTCGACATGATACGCGGTCTGGGCTTTATAGGCGCAAACTACGGTGGCGACGATCGCTTATTGATGGTTGCTCCGGTCGATATTGCCGTAGTGGCCGCCGAAGAATTGCAACAGAACGTTAGCCAGCCTGTCCGGTATATTACCAGCGACGAGCGAACGGCCAGTGAGGTCGCGCAGGTTTTGGGAAATGCCATTGGCATGCCAGCGTTAAACTGGGTAGTCTTTACGGATGAGCAGGCGCGGAGTGGCATGGAACAAAGCGGAATGCCAGCACACATTGCCGCCGACATGGCTGATCTGGGAGCCAGTATTCACAGCGGTGCTATGCGGCAGGATTATGACCTGCATCCCCCAACGACCGTAGGCAACGTAAAGCTGGAAGATTTCGCCAGGGAATTTGGGGCTGTGTATAACGCCTGATCGTTTTAAACGCCCTCTCAACCCAAACAACCATGATTCTAGTGACCGGCGCAACAGGCCAACTCGGCTCTGCCACCTTTGTCTTTCTGTTAAAAAAACTGCCTGCTTCCCAACTTGCCGCCCTCGTTCGTGATGAACGCAAAGCCGCCGACCTGGCCGAAAAAGGCGTAACAATCCGGGTTGGGAGTTATGACGATAAGGCTTCACTCGATCGGGCCATGCAGGGGATCGACAAAGTTCTATTGATTGCCGGGACTGATGAGGACAAGCGCGTTCAGCAACACATGAATGTTGTTGATGCTGCCAAAAAAGCGCACGTTCAATTGGTTGCCTACACCAGTCGCGCATTAAAAGATAGACACACGCTGGCGAACCGGTTGATGGAGGGGCATTTTTTGACCGAGGATTACCTGATAGCGAGTGGCCTGAACTACGCCTTGTTTCGCAACATCCTGTATATGGATGCCATACCACAGTTTGTTGGGCCTAACGTATTTGAAACGGGGATTCACTTACCGGCAGGCCTGGGGAAAGTAGCGTTCGCACTAAGAAACGATATGGCCGAGGCAATGGCTACGGTACTGGCGGGAGCAGATGTCGATTCTACTATTTATACACTCACCGGCAGTAAGGGGTATTCGTTTGCCGATGTAGCCCTTGCCCTGGCCGAGTTATCGGGGAAGGTCGTAACCTACTCGCCCGTTGAAAAACCGGCTTTTGAGTCGCAAATGAAAGCGCGGGGCTTGCCCGACCCGATGGTGCAGCGGGTTGTCGGTTTTATGACCGATATCGCAAATGGGCAGGAAGATTACGTGTGTCTCGACCTCGAAACGCTACTCGGGCGAAAGCCTGCTTCGCTCAAAGACGGTCTGAAAATGCTGTATAAGTTATAGGAAGTCCGGAGATGACATCGTTTTTGCTAATTTATCGGTACATAACAAAAACAACGTGACTGGTAATGCCTTTTGTCTAAGGACATTACCCGCCGTTAATCAAATTAATTCAGGGTTTGATAATAAATACCTAATTCAGTTGCTCAACCATATACAGTTATTGAGGTATGAAAAATCTGCAGCCTGCCCGGCTTAAAACGATATCGGATTATCATCAACTTGTGGGCCTTCCAAAACCGGAGCATCCATTGGTGAGTGTGGTCAACTTTGCCGACATCAAACGAATGTCAGCCGACAAACCGAAGAGCCTAATACATGACTTTTATTCCATCGCATTGAAGCGAAATTTCAATGGTAAGATAAAATACGGTCAGCAGGAGTATGATTTTGATGAAGGAATACTGCTCTTCATTTCGCCAGGTCAGGTTTTCTCCATCGAGGCTGAAGCCGAGTTGCAGCATACGGGCTGGCTGTTGCTTGTTCATCCCGATTTTTTATGGAATACACCACTGGCCAAAACTATTAAGCAATACGATTTTTTTAGTTATGCAGTCCACGAAGCCCTGCATCTTTCCGATAAGGAAGAAGCTGTGATTAAGGGAATTATGCAGAATATTCAGCAGGAATATTGCTCCAACATTGACGAGTTCAGCCAGCCCGTAATCATTGCCCAACTCGACTTATTACTAACGTATGCCGAGCGATTTTATCGCCGTCAGTTCATTACGCGGCAACTAGCAAATCATAAACTCCTCGATCGGCTCGAGGCTGTTCTTGCCGACTATTTTAGTGCCGATGCGCTGGCAGAAAGGAGACTGCCCACGGTTCAGTCCATTGCCGACGCCCTGAATGTATCGCCTAATTATTTGAGCGCTATGCTGAAAGTGTTAACGGGACATACTACACAGCATCACATACACGATAAAGTAATTTCAATTGCGAAGGAAAAACTATCCACAACCGATTTAACCGTGAGTGAAATCGCCTATGCATTAGGGTTCGAGCATTCACAGTCGTTCAATAACCTGTTCAAGAGCAAGACGAATCGTTCGCCCCTGGAGTTTCGCAATTCGTTTAATTGAGTTCTGCTGTTGAACCGGCTATTTACCCATCCACTCTTTAAAACTGGTGACCCGTTCAACGCTGACAAATACTTCCTGACGGGGCTGAGGAGTCAATTCCACTTTTAGTTTACTGCCCGAGTAGGCATAAACAGACTTTATCGCCGACTCGCTAACCAGAAACGAGCGATTGACACGGAAAAAACGGTCGGGATCAACCAGTTGCCCTAATCGATCCAAACTATAGTCTATCGGCACCGGTATGCCTATATGGGGTGATAAAAAGGTAGCTTTCGCTTCAAAAAAGAAATAAGCAATCTCGTCGGTTCGAATGCTCCGCAGTTTAGGCCCAATACTCATTAGAAACCGGTCGCGGTAGGTAGGGGAGCTTAATTTTTTTATCAGTTGATTCAGGACCGTTGTATCCAGTCCGGTCGGTGAGGGAGCCTGCCGAACCAACTTAAACTTGTCGATAGCGGTAGCCAGTTCATCAAATTGAATGGGTTTTAGGAGATAGTCGATACTGTTCGCCTTGAACGCCTGTAAAGCGTACTGATCAAATGCCGTTGTGAAAATGATGGGAATGGTTAAGCTCAGTTCGTTGATAAGGCTGAATCCCAGGTCATCTTCCAGGTGAATGTCGAGAAAAATCAGGTCAGGCTGAAGGGCTTGCGGGGCTTTGAACCACTCAATCGACTTACTCACCGACGATAGTTTGGCGAGTACATGTATCCGGGGATCATACTCATGCAGGAGTAGTTCCAGGCCCTGTGCCGATAAGGGTTCGTCTTCAATGATAACTACATTCATTCGAGTAGGGGGATTTTTACCATAAACACATCCGCCTTATCTTCGATCAAGATAGGGCGATCTGTCAGTAATTGGTAGCGTTTGATAATATTTTTCAAACCCAGTCCCGTGGAGGCTTCAGAGTTGCGCCGAAGGCGTATCAAATTACGGATACGTAAGCAATCCTGCTCAATATCAATAGTGACGAGTAGGGGAGCCTCGCTCGACATTTGGTTGTGTTTTACGGCGTTCTCAATTAATAACTGAAGTGTCAATGGCGCAATGCTGTAGCGGTTCGCTTGTTCCTGCGGAATAGTTGTCGTGACCTGAAACTTATCGCCAAAGCGAATGTGCAGCAAAAAAGTATAAGCTTTCATAAAGTCTAATTCCTGCTGAAGCTTAACACAATGGGCCTCATGCTGCTCTAAAACATAGCGGTACGATTTTGCCAACTGGCCTACAAATTGAACGGAGAGTTTAGGATTAACTGCAATGAGTGAGGAGAGAATACTGAAGCTGTTGAACAAGAAATGAGGGTTAACCTGATTTTTCAAAGCAACAAATTGAGCCTGCGCGGCTTCCTGCTTCAGTTGTTCCGCCTTGAAACGGATATCTTCCAACTGCTTGTATCCCCTTCGGTTAGCGGCCAGGTAAAAGGCAGCTAACATGGCCATGATGGTCAGTCCATTGTCAAATTTCTGGTGCTGACCTCCGTCCGTAAATCGATTGGATCGGCGAAGGTCAACCGGCGAATGTACCGCTGTTGACTCTCGTATGGGCGTCAATTGGGCCATTTCCATCCATAAGCGATAGAAACCCATATTAAATAAAACGGCTAATCCACCAGCCAGAAGCAAAGTAGCCAGTTGAGCGGGCAAATCGAATTCAATGAGAAAGCCTTTATGGAACAGCCGGAAAATGCGCTGCTGAAACCAGTCGATTACGGTGAGCCACAAACCGAAAAAAAGAATTGTCACCACAATTTCCATGATCCAGAAGGGCCATACCTTTCCAATCAAAGCCAGCGAAAATTGGTTGACGGCAACATACAGTCGGATGGGCCAGTAAATGGCAAAAACGGTTGTTGCCAGTTGCCACCGTTGCCGATTCGTCAGGTTGTCGCCTGCGGTTTTTGCCATTTATGATAAAGCGTTTAAGCAGGGCTTACTTATAAAAATTAGATTCACCCGCTAATGACTAAAAATGGATCCGCACGGGCGGCCCCGACGGATGATACAGATTAAACAGATTTTCACGGATCAAACCGCTACTTGTAGATTTTATCTGTGAAAATCTGTTTAATCTGTATCATCCGTCGGGGCCGCCCGTGCGGATCCATTTTTTTTTTATAAGAAAGCCCTGAGCGTTTAAGTAAATGAACAATGAAAAATTGATAATGGATATCGAATAGTAAATTGCTGATAGCCAGTTTTTTTAAATTTTACATTATCAATTTTACATCGTCCATTTACATACAAGCCAACCGGCCGGAATTAACTATTCCGGTCGGTTGGCTTATTAATATGTACTTAGTGGGTTGCGAAAGGGCATCCCTTACTTGAACAGCATTGGGGTGTATTCATTGAGGTATTGCCGCCAGTTAACCCAGGTGTGGCCGCCGGAGCTTTCTTTATACTGGTATTTGATATTGTGTTTGTCGAGGAGAGCCAGCGTTTTCTTGTTGGATTCCATCACAAAATCGTCCTTGCCGATACCCACCCAGAATAATTTTTTGCCTTTATTAAACGACGGGTCATTTAGTGCTTTGGCATACTTTGTATCGGCTTCATCGGCCGCAGCGCCAAAAAAGCCCGAACTAAATACACCAACGTAGTTGAATAATTCGGGGTGCGTCAGGGTAACGTCTAGGGTTTGAAAACCGCCCATCGACAGACCAGCAATGGCCCGGTTTTCTGAGTTTGGCAGGGTGCGGTATGTTTTCTCGACGGTCGGCATGATATCTTTTAATAGTTCGACGGTGAACATGTCTCGCAGTCGGTTCATCGTTTCTGAATTGGGCATACCGGTTTGAGGTGGCAATGGCATGCTGCCATTGGGCATGACCACGATCATGGGTTTTGTTTTACCGGCAGCAAGCAGATTATCCAGAATGAAACCTGACCGTCCGATGGTGTTCCAACCGGAGTCGTCATCCCCTCCGCCGTGCAGCAAATAAAAGACCGGGTATTTGGTGGCACCTTTTTCGTAACCCGGTGGGGTATACACGTGCATCCGGCGCATCATATTCAGGCTGCCAGACGAGTACCAGACTTCCCGAACTTCGCCATGCGGCACCGCCTTATTATCTTCAAAGGCCGTTTCGGGACCCGGCACCACCATCATGTTTTCCAGACTACTGATGCCCTGTTTGACAACCGGGTTTTTAGGGTCCATGGTCCGCACACCATCAACGGTCAACGTGTACGAATAATAATCGGGTGTCAACGGGCGCGTCAGCACCGACCACACCCCCTGATCGCTCTTCGTCAGACTGAGGGGTTTATTGTCCGAAAGGAAATCGCCCCCTACGGTTACCTCGCTTGCTTTGGGCGCGTAAATCTGAATCAGTACGCGCTTGTCATTCAGCACGTTTACGGATTTCAGCGTGTCGTTGGGCGTGGGTGTCCGCTGGGGCATTTGCGCCATAACACTGGCTGAAAGGAGCGTGGCGCATAGGCCCAGCAAAAAGTTGCGGGTTGGGATTGGTGGTTTCATAAGAATAGGAAAAAGGGTTTAGGAAGACTCATTACCTAGTTCGCCGGTTCGGTTCTAACGGCTTGAAAAGCAGGGGATGTTCTGGAGTTTACTTGAACTTGCTGGCATCCAGTTTGAAAAAGCGTACGGCATTATTGAATAAAATGTCGCGCTTTTGATCGAATGACAAATAATCCGCATTCTCGATCACGCTGAGGGAGGTTTCAAACAACTTGGGCCAAACCATAAAATCGGTGCCATACATGATCCGTTTGCCAAAGCCTGCCTGTACCAGCCGTTGGAGATAAGCGTTGATTTCGGCCTGGGGATAGCTCCAGATAAAACCAGCCAGATCGACGTATACGTAGGCATTCGCGCCCATCAGGGCAATCATTTCGTCGATCATGGGATATCCAGCATGCATGACCCAAATTTTTATTTTGGGATGCCGCGCCAGCATGTCTTCAAGCAAAAATGGCCGACCCAGTGAGGCCCGGTATTTGGCCTGGGTAATGTTGGCCATACCGTTGCCGCCCGTACCCATGTGAATACCGACGGGAACATTTAGTTTTTCTGCCACGGCAAAATAGGCATCGAGGGACGAATCGCTTGGCGAAAGACCCTGATATTGCGGGGCGACTTCGCCCATTACCTGATAAAAACCGGACGACAGCGAATCTTTAAAGGCTTCTACGCTCATTTCTTTGGGCGAGCTAACGCCAATACCGGCAATAACCCGGTCGGGAGCCGCTTTTTTCCAGCGCCGTAAAATTCCGGGATCACCATACGCAATTATGGTCATATTGAGCCGCTTCATGGTTGCCAGCACGGCGGCTTCCATTTCGGCATCGGATTTGGCCGGTTGCAAGGGGTCAACACATTCGGTGTTGAGGAAGGCCCGCATCTGTTGATTGGGGTCGCCACCCGGCATATCTCTCAAAAACCAGGGGCACATCTCAATAGAAAAACTGGGGTTCACTTTCATCGCGTGTACGTGCACATCTATGATAGGAAGTGGTCGTTTGGGGGGCGTCGTTTGTGCGATTGACTGGGCGGCCACCAGCAAAAAAAGAAGGAACGATAGTCTTGTTTTCATTGGAATAATGGATAAGAACGTACGAATTACAGGCGTTGCGTCGCCACAACTAATAAACGTTGGTAGGTATACCGTCCGGTAAGTTCTTAATCGGTTGGCGGTTACGTAAAAAAAAGATGACTAAGGCCAGATTTACGCGGTTGAAATACCTGTTTTAGGGGTTAAATCTAATTTTTAACTCCTAAAATGAAAAAAAAGTAAGGTAGTTAGGGCTGGGAGTGAGTAGAGTAAAACCAATTATTGGCAATCAAGACCATTTCGCATGACTTCAAACAAGCCCCGTACTGATCATACACTAAATTTTACTGATTCAATGCTTGATTATTTGGGCGTTATTTCCCTGTAAATACAACGAGTCGTTATATTTACAGGGAAATAACGCTCTTCTATGAAATACATCTTCCTCTTGTTAATCCTGGTGAGTTCAACGGTAAAGGCGGGTATTGTGCCCGACAGTACGATTACACCCAACGATTCACTCCGCAAGATTCAACTCAGTGAAGTGGTCATATCTGCTTCCAGAGTGGCAGAAAGTATCTTAAAATCGCCCGTAAGTATTGAGGTGATCGATGCCCGGCGAATCCGGCTCTCAGCCCAGCCGTCGTATTTTGACGCAATCGAAAACATAAAAGGAGTTCAGTTACTCACGTCAAGTTTGGGTTTTAAAGTTTATAACACCCGCGGGTTTGCCGCCACCACCAACGTCCGCTTTGTCCAACTCGTTGATGGGCGCGATAATCAGGCACCACATATTGGCGCACCTATTGCCAACGCCCTGGCTCCCTCTGACCTCGACATTCAGCAGGTTGAAGTGGTGCCGGGAGTTGCTTCGGCGCTTTATGGCATGAATGCGCTGAACGGCCTGGTCAATATTTTAACGCGTAACCCCTTCGATTCGCAGGGATTGAGTGTCGGCCAAAAAACAGGCATTAACCATGTTGGCGATGCGGCTGTATCGGCCAAAGCGTATTCCGAAACCAGTATTCGTTACGCCCACCGACTTGGTAACCGCTTTGCGTTTAAGGTGAACCTGGTGTATCAGCGAGGGTATGACTGGATAGCTGGTAATCGCGATGACCTTAACCCGAATGGAAATGCGTCGCTCGGTTTGTTCGGAGCTGACAATCCGGCTTATGACCCCGTAAATGGCTATGGCAACGAAGCCGCTAACCGTCGAACCCTGACACTGGGTGGCAAACGGTATAGCATTGGCCGAACGGGTTACTACGAAGCAGAGGCCACCGATTATGGCCTGAAAAACCTGCGGGGAGATATCTCGCTGCTCTACCGCTTCTCGCCAACGGTCGAACTTGCCTATACATACCAAGGGGCTACGTTGAATAATGTGTACCAACGCACCAACCGCTTTCGGCTTGAGAATTACCGGCTCGACCAGCACAGCCTCACCTTAACCACGCCTTCGGTACAGATTCGGGCATACCGAAGCCATGAAAACACGGGCGATTCCTATAACATCCGGTCTATGGCTGAAAATATCGACAAGTCATTTAAAACCGATAATCAGTGGTTTTCAGAGTTTAGCAACCAGTTTAACGCCGACACGAAGGCTGGTTTGGGTGTGCCGGATGCCTTGCGCGATGCCCGCTCCATTGCCGACAAAGGTCGACCGGTTCCGGGAACGCCTGCGTTTAATGACCTGATTGCGAAACTGCGCGATATTAATAACTGGGACATTGGCGCGGCCCTGCGGGTGCAGTCCTGGATGTACCATGCCGAAGGGCAATTCGAACCAACGCGGGTGCTCTGGCAGCGGTTTCGCCAGCAGACTGGTCTCAACATCCAGGCTGGGTTCGATTTCCGGCGGTATGTGGTTTTTCCGGACGGCAATTATTTCATCAACCCCACCGAGCAGGGTAAAAACCTTGTTTACGGCAAAACAGGGGGTTTCGTTCAACTAAGTCGCACGTTTTTTGATGACAAACTCAAAGTCGCCGGATCATTGCGACTCGACAAAAGTTACTACTTCGACGCACGCCTGAATCCCCGGCTGTCGATGGTTTACTCGCCTGCCGAAGCGCATAACATTCGTCTTTCGTACCAGAATGGGTATCGGTTTCCCTCGCTGTTTGAGGGCTTCACCAATATCAACTCGGGCGGTGTAAAACGGGTTGGCGGCTTACCGATCATGTCGCACGGGATTTATGAAAACGCCTATCTGGTCACCTCAATCAATGCCTTTCAGGCAGCCATCACCACCGATGTCAACACAAACAAACTCACGACCGATCAGGCTATCCAGAAAAACAAAGGGTTGCTAAAAAAGAGTCCCTATACTTACCTGAAACCCGAACAGGTGAACAGTTATGAGCTGGGTTACAAAGGGTTGCTTTTCGGAAGTCGCCTTTATGTGGATGCCGATGTTTACTACGCGTCTTATAAAAACTTCATTGCTCAGGTGAATGCGAACATCGCAAAAGGCACTAATCCGGATTCGCTGGCCTACTATTTTTCGTCAGCCACAACCCAGGATCGGTACCGTCTCTGGACGAATTCGCAAACGCGAGTCTACAATTACGGAGCTGGTCTGGGCCTTCGATATAGCCTGACCCAGAACTGGTCGGTGGGGGGGAATGCCTCGTTTGCCAAACTCGACCGCGCCGATTATGGCGATGGACTGGAAAGCTCCTTTAACACGCCCCGCTGGATTACGAACCTGACTGTCTCGAATGGCAATCTGTGGAATGGTCTTGGTTTCTCGGTGAACTACAAGCATCAGGATGCCTTTTTGTGGCAGTCGGAATTGGCTTCAGGTACTGTTTCGGCCATCAACACGCTGGATGCACAGGTAAGTTATCGGATTTCGAAGTTGAGTCTTTTAGTAAAAGCTGGCGGTACGAATCTGGCGAATAAACCCTACTATACCTTCATCGGTGGACCAGCCGTTGGCGGGTTTTATTACACGAATTTAATCTGGGAACCCAGGTTTTAGGTTAGTTGTATAGATTGTCTTTGACCGTCTCCTAAACTCCTGATAGCTGTGTGCAGTCTTCTGGAATTTAGGAGACGGTCTTGTCTTATACACCCACTCGTCTTGCAAATTGCCTTACCTGACCGGCAGATTCCGTCACTCAGTCCGATTTAGTTTCGGAAGTGAGCGGGATGGAGCAATTTTGGCTTTGTTAAAACGACTTGCAAAACTGGCATCGGTCCGGTTTGCCGACGTTTCGTTTCAAGCCCGTAGCTTTACCGATAATGGACTCGCCTTCTGCCAACTACCTTACCATTCGCCAGAAAGTTCGACTAGCACTCAGTGTGCTGGCCATCTACTGGCCTATTCGTGTGTATGTGAACATAAGCCCTTTGAGCTGGGTTGTTGTAGGCCACAATTTGCCTTTTCTTGCCGTAGAACTGGTTTTGACTTTTGTTCTGTTGCTGGGTTGGGTTTTTCTGATGGATGAACTTCAGGGGCGGCTGATGCGCCGGTTCGGGCAGACAGACACGGGCGAACTACAGCTACCAACGCAGTTGCTTACGGTAGTTGTAGCGGTCGGTTTGGCCTTGTTATTCAATGGCCTGTTTGGCCAGTTGCATCAACGTTCGGAGCGGAGAATTGAGCATGAATTTCCCCGATTGGGGCACGCTTCCGATGACCCGTTCGATGCCCGACCGAACGATATGGGGCAACGGCGACGTATGAATAATGGGCTGACGGTTATGGCGTTGCTGGCCGCTTTCTATTTAACGGCGAATCGGCGCTCGACCCGGCGAATCCAGCAATTGCAGCTCCAGGCTGAGCGACTGGAGAAAGAAGCCGTACAGGCCCAGTTCGACGCCCTGAAAAACCAGGTGAATCCTCATTTTCTGTTCAACAGCCTTAGTATTCTTTCGTCTCTGGTGGATACCGACACCAAACTGGCGGGGCAGTTTATCAATCGACTGTCCAAAGCATACCGCTACATTCTGGAACAAAGAGATAATGAACAGGTAAGCCTGCGCACCGAACTCGACTTCATTGCGGCTTACACCTTTCTGCTCACCCTGCGTTTCGAAGACAAGCTTTTTGTGAGTATAGAGGTATCTCAAGAGGCTCGCGACCGCTATTCCATTGCCCCGCTGACGTTACAGCTACTGCTCGAAAACGCCGTAAAGCACAATCGCCTGTCGGAAGAAGAGCCGCTTCAGGTGCGAATTTCACTGGATGGCGATTACCTGCGGGTAACTAACCCCATTCATCCCCGTCCCGATCTGGAACCCTCAACACGCATTGGATTGCAGAATATTACCAATCGCTATCGCCTGCTAACGCCCCAGCCCGTTTGGGTTGGTGAAGAAAATGGGACTTTTGTCGTTAAACTACCCTTATTAAGCGAAAGAGCGAAAGAGTGAGAGAGCGAAAGTACCGAGGACCGAATGGCTTTCACTCTTTCGCTTTTTTTACCCTATGAACATACTGATTATTGAAGACGAAAAACGAACTGCCCAGCGCCTGGAGGGCCTGTTGATGCAGTATGATCCAACCATCCGGGTGATGGCTCAATTGCCGTCGATTGCCAAAACGCTCGCCTGGTTTGCCGACCCGGCTAATGAAAAGCCTGATCTGCTGCTGCTCGATATTCACCTGGACGATGGTTCGGGCTTTCAGCTTATTGAACAGGCCCAACTGTCGTTGCCCATTATTTTTACGACGGCCTACGATCAATACACCTTGCAGGCGTTCAAGACCAATAGTGTCGACTATCTGCTCAAACCCATCGATGCCGACGAACTGGGCGCTGCGCTAGACAAGTTCAAACGGTTGTACGGATCGGCGGTGCTAACTCCGCTACCCGACATGACCGCCTTGTTACAGGCGTTGAAAATGGCTCCTTCGCCCTACAGAGACCGATTTATGGTGACCATCGGCACCAAAATTCGCAGCATCGAAACACCCGATATCGCTTATTTTTACTTTGAGGACAAGTCGACCTGGCTGACCACGCGCGATGGCCAGCATGTCAGTATTGAGTACAGCCTTGATAAACTAACCACGCTCCTCAATCCGCAACGATTTTTTCGCGTCAACCGGGCATTTCTGGTGGCACTCGATGCCATTCAGACCATTCATACTTATTCGGGCAGTAAACTGAAAGTTGAATTAAAGCCCGTGCCCCGACAGGAAATCTTTGTGAGTGGCGACCGGATTGCCGATTTTAAGGAATGGCTGGGGAAATGAGAACATGATGGCCAGGGATTCGGCGGCCAAAAGCGGGTGTCCAACCTCGGATTTAGGCGATCTGGTCCGGTTCTTTTTCCAGCCCGAAGCGAGGGTGAGACCTTTGGAACATCAAAATACTCACCGGGGCAGTTGCCTCCTTCGCCATGAAAACGTCTATTATTTTATTTTTACTCTGGGGCCTGTCGTTTACGGTTTCGGCTCAATCCAAACCAGGTCATATTAGCGGGCGGGTGCTCGATGAGCATCAGAAACCCATTGAGTTTGCCACCGTTGCGCTGGTGTCTGCCAGTGTTGATTCAGCTTTTGTGAAAGCCACCTACACCGACCCAACGGGTGCGTTCGCCTTCGAATCACTGAATGAGGGTCGCTATCGGGTTAAAATCACCTTTGTCGGGTATCAGAACGCGGCATCACCCGTACTTGTACTAACGCCCAATCAACCAGCTACAGATATGGGTAGTATTGCCCTGCAACCCCAGACGAAGCAACTTTCCGAAGTGGTGGTGACGGGCCAGAAAGCCGTTATTGAACAGAAAATCGACCGCATGGTGCTGAACGTGGATGCCCTGCCCTCCAATGCTGGCGCTACGGCGCTGGATGTGCTCGAAAAATCGCCGGGCGTATCGGTCGATCCCAACGGTAATGTAAGTTTAAAAGGCAAAAAAGAAGTAATGATCATGCTCGACGACAAACTCACTTACCTCTCGGGTGATGAGTTAGTGAATCTGTTGCGCTCGATGAATGCCAGCCAACTGAACCAGATCGAGATCATGACCAACCCTTCGGCAAAATACGATGCATCCGGCAATGCAGGTATTATCAACATCCGCACCAAAAAACAAACCGTTCAGGGCTTCAACGGTACGCTCACATTGGGTCTCGGCTACTCGCCTTATTTTAAGAGCAACGACGGACTGAGCATGAACTACCGTTCGGGAAAAGTCAATACCTTTTTCAACTACGGCTTTATTCAGAATAACGGCTATTTCAACATCGAAACCCATCGTAATTTCCTGGATGCCAACGGCCTGAAAACCGGCGAACTGAATCAGTCGGCGCACCGCATCAACCAAAATCAAACCAACAACCTCAAACTGGGTATGGACTATTTTGCCAGCGCCCGTACGACATTAGGTTTCAGTCTAACTGGTTTTTATAACCCGCAACGTCCCACGGGTGAAACCACGACCCGCCTGACAGATGGAAATGGAAAGGTGGATTCAACGCTTTCAACGCCATCGTCGGGTCAGGCGCTGTGGCGCAACGGGGCCATCAATGTCAACGCTCGTCATACCTTTGGCGAAGCGAGCGCAGGTCGGGAAATCAGCGCGTCGGCCGATTTGCTGACCTACAATGCCAGTAACGCTCAGAACTTAGTGACCAATACCTACTCGTCGGATGGGGCATTGCTGAGTCAACTTCCGCTCCGGGGTGATATTCCCCTCGACATTACGATCTTCACCGCCAAAGTGGACTACATGCAGCCGCTGGGTCAGTATAAGTTCGAAACGGGGGTAAAAACGGCCACCAGCAACACGAACAATCAGGCCAATTACTTCCTGACTACCAATGGTGTAGAGGCTCCTGACTACGGTCTGAGCAACCAGTTCAAGTACCACGAAAGCATTAATGCGGTTTACAGTAACCTGAGTCGGCAGGTAGGCAAGTGGTATGGCCAATTGGGGTTGCGCTATGAAAATACGCAATATACCGGTCACCAGTTGGGGAACCCCGAAAAACCCGATTCGGTGTTCGTACGGCACTATAGTAACCTGTTTCCAACCTTATTTGTGAGTTATAAAGCCAACGAGCGTAACCAGTTTGTGGTGTCAGTAGGCCGACGGATCGACCGGCCTGCCTACCGTGACCTGAACCCATTTCTGAGCATCATCGACCGGTATGCCTACTCAACAGGCAACCCGTTTTTGCGGCCCCAGTTCACCAATAATTTCGAACTAAGCCACACCTACAACAACTTTCTGACCACCACGCTTAACTATAGTCGTACGGATGGATTTATTACCGAAACCTTGCAAAAACAGGGCGACGTGATTGTTCGCAGTGTGGGCAACATCGCCATTCGCGACAACGTAGGGCTGGCTATAAGTATGCATCTACCGGTTACCTCGTTCTGGTCGGCCAACTTGTTTGTTAATGGAGCCTATACGGCTTTCAACGGCACCGTTGCCGACCTGCCGTTTCAGGCGTCAGCTTTCAGTATGAACCTGAACCTGACGAACCAGTTCAAACTTGGTAGTGGTTGGGCCGCCGAGGTATCAGGTTTTTATCATGGGCGCAATCGCGACGAAGGACAGGCCATCATACGCTCCATCAGCCAGTTGTCGTTGGGATTGTCGAAGCAACTCTGGGATAAAAAAGCTAGTTTGGTTTTCAATGTTCGGGACGTATTCCACAGCCAGATTTCGCGGGAAATTCAGAATTTTCAGAATGTCGTCTCCACCGCCAACTTCACGCGGGATACGCGGGTAGCAAACATTTCGTTCGTGTACCGATTCGGGCAATCCATCAAAGGTGGAGCCGCCAGAGCCAGGACCAGTGCTGAAGACGAGAAAGACCGGGTAAAACTGCAGTAGCTAGTTGATAATCAATAAACAATAGCCAAAACTAAACGATGAAATTCTTCACTTTTTATGGAATCGGCTTGTGTATCCTTTCCGCCCTGCTGGTTGATCAACAGCAAACTCATACGCCGTCTGTCTCTCCGGTGTTCAATTCCCTGTCTACGCAGTCAAACGCCGACTGTGCGTCGGTTAAAGGGCTGGAAAAGATAGTTTGCCTGGCCGATGCGTTCAACGCTACGCTCACGAGCGAACAACGCGCCATGCTGCAACTGACTTATTCGAAAGCTGATGCCACCAAATGGTCAAACTTTCCGGAGTTCTCTGCCCGACCCAGGCGGGTTGGCATTCAGCTGGGCACGCTCAATGCCGCTCAACTAACAGCGGCCAAAGCGTTGATGGCCGCTGTAATGGCCCAAAACGTACCCAATGAGGGTTTCGATGAGCTGGAAGGTAACTTAGCTGCCGATGATTACTTTGGAAAGACTACCGGCAAGACCGGTACATTCTCATCGGGTAATTATTACATGGCCTTTCTGGGTACACCCAGCACTACCGGTCTATGGGAGTTGCAGTTTGGAGGGCATCACTATGCCTTCGCCAATACATACAACGGGGGCAACGTTGCAGGTGTAACGCCGTCGTTCAGGGGCGTTGAGCCAATGAGTGCCGTTACGGTAAATGGACACACCTACCAACCCGTTGCGCAGGAGCAACAGGCATTTGGCACTATGTTGGGCAGCCTGAGCAGTAATGAGCAGGCTGCAGCCAGGTTATCGTCCTCCTTTTCAGATGTGGTACTTGGCCCCGATAGAGACGGGCAGTTCCCATCGAAAAAACTGGGCCTGAAAGTAGGCGATTTGCCTGCCGCCAGACAAAAACTGGTGCTCAATGCGATCAAGCTGTACGTAAACGATCTGGACCCGGCAACAGCCGCTCCGGTTCTGGCTAACTACACGGCTGAGCTAGCCGACACCTATATCGCGTACGCAGGTAGCGGTTCGATGAGCCAGCAAAATGATTATGTGCGGATAGACGGACCAGGTGTCTGGATCGAATATTCGGCTCAGCCAAGTCGCGATTTTCCGGGCACCGTTCATCCGCACTCCGTCTGGCGCGACCACCGAACAGATTATGGAGGTAACTAAGCGTAACGGTTAATGCTGTAGTTGCCATAAATTTTTCCAAATTGCACGTAACGAACCCTATTGGCTAAGTGTCGCGGGTGAGTTCCGGAACAAGCACTTTAGGTAAAACTAATCCTAACTCAATACGTGTATGAATCGCAGACATTTTGTTCAAAACTCCGTGCTGGCCCTCGGCGGTGTATCGCTCATCAATCATTCGCTGTTTGCTAGACTCGTTGCCGATGAGCCTTATAAGATGAAAATGGTGCGCGAAACGGTGGGCGTTTTTACAGAAAAAGGGGGCACTATTGCCTATCTTCGAACAAAAGAAGGGTGGGTGGTGGTAGACGCTGAGTTTCCGGAACAGGCTCAGCACTTGATTGATGCGCTGAAAAAAACTGCCGATATACCTATTAATTTATTGATCAATACCCATCACCACGGCGATCATACGGCCGGAAATATTGCCTTTAAAGGGCTTGTGGGGCATGTTGTAGCGCATGAGAATTCGTTGAAAAATCAAAGAGCAGTCGCCGAAAAGTCGAAAACGGAGGACAAGCAGCTTTATCCTGATAACACGTTCAGCGATGGCTGGAAAGAGAAGGTAGGTAACGAAAGCATTCGGGCTTATTATTTCGGGCCGGGCCATACCGATGGTGATGGTTTGATCCATTTCGAGAATGCCAATGTCCTGCATATGGGTGATTTGATGTCCAATCGGCGCTATCCAATCATCGACCGAAGTGCCGGAGCCAGTATCAAAAACTGGATTAAGGTGCTGGACAAAACGCTGAAGACGTTCGATTCCAAAACTATTTTCGTTTTTGGCCACGCCTTCGATCCGGAAAAAATCACTGGCAACAAAGACGATATTCGGGCTTTTAAGGATTATCTGGAAAAGCTATTGGTCTTTGTTGGGAAGGAAGTTAAGGCAGGGAAAACTAAAGAAGATGTTTTGAAAGCAACGGCTATTCCGGGCGTAACAGAATGGCAGGGCGATGGCATTGTACGAAGTTTGCAAGCGGCCTATGAGGAAATAACGGCTGGCAAATAAAGTCCTGTAACTGGTTAGCTCGAATGGAAGGCGGTATATTTGCATGATTTTTACGTGATACCGTTTCCAATGTTCAGTCTCAACAATCTCCTGCGCCCACACATTCTGACCCTGACACCCTATTCGTCCGCACGCGACGAGTATACCGGCACAGAAGGCGTATTCCTTGATGCCAACGAAAATCCCCTGGGCTCCGCGACCCAGGGTGATTATAATCGCTATCCCGACCCTCACCAGGGAGCCATAAAGCACCGTCTGGCCCCAATAAAGGGCGTTCGGCCAACGCAGATTTTTCTGGGCAACGGGTCCGATGAACCGATCGACCTGCTGGTTCGGGCCACCTGTACACCGGGTAAGGATTCGATACTGATTATGCCGCCTACCTATGGCATGTATGAAGTGTCGGCGGCAGTAAACGACGTAACTATTGTCAAGGTGCCGCTCACGCCCGACTTTCAGGTTGACGTCGATGCCGTTTTAGCGGCTATTAATGAGAATACAAAACTGATCTGGCTGTGTTCGCCTAACAACCCATCGGGCAATTTACTTCAGGCCGACGCCATTCGGACGATTCTGGAGACTGCCAGTCAGTCGCTGGTGATTGTCGATGAAGCGTATATTGACTTCGCCGACACGCCTTCCTGGACGAGCGAGCTGGACAACTTCCCCAATCTTGTTGTACTGCAAACCTTCTCGAAAGCCTGGGGGTTGGCTGCACTGCGACTGGGTATGTGCTTTGCGTCGGAGGAGTTGATTGGTGTGCTCAATAAAATCAAGCCGCCTTACAACATCTCGGCACCTACGCAGACTCTTGCACTCGAAGCCCTGACGCACGAAGCTGACAAGAACAATATGGTCAGCCAAATCCTGAGCGAACGGCAGCAGTTGGCCGACAACCTGCTTTCTTTGCCAATAGTGCAGGTCGTTCACCCGTCCGATGCCAATTTTCTTCTGGTTCATTTTGTTGATGCCTACGCTACATTCGGCTATCTGATTGAGCAGCAGGTAATTGTTCGCGACCGCTCGAAGGTGAAACTTTGCGACGGTTGCCTGCGTATTTCGGTTGGAACATCAGCAGAAAATAAACGGCTCATCGAGGTGCTTCAGCAAATGCCGGAATCGCCTTCTTTAACAGATTTGCCCCTCGGCACGGGCGAGGAAGCTACCAAACCCGAACTTGTATCAAGCGCTACTAAATTCTTATGAGAAAATTATTTTTGGGTACGGTACTGGTTCTGTTGAGCTGGTTGACAACATCAAATACGGCTCAGGCGCAGTATAATAATTGGGCGGTCGGTTTTCGGATTGGCGAACCATCGGGGGTGAACATTCGCAAATATTTTGGCAACAACCACGCCTTCGACCTCAACATCGGTACCTATGGCGGGTTGTATGGCACCCGACGAAGCTACGGCCCTGGCGATTACAAAACTGTTGGACTGACCGTTCAGGGGCATTATCTCTGGCACACCGCGCTGACAAAAAGCGAAAGTCTGCGGGCTTATTACGGCTTTGGTGGCCAGATCAATAACCGTAAAACGTATCCGCTTCGACTCAATGGCGAATATCAAAGCACCCTGTCGCTGGGCGGTTCGGGTGTTGGTGGACTCGAATTTTTTCCGGTCAACAAACCGTACTCCTTTTTTCTGGAAACCGGTGCTTACATCGAACTCCTGCAATCTCCCTTTTTTCTGAGTTTGAATACTGGAGTGGGGTTGCGGTATAATTTTTAAAGGGAGGAAGGAGGAGAGGAAGGAAAGGGATTGAAAGAGGAGAAAATAGACTAGTGACGCTCCTTCCTCCTCCCTTTCTTCCCCCTCTTCCCTTTCCTCCTTCAATTCCTTATGTTCAAGATATACAGTTCTTCGGCTGGGTCGGGGAAGACATACACGCTCACAAAAGAGTACCTCAAACTGGCCTTGCAGCCGAAGGAAAAAGAGGACTATTTTCGGCGTATTCTGGCGGTTACGTTTACGAACGCGGCTGCCAACGAAATGAAGAATAGGATTCTGGAAAATCTGTCGGGTATCGCCGGAACAAAAGAATCGCCCTTGCTGAACGATCTGGTTGTTGAACTCTATGACCTACAACCGGGAACCGATGCGTTCGACGTGGCTAAAAGTGAGTTGCGGAAAAAAGCATCCGATGTTTTTAAAACGATTCTGCACCGATACGCCGATTTCAGCGTCACCACCATTGACTCCTTCACGCAGCGCATTGTAACCGCCTTCACCGACGAGTTAGGCTTACCTTATTCGTTTGATGTTGAACTCGAAACCGACGAAGTACTCGAACTCGCTATCGACAACCTGATCGAGAAGGCGGGTACCGACGAGATGGAAGAAATTACAACCATCCTGAGCGAGTACTATTCTCACACGGCTACGGAGGGTAAAAGCTGGAACCAGCTTCCCGAATTACTTAAAGAGTTTGGGCGCAACCTCACCTCCGACCAATTCTACGAAGCTGTCAATGCCGCTCAGGAGTTATCGCCGGGGGCACTGAGGACCATCCGTACGCAGTTGATGAATCACAATCAACAGGTTGAACGTGAGATTGTTGATCAAGGTAAGAGAGCCTGGAAGTTAATTGCGGATGCGGGCTTGGACGAGACTGATTTTAGTTACGGAGCTAGCGGAGTAGGTGGATTTCTTAAAAGTATTGCCGAAGGCAATGCACAAAAAGATGCAGGTGTACGCGTTAATAATGCGCTCAATAATGGCGAATGGTACACCAAAAAAGCACCCCTGTCCATAAAAGGGATGATTGATAATATGGCCGCCGATCTGGGCGACTGTATTACCCAGATTATAGCCATTCGTGCCGATCGAGGTCATCAGGTTACGTTGTTCGAGTGCTTGCTACCGCATTTGCAGAAACTGGCGTTGCTCAAACAGATACGCGTTGAATTCGATGATTTACTGCGGAAAGATGGGCGGGTACATATTTCAGAATTCAATAAAAAAATCCTGAACGTCGTGGCGTCGGAGCCGGTGCCGTTTCTGTATGAACGGCTGGGTACGAAATACAATCACATCCTCATCGATGAGTTTCAGGATACCTCCCGGCTTCAATTTGCCAACCTGTTGCCGCTGATCGAAAATGCGCTGGGTTCCGAGCATTTCAACCTGGCCGTTGGCGATGGGAAACAGGCTATTTACCGATTCCGGGGGGGCGATATGGACCAGATTGTATCCCTGCACCGCAAGGATCTGGATACATTGAAACAGGCCCATAAACCCGGCTCCTGGACCGCCGACCGAATTGATATGCTCGACGGTCATCTGGAATCCGAAATGCTGGATACAAACTGGCGAAGCGCCGAGCCGATTGTGCGGTTCAACAACGACTTCTTTGAATTTACGGCCCGCAAGTTCGAAAAGATGCATCCAAAACTAGCCGATGTGTTTGATGCGGAACAGTTGTTTCACCAGAAAGCCCAGCCAAACGCACACATTGCCGGTCATGTACAGATCGACTTTGTGGCGAAAGACGATGAAGCTGATAAAGACCTTACAGCGCAGATGCTCGAAAAAACAATCGAGCATCTGAAAAAATCGCTGGCAGATGGCTACAAATACGGCGACATCGCCATTCTCTGTCGCAAAAAATCGCATGCCAAAGCCCTGGCCAATGAGTTGAATGCGCAGCGAATTCCGCTGGTGTCGGCCGATTCGCTGTCGCTGGAGTTTTCGGACCCGGTAAAGTGGCTTGTCACGCTGATGCAGCTCCTGCAACGACCCGATCAAAAGCTTTTGCGGTATGAATTGCTGTACCTGTTTCATCGGGTGGTGCGGGGCATATTCCCTGATGATGCGCTGACCGGGAAACTACGGCTCGTGGCCGAGGCAGATATCGACGCTACCTACGCCTACCTGGCCGACGAAGGCTATCCGCTCGATCCGTATGTGATGGGGCAACTAAATCCATATGAACTGGCTGAACAGTTAACGGCTCAGTTTGGCCTCTTTAACCAGGCGGAACACAACCCGTTTTTGTTTCGCTTTCTGGACGAAGTGCTGGCGTTCAATCACAAACGGAGCGGACACCTCAGCGATTTTTTGCTGTATTGGGAGGGTGTCAGGCAGAAAATTTCGGTGGAGGGTAACGCCAGCAATGCGGTCAGTATCCAAACCGTTCACCGGTCGAAAGGGCTGGAGTTTCCGGTTGTGATCATCCCGTTTGCCAACTGGAAAGTCGAGCCAATTAACGACAGCACGATCTGGCTCGATCTGACAGAGATTCGTACCGACGCACTAACGCACGAAAACGGCTCCGGTCAGCTTACACGCTTGTTATCGGCACCCGCCAATACGACCAGTAAACTGAAGGGAACACCTAGGGTCATTGCCGACCAGTATGAAGATGAATTTACTCGCACGTTTCTGGAAAACATGAACCTGCTCTATGTGGCCTTCACCCGCCCAACAGACCGGCTTTATATTATCGGTGACGTAAAGGATTTCAAAGGCCAGCCAAACACCATCAGCCATTGGCTTCAGGCGTTCCTGCGCGATAGTGATGTGGCCCGAAACTGCGGCTGCGCCTGGCAGGAAGGTCAGTATAGTTACCAGATCAGTTTATGCGGAGATTCGTACTCGCACAAGAAAGACACTGGGCCACTCGATGAGATTGTGCTGGACGAAATCGTCAGTGGGAGCCGGGGGCAGGATTTGCAGCTCCGCCGACAGGCCGACCGTATGTTTGATGTGGCAACCTTTGAGCGTACCCGCGAACGCGACCGCAAACTCTGCGCGGCCCTGAGCCTGATACGAGGTCCCGAAAGTATTGATAACGTACTTCGGCAACTGGTGAGCGAGGGGCTGGTGCGGCAGGTCGAACGAGCTGATTTGAAGCAGAGTTTAACGGCAATTGTATCCCATCCGGCTCTGGTGTCGTTGTTTGATCCGGCACTCCGCGTAGACACAGATCGTACTATCCTGAGCAGCAGACGTATGCACGGTGCCCCGCATCGGGTTGTGCATTTTGCCGATGGACATATTGTGCTGGTGCAATATGAATCGGTGCCAGTCAGTTCAGGAGAGGAAGGGGCAGTGATGACTAACCCAAAAGATTCACTAAAATACTTCACGAACTTATACCGTGAGATGGGGTTTCATGAAGTGGAGGGCGTGCTGGTTTATCTTGCCAATGAGCCGGTAGTTGTGAAAGTGGTTTAATAAAATTTGATAGTTGACACATGAAGCATAGTAAACCTTTTTTTTGCCAGCAACTAGTTATTTGTATACTCTTCACTCTTCATTCTTCATTCTTCATTCTTCCCACTTTTGCGCAGTCTCCTTATGAGTTAAAAACGGGTAAGGAACTTACGTTGCTGGGTGTTGGGGCCATAACACTTGGAACCTCGGTTGCACTTCGCTCAGCGGTCGACCCACTGACGCCAACAGAGATATCATCCCTCAATCGCGACGAAATCAATGCGTTCGACCGAAAAGCGACGTTCCACTGGTCAACCACTGCCGACCGATTAAGTGATGTAACGCTGGCAGGTAACGCAGTTCTGCTCGGCGCATTGACACTTGGCACGAAACCAATGCGTCAGGATGTTAAAACCGTTGCGGTCATGTTTATCGAAACCATCGCATTGGCCAATGGAATTGAGCGAAGCGTAAAAGGGGTTACCCAGCGCACTCGTCCGTTTGTGTATAATCCAGTTGCGCCGTTAGACGAGAAAATGACCCGGGATGCCCGTCAGTCATTTTTTTCAGGACATGCTACAAATGCTTTTGCCACGGCGGTTTTTACAGGCGAAGTGTTCCGTCATTATTTCCCGAACTCCCGGCTGAAACCCGTGGTCTGGATAGGATCGCTGGGACTGGCAACGGCAACCTGTGTGCTTCGGTATGAAGGTGGCTTACATTATCCAACCGATTTGCTGGCAGGGGCTGCCTTCGGGTCGCTGGTGGGTTGGGGGATACCAAAACTCCATCAGGTGAAAAACAAAACAGCACTGGGCCAGCGAGTTGACATACAACCCTGGAGTAATGGCGCTGCAAACGGAATTTACATGCGGCTGGCGGTGTTTTCCCGTTAACTTTGCCCCACTATTCGCTGGCTCTTATAAGCTGAGGGGCGTAACTGACTGATGACTAAAATTACCGATCACATCAAGGCCGCTAACGGCAAACCCATTTTTTCGATTGAAGTCATTCCGCCCATCAAAGGGGATAATCTGAAAAGCCTGCTCGATAATATTGAGCCGCTGATGGAGTTTAAGCCCCCGTTTATTGACGTTACCTATCACCGGGAAGAGTACATTGAACGACCACTGCCCGATGGCACCATTCAAAAAATAGTGACGAGGAAACGGCCCGGCACAGTTGGAATCTGTGCTGCCATCATGCATCGGTTTGGTGTCGATGCGGTGCCGCACGTGCTTTGTGGCGGCTTCTCCCGTGAAGAAACCGAAGATTTCCTGATTGATTTACACTATCTGGGAATCGACAATGCGCTGATACTTCGGGGCGATCCGGCCAAACCATTCTCAACCTTCAAGGCAAAGGAAAACGGCTACTCCTATGCCAGTGAACTGGTCGAACAGGTCGCCAATATGAATCAGGGAATCTATCTGCATGAAGAAGATACGGCGTTAGCACCCAGTAATTTCTGTATTGGCGTGGCGGCTTATCCAGAGAAACACTTTGAAGCCTCCGACCACGAATCGGACTTCAGGTACCTGAAACAGAAAATCGATAAAGGGGCTGATTACATCGTAACACAGATGTTTTTCGACAATAAGAAGTACCTCGATTTTGTGGACCGCTGCCGGAATGAAGGCATCACCGTACCCATTATTCCCGGTCTAAAACCACTCAGTACCCGCAAGCAACTCCAGATCTTACCTAAACTGTTTCACCTCGAAATGCCTGCCGATCTGGTTCAGGCAGTCGAAGCCTGTGAGAACGACCAGCAGGCTCGTCAGGTTGGGGTAGAGTGGTGCATTCAACAAGGAAAGGAACTTGTTGCTGCCGGTGCTCCGGTACTGCACTTCTACACAATGGGGAAGGCTGATAATGTAATGAAAATAGCAGGAGCCCTATTCTAGCCCGGCCGTTCCTGTGGGCTGGAATAGAAACTAGTTGTCATCAACGGTTAACTGAAAACAGGATGCTCAACAACGACCAAATACAGCAATTTATTCAGAATGGCTTTGTTCGAATCGATCGGGCATTTTCCCGGCAACTAGCCGACGAAGGCCGGGCTATTTTGTGGCGCGATACCAACTGTAACCCTGACGATCCCGCAACCTGGACGAAGCCTGTTATCCGACTGGGTGATTACGCGCAGGAACCGTTTCGGCAGGCAGTCAACACCCCCGTTTTGAAGGAAGCGTATGACCAACTGGTTGGCAAAGGGCGCTGGCGTCCGATAGGGAGTTTAGGCACATTTCCTGTGCGGTTTCCGAGTGATGAGGACCCCGGCGATGACGGATGGCATGCCGAAGCCAGCTTTGCGGGTGACGACGGCTCCTGGCGGCTCAACGTATCCTCGAAAGGTCGGGCCTTACTGATGCTGTTTTTATTCTCGGATGTTGGCCCGGACGATGCCCCAACACGAATTCTGGTGGGCTCTCATCTGGATGTGCCTACGCTTCTGGAACCGGCTGGTGATGTAGGATTGTCGTTTATTGAATTGGCTCAGCAATTGGACGGGACACTAAACCGACCTCTGGAATTAGCGATGGGTGAAGCGGGGACCGTTTACCTTTGCCACCCGTTCCTGATCCACGCGGCTCAGGCACACCACGGCCTGCGACCGCGTTTTATGGCGCAGCCACCACTCTTGCCAGCCGAACCAATACAATTGTATCGAGCTGATGACAACTATTCGCCTGTTGAGCAAGCCATACGATTGGGGTTAGCCCAGGCATAAAACGGATTTGGTGGCAGGTTGTCAAACCCGCCACCAAATCCGTTTTATGCCGTTATGAGTGCCTGTTAACCCCTTTCTACTCGTGGGAGTCGTGTTGACGTATTCATCCTCTGTTTAAAGAGAATTGCCGATTCCCACCAGGACAATTGAAATAAGAATCACAACAATACCGGTGATGAAGGTGCGGTAAGTTGCGGCCGATACGCCCGACCACTCCTTCAAATATAGGCCCCACATATTCGCGGTCAGAATGATGGTGGCCATGTGCGTAATCCAGGAACTGGCACCATTGCCCAGTTTACTTTCACCCATTCCGTAAAAGAAAAATTGCAGAAACCACATGGTACCAGCGGTTGCCGAAAAAAGAACATTGGCCAGAATGGGTGTCCGGGTATTGGTGTAATCGCCGAAAGTTTTGTTTTTGGCGTTTAAGTACATGCACCATAAAAAGTTGGTGGTCAAGCCACCCCACAGTAGTACCACATAAGTTACGTTATTCTGAAACAGTGGGTTGCAGCCTTGCACAACAGCCTGTTCGGCCAGGGGTTTGCCCGCTTCGATTCCATAGTTGAAGAAAGCACTTAAAATCCCGGAAATCACGGCAATGATCAGGCCCTTCACAATGCTGAACTCTTTGACAGAGGCTTTCTTTTCAGCCTCCGAAAGTTCAGCTTCCTTCATCATACCGGCTTTACCCGATATGGCGATGCCAATAAGGCAAACAAATACACCCAGCAACACCAGCTGCCCGCCACTAGAGCCCAGCATATCGGTAAAGGAGACTTTTCCTTTAACCGGGTTAAAATTATAGTAGATGGAAGGTACCAGTGCGCCGAAAGCCGAACTGAACCCTAATACAACTGAATTTCCCAGCGACATGCCCAGATAGCGAACGCCAAGACCATACGTTAGCCCACCAATACCCCAAAGCAAACCAAATACAAACGTAAGCGTCTTAACATTCATATCGGCCGAGGCAATGATAGCGCCAAAATCGGGGATGGTTAAGTAGGCGGCTATGGGAGGTACGATGAGCCAGGAAAAAAGACCTCCTACAATCCAGAAGCTTTCCCAGGCCCAGCCTTTCACTTTATTAAAAGGCATATAAAAACTGCCTGAAAAACCGCCACCAATTGTGTGGTAAATAATACCAATCAGAACTTGCATAAAGAAATCAATTACAATACTGTTTTAATACTTTGGTAACCGGTACGACCAGTTGTTTGGCGTTGCCAAATTTTGTCCGACTCAATTCTGATATTTTGTGAAATACTACACCCAGATTAAGGCCACGGTTAAGTAATTGTAAATTTGGTGGCACAAGACGGTCAGTCGTAGAGACACAGCCCAGTCATAATTTTTAACAAATTTATCTTTGCTTATTTCAGAAACTTACCTGTTCTCTCCTGCATTCAAATCTGGGTAAGGTATTAAAAAATAATCAAATAATTTAATAAGACTAACAGGAGAGTACATGAAGCAGGAGAAAACAAAAAACGCTTTCTTTGTCTTAAACAAGATTGCATACCGATACTACTTACTTATTTTCTATGAATACGACGCAAACGTTCAACTATGTTAGCTACCTCTGGGATGATCAAAAGGCAGCAGAATTAGCAGGTGACGAAGTTGCTTTATTTATTTATCGCTCCAACTTGCTTGGGGCCGATTTGCGCCTGACAAACTATGCCGGGGGAAATACATCAGTTAAATTACTGGAAACCAACCCGCTAACGGGTGAGCCCGTTGAGGTGATGTGGGTGAAAGGATCGGGTGGGGACATTGGCACACTCACCAAAAAAGGCTGTGCTAACCTCTATGTTGATCGTTTGCATGCATTAAAAAGTCGCTATCGGGGGCTGGAATTCGAAGATGAGATGGTTGGCCTGTTTGACCATTGTCTATTCGATCCTAAGTGCGCTGCACCGTCTATCGATACGCCCTTGCACGGGCTATTGCCGTTTAAACATATTGATCACCTTCACCCCGACGCACTGATTGCGATTGCCGCCAGTCGCGATGGTGAAGCTATTATGCACCAGATCTGGGGCGACAAAATGGCCTGGCTTCCGTGGCAGCGTCCCGGTTTCGACCTGGGGTTGAAACTTGAGGAAACCGTAAAAAACAACCCGAATCTGCGGGGCGTAATTCTGGGCGGACATGGTCTGTTCACCTGGGGCGACACATCCTACGAATCATATATCAACACTCTGGAAGTTATTGAGCAGGCATCGGAATATCTGAATGCAAACTACGGCAAAAAACGACCAGTTTTTGGTGGCGTGGCCCGCGAAAGTACGGATGCCGATTCACGTAAAACACAGGCGGCAGCGCTGATGCCTACCTTGCGGGGTCTGGCATCGGGCCACCGCCGGATGATTGGTCACTTTACCGACGACGAACGTGTGCTGGAATTCGTTAACTCGAATGATTTGCCTCGTCTGGCTCGCCTGGGCACAAGCTGCCCCGATCACTTCCTGCGGACCAAAATTCGCCCGCTGGTGCTTGACCCGGTTCAACTATCATCAGCTGAAAGTGAAGCGTATCTGGACAAGGCATTTGCCGATTATCGTGCCGATTATACGGCTTATTACGAACGGTGTAAGCATGATAACAGCCCTGCTATCCGCGACCCGAATCCGGTTGTGATTCTGTATCCGGGCGTGGGCATGTTCACCTTTGCCAAAGACAAACAAACGGCGCGGGTGGCGGCTGAGTTTTACACCAACGCCATCAACGTAATGAAGGGCGCCGAAGCTGTTTCAGACTATGTTGGCCTGCCGGAGCAGGAAGCTTTCGATATTGAATACTGGCTGCTGGAAGAGGCAAAACTCTCCCGGATGCCCAAACCAAAGCCACTTTCGGGCAAAATTGCCCTGATTACGGGTAGCGCGGGTGGTATCGGGAAAGCCATTGCCAAAACGTTCCTAGCCGAAGGGGCCGTTGTGGTTATCAACGACAATGACGCCGACCGGCTGGCGGGTGCCAAAGAAGAATTTCAAAAGCAATACGGGAAAGATGCTTACACGGCTGTATTGCTGGATGTGACGAGTGGAGAGACTATTGCCAATGCGTTTAGTGCTTCGTCGCTGGCTTTTGGTGGTGTCGATATCGTTGTTAACTGCGCCGGACTGAGCATTTCCAAACCCATCGAAGAGCATACCGAGAAAGACTGGGATCTGCTGTACGACGTTCTGGTAAAAGGCCAGTTTCTGGTAACGCAGAAAGCGGTTGAGGTCATGCGGAAACAGAAATTGGGGGGCGATGTGTTGAATATCGTCAGCAAAAATGCCCTGGTTTCGGGACCAAATAACGCAGGCTATGGATCGGCGAAAGCGGCTCAATTGCACCTAAGCCGCCTGAATGCTGCCGAACTGGGTAAAGATCATATTCGGGTAAATGTGGTAAACCCTGACGCGGTTATTTCCGACTCGAAAATCTGGGCCGGTGCCTGGGCCGAAGGCCGCGCCAAAGCCTACGGAATTACTGTTGCCGAACTGCCTTCTTACTACGCCAAGCGTACCTTACTGAACGAGATTATTTTACCCGACGACATTGCCAATGCCTGTCTGGCGTTCGTGAACGGATTGCTGGCCAAATCGACAGGAAACGTCCTGAACGTAGACGGCGGTGTGGCAATGGCCTTTGTTCGGTAAAATAAATAATGTACAATGAATAATGGATAATGAGGATGGGCTATGACTAAAACATTGACCATTGTTCATTATCCATTATTCATTAATTAGACTAAACCTCTATGCAACTTAAACCCGAACACATCGCTGATTATAACCAGAAACAGCTAGAAGGCCATCAGCGTAAATTGTCATACTGGACGCAGGAGGTCGCAAAGGCCGAACCCATTATCCAGAAACTTATAGAGTTTCAAATTGCTATTCCAAGCTGGGCGCTGGGAACGGGCGGTACCCGTTTTGGACGGTTTCCGGGCGGGGGAGAACCCCGCAGTCTGGAAGAGAAAATTGCCGATGTGGGGCTTCTTCATGCCCTGAATCGCGCAAGTGGCGCTATCTCACTGCACATACCCTGGGATATTCCAACCGATCCCGAAGCCATTAAACAACTGGCCGCTCAGCATGGCTTGCGGTTTGATGCCGTAAACTCCAATACCTTTCAGGACCAGCCCGAGGCTGAACAGAGTTATAAATTCGGGTCGCTTCAACATACTGATCCGGCTGTTCGCCAGCAAGCTATCGACCACAATATCGAAGTGATCCGGCATGGTGTAGCCTTAGGGTCCGATGCGCTGACGGTCTGGTTATCCGATGGTTCGTGTTTTCCGGGTCAGCTTAACTTCCGCAAAGCCTTCGACCGGACACTGTCGAGCCTGGAAGAGATTTATGCGGCTTTGCCCGCCGACTGGAAATTATTCGTGGAATACAAAGCTTTCGAGCCTAACTTCTATTCGATGACCGTTGGCGATTGGGGCAGCAGCTTCCTGTATGCTAATAAACTCGGACCGAAAGCTTATACACTTGTGGATTTAGGCCATCATCTGCCCAATGCCAACATCGAGCAGATTGTCGCGATTCTGCTGCATCAGGGTAAACTTGGTGGCTTCCACTTCAACGACTCCAAATATGGTGACGATGACCTGACCGCCGGAAGCGTTAAGCCCTACCAGTTATTCCTGATTTTTACGGAGCTGGTCGATGGATTAGACGCCAAAGGGATGAATCACGCCAAAGATCTCGGCTGGATGATTGATGCCAGTCATAATGTAAAAGACCCTCTCGAAGATCTGCTACAGTCGGTAGAAGCCATTCAATTAGCGTACGCACAGGCGCTTTTAGTCGACCGTGAAGCGCTGGAAGAGGCTCGCGAGGCCAATGATGCCGTTCGGGCACAGGAGATTTTACAGGACGCTTTCCGAACAGATGTTCGCCCACTGGTAGCCGAAGCGCGTCGTCGGGCGGGTGCGTCATTGAATCCGCTTGCGCTGTATCGTCAACTCGATGTGCGTCAGCAACTCATTGGCGAGCGGGGCGCAAAAACGGTAGCAACAGGACTGTAAACCTAATTTTGACTGAGCGAATGAGTGAATGAGTGAATAGCTGGTGCAATCTCATTTACTCATTCACTCATTCACTCATTCAAAACTCATGCCTACTCCCGCTATTGCCATCTTCGATATTGGCAAGACCAATAAAAAACTATTTCTCTTTGATGAACACTACCGGATCGTCTGGGAAAAATCCGAGCAGTTTGCCGAAATTACGGATGAGGACGGCGATTCGTGCGAGGATTTAAACCGGTTGACCAACTGGGTGAAATCGTCTCTCGCGGAGGTAATGGCATTACCTGAGTTTTCCATCAGGGCCGTTAACTTTTCGACTTATGGCGCCAGTATGGTGTTTATTGATAAAGCAGGGCATTCCCTCAGTCCACTTTATAATTACCTTAAAGCCTATCCCGAAGGGTTATTAAAGCAGTTTTTTGACACATACGGCCCCGAATCAGCCATAACCCGACAAACAGCATCGCCCTCGTTAAGTAGTTTGAATTCGGGGCTTCAGGTATATCGATTCAAACACGAGCAACCCGAAGTTTTTGCCAAACTGGCTTTTGCCCTGCATTTACCCCAGTATGTGAGCCAATTGATTAGTGACTGGCCCGTTTCTGAATTAACGAGTATCGGTTGTCATACCATGCTCTGGGATTTCGACCGGCAGACCTATCATGAGTGGGTTAAACGAGAGGAACTTGACACACGTTTAGCCCCAATCGTTCCGTCTGACTCCGCCCGCCAAACGTCGTTTGCCGGTTCTACAGTGCAGGTGGGGGTTGGTCTTCACGACAGTTCGGCGGCTTTGATTCCGTATCTGGCTTCGTTTCAGGACCCGTTTGTCCTGATCTCGACCGGTACGTGGTGCCTTAGCATGAACCCGTTCAACAATAGCCCGCTTACGGCTGAGGAGTTGCAATACGACTGCCTGAACTTCATGCATTATAAAGGACGGTCGGTCAAATCGTCCCGACTATTCGCGGGTTACGAACATGAGCAGCAGATAAAGCGACTTGCCGAACAGTTTCAAGTCCCTGTAGATGAATATATTCGGGTTCAATACAGTCCTGATTGCATTGACGAATTGCGTCTACACGCCGGTCGGGTAACCACACAGAATGATGCGAAGGGGAAGCAACTCCTGTCGATGCAGGGTTCTCTGTTCGGGCAGCGCAACCTGTCGGATTTTTCGACGTACGAAGAAGCGTATCACCAGCTGATTCTGGACATTGTCGCCCAGCAATTAATCTCCACCAACCTTGTGCTGACGGACACATCGCCTAACCGGGCCGATGTAAAACGGATTTTTGTGGATGGGGGTTTTGGTAAAAACCCAATTTATATGAACCTGCTGGCCAGGGCTTTCCCCAACATTGAAGTTTACGCTGCGTCGGTGGCACAGGCATCGGCATTGGGTGCGGCTTTGGCAACTCACCAGCACTGGAATTCACATCCCTTACCGGGCGATTGTGTAGAACTTAAAAAATATACGGCTTCAGTTATTGCCTGATAAGTCAATCGAATTCATCGTAACACAATGATAATTAAATCGTTGACAGGTAGTCTTGGGCTGTTACTTGTCGTGTTCTCGCTAAGTACGCAGGCGCAGAAATTGCCTCAAAAGAAAGATATTCTGGCAAAAATGACGCTTGCCAATGCCTACTTCATGGCGTCATGGCCTGATCCCGGCAAAGAAATCGTAACCAATAAAACACGACCCAGCAACATCTGGACGCGGGCCGTATATTATGAAGGCCTCATGGCGTTGTATGGTATCGACAAACAGAAACCCTACTACGACTACGCGGTTGACTGGGGCAATAAACATCATTGGGGCTTACGGAGCGGTATCAAAACGCGCAACGCCGATGACCAGTGTTGTGGTCAAACCTACATCGATCTATACCAAATTGATCGAAAGCCCGAGCGCCTGAACGACATCAAAGCGTCAGTTGATGCGATGGTGAACAGCGATAAGGTTGACGATTGGAACTGGGTCGACGCGCTGCAAATGGCCATGCCCGTATTTGCGCAATTGAGTGTTCTGGAAAAAGATTCCAAGTATCTGGAGAAGATGTACCAGATTTATATGTACTCGAAAACCAAACACGGGGGTAATGGGCTGTATAATCCGAAAGATGGTTTGTGGTGGCGGGATAAAGATTTTGTGCCGCCATACAAAGAACCAAACGGCAAAGACTGCTACTGGTCGCGTGGGAACGGCTGGGTTGTAGCCGCCCTGGTGCGCGTTTTGGATATTATTCCCAAAGATGCTCCACACCGTGACGAGTACAAGAAAACTTACCTTGAGATGATGAAGGCACTACCACCGCTGCAACGCCCGGATGGCTACTGGAATGTGAGTCTGCATGACCCTGCAAATTTTGGCGGCAAAGAGCTGACAGGTACGGCTCTGTTTGCTTACGGTATGGCGTGGGGCGTTAATCATGGTTTGCTGGATGGGAAAACGTACACCCCCATTATCACCAAAGCCTGGAACGCGATGGCAACCGAATCCGTGCATCCGAATGGCTTTTTAGGCTATGTGCAGGGAACCGGCAAAGAACCCAAAGAAGGCCAGCCAGTAACCTACGACAGTAAGCCCGATTTTGACGATTATGGGTTAGGCTGTTTTCTGCTGGCTGGTACGGAATTGTATAAAATGAAACGTTAGTTGCAATGGCGCAAGGCCGTGAGCGATGGCGCAAGGCTCTGGCCTTGTGTCTACTATTCACCGGCCTCTGGCCGGATTTGTTTATATATTATATTGTAATCCGGCCAGAGGCCGGTGAATAGTAGACACAAGGCCAGAGCCTTGCGCCATCATAACATATGGAAGAAATAGCCTTTACCATGAAGTTGAAACCGGGCGTTGAGGTTGAGTACCAACGTCGGCATGATGAAATTTGGCCGGAGTTAACGGCAACCCTCATAGACGCGGGCATTCGTGACTATTCGATCTACCTTGACCGTTCGACGGGCACGCTTTTCGCTGTTCAGAAACGTATGCCCGGCCATACTATAGATGCCTTGCCAAGCTTGCCAATTATGAAAAAATGGTGGGCATACATGGCTGATCTGATGGAGACGAATCCCGACAACTCGCCGGTAACCAACACGTTGGAGCGTGTATTTCATCAGGATTGAATAACCCTTATAGCGTGTGTTCATTCTGATAAAAGGGGTATGTTACCAGAGAAATGATATCGATCAGGTGTATTCGGGATGAAGAGTAAGAAATTAATTTTGACGTATTTTGAGCGTATGAAAAAAATCGCCCTTTGCCTACTGGTTGTAAGTCTAGTATCTATCCCGCGCCTTTTCGCGCAACAAAGCAACCCCGCTATTCTCAAACGTGAGTTCATTTATGAACAGGCTCCTTTCCCGGAATGCCATGCCTCTACAATTGCTCAAACGCCACAGGGACTGGTGGCTGCCTGGTTTGGTGGCACACACGAGCGGAATCCTGATGTAGGCATTTGGGTCAGTAGTCGGTCTGAAACAAGTTGGACAGCACCTGTAGAGGTGGCAACGGGTGTGCAACCTGATGGAAAGCGGTTGCCCTGCTGGAATCCGGTGTTATTTCAAGTTCCCAAAGGTGAGTTAATTCTGTTTTATAAAGTAGGGCCAAGTCCGTCGACCTGGTGGGGTTTATTGAAACGCTCGAAAGACAATGGTAAAACATGGTCGGAGGCCGAGCGACTGCCGGAGGGGATTGCAGGCCCCATTAAGAACAAACCGGTTTTGTTGCCTTCGGGTGTTTTATTGTGCCCTACCAGCTCAGAGGATCACAACTGGCGCGTGCATTTTGAGCAGACCAGCGATTGGGGTAAAACATGGCAGAAAACGGCAGCTATCAATGACGGTGTCGAAGATGGCGCCATCCAGCCGAGCGTTTTGTTCCACCCCAACGGGCAATTACAGGCATTATGCCGGAGTCAGAAAAGTGGTTTTATTGCCGAGACATGGTCAAAGGACGGGGGTAAAACTTGGTCACCTTTACAAAAAACGTCGCTGCCAAACCCGAACTCCGGAACGGATGCCGTTACCCTGAAAGACGGTCGGCAGGTGCTCGTCTATAATCCGGTAGCGCCCACGCCTGGTAAATCCGGTGGGCCGCGCACCCCCCTCGATGTGGCTATTTCCGACGATGGTAAAACCTGGAAAACATTGGCCGTTCTCGAAAACGAACCGGGAGAATATTCTTATCCGGCCGTTATTCAAACCGCCGATGGACTGGTGCATGTCACCTACACATGGAAGCGTCAGCGCATCAGGCACGTTGTCATTGACCCTAAAAAGGGAGCGTAATTGAGTCTGGGCTTAGATTACAACCCTATAAGGTTATAGAAACTTTATAGGGTTGTAAATAGATATCACTTTTTACCGGCGTCTACCTTTTGCTGGATTGGAATCGTCTTTACATCCCGTTCCCGTTCGGTTTGTTCAACGTACACAGCATAGTCTGCCGGTTCGATTTTTATGCCAAAGTGATTCGCATACGCCTGAGTGAACTCAGCCCCGAAATAAAGAATAGCGGCTGTGTAATAGATCCATGTCAGAATCACAATGAGCGACCCGGCGGCTCCATAGGCGGAACTGGTGCTGGTTGTTTCGATATACAGGCCAATCAGGTAGCGGCCAAGCATGAACAGCAGAGCCGTAAACAGAGCCCCCCAGCGAACATCTTTCCACGAAATTTTGGCGTCGGGCAGGACCTTGAAAATAACTGCGAAGAGCGTGGCAACTACGCCTGTGCTGATCATAAAATTAACGGCGCTGATTATATAGACGCCCAGGCCGGGTATGTAGCGCGTCAGGAAACCGCTCATCGCCAGCACTAACCCGTTAACAATCAGCGAAACGAGTAGTAAAAATCCTAAGCTGACGACTAGCGATGAAGACAGAAGCCGGTCTTTGATCAATTTCAGCCAGCCACGCTTGGGTTTGGCTTTTACGCGCCAGATCATATTGACAGAATCCTGAATCTCCACAAAGATGCTGGTTGCGCCAATGATCAGCGTAACGATGCCAATCGCCAGAGCCGAATTTGTTTTCCCCGACAAACTGACGCTCTTGATCATATCCTGTATCTGTTTGGCGGCTTCGTTTCCTACCAGCCCGTTGATCTGCGAAAATATTTCTCCCTGAATAGCATCCTGTCCCAGAAAAATACTCACCACAGAAATGATTAATACCAACAAAGGGGCCAGCGAAAAAACAGTATAATACGCTAAAGCGGCACTAAGCTTTAAACACCGATCATCCATAAAGCCACTAAAGGCGTCTTTGATAACAGTCCAGGTGTTAGTGAAAAATGATTTAGCAGTCATTTTGATTATAGTCGTTGAGTTATTGCGCTGTCTGGTTGCAGATCAAATGCAAAGAGGTTGTCGTGACAGGCACGTTGAATTAACAAGAATACGGGTGAGTTGTTACTCATTTACAGTTAAAGTCCGGATTAACCAGATCACGGACCGTTTACCTATTTTTTAAAACAACAACGATTTCATGGGGGTTGGGTAATCAGGTATAGACTTACTTCAAATCACTATGAACTCTGCTGTAGAAACGTATCCGCCCGACCAGCGACCGCCTTCGCTGCCCCCGATTCAGTCGGTCAAATTGACTGTCAATGGCAAAGAAACCGAACTGAAAATTGCTCCCTGGACCACGCTTCTCGATGCACTTCGGGAGTATATGGACTTGACCGGTACCAAAAAAGGGTGTGATCATGGACAATGCGGGGCCTGTACCGTATTGGTTAATGGCAAACGCATCAACTCCTGTTTAACACTAGCTGTGATGCAGGAAGATGCTCAAATTACAACTATTGAAGGTCTTGCTGATACTGTAAACGGTTCAGCAGGTGGATTACACCCCTTACAAAAAGCATTTATAGAACATGATGCTTTTCAATGTGGCTACTGTACGCCCGGCCAGATTTGTTCGGCAGTTGGGTTGATGAACGAAGGCAAAGTGAGAACTACCGCTGATATTCGTGAACTTATGAGTGGTAATATTTGCCGCTGTGGAGCCTACACAAACATTGTGGATGCCATTGAAGACGTCATGAACCTGAAAACCGCATGAACAGCTTCACTTACTCCCGAACCGATGCCGTAGATACCGCCGTGCGCGAACGGGCATCCGAACACACCGCCAAATTCATTGCGGGCGGCACTAACCTCATTGACCTGATGAAGGAAAATGTGGAGCATCCTACCCACCTGATCGACATAACCCGGCTTCCGCTGGCGACTATTTCTGAAAATGTAAATGGTGGTTTGCGCCTTGGAGCACTCGTAACAAATGCCGATACGGCTTATAATGAGCAGGTTATTGAACGATATCCATTATTGTCGCAAACAATTCTGGCGGGGGCGTCGCCCCAGTTGCGAAATATGGCGACCGACGGTGGCAACCTGTTGCAACGCACCCGCTGCTATTATTTCTACGATACCGCTACGCCTTGCAACAAACGGGAACCCGGCTCGGGCTGCTCGGCCATCAATGGCTACAACCGAATTCACGCTATTCTGGGGACAAGCGATCAGTGCATCGCTACACACCCGTCTGATATGTGTGTGGCGCTGGCGGCCCTCGAAGCGGAGGTACGCGTGAAAGGGCCAAATGGAGAACGGACGATACCGTTTGCCGAATTTCACCGGCTCCCCGGCGATACCCCCGAAATCGACAATACCCTTGAACCCGATGAACTTATTACGGCCATCGACCTGCCCGCCAAAGGCTTCCCGGACTATTTCGCCTATCTGAAACTCCGCGACCGGGCTTCCTATGCCTTCGCACTGGTGTCGGTGGCTGCCGCCCTTGAGATGGATGGGGATACCATAACCACGGCTCGAATTGCATTAGGTGGAGTAGCTCATAAACCCTGGCGCAAACCCGAAGCAGAAACCGCGTTGGTTGGTAAGCCGGCCACGAAAGAAAACTTCCAGGCAGCAGCCGACATATTATTGGCTGGCGCACAGGGATTTGGACATAATACTTTTAAAATCGAACTGGCTAAACGCGCTATTGTACGGGCGTTGGGACAAGCCGCTAAACTCGAACCAACCGAATGAGCGCACCACTAATAACCGGGTCAATCGGTAAACCAATTAACCGTGTCGACGGTGTCGATAAGGTAACAGGCAAAGCCAAATATGCCGCTGAGTTCAACGTGCCCGATTTAACGTATGGCGTCGTTGTATCCAGTGCTATTGCCAAGGGTAAAATCAAATCCTTCGACGCTAGTGATGCACTGGGTCTCGACGGTGTCTTGCAGGTATTTACGCACGAAAACCGGCCAAAACTTGCCTGGTTCGACATAAGCTATAAAGACCAGGATGCTCCACCGGGGGCACCGTTTCGGCCATTGCACAATGCCACCATCAAATACAGCGGTCAACCCATTGCGTTGGTCGTTGCCGAAACGTTTGAACTGGCACGCTATGCGGCCACGTTAATTCGGGTTGAGTATGAAGAAGCTACTCATGAAACTGACCTGGAAGCCAATCTGCACAAAGCCCGTAAACCCAAACATGGTGTCGCCGACCTGCTGAAACCACCACCGCCAAAACCGCGTGGCGACTTTGACAAGGTCTATAATGAAGACCCGAATAAAATGGCTGGGCGGTACGTTCATGCCGCCGAGCACCACAACCCGATGGAGTTGTTTGCCACAACGGTTTCATATGACAAAAGTGGCAAACTGACGATTTATGATAAAACGCAGGGCGTAACCAATAGTATTCTGTACGTTTCGCAGGTATTCAACATCCCTTTTAAAGACGTTCGGGTGCTCTCGCCTTACATGGGCGGTGGTTTTGGGTCGGGATTAAGGCCTCAATATCAATTGTTTATGGCGGTGATGGCGGCTCGTGAACTGAAACGATCGGTGCGGGTTTCGCTTACACGCCAGCAGATGTTCACCTTCGGGCATCGTCCGGCAACTGTGCAGAATGTCGCGCTGGGCGCACTGGCAGATGGCACAATGAATGCCCTCTATCATGACGCATATGGCGAAACGTCGCAGTTTGAAGATTATACCGAAGTGGTCGTTAACTGGGGCGGACAGCTTTATCCAACAGAAAACGTAAAGATGGACTATAAGCTGGTGCCGCTGGATGTATATAGTCCGCTCGATATGCGCGCACCGGGTGGGGTAACGGGCATGCATGCGCTGGAAGTAGCGATGGATGAACTAGCCTATGACCTCGGTATGGACCCACTTCAGCTTCGGTTGAAGAACTATACCGATATGGACCACAACGAAAAACGTCCTTATTCGAGTAAGGAGCTTCGGGAGTGTTTCCGGCAGGGTGCCGAACGCTTTGGCTGGAACAGTCGCAACCCGGAACCACGCTCCATGAAGAAAGATCATAATCTCATTGGTTGGGGGATGGCTACTGGAATATGGGATGCAAACCAGATGCCCGCACGCGCCGAAGCCGTTTTAATGGTGAATGGCAAACTGCGGGTGAGTAGCGCCACCGCCGATATCGGTACCGGCACCTACACGATTATGACGCAGATTGCCGCCGATACGCTCGGAATGCCCGTGAGCGATGTGCTCTTCAAACTAGGGGATTCAGATATGCCGATAGCGCCTATTTCGGGAGGCTCCTGGACGGCGGCCACTGTTGGTTCTGCTGTGAAGGCCGCTTGTGAAGAAGTGGGGAAATCGTTACTTAAGCTGGCAAAAAAGATGCCTGATTCGCCGTTTAAAGGGGTCAAATGGGAAGATGTAACGTTTGCCGACAAGCATCTGCGCTTAAAAAATGATCCGTTGGTGGCTATTTCGCTGCAAACGCTCGTTGACCAAAATGGGGGTAAAGCCATTCGGGAAATTACAGGCGCATTGCCAAATGCTTTCAAACAGAAGAATTACACCCGTAGTACGCACTCAGCCGTTTTTGTGGAGGTGATGGTCGATGAGGAGCTTGGCACAGTGAAAGTGAATCGCGTGGTGACGGCTGTTGCCTCCGGACGCATCATCAACCCCAAAACAGCCCGAAGTCAGATTCTGGGGGGGATGGTTTGGGGAATTAGCAAAGCCCTGGAAGAAGAAAGTGTAATGGATCATAATCTCGGACGATTCATGAACCACAGTCTGGCCGAATACCATGTAGCGGTTAATGCCGATATTCATGATCTTGATGTCATTTTTGTCGAAGAACACGATGATATCGTTAACCCATTGGGTGTGAAGGGATTGGGTGAAATTGGTATTGTGGGTTTGCCCGCTGCCATTGCCAATGCCGTTTTCCACGCAACGGGCCGTCGTGTTCGGGATTTGCCGATTACACTGGATAAATTGTTGTAATCTTTGTTTTGTCAAGGTGAGTAACGAAGAATCTTGAGGAATCTGTTTAAACGTTCATCAGTAGGTGATTTTTGTCATTCTGACGAAGGAAGAATCTTAACGTATCCATGTTTGGAAGTGGGGATACATTAAGATTCTTCCTTCGTCAGAATGACAAAAAATCAAGCCACCATTTTCCCGTCTAATACTGGCCGTTTGTCTTTGGTTTTATTCAGAATACTCAAACTACTCTGAAATTCGACCTGCACGCCCTCTTTACCATATCGGCAGGTAACGGTGTCATAGTGAGCGGTTTCGATGAACCGCCAAATCATAACAAACGTATTGGCATCCTGCCAGCTTCCGCTTCCGGCCACCTTTCGGACGGGCCCACCTGGCACTACCGTTGGCGTTAGAGACAGGGGAGCGACAGAAAATGTAGTCGTGCCCTCGCGCCAGCGACCAACACCGCATAACACCTGATGATCGCCCTGATCGTCTGTTAGTTTAAAAATGCATCCGTCTTTTCCGAAGGTCAGCGTGACCGCTTTAACATGTAATGAATTATCGGCAACGGTAAACGTTTTCTCACTGATCTGGCTCGCCACTGATGTCGACGTTTGCGAAACGGTTGGTGTCAACGTTAGTGTAGTCAGTTTTTGGGTTAGTGCCGCCTGTTTAATTTTATCGGAGGGTAGACCTGTTCCCTGAAGGGCGGGTAAAATATGGTCCCAAACCGCATTCAGAATGCCCTGCATATCACTTGTCTCGGAGGTAATCGCTACGACCGCATCCTCTTTAGGAAGCACAATACAATATTGTCCAAACGCACCGTCGCCCCGGAAGGCATCGTGCCGGCACCGCCAGAACTGGTAGCCGTACCCCTGAATCCAGTCATTTACGGTGGCATCGCCTTTGCCGCCTTTAGAGTCTACTTCCTTGCGGGTTGCATTGGCAATCCAGTTTTCAGCGAGTAACCGTTTGCCATTCCACATGCCTTTTTGTAGGTAAAGCTGCCCGAATTTGGCAATATCTTCGGTGCGTAGGCGAAGACCCCAGCCCCCTGTATTAATACCATTTGGGTCAACTTCCCAGTCTTCACCCTCAATACCCAGTGGCCCGAATAGGCGAGGTTTCAGGTACTCGACAACGGGCATACCCGTAAGTTTTTGCACAATGGCCGAGAGCATGTATGTAGCCCCACTGTTATAGACAAAAAATGTTCCCGGTTTATGGTCAACGGGTTGAGCCAGGAAAGCTTTGATCCAGTTGCTGTTCCCGCCTTCACGCAGCGCAGGCGTTGTGTCCTTGTCATGCCCTGTCGACATGGTGAGTAAATCCTTCACGCGCATGGCGGCCAGATTCTCACTGACGGTGGCGGGAAGGTCTTTCGGGAAAAACGAAACGACTTTGTCTTCAACAGTCAACCGTTTTTCGGCTACTGCCATACCCACCGCTGAGGAGGTAAAACTCTTGCTAAGCGAATAGAGCGTATGTTTAAGATTGGGTGCATAGGGTGCCCACCAGCCTTCGGCAACAACCTGCCCGTGTTTCATCACCATCACACTATGTACGTTCAGCTTTTTGGATTCAATGGTATTGACAAAATCCAATAGGCCTCCCGGCGCAACACCCTGTGCTTCGGGTAAACTGCGGGGTAATTTGCCTGATTTTGTGGGCAGTGCCCAGGCCGTTTCGGGTAGAGAAGTGGCAATGACCAGGCCAGCGGCACCGAAGCCAAGCTGCCTAAGGAAATCTCTGCGGTTGAGGTTCATTTATTGTAGGAAGGAGTTAAAGACAGAATGACAGTTTATGGTTTCAACGTGGTAAACGCAAAAGAGGATGCCCGAATAGAATTACTATTGCTAACGGCTTAAATAATGAGGTTGACTTATATTCGCAAGTCAATATATATTGGCTTATGCCCATCTTATCGTATTTATGACCAAACGCTCCTTTTTACTTTTTCGACTTGCCCGTTTAAGCTTGTCTATAAGCTGGCTTATACCGGTAGCAGTTTTCGGCCAGCCTAAACCGTCGGACTTGACTCCCTACGAACGGGATACGAATCAGACGGCTACATATTCGCAAATTATCAGTTGGTACCAACAGTTGGATCGGCAATATGAGCAGGCCAAACTGGTTGAGATTGGGAAAACCGATATTGGTAAGCCGTTGCATCTGTTTCTATTGGCGTCCGATAAACAGTTTACTGCCCGCCCGAATCGCATTACGTTATTAATTAACAACGGCATACATCCCGGTGAGCCCGAGGGAATTGATGCGTGCATGATGCTGGCGCGTGACCTGCTGAAAGCGAATAAATTACCCAAAAACGTTTTGATTGCCCTAGTGCCGGTTTATAATGTAGGGGGTTCCCTGAACCGGGGGGTGTCGCGGGTAAACCAGAACGGGCCGGAATCCTACGGGTTTCGGGGCAATGCGCGTAACCTGAACCTCAACCGCGATTTTATTAAGGCCGAAGCCGAAAATACGAAAGCGTTTCAGACCATGTTTCAATCGCTGAAACCGCAGGTTTTTATTGACAACCACACCAGCGATGGGGCTGATTACCAGCACGTACTGACCTATTTTGCTACACAGAAAGATAAACTTCAGCCTGTGGTGTCAGGCTATATGACCAGGAGTTTCCAGCCGGAGTTGGATAAGATGCTGACTGCTAAAGGATTTCCACCGGCTCCCTATATTAATCATGCGGGCGATACACCCGAAAGTGGTCTGATTGGCTATAATGATACCCCCCGCTATTCAACGGGATATGCCGCGCTGTTCAACTGTTTCGGCTTTACACTGGAAACGCATATGTGGAAGCCCTATCCCGCCCGGGTCAAGGCATCGTATGCCTTCGACGAAGCCGTTATGCGGTTGTGTGAGCGCGATGCCCAAACGATTTTAACGAACCAGCAACGGGCAAATGAAGCTGTTCGCCAGCAGGAAACCTTCACGTTAAGTACGAAACTTGACCGGACCAAAACGGATTCGGTCACCTTTCTGGGATACGCTGCGGGGTATAAACCGAGCGACGTTTCGGGGCTTAAACGGCTGTATTACGATCGCGCAAAGCCGTTTACCAAACGCGTGCCCTACTGGAACACCTTCTCGATTGACATGCAGGTCGATAAGCCACGTAGTTATATTATTCCGCAAGCCTGGCAGGAGGTGATTGGCGAACTGAAACGGAATGGTGTGACGCTGCAAACGTTACCGAAAGATACTTTAATGGGGGTGTCGGCTTATTACATTACCGAGTATAAAAGTGCACAACGACCCTACGAGGGGCACTTCATCCATACGGGCGTAAAGGTAAAAACAGAGCCGCAGCGTATTCAATTTTACAAAGGTGATTTCCTGATTCAGACAAATCAGGCAGTCAATCGGTACATTGTCGAGACACTGGAGCCGCAGGGTGTTGACTCCTTTTTCGCCTGGAATTTCTTCGATAGCGTTCTCGACCAGAAAGAATATTTTTCCGACTACATCTTTGAAGATACAGCCGCCGAATTGGTGAAAAACAACCCGGCTTTAAAAAAGCAACTGGAAGAAAAACGGGCTACTGATAAAGCCTTTGCCGAAAATGCAGATGCCCAACTCGATTTCATTTACCGACAAACGCCTTATTACGAGAAAACGCACAATCGCTATCCCGTTTACCGACTCAACTAACACCGACTTCATTGAGTTAAAACGACCGAATTAACCCCGAAAGCGGTAATTTGGTCGTTGAAAACACTTTATCACCGTATGCGTGCGTGATAATCAACCAAAGGACAAGCGTGCGCCATTACGAAAACAGTAACACTATTTCTAAATCATGCAGGCAACCCCTATCGCTGGCCAGTCTAAAGCCGCTTTTACCGAAAATAAATACCTGATTACCCTCATCTTTGTTACCTCTCTGTTCATGTTTTGGGGTGTCGCCATCACTATGGGCGATGTATTGAACAAGCACTTTCAACACGTATTGAGCCTCACCAAGACCCAATCGGCCTTTGTTCAGTTTGCTATTTTTGGCGCCTATTTTGTCATGGGTATCCCGGCAGGTTTGTTCATGAAGCGGTTTGGGTATAAAAACGGCGTATTACTGGGTCTTTCGCTTTTTGCTATTGGCTCGTTTTTATTTGTTCCAGCCGCAGCGGCTGCATCGTTTACTTTTTTCGGAATCGCTCTATTCATATTAGGCTGTGGAATTTCGACACTCGAAACGGTTGCTCACCCATTTGTAGCTGCCCTTGGCGACCAGCGTACCAGCGATCAACGGATCAATTTTGCACAAGCGTTCAATGCGTTAGGCGCTATTATCGGACCTGCTGTTGGGTCTTATTTTCTGTTGCGGAATAACAGCGAGGGGAGTACCGATTTGACCTCAGTGAAGACCTTATACATTGTTATCGGCAGTGTCATAGCGACGATTGCTATCCTGTTCTCATTCGTAAAAGTACCTGTCTTAACAGACCCACACGTGGTTGTAGCCGATCCCGATGCGGCAAACGTTGACGTAGAGCCGGGTAAAACCCTGTTTCAGCATAAGCATTTTGTCTGGGCTGTCATCGCTCAGTTTTTCAATGTGGCCGCTCAGGCGGGGACCTGGGCATTCTTTATCAATTTTGGTCACGAGAAAATGGGCTTCTCCGATGCTACGGCGGGCAATTATATGGTGCTGTTTATGGGCCTGATGCTGGCCGGGCGTTTTGTGGGTACATTCCTGATGCGCGTGATTGCTCCCCATTCGTTGCTGGCTATTTTTGCTGTCTGTAATATTGTGATGTGTCTCATCATTGCGCAAAGTTTTGGCTGGCCTTCTTTCATTGCATTGCTGATGCTCAATTTCTTTTTCAGTATCATGTTCCCAACAATTTTTAGTCTGGGACTGAAAAATCTCGGCTCACACACACAGCAAGCGTCTTCGTTTATTTCGATGGGCGTAGTGGGTGGAGCTATCTTTCCATTTTTAATGGGTATGGTTGCCGAAAAGGATATTGCGTCAGCGTATTATCTGCCTATCATTTGCTATTCGGTTATCTTCCTCTTCGGCGCAAAGTTTTATAAAGTGAAGTAGCTAATCGTTAGTGTGTATGATGGATGGCGCAAGGCTCTGGCCTTGTGTCTCGTATTCTCCGGCCTCTGGCCGGTATATCAAGTAATCATAACTTACCGGCCAGAGGCCGGGGAATACCAGACACAAGGCCAGAGCCTTGCGCCATCGAGTGTTTACAAAAAAGAGGATTAACCACAGAGGCACAAAGGCCACAGAGAACTTTCTTCTCTGTGGCCTTTGTGCCTCTGTGGTTAATCCTCTTTTTTGTAAACACTCGATGCGGGCTACGTTGGCTAGAGCCTGACGCTATGCATCATCCATACCTAATTAATGGATCAGTTGATTCACGCTCCAGTGCTCTACGATAAGGCCCTGCCTTAGCCGAAAAATGTCATAAAACATCGTTGCCTTTTGCGCAACTGTCCCCTCGAACTGAATCACGACAAAATCACCTTCAGCTATGATTCTGTGAACAACAGAGCGGGAAATAGCGCTGGCATTCTGGCTTAAAAAAGCCTGTAAGCCGTTGATCCCATTGGCAATTTCGGGCTGATGCTGGACAAGGTCAGTCGCAACAAATTGAGGCAATGCGTCAAGTTGTCGACCTATAAAAATCTGCTGAAAAAACTCGATTGTAATTTTCTTATTGGTAACGGTCAAGTCAGCATCTACAATTGGCAGCGGGCCATCCATCATCGCATGGCCGTTTAAGCTGGTTTCGGGCTGATCCTGAACGGCGTCCCAATGCTCGGCCACTTTCCCATTGTCAAACCGAAACAAATCCACTACTACTTTTTGCCTGCCTTCCCAATCAAAACTTAGATTGGTCACAACAAAATCGCTTTCGGCAATAAGCCGAAAGTAAGGTGTTGAAGCAGAGGCCGGTTTTGGCATCTGTTTCATAAATGTAAGCGCTTCAATGATACCTGCTTTGCCGGGTTTCATCGCGTTGCTGTGTTGAATGTAGTCGTCAGCAATGAGTTGTTCGGCAAAGGCAATATCGCCTTGATTGACCGCCCGCCGATAGAAATCCCGTATGAGTGATTTATTGTGTGTTTCTAATTGCATGATATTTGTTTGTTTGGATGTCTGGTTGGACATCCTTTGGGAGCATGACAATGTCAGGGTGCTTCCTATGCATAGGAGACCCATGATGAAATCATGAAATTTCATAAGAAAGAAAATTGACTATTGGAGAAATTGGCCTGAGTCCGTTATGATTTAGACGTGGACTTGCTGCTGCGCAAATATGGGCAGTACAGCAAAAAGCGTCCTGCCTGATGTGGCGGGAGGCTTCGGACTAGGTTAGCGGTATGTGATTAGGCGATTCGTAGCGTAAAGGTAGCCGTTTCTTTAGAAGTTCGATTTGGACTTGCTACAAAATACTGGACAAAAACTTAAGCAACATGTTGAATTTGCCTTTTACTGTATTAACGGGGGTGAAAGGTAGCCATGCGCCGAATGCCTCCGTTGACGCAGGGTGGCCTATGCCATTATACCACACTTCAATGTATTCAAACAGAGCCTGTTTAGTCATTTCGACCGTGGTAAAGTTCTGTTGGTAAACCAGTTCATTTTTCAACGTTTTGAAAAAACTTTCCGCGACCGCATTGTCCCATCGGACCGATTTTTATCCCCGTTGTTGCTTGAATCATTGAAATCGATCCGATCTAATTCAGCCAGTTTTAGTTCTTTTTTTTAGCCGTTGGATCTCCTGTTTGTCTTGACTCAGTTGGGCTTTCCCACTAGTATTGGTGCCTGGGGAGGTTACTTGTTCGCGTCGCCACCGGGTAAGAATTTGGGCCTAATTCCTAATTCAATAGCAGTCTTTTTTAAGGAGCCTTTAATTACTGATAGCTCGACTGCAATTTTTTTGAACTCCTGCAGGGACGCATGTGCAGTCGTACTGTCTTTTACTTTTCATGATACACTAAGTTAAATCGCGCTTAACTTAATGTCCAGTTAAATGAAGTAAGTCCAATCAGGCAACCGTACCAACTGAGTGCTTCAGCCTTTTCGACTCTGTTTACCGCTATAATCTGGTATCAACAAACCAAGTGTTCTTAGGCTTTTCAATTGTTCGTCTAAATTTTTTCTAATCGAGACGATAAATCTCTTTTATGTTTTCTAGCAGTTTTATGAAGTTGATTTTGAGGTCGATCAATTTTCCGGAATGGACATCAAAAACCCAACCGTGAACAGTAAGATTCCGGTCCCGGCGGGCTTTTTGCACCTCTGCCGTTTTAAGAACATTGATGCATTGTTCTTCTACATTAAGCTCTACTAATCTTTTATAGCGTAATTCCTGGTCTTCAATATTATTTAATTCATCTTTATGCATTCGGTATACATCCCGAATATTTCTCAACCACGGATTCAATATGCCCAAATCTTCTGATTTCATGGCCGCCTGAACACCACCACAAAAATAATGACCACAAACTACGATGTGATTCACTTTAAGCTGTAAGACAGCGTAGTTAATCACGGACATAACACTGAGATCAGTATTGGGCACCATATTCGCGATATTTCTAAGCACAAACACTTCGCCTGGTGATACGCCCATCAGTTCTTCGGCTGTAACACGGCTATCTGAACATCCTATATAGAGAATATCTGGCGTTTGCCCTTTAGAGAGCTCACTGAAGTAATTAGGTTCCACACTGAGCTTCTTTTGAACCCAATCTTGATTGTTCTTGAAAATTCCGTTAATATCCATCGTCCTTGTTTCAAATTAACTTCTGATTTATCCTAGCACTCTCCTATGAACTGACCAATGCGCTTTCTGTTTAATCAGGGCAAAGGTAATATCGTTCACGAATGCTGACCCTATTACTAGCTAAAGAGTACTCAATGGTTATAAACCAAGGTAGTCAAATACTTCGCTTGCAGATGTAATGACTAAGCAAAAAGAGAATGGGCACAACCTAAATAACCATCTTTTAATATTTACTGAATGTTCATTCCCAAGAGTATAATCCCAAAATCAGCTAGATTGGATTACTATGTATCTTCATAAAGGATAAAGGGCCAACAATTGCCAAGCAGACAAGTGAGCCAACCCCAAATTCTGTTACAGTAGCTGGAAGTTCAGCAGACCAAATATGCAGTAAGGAATGTTATGAACAAAGATTCCACCAGCTTCCAGCGAGAGAGCCACTGTCCCACCAAATTTAACAGCCTGATGCTAATCTATAGCTCTCTTACTAACTTCTGGCTCAGCTTGTAGAAAATCCCCTTAGTACTCGACCGGTTTATTAACCTAGAGCCTGCATCATTTATGCGCACCAGCAACTCCACCAAGCCATACACACCAACCGTTGCTAGCAAGTCAACCACTGCTGTTGCTTTATTAGATAGGGTTTTTGAGCTACCGTCTTCAGGGCAATGATGACAATTTCCACCGAAAGGATAAAATCAGTCGAAATAGCGGAGCTTATTTTAGCTTTTTCAGCGTCTACCGCTGGCTTCTTATGACGAAGCGCATAGCTTACTGGCCGGTTTGTTTTTTTCGCTTTACGAAGTAATCAAGTGTTTTCTCGCGCCCTGATAGGCCAGAGAACAATCCCCTACCAGCAAAATTGTTGTAACAGCAATGGATAGAAACGCATTCAGCAGGTGGGCTATCGAAACAATGAACGGTTGTTGAGCAGTGAGCCCTTCGTAATTGACCATAGATCGGCAATTCTCGTTCTGCTAGGAACCCCGTGTCCTTTTCGGTGTTCACGGCTAGGTCATCCCTAATATAGCAGCCGTTTTGCGGGTAGCTACTTTGTTAACGGTGGCCACATCATCCAATAAGAGGGCGATATCATCTAGAAGTGTAAAAAAAAAGAAGCCATTATTATTGGGTTTGATTAGCCTAACCTTTTTTTTCTGCGCAACTCGATGGTACCTGCTGTAAAGGGGCGGATCTGATAAGTTTGAGTTGGTCAGGTTTTTATTTTAACTGAATCGATTGACAGAGGATTAGGGCTATTACAAAAACAGGCCCGACATCTTGGAGCTGTTACCAATACCAGACAACTACGTAAGCATCAATAGCCTACAAATGAATTTAGTTAACCTGATAACGAACGACTTTGGCTGTGACGCTCAAAAAGTACTTGAATGTGATGACGTAGCGTATCCACTTAATTAAGCAGACCTACTTGCGACAACTCATAGGGAATCGTTTTCCAAATACGCTCAATGGGTTTCAGATTCGGCGAATAAGGCGGCAAAGCCACCAAATAAATGCCCACTTGCCAGGCTAAGGCCTGAACCGACTTGTCCAGATGGGAGCAGACATTGTCCTAAATCAACACAATGCGCTGGGCCGTCGGATTAGACGCGCATACTGATCATAGGAGGGTTTGGATGGTAAGGGCTTTCCCATTGGCCATAAATTCGACTAGGTTTTGGCCTTGCAAGACATAAAAACCAAAAGTTGACTGACTCAGGCGGGTGGTGTTGAGCGGGCGAAGCTTCTCTTTAAAGAGGCTCCAGTGCCTGGTACGATTGTGATGACGCTGGGGGCAAAGCCGATGGCAAAGTTTGTCAGTGATTCTTGCCGCAAGGACAATGCGTCTAGGGTGCCCTGTAGGGTGGTGCTCAACTGTTTTTCGGCGGAAGGGGATTGGCGATATTCGCGGGGTTGGGGTTTGTAGTTGTACAGATTCATCCGTTTCAGAAGCTGATAAAGGCCACTTGTGGAGTTGTGATGTCCCAAGTGGTGGGATTAAGAGCCTCGATCTTGTCAAGTGTCCAAAAGTCTTGCTTGGCCAGCACTTGCGGAGTTGTTCTAGTTAGCTAATGGTGAGTCGATAAGTGGCTCCCCCATGCTGTCCCGGCTGTTTGGTTAGGCCAGCCTCTTTTTTTTATTCCAGTTGGCCAGCCACTCGTATAAGGTAGGCTGACTGACCCCGGTTAGTGTAGCAACTTCTTTAACCGAGTGGCCTTGTTGAATGAGCTTGAGGGAAAGGGCTTTAAAATCGTCGCTATAGACGAGCCGATTATTGATGAAAGCCTGTGGTCGAGCGGGTTCATCTACCTGTGCTATAAAGTTGTACTTTTTATGTGTCTAATTTAGCCAAGTCCGGTCAATCTCTATAATTACAAGATTTTAATGACTCTCTACTCTAATTAGTACTCCCGCGTGGATTTGGTGCTTCTGGCCATTGTGCCGCATATTCTTTGGACGCTTTGGGTGCGGGTTATAGCCGATTATCGGACCCTTACGCTCCCTTATTTGTGGGTGTTGTTGGCACTTGGCCTTCGCATCATTAACTCAGGTGGTTAGTTTATGAAGCTCAATACCTGAGAAAAGACCGGGTAGCAGGCATAGCAAAGGTGAAGGCGTTTTAGTGTACTGGGGCCTGGACGAAGCTGGCTAACTGATCTATACCGTCGTAAACAATGCGGCCGAGCGCGAGTCAGGCTATGTACTGGAGAAGGTGCTGCACAATCGGGTGATCCAATGCGATACCCATGCCACGGCACCGGTCGCCAGGCGATATGCCCGGGTTTTTCGAAAATCAATTTTGCGATGATGGAACATTTCGTAAGAATGTGGGTATCTCAAAAAAATGGTACGGTAATCAACTGGTTCATTGTAGAACAAAAGTGACCCCAATGGAAAGCCGAAAATTGTTTGCCAGATAAGCAAAGGGTCGAATACAGGGTTCTGATGTTGACTGGACTTAAGCAATGGCTGGCCGGTTGAAGCGTAGTTTGACCAACGTCCCATTCTGGTTTTCGTAGGTCAGTATACCATCGAGCTGGCGGGTAAGCAGTTCCACCAACTGGGTGCCGAAGCCAGTTTCATTGACGGCTTCCACAGGCTGTTTACCGATACCATTGTCGGCTACCATTAACAGCAACGAATCGTCGCCCCTCCGCGTCAGGCTGATGCGAATGGTGCCGTTGTCCCTGCCGATAAAGGCATATTTAAGCGAGTTCGTTATTAACTCATTCGTTATCAGTCCTATGGAAACCGCTGTGTCAATGTCCAGTACGAGCTCGGGCATCGAACAATGGATGGTGACGCGACTGGCTGCATCGAACGAATCGAGAATGCTTTCGCTGAGGTTAAGAAAATAATCGCGCATCTCAATCGCCCCTAACTGCTTGCCCTGGTACAGTTTCTGGTGAATGATGCCCATACTCTGCACCCGGTTTTGACTGGCCTGTATGGCTTCCTGTACGTTGGGGTCAGTAACTTTTGCCGATTGCAAGGCCAGCAAGCTTGACACCACTTCCAGGTTATTCTTGACCCGGTGATGAATCTCTTTCAGCAGGAGTTCGTTCTGGGCGTTTTTCTGCGCAATCTCGTCGCGCTGTTGTTTAATGACGACGGCTTCCTGTAGGGCCAGTTCGCGGGCTTGCTCACGCAGACGGACCTTCAATAAGTACCAGAAGCCGAGTAGCAGCAGTAGCGCATAAGCCGCATAGGCCCAGAGGGTTTGCCACCAGGGCGGGCTGATGTGTATGCGGAGGGGCGCTAGATTTGTCCAAATTCCGTCGCTATTACGGGCTTTCAGGTGGAATAGGTACGTTCCCGGCTTCATCTGGGCAAAATCAACGGTATTTTTCAGGCCGATGTTTACCCATTGTGGCTTGTCATTCGGTCCGATCAGGGAATAGGCATAGGCTCGACTGCTGGTGTTGCGGTAATCCAGCAGCGCAAATTTCAGTTCTACCGTGTTTTCCCGATGCGATAATGTCAGCTCATTGGCTCGCCAGCGATCCGGGGGCATGGGCCGCATGGTTTGTGTGCCGTCGGTGTCGAAGCAGGAAACACCCACCAACCGCAGCGGTGAGGAGGCTTTAGGGATGCTGTGGATGGTATCGTTTGGCCCAAACCGCCGTAAGTTGTTCTGGCAACCGAAATAAATCTCGCCGGTAGTAGCCAGTGCTGTAATGGGCGTAGAATAAACCGAGTTGCCTACAAACTGCGGAAACGTGGTTACGCGCTCCGTAATGGGGTCGATACAGGAGACCACCTGGTTCTGGTTGAACCATATTTTGCCGGTTTTGTCGAGGGTAGCGTGGGCAAAATAATCATCCGTAAACCCGTTGGCGATGCCATATTTTTTGAATCGCCCCGTTTTGACCGACAGCTTCTGTAGGGGCGCTGCATACCCACTTGTTATCCATACATCACCCTGCTTATCAATCAGGGGCGCAAAGGTGTAGTTGCTGGCCAGTCCGTAGGGGTCGCCTTGCCGGAGTACAAACCGCTGAACTTGCCGGGTTCGTTTATTTACCCGACTAAGGCCGTGAGCGGCTCCGCACACCCATACCGTGTTCTGCGCATCGACCGCAATTTTCTGGAGCGTGTTTGAGAGTAAACTATTGGCGTTGGTAGGGTCATTTTTCCACTGTTCATAGTTACTCACCAGCCCCGTCTCGACCGATAAGCTGCCTTTTGGAATACGGAAAAGTCCTTTCCCCCAGGTTGAAATCCAGAGGTCGCCATCCCCGTCAATAACCGAAGCGATGGCATTCGGGATCGTCTTACTCCCGGCCTTATCTAAACGGACGGGTGTGAGACGACCCGTCTTTTTGTTGTAAACGAACAGGCCAGCCTCCGCACCAACCAGCAGATATGGATCGTGGCTGGTCCCGTTCGCACCTGGAAGCGGGCTGGTGAAATAGGTGAGGGGTTGTTTCAAGACAACCTTCATTTCATTCCGGACCGGATTATAGCGAATCAGGCCCAGATCGGTACTGATCCAAAGGAAGCCTTCCGAGTCGGGCATGAGGGATTCCGTGACGGGTCGGGCCAATCCAGGCCGGGCCACGCCAGGCCGGGTCGGTACCGCACCGGCGGAGTTGCTCAATTTAGGCAGTGGAATGTTGGGGTGGCGTTCCTGACGGGGGTCGAAAAAAAGTGGATTTTTGTCGCTAGCCCTTTCCAGCCAGATTAACCCCTGTCTATCTTCGTAGAGGGTTACAAATTCCTTGAGTTGTTCCCCATCGCTGATGGCTATGGGTATGCATTGCTCCACGACGGTTCGGTCGGCTGAAATACGGAAGATGTCGTTATCGCAACAAAGCCAAAGCCGCCCTGCCCGATCTTCCAGAATCACGTTTGGAAACTGAATGGATTTGCCATCGGCCGTTCGCTTATCGAACCAATTGATTTGCCCTGTTTTGGGGTTAAAAACCCGCAGCCCGGTTTGGCCCGGAACACCCATCCAGATCAGGCCCCGACGATCTTTGCATAGGCCGTTCGTCACATTGAGACCATCAGTAGCGTTGATGACGGGCACACCTGCTTTAGTTACAGTCGGAAAGCACCGCCAACGGTTACTGGTTTGATCAAACTGCTCGAACCCAGCCGTTGTGCAAACGTAAACATAGCCCGGCCTGACTTGGCCCGTCGGTTCAACCAGAATAGGAGACAGCGGATTGCCCTGCAACTGCCCTAACTCGCCTGGTTTGGGCAAAAAACGGATAGTACAGCCCGTTTTGGGGTCGAACAGATTCATGCCATAATCGCTCCCAATCCAGAGATAACCGGATTTATCGCGTTGAAGAAATCGGAGCTTATCCGACGATAAACTGGTTTTGTTGGTAGGCTGGTACTGAAAATGGGTCACGTTGCCCGTTTGCTGATTGTAGGCATTAAGGCCCCCGTCGCGGGTGGTTATCCAGAACGTGCCTCGCTCGTCCTGAATCATATCCGCCACACGCGCCGAGGAGAGGGAGTTCAAATCTGCCGGATTGGAGCGCACCGTTACGATCTCATGGCCGTCGTACCTGCTCAGGCCACTGCCGCCGACGAACCAAAGAAAATCGTCGCGGTCGGTAAAGAACTGGTTGATGGTTAATTGATTCCGGTTGCGGCCCAGCGTCTCTTTGGGGGGTTCGTCGAAGTAAAGCACCGTGGATTGTGCCTGCCCGGCAGACGCGGACAAGCACAATAGCAGAAGGAGCCACCCAAAAACGACATATCCATTCATGTTGACCTTTTGTTAGCCCAAGCTACTTCACTTGTCTTTCTGATCCTCGTTGTTAATATCGCGGATGCAGATAAATTTTCCGTCGCGTTTTTCAAAAATACCCACGTATTTGCCAGTACTCACAACCTTGCCCGCCGTGTCTTTAATCGTTGTCTTCCCGACTTCGGTCACCAGGTTGTCATCGCCATACACGTCCATCATCTCGTAGTTAACCGTAGTTCCGGCCTTGCGCGCTTTCATACTTTTGAGCAGTACCTGCCGGATAGCCGCCTTCCCCACACACATGGGTTCGTCGTCGGCCATTTCTACGGCATCGTCTGCGTAGAGTGCCATCACTTTGTCGATGTCTTTGGCTGTTGTGGCGCTGGCCCATTCGGTTTCGATGGCCTGTATTTCCGTTTTGATGACGGCCATATCGGGTTTAGCAGCTACCTGCTCAGTGGTAGCGTCTGCTTTTTGGGCGGGGGCGTTGCAACCGGTAACGCAGACGGATGTAATGGCAGCAACGGCAAGGATCAGGGTAAATGGATTGGTTTTCATAGTTTTGGTTTAAACGATTTGGGGCACTCTCACTAAGCGACGATAGAGTTCAACGGCCTTTATTTTCTCGTATACTGTACCCAATTTTTTATCGGCTTCCTGAAACGATTTGTCGTCGTGAATTTTCTTGTACGCTTCGGCATTTGGCCAATTTCCCTCGAAGTAGTAGCCGTATTTGTCGGCTCCTTTTTCCTCTACTTTGTAAAATGTGTATCCGGCGTTACTGTACCCCAGACGCGTAATGATCGTGTTCAACTCGCCAATTAACGCCGACAACTGGGCCTCCGTTACACCGGCTGGCATGTCGAAAAGGTGAATACTTTTGAGTTGGGGCGTTGACGTTTGCTGAGCCTGTGCAGAGGCCGACAGGCCGAAGCTAACCAGTAGCCAAAGTGCAGATAGTGAAATCAGTAGTTGTTTCATGAATTTGATTGGATGGTTTGACTGTTTTAAAATCGACTCCCCAGCATTATAGGCTGGGCTTATTTGTTTTACTCAACTTGGTGATTATTTATTTAGATGCTGAATCAGGTAAGTTTGACTTAAAAAATGTCTCTGAATAATTCCCAACTCTCGTCTTCTTTTTTTTAAAGGACAACGCAGATTCACATTTGCAGTACATAAATATTTTCCTGAGCCAATTCAGCTAAGCTTAGATAACCTAAACTTTTATGGGTGTATTGATTTAATTGTTCTTCAGAAAAAAGTGATGTAAACTGGGAATGAGAATTCAAGCAACGTTTTTATTTAGTGAGTTTAGGGCCGACAATTTCCATGTCATGTTCCTTAAATTGCTGCTCAAGAGTTTTTCCGTCCGTATATGCTGGATTTTTTCTATTGTAAAAAAACTCTTCCATTTTACCCGCAGGTTGGTAGGTGAGAATCATTTGGTGAGGACCTTCGCCAATTGTAAGAAAACAATGAGGGATATTTCTTGGTGCAAACGCAGTGTCGCCTTTTTTAAGATTAAATACATCATCCCCAATTTTTACAAGGTAATTTCCTTTTGTAATAAAGAACACTTCATCTTGATTAGGATGAATATGTAAAGGTGGGCCAACATCTACGGGGTCATTTTCCTCTACAACATATAAAGTATTGTTAGTGTCTTTACCTGAAACCTTACACTTCATATTTTTTTCCTTTCCAAAAATCGTGTTCTCATTCCATCGGTCTTTATCAGCTTCTACTTTAAATCCTCCTTTTAGTAATTTGAGTTTCCCTTGCGCCTTTGTAAGAAAAGGTGTGATAGTTGCAATCGGTACGATCGAAACAAACAACTGAATTAATTTTCGTCTTTGCATATTGAGTCGATTTTCATTTTTAAATATGATTTATTTTGTATCGTCAGTTAAATCCAATTCCATAAATAACAGATAGTCTTTAAATTCTGCGGAGATTTCCATTTCCGGATACGCGTCAATATCACGAAATCCAAAACTCCTATATAAGCTATGAGCGGCTTCCATAAACTTCGGACTGTCGAGCCGAATTTTTTTATAACCGACTTTTTTCGCTTCAAGTAAAAGTCGGTCAAGGATTGCTCGTCCAGCCCCAATTCGTCTACTGGCTGGATCAACGAACATCCGTTTTATTTCACCGATATCGGAGTTGATACGTTTTAGGCTTCCAAGCCCACATACTTTACCTTCATAAATAGCAAGGATTAGCTGTCCGTAAGGTGGTTGAAACTTCTCAATCTGTTGGATGTCCTGTTCAACAGCTTCTTCGGGGTTATGAGGATGGACGCCATAGAGTTCCTGCATCTTGTCGTTACCCCAAACTAAATAGTCGAACCATAATTTTTTAACGGCTTCTACGTCGTCAGGAATGACAACAGTTCTTGTGTTTACTTTTTCACTTGTGTTCATTGCCTGACTAGGTATTGATTGAACCTGTTTAAATTTTTGTTTTGAAGCTTTTTTGTCATCCCGACCGGTCCGCCGGTGCGGCAGGAGGGATCTTCGGTAGGAGTGAAAATATAGGCCGCCTACCGAAGATCCCTCCTGCCGCACCGGCGGACCGGTCGGGATGACAAAAAAAGCATTCATTATTCAAGGGTTTACGATAGTTTAAACAGCCTCATTGTTTACTTTCTGTGGCAACCTTGCCGCTAACTCGCCGATTGCTGCCTTCAACTATGAGGTGTTTCATTCCGAATTGATTGATCATAGATAGCTCAGCCACCACTGCTCTTTATGCGTTGTCTTGTAGTCGTCAAACCAGCGACACAGGGGATACAAGGATGCGACAACCGCTATCCAGATGAGGTAAACCACCCCAAGGTTGTAGCCTCCCTCGCCGGGTAGTACAAACCGCATCGGTATGGTTTGCAGCGCTTTATCGGCCTCTGTCATGGTGTGGCCAGCGGCAAAAAAGACAATCATGCGCAGGGTATGCAGCACAAAAAAATGGAGCGTGTAATAAAAAAAGGCCGTTCGTCCGTAGGTACGCAGCACGCCCATAACGCGATTATGTACGTTCTCCAGCAACGCCAGTCCCAGCAGTCCCGGCCCTACTGTAATACACATATACAGCAGCGATGGTGGGTATTTATGCACCTTCAGGAACGAGAACAACGTGGTGAGGCCGTCTTTCTGGACGCTCCATGGGAAGGGGTCGCCGTATTCATTCAGCAAACGCAGCCCCACAAATAACCCAATGGCTCCGGCACCGAGATAAAATAGCCACCGTTGACGCTTCCTGGCGGCACCCGCTGGCTCAAACAAACGGCCCAGGCAGTAGCCCAGCATCATTAGCCCCAACCAGGGAAGAAATGGGTACAGTACCACAATGGCCCGACCAGGCGCATACTCAAACACACGGTGACCGCCACCATGAAACAGCGCCCACCAAAAACCCGACGTAAATCCCGGTGCCTGTTCCACTGCATCCAGCAGATTATGGCCTAAAACGATCGCTAACCCAATGCTCAGGATGACTCGGAACGGCAGCCACGTCAGCCCGGCCATAAACACCATGCTAATGCCCAGCGACCAGAAAACGACCAGCGTGATGGTATTAAACAGGGTAAATGTATCCACTGGCACAATCAGGAGTACCTCGGCTGCAATGAGCCATAGACCCCGTTTCAGCAGGAACAGACTCAACTCGCTGCGCGATTTTCGTAAACCCTGCAGGTAGATGGACGTACCGGATAGCAAAGCAAACGTAGGGGCGCAGAAGTGGGTAATCCAGCGGGTGGCGAACAGGACCGGCGTGGTGGTATCGAGATTGAGCGGGTCGTTGGTATTGGCCTGGGCGTGAAAGAAATCGCGCGTATGATCCAGCGCCATAATGACCATAATCAGGCCCCGCAGTACGTCGATGGAGTCGATGCGGCTTTTGAGTACTGAAGGCGCTGGATTCAGAGAGCCTGCGGTTGCCGATGTATAAGGGAGCGGAAAGGTCATTTCGGTATAGCGGCTAAAACTCGTCTATGTGTCATGGGAGATTTGGGATAGCCTCAAGCAAAAATCTGTAAAAATGACGAGGCTCATCATTGAATCCGATTCATTGAATTAGCGCACTTTATAGGCTTCTAACTCAATCTCAATTAACTGGCCGGGCAGTGCTAATTCCTTTACGCCAAACCACGACCCGGTCGGAAACTGCTTTTTGTAGATCGTATTTCGGTAAGCCGACTGTTCCACAAATTCGGGCATGTTCGTGGTCAGAATATTCTCCACCACAACGTCGTCCCAGGTGTAGCCATAGTGCTTCAGAATTTTGTCCAGATCGGCGTAGCAATTTTTCATTTGTTGCCCCAGATCACCTTTGGCCGTCAGGTTTCCTTTCTCGTCCATACTGACCGCACCCGATATTTTCAGTTCATTGCCGATCCGAACGGCATGGGAATAGCCATACGCTTTTTCGACTTCGGGCCGTAACATAAAATACTCCGGTGCATCGGATTGAGCCGCTGGTTTCTCATCTGCTTTTTGGGGGGCGGTATTGCAACCGACGGTAAACAGGATCAGGGCGGCAAAAGCAGGAATAAATTGGTTGATTTTCATGGGTCTATCGAATAGAGAAAAGGCTGTGAGGTTATTGGTTTATACCCGCTCTACAGCTACCTAAAAAAAGCAGAAAGGCAACAAGCAGGACCGGGTAGGTTTATGGTTTCATTGTTCTGTTTTGCGCATGGGGTTCACGTTAAAAATCCGCCTTACTGTGGCGCGCTTGTGTTCCAGATGTTGGCGTAGAGTTTCCAGTCGCCGTTTTCTTGCTTCCAAACGTTCAGGTAGTTCCCTTTTTCGGTGGTGTTGTCTTTGCCGTAGCGCATCAAATACGGGCCTTCACTAATCAGATAGTCCCCGCTGCCGTACAGGGCCGTTATCTCTTCGCGAAACTCACTGATACCGTAACTGACGTATTCTGCGTTGATGGCTTCAATCGAGCGTCGCCCGGTTACCACAGCCGAACCAGGCGCAAAAATTCGGGCATCCGTCGTGAAGATGTTATTCAGAAAGGCCGTATCGCCGGTGATGTGTGCGTTGGTGAACCGGCTAGTTTTGTCCTGAATAATTTTTTTGGCGACCACCATGTCGGTACGGCTGTGTGTATCACTGGACGGAGCGGGCGCGTTGCAACGTACGAGTGCCAAGCCAATGAACGTACCGACCAGCCAGACAAAGTGGATTGGTTTCTGGGTAAGCATGGTTTGGGCGTTTTTCTACACTCGTGTGCCATGCAACTCTTGTCCATCCCGCGCCCGAAACGTGGCTGACACTACCTTCCCGGCGGCATTGCGGCCAAACGTCAGTACCGTGTCGTAAAATGAAGCCGCATCGAACTGATCTTTGGCTTTCCAGAACAGTTCGGCTTTAGGAGCCTTGGTGGTAGTCAGATAAAGCAGACCATCCTGTTGCTCCACCTGCATGGTAACCTTGTCGTAGGGTCCGCCCAGAAACTTATTGAGAAGCTGCTCGTAGTCTGTGCCTTTCACCTGCAATACATACTCGCCGGTGTAGTCGGTCAGGACCTTCGCGGGCAACGCGCCCACCTGCACCTTGTCGAGGTTGATCGTAAACTCGATGGTTGGCGTTGGGGTAGTTTTGTCTAATTTACCCGTCAGCCGCATCTGTTCTTCGTGGGTAAATGAGTTCAGAATCTCGTCGGTCCTGTTACGTTCCTCGCCATCGAAGTAAAGTTGCGTAACCAGTTCGTGGTAGCCGCGTTTGGCCACTTTATAGTGGATATGCCGCGCCCGATGACCATACAGTCCCGGCAGTATCGTTTTGAACTGGTATTCTCCGTTTGCATTGGTAACTGCCTGCGCCCAGCCCTGAAAGTTGGGGTCCGACTTTCCGGAGTCACCATACTCGTGGCGGTATTTGCCGTGGTGATTAGCCTGCCAAATCTCAACAATAGCCCCGACAATTGGCTGGCAAGTGGTGTCGAGTATTTTACCTTTCACGATGATGACCTCACCCGTAGCGATGCCTGCCTGCCCGGTTAGCTGCGTGAGGTCAACGTCATGGTCGGCCTGCGAACGGAACTGCATGGTTGGGAATGGCCCAAGTTCCTGACGGGGCGTAACAGCGCAACGGTCTTTGTCGGCATCGGTGAGCGTAAACGCCGTGCCGACCGTGCCGGCAGCAAGGCCAACGCTTAAGCGGAGCCAGCTTCGACGGGGGATGTTTGGTTGATTGTCCATAGTTGTGATTAAACCGTTTCAATGTCGTTGAGCTGACCGGGCAGGGCCGGTTTCCTTGGACCAGTCCCATGATTAACTATCTGTTTGTCAGGAGTTTTAATAGTCTGGCGCTTCTCACTTACCCTTCTGATCCTCGTTGTTGATATCGCGGATGCAGATGAATTTTCCGTCGCGCTTTTCAAAAATGCCCACGTATTTGCCGGTGCTCACAATCTTGCCAGCCGCATCGGTGGTCGTCGTCTTTCCGACTTCGGTCACTACGTTGCCATCGCCGTACACGTCCATCGTCTCAAAGGAAACGGTAGTGCCTGCCTTGCGCGCTTCCATACTTTTAAGCAATGACTGTTGAATGGCGGCTTTACCAACCACCATCGGTTCATCGTCATTCATTTCCACGGCATCATCCGCATAGAACGACATGACCGTAGCGATATCCTTTGCAGTTGTCGCCTTGGCCCATTGGGTTTCAATGGCCTGAATCTCTGCTTTCAGCGCGGCCATGTCGGGTTTAGCAGCTGCCTGTTCAGTCGCAGCTTCCTCTTTTTTAGCGGGGGCGTTGCAACCGGTAACGCAGACAGACGTAAGGGCAACAACGGCCAGAATCAGGGTAAATAGATTGGTTTTCATTGGTGATAGAGAGATTTGAATTGATTTGAACTTGTGACCCGCCGGGCAACCCGCGCCACCCGGCAGATATGTACACAGACGGAAAGGCCGCAACTTATTTTTTGCTCAGAACCATGACGGTTGGCTTGCCCTGAACGCCATCTTTCTGCATGGTGGCGGCCAGGTCAGGGCGGGCAAAAAAAGCCTGAGCCGCTTCAGCCGAGGCCCACTCGGCAATGATGCATACCATGTTGGGGTCGTCCTGCAACGTACTGACTTCGGCGCTCAGTTCGCCCGCAAACCGCCGTTCGTTGGCGAAGGTGTTGAACCCCTTCTTCCAGGCGGCATAGTCGGCTACCTTGTGGTAGGTGATGGTTTTAACGACGGGCATCGTCTTTATCTCGCTGAGTTTCCACTGCCCGTTTTCCTTGACCACCCGGTTGCTGTAGGCTCCGTCGTAGTGAATGGACTGGCCTTTGGTTGTACGGCCAGTCTGACGAAAGATGCCCGTCAGGATGACGCTGCCATCAAACTGCGGTATGCCGTTCGAGATGCTGATAACCGTATTCACATCCGAATCGGCAAAGGCTTTGGTCAGACCGGCAACCTCGGTATCGAGTCCGGTTTTGGTCGTGCCATCGGGTGCGGTCCTGACGATGCCGCTGGTCATCAGGGTTTTGAGCGTGGTGAGGTCTTCGCGGTTGTAGGCATCCTGAAATTTCTTTACCACCTCGGTCATCTCATCGGCGAGGCTCGAAATACCCAATAGCAGCTTTTCCTGCTGTATTTTCCATTGACCGCCTTCCTTACCAATAATCAGGTCCATCGAACCCGGTGCGGGCTGTACTTTGGCGTTTGTTTTTCGGTCAAAATCGTAGCCCGTGAACGTACTGGCGATAGCCATTTTCCCACCGGGCAGGGCTCTGGTGCTTTTCACGGTGAAGTCCTGATAGGTACCTACCGTTTCGCCGAAATCGCGAACGTAATCGTCGTTCCAGTACGATTTGGGCAGCATTTTAACACTGCCGTCGCGGTTGACCCGGCCAACGCTATCGCTGAACAGGGTCATCAGGGTGGTGCGGTCGCCTTTGTTGTAGGCATCCTGGTAGGTTTTCACGAAGGCCACGGCCTCTGGGTTCAGGGACTGGGCGTGAAGCGAGAAATTGCCCAACAGCAGGGCGACGATCATGAGTAAATGGCTGAGTTTCATAAGAGATTTGGTTTGAATATTGGTTTTGTTCAACAGGGCCAATTCGTATGCAGGGCAACCCTTCGATCTGCCCCTTATACCGACGATCTACTTGACGGCTACCGGTGCCGCTGCCGACTCCTGGTAAAAGGTCGCTTTCCACGCGCCGTTGATTTTGGTGAAGAGCATCGTTCCCGCTACGTGTTCATACTTTATTTTCTGGCCGGTTTTAAGCGTTGCATTCTGCTCCATCGTGTACGTATAAAGCACCAGCGAGTCAGTCAGAACCCGAATGGCTTCCTTAGTTGGCACGACGCTAAACGTCTTCATCTGGCTAAACGCGTCTGCGTTCAATTTTTTTAGCGCGTTGTAATCGCCGAAGGTGCCATCGGGATTGACGGCCTGGAAATCAGGTGTATTTTCAAAGTAGGTCATGCACGTTTCAATGTCCAGTTTTTCGGCCTGTTGGAAGAATTCTTTCACAAGGCCAGAAATTTCGGTTTCAATCGCTTGCTTGTTTTCGGTTGTCATTGTCGACACACCGGTCGTCTGAGCGGGCTTTTCTTTAGCAGGTGCGTTGCAACCGGCGGCAAACAGGAGCAGGGCGGCAAAAATGGCCAGGATGGACGAAGTGGATTGGGTTTTCATGGGGGGTGAAGTTAAAAGCGAGTTTTTGTAACAGGATTGATTGAGGTAATTGACCTACTTAGCCGTAGGTTCAGCAACCGGATTCCACATATCGTAGGTCTGGAGCCACTTTCCCTCGGCATTGCGTTTGAGAACGATGGTATATTTTATTTTTTCGGTCATGATTTTCCCGTCAGGGCCTTTCAGGTGAAGGTCAGCCGTCCCGATTTCGTACCCTAGGTCGCCGTTGCTGCCCGTAGCGATCGTCGAGACGGTGCCATCAACATAGCCCGCACCATCCAGGAAGCCCTGCCAGTATTTCTGAATGGCTTCGTGACCCGTCACGGTGGGTTGGCCGGGAGGCAGTATTACGGCATCATCAGCGTAGCAATTAGCGGCTGCTGTGGCATCCTTAGCGTTTAATGCTTTCACAAAATCGCGGTTTACCTGTGAGAGCTCCTCGACCGTGGCGTGCTTTTCTTTAGCAGGTGCGTTGCAACCGGCGGCAAACAGGAGCAGGGCGGCAAAAATGGCCAGGATGGGCGAAGCGGGTTGGGTTTTCATTGGGGTATATGTTATGTGGATTGATTGGGTAAATTCCTGAGTCAGCCTTCTACATGGCCTGCTGTAGCGTTTCCAGCACCGGCCTGAACGCTACGCCGAGGTCATTGGTCGCCAGAGTGCTGCTGTATACAAGTGCGGCTTCGGCTGCGGGCGTTTGCTGGTTCAGCATGAGCGACAGATCGGAGATGCGGTAACTTTCGCTCGAAAGGAGGTAGTTTTTGCCGTGCAAGCCCGACCGAAAAGCTGCCTGAAAAACGGCCTCGGCCACGTCGTGCACATCCACCACCGAAAACGCTATGTCATCAGCAAAAAGCATTTCAACAAACTGGTTGGGGGCGATCTTGTGCTTGAACAAATATTGCATACCTATCGACGTGGAATCGGCGCGGGGCGACAAGCTATTGCCCATGACAAAAACGGGTGAAACGGTAGTGATCTCGAAGGATAAATCCGGGTTTGCCTTGATGAATTTCCGTACGACCTGGTCGGCCAGAAACTTGGCTTGTCCGTAGGGATGGTCCTCCGCACTGAACCAGGGCGTATCGGCTTCAGAGAATACCTGACCGGTGGGGTGGTTAGGGTGAGGCATCGGAAACGAAGTATTATAGGACGCCACCGACGCGATGAACACCACACGTTTGAGTTCCTCGGTTCGATTGGCTATGGCCAGAAAATTTTCTGTACCCTGAATGATGGGGTCCAGCAGGTCGCGTTGCGGGTCTTCTACCGCCAGTTGAAAAGGTGTGCCGCCGTGTACCACAATCGCGCAGCCCTGCATAAAGGACTCAAGCGCAGCCACATCGCGCACATCGCAGGTCACCAGCATCAGGTTTTCGGCTCTATTGAGGGTGCTCAGGTGAGCGTACTTTTCGGCGTTGGCCGGGTCAGAAGCCGATACCTTCACGGTATAGCCCTAGTTCAGAAATTTTTGGGTGACGTAGCTGCCAATGAAGCCAGCTCCGCCAAGGATGCCTACCGTTTGCATAAAGTTATGGGTGTAAACCACCAAGCCGTTTATAGCCCGGTGATGGGGGGGTGGATAGACCTGGTTAAAGAGGAAGACGTAATTAGTTCGCGACCGTATAGGTCAAATCGGGCAGGAGGGGACCAGTTCTCGATTCTATTCCCCAGATGAGGGGTTTCCGTTTTGAACCGCGCGTATAACTTAGCCTGATGCGGTGGTTCGTATAATCGGTAATGCAGCCACGCCAGGCCTCTGTAAGCCTATAAAATGGCAGCTGGCACGAGCTACAGGAAGTAGAGAATCGTCGGCGAACGTATAGTGGCAAACGGGAACAGCGTAGTTAAGCATAGTCTGGGTGTGGTTTGGAACGGAGCGGCCCAATCAGCCCGGCAAAGCGATTTGGCCGACAACGGATCTAAACTATCGCCAGCGTATTTTCCAACCAAGTTCGCCCGGACGAGCGCATCCTTTTACTGTCCGAAAGGGGGTATTTTCTTACCGGATGTGTGAACGGTAATGCCGGTTTTGCCCGGCGGCCTCAAATGGTCTGGATTCGTTTCAGTAGTGCATCGCGCAGGAGGTGGCTGAGCGGAATCGTTTTACCCCTGATTCCGATATGGCCTTCGCCTACCTCATCAACCTGCGTCAGATTCGCCAGATAGGAACGATGCACCCGCACAAAATAGTTGACCGGGAGTTTATCTTCCATCACCTTCAGGGTCGTTGTCAGCAGGTATTCTTTGTCGGCCGTGTAGAGGTGGCAATAGTTGCGGTCGGCTTCCACGTAGAGAATATCGGCGATGAAAATCTTGACGATCTTTTCGCGGTGCCGCACAAAAACCCGGTCATTGAGCACAAGGGGGGCGTCTGGGGCAGGGTTGGCTGAGGTGGGAGGCTCGTCGACCAGGCGGCTAATGGCCAGCTCGATAGCCCGTTGTAGCTCAGTGGCCCGGATTGGCTTAGCGATGAAAGCGTAAGGGTGCGTCTTTTTTGCCCGGTCAAAGGTGGCCTCGTCGGTATTGGCCGTGACGTAAATAATCGGGATGTTCCACCGCTGGTGGATAGCATGGGCTGTGTCGATACCGTCGAGTGAGCCTTTGAGACTGATATCGAGCAGAATCAGGTCAGGCCGGTTGGTTTCAGCATGCAGGATGGCTTCTTCGCCCCTGGGCACAATCCCGCTCACCTCATAGCCAAGTTTAGTGAGTTGCAGGGCGATGTTGGCGGCAATGATCATGTCGTCCTCCACGACGAGCAACTTCAACGGAGTGTCCATTCTATTTGTTGATCGTTCGTCAAGTATTCATTGTAAACAACATTGTAAATCCGATACTAATTAAACTCAAATTTTATAGTTATGAAAGTCAATGACTTGATTAAGCGAAGCCATTAGGTTAAGAAGGATTTATGACATTCAGTAAACCATCAAAAATATTAAGTTTCATACCCTGTATGCCTTTAGGTTCGTGCCATTATATTATTCCAAGGTTGGCTTTCCTATTGTAGCTACCTTCGATTACTCACAAATGTGAGCTACCCTACTGCTTCGGCAGGCCCCACAGAGTTGCCTTAAAGCGTATGCTAGGTAAGACCGCTCCTGCGGCCAGGCTATCAGTAGATCTAGGCCTCTGTGGGGTTCCTCGAACACCAGATTCAGCGGGGTGGCCCGAGCCGTAGAAATGAGGGTTATCAGGCCCTTAGATTAATCACTTCTTTACAACCTGTCCACGGGATATAGCTATCGGAGGAGAACACAGTAGCCGTGCTGCTCCAGTGTACCCGGAATTTTCTCCAAATGTGGTTGAGGACTCCAGAATTTCCGGATCACTAACTCAACGCTGGACTAAGTAAGTAGCCAAAAATCGCTACCGAAACGGTCCACGCTGCCTTTAAAGAAGGTTTCCAACTATTGTCTTTCCAAACAACACTTCCGGCACAAGGTTTGGCGCATCCCTATTGAACAGGAGAACAGCCAGGGTGGTTTTAAGGCCATTTCATTGTTCAACTTTCAAACGAACACCCAAAATCAATCCCTTTTCAAGAGACATGGAAACTACAACGTTGATTCCTGCGAACAGCCTCATGACGGCTACCCCGGAAGAAGGTCGCCAGTTGGCTATCAAAATGGCCCGATTGATTATTAAAACGACGCAGCCCGATGCACAGATTCGCGAAAATTTGCGGGCTGTTTATGCCAATGATGCCATGCTGTTACTGGCGGTTGGCCATACTGTAGCTATCGAGTTTTCGACCATTGCGGCTGCTAATGATTATTGGCGAAGCCCTCGCTGAATATGCGTTTAGCATCGATGCGTTGCGGACGTCCAAACAACATTCAATTTGAGTTTAACTACCCAAACCAATGGAGAAGCGCTTAAAAATTGGCTATATCGAGCCCGAGTACTATAAAATGCTTTCGGCCCTTGACACGCATGTCGCCGGTTCCGGCCCGACGGTATCGCAACTGGATTTGCTGAAGATCCGTGCCTCGCAACTGAATGGGTGCGCCTATTGCATTCAATCGCATACCAATGACGCCAGAGCACACGGTGAAACCGAAAAGCGCATCTACGCCCTGGATGCCTGGGATGAAAGTCCATACTTTTCGGCTGAAGAACGGGCATTGCTGGCACTAACGGAAGAGGTGACCCTGATTCGCGAAAAACGGGTATCTGACGAAACCTATCAACAGGCCATTGCTTTGTTTGGCGAACAGCTAACGGCACACCTCATCATGGCGATCATCAGCATCAACGCCTGGAATCGAATTGGTATAGCCACCCGCATGACGCCTGTATGAATAGAGAAAACAACGTAAATAAGCAGCAGTAGATTAATTATATACAACACGTTGAAACTACCGCAGGCAATACCTGCGGTAGTTTCGTTTAAGCCAGGCCAGTTGATGTATTTCGCGTAGGTAGGTTTGTAGCCAGCCAGATACGCTACCGGGGCAAGGAGGGTGAAAACAACTTTTTGACATATAAAGACAAACTGGTTAGTCTGACTACATGCGAGAAGGTAGTTACTGTTAACAAAATATCGCATTGGCAGGTGAAACTTCGTCGAAATGAATGCTGCTTGCAGGCTTTCTCCAATTGAGTCGTACTTCTTTACAGAATTGTTTAACTACTCCAGATATACTGGATTGCACAAACTATCTATAGCCTGCCAGTGCAATCGTCTGCCAGGTATAAAGGCCGTTTCTGCCCTTACAGGAGGGGGTATTAATCGTAATTGGTATGTAGCGGCCTTCGGCACAGGGTTTGGTACAGGGTTGTTGAACCAGTACTAATCAGCTATATGCAACTCCTTTTATTTACTCCGAACAAGCTAACCGGCGTAAGCCGTAGCAGTAAACGCAGCTTTCTCAATGTAGCAATGCTGCTGATTACCCTGATGCCCGGCTCTGGAAATCGGGTCATTGCTCAGGATGGAAATGCCGGTATCAAATCTACTACGAAGGCCACACCCATTCAGGTCGTTGATATGTTTCACACGGCTTTTGGAAAACACGATAGTCGGGCTGTTCATGCAAAGGGCTTTATTCTGGCCGGTAGTTTTACACCCGCACCCGAAGCCCGTACGCTCACAAAAGCGGCCCATTTACAAGGCAGTTCATTGCCGGTTCTCGTTCGATTCTCTGATTTTACGGGTATTCCCGACATTCCCGACACGGTAGGGGCCTCCCACCCACGGGGCATGGCGATCAAGTTTCAGATGCCCGAAAATCAATCGACCGATATCATCTTCCATAGTTTCAATGGCTTTCCGGTATCCACAACAGACGAGTTTAAAGTCATGCTGGAAGCCATTGGTGCCAATCGTGAAGGGAATCCGGCCCCGTTAAACCAGTTTCTGGCGAAACATCCGATTGCCAAGACGTTCCTGACAACGCAAAAACCGTTCACGCCAAGCTGGGGTACGCTGGCCTACTTTGGAGTAAATTCATTTAAGTTCACCAACAAGGCTGGCCAATCGCAATTTATTCGTTATCAGATCATTCCCGAAGCCGGGGAGCAGTTCCTGACGGCTCAGCAGGTTGCCAAGTTAGGTCCCAATTATCTACAGGAAGAAATTAAAGAGCGGGTCGCCAATAAACCGGTTGTGTTCAAGCTGTATGCTCAGGTTGCCCAGAAAGGCGATAAGATCGAAGACCCTTCCATTGCCTGGCCCGACAGCCGGAAGCGTGTTCTGCTCGGAACGGTGACAATTACTAAAGTGGCAGCGAATACGGTGGCTGAAGATAAGACGTTGTTTTTCAATCCCAACAATATACCCGAAGGGATTAACCTCGCCGATCCTATGCTGCTGGACCGGGCACGCGCCTATCCTATTTCGGTGGGTGGACGGCAGGGGGCATTTGAGGTGAATTGAGTGTCAATTGTTCGGAATAGCCATGTCATGATGAGGTTGAACCCATGACGACAGCCTGGCAACCGATAGATAATAGATCCGAATACAACTTTAATTCTCTTTTCAAAACACACAACACGTATGAAAACTTTATTCGTCTCTCTACTCCTGACCAGTGCCATGCTGGTTACGCTCACGGCCTGCAACAAAGATGATGACCCCTCGCCGGTAAACACTTTTGTACTTGTACACGGTGCCTGGCAGGCGCCTTATGCCTGGCAATATGTCAAGAGCCAACTGGAACAAAAAGGCCAAAAGGTAGTCGTTGTGGAGTTGCCCGGCCACGGCGCCGACAAAACACCCCCGGCGACCTTAACAATGGATGTTTATCGGGATAAAGTCATTTCTGCCATTAATAATATTCAGGGGAATGTCATATTGGTGGGACACAGTATGGGTGGGGTGGTGGTTACCGCAACGGCCGAGAAGATTCCGACCCGTATCAATAAACTGGTCTACATTGGTGCGTTTCTCCCGGCCAACGGACAGTCACTGCTGGCGTTGGCTTCGACAGACAGCACGTCACTGCTTGGCCCCGCCCTGGTACCGTCGGCCGACAATCTGACGCTGGGGATAAAGCCGGAGAGCTTGATCCCGATTTTTATTCAGGATGGATCGGACGCAGTGAAGAAACTGGTTGTCGATAACTACCAGCCCGAACCGGCTATTCCCTTTACGAACCCCGTAACGCTTACGGCTGCCAATTTCGGGAAAGTAAATAAGTATTACGTGCATACGGCCCAGGATCATGCCGTTGGTTTGCCCCTGCAAAAGCGCATGGTGGCAGCGGCAGGAATCAAGAAAACATACACGCTCAACAGTAGTCACTGTCCGTTCCTTTCGATGCCCGACCAGGTAACCACTGTGCTCATGGACATCGGCAACGCTCCACAGTGACATTTATTAAATACGTATAGTAAGTGCCGTTAGTAATTGATTGACTGATGAACACGTCTCTAAACACATTTCTACGAACATGGAAGCAAGCAAAAAACGATCGATTCTATTTATTACGGGTGCCTTTGTCGGCAACAACTGTTGGGATGAATGGATCTCGTACTTCTGCGCGAAAGGCTACACCTGTAGTGCCCCGCCCTGGCCCCATAAGGACGCTTCGCCCGCCGAGCTCCGAAGCCGTCAGCCCGACCCGGATATTGCCTCCATCCGGCTGGCTCCATTGACGGATTACTACGCCGAACTTGCCAATCGATTTACCGAAAAGCCCATCCTGATTGGCCACTCGATTGGCGGTTTGATGGTTCAGCTTTTACTACAGCGTGATCTGGGAACCGCAGGCGTAGCGATTCATCCCGTTGCTCCGCAGGGGCTTTTAACGTTTGAGCTATCTTTTTACAAATCGACCTGGCACCCGTTGGGACTGTTTACCGATTCGGACGAAAGCTATTTAATGTCGTTCGAGGACTGGCAGTATATCTTCACCAACGGAATGCCCTATGAGGCCCAGCGCGAAGCGTACGACAAATTTGTGGTGCCGGAATCGAAAAAAGTATCGAGGGACGGCTTAACCGAAGCGGCTCATATTGATTTTGCCAAATACCACCCGCCGTTGTTGATAACCTCGGGGAGCACCGACCACATCATTCCGGCTTCACTGAACCATACCAATTACCTGAAGTACAAAGTCAGCCGCTCCATCACCGACTACAAAGAATTTGACGGGCGTAATCACTTTGTGCTAGGCCAGCCGACCTGGCGCGAAGATGCCGAATAAGTAATTAGGCAGAATTAAGCTTGATACTAACTTGGGTATTTTTTACAATAAGGTTTGTAAAGCTGATGGTATATATCGACCCATACTCCTTAAAAATATAAAGAATAGCTTTCTTTAAGGTTGACCAGCTTTTATAATGCGTTTTGTTAAGCCACTTATATTTGCAGAAGCGCCACAGAATTTCAATGGGATTCAGATGAGGACTGTAGGTAGGTAAATAAAAAATGGATAGACCTTGGCTTTCCCAAGTATCAAATTCGGTTTTAACCACTTTTGCATGATGAATAGGGCCATTCTAGCTAGCTAGAGAAGACGACCGATAAGCTTTATGGCTTAGCCCGCTTGGCCAAATGGCATGAAAAAGTACGCCAAGCGGGATTCAAAACTTTCAACACCGTGGCCCGTTCTATCCAAAATCATTATGAAACGATTCTCAACTACTTTGACAACCGCAGTACCAACGCTTCAGCCGAGTCGTTCAATGCGAAGATCAAAGCATTTCGAAGTCAATTCCGCGGGGTGCGAAACATCGAATTCTTTCTGTACCGCCTAACTCAGTTATATGCTTAATCCTTGATGCTCCACAACTTTTGGAATTGATCCCATAATTACAGATCAATTCCACACTTTCTGACTTTATCATAATTACATTGGCAGTACTATCAACTCACCATTTTCCCTACGACCGTTTCCATTCTGGTCAACACTGACCAATCGCTGAAAGGCATCCCTGCGCCCCTCAACATCGGCAGTGTCGAAACGCTTGTACGTAACCCAATCCACGTAGGCTGTATTGATATCAACTGCCAGAAATCCTCCTGTAGTCAACTTCTCCGCATCCAATTCGGGAACGTAGATAACCGTCAGCGTTACCGATTGGGTGTCGTGCTTTGCGTAAAAGGTCCAGGTTAGTTTCATGTAATCTAGCGTTAACAGGCAATTCGTCTGGTTAATTAAACGAAAATTTCATAAAGTGTATATCATAATTATGCTTAACCTGTCTATAGATAGATTGCAAAAATTTCAGCGCTGGCCCAGTGTTTTTTCTCCATCCACTTCGTTGTATTGTACTACCCTCAAGCAAATTGTTGTGAAAAAATAAGCCATTGTAATCGTTGTAGAAGAGTCCTTTGCCTTTATTCTGGAGGAAGGAAATACACATTCTATACTCAGTCTGGTCGGGAGAAACAGTTTCATCAAACATACCAAATTTATCGAGAAATGAACTTCTACGAAGGTGTGGATGATCACTATAGTAGTGAACTTTTCGGTAATCGGTGGCCAAAGGGGAAAAAACCATTTCTGAAAAATTTGTCGAAAATGGTTTCAAATAAGGATACTGGAAATAGGCGTAGAACCGGACAATGTCTAAATCTGACTGATTTTCTAACTGATCTAATGCTTCCCTGAGAATAAGCGGAAATTGAGCGCTGGGTTCAAAGTCATCTTCTACAAACAGGGTATAAGGTGTTTTTACGGCACGCTGGCCTTTATTCATATTGTATCCGGCACCTCTATTTTGGGGTGATGTCAGCAATTGAAAAGGGATAGTCTGCTGGAGTTTTTTTATATGGTCTACGTGATTAGATTGGCTGCCGTCATCAGTCACGATAACTGCGCCAAAGCAACAGTCAATTTTTTGAAAGGTCTTTAAAAGGTTTTCGAGAGAAAGACTCCTATTATAATTTGTAATAAGTAGCGTAACGTTATCAAATACGTGTTTCACCTGAATCGCCTGTTTAGTTTGCTATACGTTGATTATTGGTAGCTATCCAATTGACTAGATTAGCTGAATCAAAAGTAGCGGGTACTATATGTTACTATGTCTACGTTTCGATAATCTGTGAGATTGTCCCGGTATTCTGTAATAAATGGCGATAAATTGGTGGGCTGACTAACCTGTAAAACAGGCCCAGTAACAAGCTTTGTTGTAATAAGTATAAGCCTGTTGGTAACCACTTTTAGTACTAATTACGGTGGGACGTAATTCGGGTTAAAAAGTCGAAAGATGAATTGGTGGATACTTTTTCAGATGAGCCAATGGCTAGCTAGTGTACCTGGTCCACCACAAGACTACATGTTGAGTGCGGATGCTTTTTTTGCTGACGCCCGAAGCCAGCAACTGTTGATTTTAGAAAAACCGGATACCCTTTTGTTAGATGTGGCTTTATTTCAGGCAACCAATGAAGCCCGTCGACTGGCAGGATTGCCAAGTCTGCGCTATGACCCGGCCTTGTCTCAAGCAGCTCAGCGTCATGCTGAGTCGATGATTCAGTATAATTACACGAGTCATGAGGACTTGTATGACCTGTCTGAAATGACCCTTCTGAAGCGTATTCAGAAACAGACGAATCGTTTCGGACGGTTGGCCGAAAACGTTGGCCAATACCAAACTATTGACACGCCTGAGTGGTTTGGGGTTCGTTTTAACGCAAAAACTCAACGGTTTGAATTCCTTGATATATATAATAATCAACTCTACCGGCCTCATACATATGCCAGCTACGCACGTTATGCGGTGGGTCAACTGCTCAATTCGGCGCGCCATCGTGCCAATTTATTAAACCCTTTATTTACTCATGTGGGTTGTGCTGTACGTCTTTCAAGCCGTCCTTTTCGTGAACGTCGAGCCCCCTTTGGTCGCCTAGCCCAAAATTTTGGCGCTCCATCAGTAGCAAATCAAGCTAGTCGATAAAGGATTTCCTAGTAAGCGATGGCAATAAAGATATCATGTCAGCTATTAAAAAAAGTGCCTGCCTGTTTTAAACAGGCAGGCACTTTTTTTAATAGCTGACATCCTCAAAATTTTGGATAAGCGTATAGCTAAGCGTGCAATTCCAATTCTTCGGGTTTCTCCTTGTCTTCTACTGTTGATGCAACTTCGGGCTTAACATCCTTCCGGCGAGACATGTAAGTGTAAATAACCGGAACGACATAAAGCGTAAGAACCAGTGAGAACATAAGCCCACCCACAATAACGATACCGAGCGGAACACGGCTTTTAGAGGCCGATCCAAGGGCAAGAGCTAATGGCAACGCACCAAATGCCGCCACAAGGGTCGTCATCAAGATAGGGCGTAACCGGAGCGCAGCCGATTCAGCAGCTGCTTCAAATTTATTCTTACCTGTTAGCCGCTGTTCGTTGGCGAATTCCACAATCAGGATACCGTTCTTGGTTACCAGACCAACCAGCATAATGATACCAATCTGGCTGAAGATATTTAGCGTTTGGTTGAACATCCAGAGCGAGAACACCGCTCCGGCAAGTGCCAGAGGTACCGTAATCATGATAATTAACGGATCAATAAAGGAGTCGAACTGCGCGGCCAGTACCAGGTAGACCAGAATCAGAGCCAGACCAAACGCAAACAGTGTATTAGACGAACTTTCTGCATAATCACGAGAAGGGCCGGAAAGCGCCGTCTGGAAACTCTGATCAAGTGTGCGGGCAGCAATGGCCTGCATCGCTATTACACCATCCCCAACGGTTTTGCCGGGAGCCAGTCCTGCCGATACTGTAGCCGATTTAAAGCGATTGTAGTGATACACCTGAGGTGGACTACTCACTTCCTGGAATTTCACCAGATTGTCCAACTGAATAAGTTGACCCTGGCTGGAGCGAACATAGAATGAGGCTAAATCAACGGGAGCGTCGCGGTCAGCCCGATCCACCTGCCCGATTACCTGATACTGTTTCCCGTTCATCAGAAAGTAAGCTAAACGACGATTGCTAAGGGCAAGCTGCAGCGTTTGGGCTACGTCTTGCACCGAAATACCAAGGTTCGTGGCTTTCTCGCGGTCAATACTGATGTTCAGCTCGGGCTTGTTGAATTTAAGGTCAACGTCGGAGTTCTGGAACGTAGGGTCTTTTGCCACCTCATCCAGGAACGTAGGCAGTTTTTCCCGTAACTTTTCAAAGTTTAGATTCTGAATAACGAACTGAACCGGTAAGCCGCCACCCCGACCTACCTGAATGGTCTGGTCCTGCGTGGCAAACATGCGGGCTTCTGTAAACTTCTTGAGGTTTTTGTTAACGAAATCGACAATGTCCTGTTGTGTGCGTTTACGTTCGCCAGCATCCACCAGATTGAGCATGACAAATGAAGAGTTGACCGCCCCAGCTCCAGAAAAACCAGGTGCCACCACACTAAAGGCCAGTTTAGTCTCTGGTATGGAATCAAGTACGAAATCCATAACCCGATCTGTCGTGGAAGCCTGTGCTTCATAGCTGGTACCCTCCGGTGAGGTAATGACCAGCCGTGTACGGCCACGATCTTCAAGGGGTGCCAACTCGGATTTGAGCAATGAACCAAGGCCGAAGATGAGCAGCAAACAAACGCCGATCATGACAAAGGCCCAACCCCGCTTGTTCATAAAGCCGTTGAGCGAGGAGCGGTAGGAGGTATCCAGCCAGGCGAAAAACGGTTCCGTTTTCCGGTAAAACCAGGAACGTCCGTGGTTTTTACTGGTCAGTTTTACACTCAATACCGGCGTTAGCGTCAGCGATACAAAGGCAGAAATCAATACGGCTCCTGCTACAACGATTCCAAACTCGCGGAACAATCGGCCTACAAAGCCTTCCAGAAAAATAATAGGCAGGAACACAATGGCCAGCGTGATACTGGTGGCGATAACGGCGAAGAATATCTCGTTAGAACCTTCCTTGGCAGCCTCATGGGTATCCATTCCTTCTTCAATCTTCTTGAAGATATTCTCGGTAACTACAATGCCGTCATCCACCACAAGACCTGTAGCCAGCACGATACCCAGCAGGGTTAGTACATTGATACTGAAGTCAGCAACGTACATGATAAAGAACGCGCCGATAAGGGATACTGGAATATCAATGAGCGGACGGAAAGCAATAAGCCAGTCGCGGAAAAAGAAGTAGATGACCAGTACCACCAGCACAAACGAAATAAGCAGGGTTTCGCCCACTTCTTCAATAGCCCGTCGGATAAAGATACTTCGATCAACACCGATGCTTACAATGATGTCTTCCGGTAAATCTTTCTTGAGCTGATCGAATCGCTTATTGAACTCATCGGCAATACTCACGTAGTTGGCACCCGGCTGCGGAATCAGGGCCAGAATAACGCCCACTGCTCCGTTTTGTTTGGAGATGGTTTCTTCATTTTCGGCCCCTATGGTCGCATAACCAACGTCTTTGAAACGTACAATCTGATTGCTTGTTTGCCGCAGAATCAAGTTATTAAAGTCGGCTTCGGTTGTTAATCGCCCAACCGCTTTAACGGTTAATTCTGTACTATTTCCGTATACCTTTCCGCTGGGGAGTTCAACGTTTTGTGCATTGAGTGCAGCTTGAATATCCTGTGATGTCAGTCGATAGGCCGATAATTTGATCGGGTCGATCCAAAGGCGCATGGCCTGACGTTTCAGTCCGTAAATGTTGGCCTGACTCACGCCCGGAATCGTTTGCAGCCGCTCCTGGAGTACGTTTTCAGCATAGTCAGACAATTGCGTCGGGTTGCGTGTTGTACTCTGAACGGTCATAAAAATGATCGGGTCAGAGTTGGCATCGGCTTTGGTAACCACTGGCGGGGCATCGATGTCCTGCGGAAGCTGGCGTTGGGCTTGGGCTACCTTGTCGCGAACGTCGTTGGCGGCCTGTTCCAGGTTGGCATCGAGGTTAAACTCAACCGTGATGGTACTGGCACCGAGGGCGCTATTGGACGAGATCGTGCGAATCCCTTCGATACTGTTCAGCGATTTCTCGATGGGCTCAGTTATCTGAGACTCGATGATATCGGGGTTAGCACCCGTGTAGTTTGTCCGCACCGAGATAACCGGCGGGTCAATGGCTGGGTATTCGCGAACACCCAGAAAGGTAAAACCGATGATTCCGAACAGCACGATGACGATAGACATCACCATGGCAAAGACGGGTCGGTTCAGGCTAAGCTCGGGGAGACTCATGGTTGAGTTGAGTGTTTAAATTCGTTTATAGTATTCGCTTTACGGTATCAGAATTGCGGTCAGCCTACTAAACCGTAAGCCAAATGGTATAAACCAGCCTGCTATTGAAGCGCGACTTTCGGCCCGGTAGATGGCAGTGTAATTACCTTGCCAATTTTAACCGGGGCATCCTGTTTTAGAAACAGCAGACCTGTTGTAGCAACGGTATCTCCTTTCTGGAGTCCCGTCAAAATCTGGATAGATCCGGCTGTTCGTAAACCAGTCGTCACATCTTTAAAGACAGCTTTTCCATTTTTTACCAGAATAACCTGATTGGTTCTCGTTTGTGGAATAATGGCCTGTGTTGGAACAACCAGGCTCTCATTGTTTTGAATCGTGAGCGTTACCCGTGCAAATGTGCCGGGCCGGAAAAGTGGCTGACCATTGCTTGCCGTGGTATTGTTGACCCGTGCCCGAATGCGAAGGTTACGGGTTTGTTCATCCACACCAGGCTCAATCGCATAGACAACGCCCTGACTTTGCCGGTCACTACCATCTACAAGAAACGAAATCTTGCTTCCAGTACGTACAGATGGACCGTATTTTTCAGGAATCGAGAAGTCGAGCTTAAGTGAGGCTATTTGCTGTAATCGGGCAATGAGTGTACCGGGCGATACGACAGCCCCGGAACTGACATTCCTGAGACCGATAACACCTGAAAAAGGAGCACGAATTTCAGTCCGTTGCAAATTTGCCTTCACCAGTTCTATGTCGGCCAGCGATGAACGCAGGTTGGTCGTAACGATATCATATTCCTGTTGGCTGATACCACCCCGAGCCAGCAGTTGCTTATTTCGGTCTTCGGTGCGTTGAGCGTTATCGGCCTGGGCTTGAAGTTTCTGAAGTTGAGCCCGAAGATCGGTGTCGAAAAGTTTAACCAGCAATGCGCCTTTGGCAACGGGCTGTCCTTCCTTAATATTCAGTTGTATGATACGAGCCGAAATTTCGGGATAAATATCAACTTGCTCGGATGCCAGCAGGGAGCCGCTGGATACAATGTCTTCACGAAGGTTTTGCGAGATAACCACAAAGCCATTCACGCTGGAAGGGCCACCACCACCGGGGCCACCTTTTCCACCACCGGGTCCGCCTTTGGCGTCGGCTCCGCCTTTACCACCACCGCCAGCCGCGCCGGGGCCGTTAGCACCGGGAGCGGGATGTAAAACCTTATTATACACAATTATCCCGCCGAGTACCAAAACGACGAGACCGATAGCAATCCATCTTTTCACAGGAAATTATTTGTCAGAAGGGACTTTAGGTTAACGACCGAATGGCCGCATTTGTTCTTATACTGCAAAGCTATCAAGGTTAACGACTATATCAATCGATAGCTAGCTGAATATAGATGGATTTTACGGGATTTATTTGGAGCCTCTTTGTTATAAAAGATAACCTATATCCGTAAAAATGCTTACTTGGTTGTTTTGGTAATTATGCAGCTCGTTCTGTTTGGTCGAGTTCTTATATATTGGTTATGAATGATATACATATTTTAGTCGATGAATTGATGACGTAAACCTATACACGTATCATTCAGTAAGTACTTATAAATAAGTTTCAGGGATGTTCATTTGTACCTTTAACGTACTAGGAATCCAGTACCATCAATAATTCGCTGATCATCATGGCCGTAGCGCCCCACACCCGGTATCCCTGGATTTGATAAAAGGTGGCATCAACCATAACACCTCTAACTTCGATCTGGCTATCGCCCACAATCGTTTCGTCAAGAAGTGTATCGAGCGTAACCTCAACAACCGCTTCGACCTCGCGCGGGTCGGGGTAAAAGTCGGGACGGTAGGGAAGCACCCCCACCACTGGCTGTACATAGAAGTTGCTGGGAGGAATGAACAACTCAGTCAATAAGCCAAGCACTTTCACATCCGATACACGGATACCCACTTCTTCCTGAGCTTCACGCAGGGCCGTCCGGGTCAGGTTTTCGTCAATTCGTTCCATACGCCCGCCTGGAAAGGCCATCTGTCCGGCATGAACACCATCATACTGAGGGCGCAGAATCAGCGGCAGATAAATAGAATTCTGATAGGGATAAAAACAGATCAGCACGGCACTCCGACGCGTCCGCTCGTTTGGTTTGACACCAAGCCGATACCGCGCTGTCGACGCCATCTTCTGATGGGCGGATTCGCCCGGCAGGGGTTTCTGCAACCGTTGACGGAGATCTTCTGCGAAGGTATGGAATGTGGTGTCGATCATTTTTTAGGTTTACTGTATTCCCCTATTTATACAACTTAACTAATTCTTCGGCACAACGTTCACCGTCCATGGCTGCCGAAACAATACCCCCCGCATAACCAGCCCCTTCGCCACAGGGAAATAAACGGCTAACTTGCTCATGTTCACAGGTCTCCCGGTTGCGGGGAATCCTTACGGGCGACGATGTACGACTTTCGACGCCAATAACCTGCCCTTCATTACTCAAGTATCCCTGCATTTTTCGACCAAAATCGCGCAGCCCCTGCCGAAGTGGCTGGGCAATATGATCGGGCAGTACCTCGCTCATATCAACCGATGCCAGACCAGGTTGGTAGGAGGTAGGCAACAATTGGTTCGACAAACGGCCATCTACAAAGTCGGCGATTCGTTGGGCCGGTGCTGTTTGTCGGCCATCGCCCATTTTGCAGGCCCAGCGCTCGAGATCCTGTTGTAACGCCAACCCGGCCAGGGCACCTTCGTCGGCATAGGGCAGAAGGTCTTCGTCGGCAATGGCAACAACCAGCCCCGAATTGGCAAACTGCGAATCCCGACGTGAGGGTGACATTCCATTAACGACCAATTCGCCCGGAGCTGTTGCGGCCGGAACAATAAAACCACCCGGACACATACAAAACGAAAAAACGCCCCGTTCTACCCCTTTGAAGCGGGTTTGGGCGATCAGACTATACGAGGCCGCCGGTAAATAATCTCCCTTTGTGGGCTGGTGATATTGAAACTGGTCGATTAAACTTTGCTGATGTTCAATCCGGACACCCATCGCAAACGGCTTGGCTTCAATATGAATATTACGGTGTTGAAGCAGGTAGAAAATATCGCGTGCCGAATGCCCCGTTGCCAGAATAACGCCAATTCCCATGATCGACTCGCCATTGGCCAGCACAACGCCTTTTAGTTCAGTTGGATGCAGGGAATTTCCAGCAAGGATCAAGTCGGTTACTTTAGTGTCGAATCGGACTTCGCCACCGGCCTGTAGAATGCTTTCGCGAAGGTCGGTAACGACGCCGGGCAGTTTGTTGGTGCCAATGTGCGGGTGTGCATCAACCAGAATTTGCTCGGTAGCACCATGGGCAACGAATATTTCCAGAATACGCCGAACATCGCCCCGTTTGGTGGCGCGGGTATATAACTTACCATCGGAGTAGGTTCCTGCTCCGCCCTCGCCAAAGCAATAGTTTGATTCGGGATTGACAATATGATCTTTATTGATAGCGGCCAGGTCGCGCCGACGGGCACGTACATCACTGCCGCGTTCCAGCACAATGGGCTTTATGCCCAACTCAATCAGACGAAGGGCCGCAAAGAGTCCTGCCGGTCCTGCCCCCACAATAATGGCCTGTGGTGCCCTGCTAACATCGGTTTGTGGTTTTTGGTATTGGATAAGCGGGGGAGGGGCTTCGCCGGAAAACACATCGGCATCTACCTTCACCCGAACCTGCCGGTTGCGTGCGTCAATCGACTGTCTACGCTTTCGTACCACCACATCGGAGTTGTCGGGTATGGCAAGATGACCTAGGGCCTGTTCCCGGAATGCTTGTTCGTCCAGGGCCAGTTCGGGTGGTAGGGTAAGTGAAATCTGGTGAATCATCGTTAAAAAAGCCGGTACGATTCGTCGTTACGGCGGGTAGGCAACTAAAAAATTATCCTGTAAGGTTTTTGCAATATACTAACAAGTACACATGGCTTTGGGTTCTTTCAGTCTGATTTCTGCCAGATTCCTTACGTGGAGCGTATAGAGGTCGTTTGGTTCAGCAATTTAGCCTTGAATAGTAGGGTAGAATCAGGCTTTAATGTTCTATTTAGGGTAATAATCAAGAAAAACGACGATGAAGTTCAGTCTTTTGGGTTGCCTGCTGGTTTTTAGCCATATAGTACTAGCGCAGTCAACGACCGCCCCGCCCGACCGCAATACGCCCTGGTCGCAACGTATGGTAGCTACCATCATGGCCAACAATGCCGATTCTATAGCGTATGTGAAGGAGGGTAAAGATGCCCACTGGGAGTATGAAATGGGCGTTATCCTGCAAGCCATCGAGCAAGTATGGTACCGCACCGCCGATGATCGCTATTTCCAGTATATCCAGAAAAATATGGATCGATATGTAAACGCCGACGGCACTATTCGAACCTATAAAATGGATGAATACAATATCGACTATATAACGCCCGGTCGGTCGTTGTTAATGCTGGCTCAGCAATCGCTGCCCGGCAATGAAAAATACCGCAAAGCTGCTGCGGTTCTTCGTCAGCAATTGGCGCAGCAACCTCGTACCAACGAAGGCGGTTTCTGGCATAAAAAACGATACCCTTACCAGATGTGGCTCGATGGTTTGTACATGGCTGAGCCATTCTATGCGGAGTATACTAAATTATATGGCGGTGCAGCCGGAACGGATAAGAAGGATTTCGACGACATTGTGAATCAGTTTGTGTGGATGGAAAACCATGCCCGCGATGCTAAAACGGGCCTGCTCTATCATGGCTGGGATGAAAGCCGGGCGCAGAAATGGGCTAATAAAGAAACGGGTAAGTCGCCCAATTTCTGGAGCCGGGCAATGGGCTGGTACGTGATGGCACTGGTCGATGTGCTGGACTATATTCCGCAATCGTACCCTCGCCGTGCTGAACTGATCACGATTCTGCAACGGACGATACCTGCCATTGTAACGTATCAGGACCCGAAATCTGGCTGTTGGTATCAGGTAACAGATCGCCCAGGTGAGAAGAGCAACTACGTCGAGGCATCGGGCACTGGTATGTTCGTTTATGCCATTGCTAAAGGCGTTCGGATGGGGTATTTGCCCGAAACGATGCTGGCATCAGCCCGAAAGGGATATGACGGCATGCTGAAAAACTTTATTTCGACCGATGCCAAAGGCCAGATTCACTTAGAGAAAACCGTGCTGGTGGGTGGTCTGGGCGGTACGCCATACCGCGATGGGAGTTATGACTATTACCTGAGCGAACCGCTGCGTCAGGATGATTTGAAAGGTGTGGGGCCGTTCATTATGGCTAGCGTCGAAATGGAAATAGCAGGGTCCGGCGCACCGGCTGATCGTAGTATTGGGAAGGGGAAAACGGTGGCCGTCGATAACTACTTCAACCACGAATTTCGGAAGAGCGCAACAGGCGAACAGGAACCCTTTCATTACCTCTGGGACGACCGGATGCACTCGGGATTTTTCTGGTGGGGCAACATCTTTCAGAATCTGGGGGCTAAGACAACTACCATATCTGGTGCACCAACGGCAACTTCGCTTAAAGGCGTAGACGTTTACATTATCGTCGACCCCGATACGCCAAAGGAAACAGCCAAACCAAATTACGTTAGCGAAACTGATATCAATGCGATTGATGCCTGGGTACGGGCGGGTGGTACGCTGGTGCTGATGGCCAACGATACATCGAACTGTGAGCATAAACATTTCGGTCAGTTAGCTGCCCGCTTTGGAATGCAGTTTCTGCCGAAAAATCGGAACATGGTGCAGGGAACACAGTGGGATCAGGGTACAATTAGCATCCCCGCCGGAAATAGTATATTCCCTCATACTCAAACAGTTTATATTAAAGAGTTGGCTCCGCTCGATGTGAAGGCACCAGCCAAAGCGGTCGTAACCGATTCGGGCGATGTGATTATGGGTGTTGCGAATGTGGGTAAGGGCCGCGTGTTTGCTGTGGGCGACCCCTGGCTGTACAACGAATATGTAGATGGTCGCCGGATTCCGGCTAAGTTCCAGAACTTTCAGGCGGCAAAAGACCTGGCTACGTGGCTGGTTAGTGGTAAATAAGAAAATATAGAACGCGGATTGAACGGATTTGGACGGATATAGAATCTGTGCAAATCCGTTCAATCCGTTCAATCCGCGTTCCAATTTTATGACAACCCTAGTGTATTCAGTTGCTTCGCAGTGCAGTTGGTTGGTCTGGCAGTCTGGGCCATATAGGCCAGGGAGAGATTAAGCTCAATTTAGGTACTTGGCGAATTACGGGCTAAAGCCCATAGGTACAGCAACTGTACTCAAGTCAAAACGGTATTTAATCCAAGCTCAGTCATCATATCGTTTGTGAACACACGCATGCAGTCTGCATCCTGCATCAATTTATTTCGGGCGGCTATCCATCGGTCAACGTTGGTATCTGAATACATCATGCGCAGACGGTCTTTTGTCAGCTTCAGAATCTTGCCCCAGTGAAACGTGAACGGAATCGACTCGGTCTCTAACGTATCCCACAAGGCTTCGCAAAATGTAATCGTGCGGTTCGAAAAAATACCGTCCAGTTCAATTACACAGGTAGTTGGGAACCTGGTGAAACCCAGAACGGCATCGGTGCCTTTTACATACCGAAACGCCACGACACCCGTAAAAGGACCATTTGTTTCATTGAGGTCCAGTATTATGTCCTTCACTCGCAACACGTTCGAAACATCTACCCCGATAGCCGTGCTAAGCACTTTGCCGTGAATATCAGTGTTTGAGAAGATTTCACCATGCGTACCCATCACCTTACTGAACGGCTTGTAGGTTGAGTTTGTGAGGGCGTTCACGATTGCCGGAACCAGCGATGGCAGGCCTTCGGTCAGCTTTCCGATAAACGAGGGTGCATCGTCGCCGGGGCCAATAGCACCTAATGTAATTTCCGGGGGCGTGTATTTATCCGTATAGGGGCGCTTGTACATGCTGGTCATATAAGCGCCGTTATCCATGTCATACAAGTTGAGTAAGGCCTGAAAATGATAGGGTCGCTCATTGCCGCAGGGCAACGCAGAGTCTGTAAAGTCAAGCGTTGTCATCAGCGTTAACAACGCATCATCTATCAGCATTCGCTCCCGATAACACTCATACAGGAAAAGGGGAACTGTTTCGATCATGACGCCGTGGATAAAGCCAAAGCTCCCAAAGCTAACCAGAGCCGCGTTGAACAACTCATCATCCTGGACCAGTTCGGCGTTGATCTTCCTGACGAATGACGTCGACGCTACCGGATACGACTTCTTTTCGAGCCAGACGTGCCGGGTTGGGCTGACAATGATGTGAAGGCCAACCACAAAATTCGAGATGGAACCAACATCGAAGGCCGACCCGTGCGTGCCGGTCGATAATGCTCCGGCGATAGTTTGTCCGTTGCTGGCCCCCGATGTCATGAGCGACCGTTTTCGTTTTCGCAGCCTGTCGCTTATTTCCTGAACGGATACCCCGCATTGACAAAAAAACAGATCATCGGCGGTTTTTGGGTAGCTGGCCTGAACACTCGACGGGGTGATTTTTATCGTCAGATTCAGGAGTTTCGTATTAAGCAGGATGCCATCGGTAGCGGAGATTTTCGTGAACGACCATTCGCCACCGATAGCGCGAAGGTGGCGTTTCTTCTGAACAGCTTCCGCAATGATTTTCTGAATGCCGACCGTTGTTGAGTTGTAATCATCAACGATACTATCTGTCTCGTCATTCACTAAATCATATAGATTTTCGATACCTTGTTCGAAGGTTTCATGGCGGGGTTTCCATTTCCGTTGGTTGGTGGGATGAATGCGCATGGGGTGTGGTGGTTTGGAGCATGAAAATTATAATTCACCTTCGTGGGGGCAGGGCTTTGGGCATTTCCATTCGATCTGGACGGGACTCCAGATGCCCAGCGTAGCAACCGTAATGACCGAATAGCCAAAGTTGCTGGTAATTCGAACTTCGTCGAGGCTTTTGAGATTCAGCGAATCGCAGTTCGTGGCAATAACATTTTTCTGAACCAAACCCCAAAAAAAGGCGTGCGCTGTTTTTTTCTGATAGCCGGTCGACGGATCAAATTTTGAGGTCGTAATGCGATAGTGATAACAACTCTGCGTAAAAAACAGTAGACTCACCAGCGAGATTTGTTGAATCCGTAAACGCGTTGTAGATTTCATGACTGGTGCGTTTCAAGAGTGATTAACTCAGGGTGGAAGATATAACGAACTGACTTTAAGGCAAGTGTGCGGTAGAATTAGCCTCATGCATAGGTACTAAGCGAAAGAATTACCTGCTGAATAAATTGAGGGAAGGGTAAGCGATAGTTAGTTATCGGTAAGTACGGTATGAATGTGTGTATTGTCTTCTGATAATGAGTAGTATACATGGAATTAAGCCTAACTGTGCGAAAAGTTATTTACGCTAAATAGTTTTAAGGAAATTAGATCATCTGGTAACAAGCCCCACTTTTTTCAAGTTAACCCCCTATGCAATCCCCAACCCTAACCTCGTCCCGGAATAAGGTCGACTCGTTTGAGTCGCCGGATTTCTACTGTCTTGATGACTTACTCACGGCTGAACACAAACTGGTTCGGTCGGCTGTACGCAATTTTGTAAAGCGTGAGATTACGCCCATTGCCGAGGAATATGCCCAACGGGCCGAGTTCCCAAGTCATATCGTGCCGAAATTTGGGCAGATCGGGGTATTTGGTGCGACCATTCCGACAGAGTATGGCGGGGGAGGGCTGGATCAGATTTCGTATGGCCTGATGACGCAGGAAATTGAGCGGGGCGATTCGGGGATGCGCTCGATTGTATCGGTACAAAACTCGCTGGTGATGTACCCGATTTGGGCCTTTGGTACCGAGGCTCAGCGACAAAAATACCTGCCTCGTCTGGCAACAGGCGAATTGCTCGGGTGCTTTGGCCTCACCGAAGCCAACCACGGCTCTGACCCTGGTGGTATGGAAACCAATTTTATTGAACGCAGTGATTATTTCCTGCTCAACGGCTCGAAACTCTGGATCACCAATGCCAATATTGCTGATATTGCTATTGTCTGGGCCAGAAATGATCAGGGTAAAGTACGTGGATTGATTGTCGAGCGGGGCTTGGAAGGATTTACCTCAGCTGAGATAAAGAACAAATGGTCGCTACGGGCCAGCACTACCGGCGAACTCATTTTTAACGATGTTCAGGTCCCTAAAGAAAACATTCTGCCCGAAGCTTTTGGCCTGAAAAGTGCGCTCAAATGTTTGGAGCAGGCTCGTTACGGCATAAGCTGGGGCGCGTTGGGTGCAGCTATGGAATGCTATGAAGTGGCTCGTCGGTACGCTCTCGAACGGATTCAGTTCGGCAAACCCATTGCTAGTTTTCAGTTGGTGCAGAAAAAACTGGCCGAAATGCTGACCGATATTACTCAGGGACAATTGCTTTGCTGGCGACTTGGAATGCTTAAAAACGAAGACAGAGCCACCGTTGCACAGATTTCGATGGCAAAGCGCAGTAATGTAGAGATGGCGTTGCGGGTTGCCCGCGAAGCCCGCCAGATTCTGGGTGCTATGGGAATCTCGGGCGATTACCCAATTATGCGCCACCTGATGAACCTTGAATCGGTAAGTACCTACGAAGGAACCCATGATATTCAACTACTTATTCTGGGCGCCGAAATCACGGGTATTCCCGCGTTCAAATAAGAGAGACTGTCGGTTTTGACTATGCCTGATTTACCCTACCTTAGCTAGCTGGTTAATTGAGTAAACTAACCGGGTAACAAATGACGGGCATAGAAACCTCTTTTGATAACGAAGCCGCTCTGGAAATTGAGCAACTACGACTGGCCTTACAAGCTGCTCAGGTGGGTACGTGGGATTATAATCTGGAAACAAATCAGGCGCAATGGTCAGATATTTGCAAGAAGTTATTTGGCCTGCCAGCCGATATGCATATCACATCGGCCACGCTGCTGGCCAAGGTTCATCCAGATGATCAGGAACGCGTTGCGCAGGCCAATGCCCGGATACTAAGCCCCCACAGTGACGGTGACCATAACGTAATCTTTAGAACCCAGCGGGAAGACGAAACATATCGGTGGGTTCAGGCAAAAGGTAGAACCATTTTAAATGAGGAGGGCCAGATCCTTCGTTTCAACGGTATTGTTTTCGATATAACGGAATTGAAACAGGCGCAGGAAGCGCTGAGACAGAGCGCCGAGGTGTTGGAGCAGCGGGTTACTGAACGCACGCAGGCACTTAAGGAAGCCAACCAGAAACTCAAGAAATCGAATGAGAATCTGGCTGAGTTTGCTTACATAGCCTCGCATGATTTGCAGGAGCCACTGCGTAAAATCCAGTCATTTGGCGATATACTAAAAGACCAGTATACGATAGAACTTGGCGATGGCATTACGTATCTGGAACGTATGCAGGTTGCGGCCCGCCGGATGTCAACACTTATTAAAGACTTGCTGACTTTCTCCCGTCTCTCTATCCGGAAAGAGGCCATGTCGTGGGTATCCTTAACCGATATTGTAACCGACGTTCTTCTTGATCTGGAATTGTCCATTCAGGAAACCGGTGCCGAGGTTGAACTTGGGCCCCTACCAAAGGTGCAGGGCGATGTGTCGCAACTGACCCAACTCTTTCAAAATTTACTGAGCAACGCCATCAAGTTTGGCCGGATAGGTATACCACCTGTTATAATTGTTCGCGCAGACGTAGTAGAGGCTGGGAACTTGCCTACATTGGTGCAGCCTGTCAGAGAGGCTGACAAATACTGCCGGATTGATGTGGCAGATAACGGCATTGGTTTTGATGAAAAATACGTAGATCGAATTTTTCAGGTCTTTCAGCGACTTCATGGGGTCAGCCAGTATGCCGGTACGGGCATTGGCCTGGCAATTTGCGAAAAAGTAGTGACCAATCACGGGGGCGTAATTGCAGCCAGCAGCCAGCTCGGTCAGGGTACTACATTCAGTGTATATCTTCCATTATAACGGTTTAACAACTCCCTTGCGGGTGAAGTACAAATTCAATCGTTTCATCTCTTTTTTCACCCGGAACAAATAGGCTTTTCCTAAACTGCCCGACTCCATTAAACGTCGGTCACCAGTCCAGGCCCGCGCATTACTGGAGCTAACCCGATGAAGTGCGCCCTTTTGGGATAAACAATAGGCCATCCAGCCATCTTCAGACCGACCCGTTGCCTTACGGTCGAGGTCATGCCGGAAGCCGCCAACGGCCAGACCATCTGCTTTGCGATAAGCAAAGTTGAAGCCCATGACATCAACAAATTCCCGGTTTTTTCGCTTGATTTTTTTGAATGTCTCAGACGTCAGTTCATGTAAACCCAGTGGAAAACGTGCTTTGTTATCGCTGGGGATAAAGGAATAGGTGCCGTACGAACAGGCAATATTCGGTTGTTTCAGCGGTGTTACCAGCGCATCGAGCCAATCAGGAGGATACAGACTATCAGCGTCGGCGCTAACAATATACGTACCTCTCGCTTTATCGAGGCCTGCCTGGCGGGCGTAGCTTATGCCTTGATCGGCGACAAAGACTGACTGCACACCACACAAATCAAGAAGCTCCTGCGTTCTATCGGCAGAGTTATTGTTAGCCACAATCAGTTCTGTACGATACGATGTTTTCAAACAAGCAAGCGACGAGAGGGTCTGAAGGATGTTTTCTTCTTCGTTATAAGCTGGAATAACAATGGATACTTCAGGGTCTGATACGCTGAATTGCTGTAAGTTAGCTTTTAACGATTGAAGCTCATTTGCGCTGATCGTGCTTCCTTTTCCAGCAAATTGGGTGTGTTTCTGTACCCATTCAGGTATGGTAAACAGTCTCATAGTAAATGCATTTAACAAGTTCGGAGATATAAAATACTTATTGGGAAACGGTATAGATATGGCTTTTTAAGCATTAATACTGGCAATATTAAGTATTTTAGTTTATTGTTTATGAGCTAATTACACTTTTTATTTTCAAAATAATTACTTTTGTTAATAAGGATATGCTGGTAGACCAATTATGTCTTCACCTCTACTAAATCCGGATATAACGACCATATGTTAAAGGGACATGATATTGTTGGTGTAGGGCTGTTGAATTGGGAAAATGATTATACAAAGTCGACTATGCAGCTGCTATCCGAGCTATCGGGCGATAACCAAGTGCTTTTTGTAAACTATGCCTGTACGGTCAAGGATATATGGCAGTATTTTCGAAAACAAAAGCAAATTCCACTGGCTCAGGTAATTGGCTACAAGGATCGCCTTTCCTGTCATCAGCTCGATGATGGTCGCGAAGTATATGTGCTGATTCCTCCCCCCATGTTACCCATAAATCAACTCCGTCCGGGTTGGCTATATAACGCTTTGCTGCGGTGGAATACCCACCGAATTACAAAAAGTACCCGACGGGCTATGCAGCGTTTGGGCTTCAAAACGCCTATTGTTCTGAATGCCCTTCATCCAACCGTAGGCATTGGTATGGCGGGTAAGCTATCCGAAAAAGCACTTGTTTATTATTGCTACGACGCCATCGAGGCTGAAACCTGGAGTCGGGCACACGGGCAGGTGGCCGAAGAGCAACTGCTGCAACAGGCCGATGCCGTTATTACGTCCTCCAATAGCTTGTACACCAGCAAACGCCGGTTACAACCAAATTGCTTTCTGGTTGAAAATGGCGTCGATATACCCCTGTTTCGTCGGGCCAATGTGTCGCGCATTAACCGGGAGTCAAAAACGATTGGTTATATAGGCTCCATTGACAATCGATTGGATATTGATTTACTGGAACGGTGCTTCCATCAGTTTCCTGACTTTCGTTTCCTGTTTGTGGGGCGGGTACCGGATCCGGCACTGGCCCAGCGGTTAGGTCGATTTTCGAATGTAATGCTCGCCGGTTCACAACCGCCTTCCAGTTTGCCTGAATTTTTGACGAAAATGGACGTAGGCTTAATTCCGTTTTACTTAAATGAGCAGACCAAGGCTATCTATCCGCTGAAAATCAATGAGTATTTAGCGGCTGGTTTACCGGTTGTCAGTACAAATTTCACCGACTTAACCGCCTTTGAGCCAGTTGTTTCGATAAGTCCATCAGCCGATGAATTTATTGCCGCCATAGAGGCCGCACTGGTCGAAACAAATCCAGATTTACCAAAACAACGATTGTTATTCGCTGAGGCTAATTCATGGGAAAATCGAGGTCGGCAATTTGGGGAGGTATTGGCGAACGTGCTGGCGCAGAAGTCGACACTTTCTCCCAACACTGTAGTTCCGGATTATATAGTTTAATGACCCGCGCCGGGTTACCTGCTACCACCGAGAAAGCTGGAACGTTTTTTGTTACCACACTACCAGCGGCTACGATAGCATGTTTACCTATTTGAACACCAGCCGTAATAACCGAATTAGAGCCAACCCAGCATTCATCGTCAAGTACAACCGGAAGTATGCTAACTGGTTGCAATCGAATGGGTACATGAATGTCCTGATAGCCATGATTAAGACCGGAGATGACGACGTGTTGGGCAATAATCACTTGATTACCAACAGAAACAGGCCCAATAAGGATACTGCCAATGCCCACCCGTGTATTGGCACCAACCAGCACATCGCCTACACCATTGTTGACAACGCAGTAGTCTTCTATGGTTGATTGCTGACCTAATTCGAAACGCCGGAATGGTAAAACGTCAAGCCGAACAGAGGAGCAAATACGGCTGTTACTGCCTTTTTTGTGGATAAACGGATTGACAAACCAGCTCACCCATTTACGTGGTCGGGCCTGCCCTTTTGGAATAAGGAGGTAATGCAACCATTTCTTTGTGTGGCTGTTGTTTTTAATAGACGCTAAAATAGTCATGCTGAATAGGCGAGTTTACGGTGATGAAAGCACAACACTAATTCGATAGAATTTATGATTTACTTTATTTGAAATTGATAAAGTAAATATATATATATTTGTTAAATAATTAATAAAAAGCGTTAATATGCCTTTTCTATATAGCGGATGTATTGACGTTTATCTGTACTATAGCCTATTTAGTGTCTAAATACTGTTGCACGGGTAGTTGATATTGCTATCCACGATAGGAGCTTATCACCCGCCGTTCTGTCATGACTATAAAATCACTATACGAAACTGGCCAGCGGCTCTTACGAACGAACGCGTTTGTGTCATTGGCGGGTAATGGCTTATCAGCCATCCTGGGTTTATTGACGCTGGCTCTGTTAGCCCGCTTATGCAGTAAAGGTGAGTTCGGTATATGGATTTTATTTCTAACGGTCTATTCACTGGCTGATGCGCTTCGCTCCGGTTTAATTCTTAATGCACTTATCCGTCACTTAGCCGCAGAAACCACACTGCCCATGATCAGGCGATGGGCGGGGGCAGCCTGGCAACTATCCGGAGCATTTCTTGGTGTGATGACGGTCCTGATTGGCATCGTTGTTGTCGTAGCTAGAGTAATTGGTTATGGTGAGCAATGGCCGGTTCTCGCTGGCTGGATAGTCGGATTGAGTATCGTGGCATTGCCCGTTAACATCAGTGGCTGGTTGCTTCAGTCCCGTTCCCGATTTAAGTCGATGCAGGCCGTGCGAGTGGGTGTTCAGGTACTGTTTCTGGCCTTTATTGCGATTGGTCATTACACAAATCGTCTGGATAGTACGTACCTTCTGGCGACCTATACCCTCACGCATGGATTAATTGGACTGGGAGTTTTACTGGCGGGCTGGGCGCAGGGTGGCACATTGTTTACTGGAACGGCGCAGGAGCGTAGACGTTTACTGGATTTTGGACGATTCAGTATGGTTTCGCTGCTGGTTTCTAACTTATTACGCAGCTCAGACAGATTGTTGATTGGGGCACTTTTAGGTCCCGAAGCGGTGGTTATTTATACGTTGCCACAACGATTGCTTGAACTGATCGAAATGCCTATTCGAAGTATTGTAATTACCGATATGCCCCGATTGGCCCAACTGTATGCCAATCAATCCATACAGGCATGGGCTACTTTTTTCAATCAACAGGCTGGTCGCCTTTGGATAGCATTGCTCCCTTTGTCGATTTGCGGTTTTCTGGCCGCTCAACCACTTGTGCAACTATTGGGCGGAAATGGCTTTAGCGATAGTAGCAACGTTTTGCGCTTTTTCATGATCTACGCACTCATCCTGCCACTGGATCGGTATGCAGGTGTTGGACTGGACGTTGTCAATAAACCCCAATTAAATCTGGTGAAGGTCATTTGTATGCTGGCTGTCAATGTGATTGGTGACGTGATCGCCATTCAGGTTTTCCATTCGGTGGTTGGGGTCGCGTTCGTTTCTATCGCCACATTCCTGCTGGGATTGCTTTTAGGGTTCCAGTTTTTGCGGAGGTTTGCGCCCGTATCGCTACTCACTGCCATGCACACAGGATTGGGGTCAATACAACAATTTGTCAAACATGTTCGGCATGAATGGGCCCGCTAACCATCACTATAAAATAACTTAATCAACTCTTCCTTAATCAATCTGTATCTCCATCGTAAATGTAAATACCATGCTTATACTTAAACTGCTTGCGGCAATCGTTTTTGGTTACACGGCTTTCGTCACGGTTTACCTCTCGTTTTTCGCGATTGCAGGCCGACTTCGGAAAATTCAACGGATGGTTCGATTTAATTCGGATACAAACCGACGAATTGCTGTTCTGATTCCTGCCTATAAGGAAGATGCGGTTATTCTGGAGTCGGCGCAGCATGGATTGCTTCAGGATTATCCGGCGTCGATGTACGATATTATCGTTATCGCTGATTCGTTGCGCGCCGAGACCGTGGAGACTTTACGAAAGCTCCCGATTAAGGTGATTGAAGTAGTTTTTGATAAATCGACCAAATCAAAAGCGCTTAATGTGGCTTTTCGACAATTGCCCGCAGTCTACGATGTAGCCGTCATTCTGGATGCCGACAACCTGATGGCACCTGATTTTTTACAACAGGTAGATACGGCTTTTCAACGGGGCTGCCGTATTTTGCAGGGCCACCGGGTGGCTAAAAATACCAATAATAGTGTAGCGGTGCTGGATGCGATCAGTGAGGAAATTAACAACCATATTTTCCGTCAGGGCCATCGGGCCGTAGGGCTTTCGGCGGCTTTGATCGGCTCAGGAATGGCCTTTGACTATGCGTTGTTAAAAGGGATAATGCCCGCTGTACAGGCTGTTGGCGGATTTGATAAGGAGTTGGAAATGAGATTGCTAAGTCAGGGAATCTCGTTTGCTTATCTGCCTACTGCACTTGTGTATGATGAAAAAGTATCGAATGAAGCAATTTTCGAGCGCCAGCGCACCCGTTGGATTGCTGCTCAGTATAAATACATGCGACTGAATTTCTGGCCGGGTCTGAAAGCCCTGTTTACCGGCAATATCGACTATGCCGACAAAGTGTTTCAAACAATGCTGCCGCCCCGAATTTTATTGATGGGTAGTTTGGTAATTGGCATACTGGTCAGTTCTTTAGTAGGCAGTACGTTCTTCTTCTTCTTTACAGCAAGCCAATTAACACTTTTACTGCTTACATTCTACATATCAACGCCCAGAGCTTTAGTCAAACAGATCGGCCTGGCCGAGTTACTGAAACTACCGGTACTCTTTACCAGTTTTCTGAAGTCAATATATAATATGAAAACGGCTAAAAATCAGTTCCTCCACACCCCACATGGTGAAAAGGAGTCGGTCAGTCAGTAAGTTGATAAGTTAGTAATTGACTAACCGGCCTCGCGAAAGCTACTGACTGACTTATCAACTGACTGACTTACTGACTAGATTAACATCAACGTCATCAGCCCGGCGGGCTTTTTCCCACACGCCCGAGGTATTGCCCCGCCAGTAACGCATAAAGCCCAGAATTGCACAAACATTCATGAAGGTGAAGTAAAAGGGAACAAACAATGCTTTCACCCTGATTTCCCGGTGCTCCAGGCGATAGCCTACGTAGGCGGCTCCATAAAAAAGACACTGGCCAGCAAAAAACACGACCCATAATAGGTATAATGGGTTACTGGTGGCCTGATCAACGGGTACGATCAATGCCAGATTTGCCAGCCAGATTAATGGCAGACAAAAAGGCGTTACCGCCCAGCGCAATACCCGGTGCGATACATACTGGAAAGTTAACCAGCCATAGCGCCCAATATTTAGCAAGTACAGCAAGCGCATGATCGACTGGAAGCCCCCGGCGGCAATACGTACTTTTCGCTTTTTTTCTTCGTCTATAGAAAAAGAAGGGCGCTCAAGGGCATAGGCATCCGGTTCGTACTCAACCCGGTAGCCGTGACCGGCAATTCGAAGCGAAATAATAAAATCATCGAGCAGCGTATCGGGTTCAACGGTCTCGTATAGAGATGTCCGTAAGGTGAATAATTCGCCCGCAGCGCCTACAACGGTATGCAATTGTGCATCTTTCTTTTTTAAATAAGACTCATATTTCCAGTATAGCCCTTCGCCTGAGCCCGCTGCCGATTCGCTGTCGAGTACTTCTATTCGTTTTTCGCCAGCAACAGCCCCAACCGTTTCATCTCGAAAATGACGTACCAGATTACGAATTGCCCGTGTGTTGAGTTGTGTATTTGCATCGCTAAAAATGACAATAGGCGTCTTAACATGCGTCATTGCCCGATTCATAGCGGCTACTTTGCCCGCCCGTTCATTTCCGCCTAATACCTCGATCTGACTGTCGCCATCTGCCCGAATCGATTCCAGCCAGGCTGTCGACCCGTCTGTCGACCCTTCGGTCACGAACAAAAGCTTGAGGTTTTTGGCGGGGTAATCTAATTCACGGGAGTTTTTTAGCTTTGCCGACAGGCAGCCCATTTCATTATAGGCTGCCATCACCAGCGTTACCATAGGTGTATAGTTGTCGTCATCTGCCAGTGGCAAACGAGGTTTTATACTACTGCGGATCTTAACCAGCAGTGTAATCAGAATTCCGTATCCTACATACGTGTAGGCGACTATGCCGAGGCATACCAGAAGAAAAAATTGCATGACGATTATGCGAGTGTATGAAAATGAGAAAGAGTCGTTTGGCTAGCCGGTTCGAATAATTTATAGATATCAAGTGCCTGTTCAGCCGTTTTTTTCCAGGAGAAATGAGTTATCTGTTCATGCCCGCGCTTAACCAGCTGTTGGCGAAGTTGCGGCTTGTTGACCAACTGTTGCATTGCATCGGTAATGCTGTCGGGATTAAACGGGTCAACCAGCAAAGCTGCGTTTCCGGCCACTTCGGGCATAGCCGTTAGCGTGCTGGTAATCACCGGTGTACCACAAGCCATGGCTTCTAAAATTGGTAAACCAAACCCTTCACTAATGGATGGGAAAAGGTAAATTTCGGCCAACGTATATAATGCAGGAAGATCTTCATCGGGTATGTATCCGACGAATTGGCAACGCTGCTCTATATACGCATATTCATCTGGGGTTAGTAAGCGATGCAGGAAATCCGGGAGCCTGCCACTGATTAATAAACGAACATCGGTATCTGTTTGACTGTATTTAAGAAACGCCAATAAAACGTTTTTCAGATTTTTACGTGGATCAGTACTTCCAAGAAAAAAGAAATAGCGAGCCGGTAGCTTATACTTCTTTTGAACCTCAGCCAGTTTCGTATCTGTAACAGGGGCCATAAATCGATCACTAACCGCATTATAAAGAACCTTTATCTGAGATTGAGGAATACGAAGGGCGTCTATTATTTCCTGTTCGGCGTGTTTGGATATCGTTAAAATGGCCTGGCAACGCGATACTAACCGACGTACCAGCAAGGCTCGATATCTGTTCCCGAATTTCTGATAAAGAGTGGCTGTATTGATTCCCTGGCTTGGATTTAAGAAAAGTACATCATGCAGCGTCAGAATCAATGGTATATTCAGGAGTAGGGGAGCGGTATTGGCGGTACAGTGTAATACATCTAATTTATAGGTACGAATAGCTCGGGGAAGTGCTACTTGCTCCCAGTGTACATAATTTGCTCCCGGTACTTTCACCAATGTAAAATTATCGTGAAGATTCAGACATTGTTCATCCACATCCGGACGAACAAATATGAAATAGTCATTTTCATGATCGAGTTGTTGAAGCGCACGAATGAGTTCCAGCGCCACAATATCCATACCGTGTTTATGAGGTCGTAGCAATCGCTGCGCTTCGATTCCAATTCTCATACACTTGCTTTTAGTGTCACTAAATCATTATCTATCAGTGTAGTTTGTTGAGTAGATACGGTTGGGCGTTCGACGGTATGATGAAGGTTCCACCTAACGCCCTGCAAAAAGGCTTTCAAGAAAAGAAACTGACCTCTGAGACAATAGATAAGTACCGCTTTTGGCAGTGCCAGTGCGGTGAAGTAAATTGAAAAGATGAGCAGCGAGAGCGATGACACGTTTCGGCGCATAAAAACTATCCGATTTCGGGTTTGATAATAGACCTTCATCGGATTTCCTTTGCCTACGGTCATCGACTCTTTATGAAAGACAAGCGCCGAGGACTGGTAGTAAATTTTGTAGCCTGCCTGAATAATCCGGCAGCACCAGTCGAGTTCTTCGTAATACAGAAAATACAGTTCGGGTAATAAACCGGCTCGCTCAAGAACCTCCCGTTTTACCATCATGGCAGCACCATGAGCAAAAGGAGTTATGCCTGATGTATTAAACTGGCCAATGTCTTCCTGATGACTTCCAATGGACCATGCCTGCCCCGTGTATTGGTTTAAGGGCGTGTAGCCTGCGTATTGTATGACCGTTGGCTCCTGGAAATACCGAATTTTTGGGCACGTCACCCCAAGGGTAGTGTCATGCTCAAATGGTTCCAGCAAGCGTTCAATCAGATCGGGTGTCACTTCTGTATCGTTATTCAGAAGCAAAACATAATCTCCTTTCGCTTGCCGAATGCCCACGTTGTTGCCACCGGCAAAACCCAGGTTTTTGTCGGTTACAATGACTTTTATGTCCTTGAAATTTCGCTTTCTGATTAACTCAGTCGGGTCTTCTTCGGAATTATTATCGACGACAATGACCTCAATGGCAGGATAAGACAATCGCTGAATGGATTCCAGTAATGCACAGGTTAGCTCTGCCTGATTAAAATTGAGGGTAATTAGTGATACGAGCGGGACAGACCTCATACATTTTCTTTCTGAAAAACGGCTTTGACGGTTCTGATTAAAATGATCAGGTCTACTTTGAATGAGTACGTTTTTGCGTAAAGGGCATCCAGTTGTATCCGTTCCTGATCTGATACACCAGCCTTGCCCCGTTTGGTAACCTGCCAAAGACCGGTTAGGCCAGCGGGTGCGGCAAATCGGCGGGCATAGGCAGTTGTGGTCAGTTTCTCCGCTTCGTAGGGCGGTAGCGGCCGGTTGCCGACAAACGACATATCGCCTTTAAGAATATTGATCAGTTGGGGTAACTCGTCGATGCTTGTATTGCGCAAAAACTTGCCAAGCCGGGTAACGCGAGGGTCTTCCTTAAACTTCATAAACATAGCCTTCGCTTTGCGCGTACGCTGCACCTGTATTTCACAAACCTGCATATTATCTTGAAACAAAGGACGTTGGCACTGTGTGCCTGCCAGTTTGCATGTGTCGCAGAGTTCATCGGCTGCCTGTTCGGGCAAGGCTGATTTGTACATATTCTGCGAAGCCATACCCGCTATCAGCTTATCCGAACCGGTGCGCATGGTTCGGAATTTGTACATATCAAATAATTTATACCCCATGCCAATTCGCCTGGATTTATAAAAAATAGGCCCTTTGGAGTCGAGTCGAATAAAAGCAGCAACGACCAGGAGCAGGGGAGATATGCACAACAAAACAGTAAAAGAAACCGCTATATCGAAAAACCGTTTTCCAAAAGGAATTCGTTGCTTTCGGGCGTTCTCTAGTTCGTGCCCAATTTCATTGTATTTCTTTCTGCGAACCAGGTAAGCCATTCGGTTTCGAAGCGCATTTTCATCAAAATCGAGTGGGAATATATCGATTATGGGCTTTCCCTCGGCCTGAACGTTCATGTCGGTTTCAGCACCAGCACTGAGCAGCATCGTGGAAAATGCATGTTTGATTCTGGACGAATCAATAGTATTCAGGAATTTGAGGCCACCCAGTTCATCATTAATAATGACCAGATCAACTTCTTTTCCTTCCTGCAAAAGTTTAATAGCTTCTCCCCGGCTGGAAACGACCGTTAGAGTTACCATTTGCGAAAAAGCCTGCTCAAATTCCGCAATTTTATGCGGGCTAGTTTCAACATAAAGGACGTGATAAACGCCCTCTTGAGTGATCGATTCCGTAAGCATACAGGTGTAGGAAGAAAAACTAACGAAGTGGACTTAAGCGTGTTGAGTCAAAATTTGATCGGAAGTTCTGGCGTTCACTGGTCCGACGCAGAATGGCTTTGATCTTGGCTTTCACCTCCAGAGGGTTAAAAGGCTTCACAATAAAATCATCTGCTCCCTGCTCTATGCAGGTAATTTTCAATGAGCTATCTTCCATGCTCGACAGCACAATAATGGGTACAGTTCGATAAATGGAACTGTTCCTGATTAACGCAATCAGCTCCTGTCCGTCCAGCTGTGGCATGCGCAAATCAGTGAGAATAATGTCAGGCAAGTTGCCCTTTTCGAGCCAGGCCATCGCTTCTATGCCATTTGTGCAGGAGCTAATGTCAAATTCAGCACTCATCGTGAGCTGAATAATTTTTCTTATATAGACATCATCATCTATATGTAGTATATGGTATCGATTTTCCATTAAGGTTTATTATTGCTTTTTATTGAGGATTCAATTCAAATATAGCAAACTATAAGTTTATTAAAAATAAAAAAAGTAAATAAAGCGAATTTTGTTAGTTTATTGTGTTTTTTAGCCCTTGCAGTGACAAAATAAACCATTGAGTTGAATTATTTAACTACAATATTGATTTATTTAAATATAAACCTCACTTGTTATTACTTGTTTTTAATAGTAAATGGGTAACGGAATTCGAGTTAAATTATTGACCAGTAGTTAGTTATGGGTATGGTTGATCCTGATAGTACGTTATGACTAGAAATCAAAAGTATGAATAATGAACATTAATGCCAAATGTTATAGTATAAGTTAATGAAAATTAATTGAAAAATAGTCAATGTATTCAAAACAAATATATAATTTCGTAAATTGCAAGCTTATATTTTATAAGATATAGTAGTAAATGCAAGCTATTTATACATATATAGTGTTAACTGTAATTAGACAGCTACCCTTCATTTTTGCCTTATTTGTCTTTGTCGGTGTTATGGCAAACGGCTTTGGGCAATCAATTGGGCAGGTTGATACGGTATATCTGGATATTGACAAAGACCTGGCTTCCCAACTACTGCCTTTTGAAAGTATCTACGAACTCGCCCAATTTCACTCACCTGTGCTTAAACAGCAAAACGCCGATATCGAGAGTAAAGCAGCCGCCATTCAATCCCTTAAATGGACATTTCTAAGTGGTGTTGGCCTGACATCGGGTTTAACCAGAGGCAATCAATCTGTGGTAACAAATGACAATTCAAACTATCCGCTTCTGAGTTTATCCAATGGGTATCGGTTTGGATTCAATGCCAACATCTCGGTTGGTGACTTGCTAAGCCGCCGACCCAACATCAGGCAGGCACAGGCTACGCAAAAGTTTGCCATGGCCAGGCGCGACGTACTCGCTCAGGAACTTCGACGTGAACTATATCGCATTTATCAGGCAACGCTGTTGTCGCAACGGATGCTGCGGCTGTATATAGAAGGGCAACAGGTGGCGCTGGTGGCGTTTCAGACGGCAGAAATCAACTGGAAGGAGAACCGGCTGGCAGCGTCCGATTATTCAAGTGCATCACAATTGTACACACAGGCGCAAGCCAAAGTTGAAGGGGAACGCGTTGCCGTTTCCATGAATCTGTTCGATTTGGTCACGCTTGCTGGTGTTCCAATGGCGCAACTGCAACGTTTACAACGATAACTATGACACTGGCCACCGTTTTTCGTGTACTCAGAAAGAACCTGATCTGGTTACTGCTGTTTCCCGTGATGGTTACCTGCACCGTAGCGTATTTGACCGGCGATCTGCCCCGCTCTTATATTGCGACAGCAACAGTTTATACAGGCTTTGCCTCTGGAATGTCCATTGTTGAAAACAACACCAAGACGACCAGCCAGGAGATTGGCAATGCCTTCGATAACCTGATTACTACTATAAAATCACGCGAAACGCTCACTGAGGTAAGCTTACATCTGCTGGCTTATCATTTGAGCCTCCGGAAAGCCAGCCCTGACAAATTGAGTAAAAAGTCGTTTGACGATCTGCAAAAACTGCGTAATACTGAGTTGAAAGGCGTTTCAGTTGGTTATAATGAACTTGCTACATTGAAAAAACTGGAGAGGCTTGCCGGGGCGCAGGACGGAAATGCCATCAAAAAACTTTTATATCAGTCCAACTCGCCCTATTCTGTCGAGAGTATTCTGGGCCGGATTACAGTTAGCCGCAAGAACAGTAGTGATATGCTGGAGTTATCCTGCAAAGCCGACGATCCTGCCATTTGTCAGCAAACACTTGTGTTTTTGATCGACACGTTCCAGAAACGCTATCAGGCAATTCGGGCTTCAGAAAATGGAACGGTGGTTAAATACTTCGAGAATCAGGCCCAAACCATCCAGCAGCATCTGAAGTCGGCAGAGGACCAACTGACAGACTATGGCGTTCAGAATAAGATTATTAACTACGCTGAACAATCAAAATACACCGCAGAAGCAAAAGAGGCCACGTCGACGGAATATGTCCACGAAAAAATGCAACAACAGGCAGCTCAGGCATCTCTGGTGGCTCTGGAACGCAAACTGGATGACAATGCTTCTGTTCTCCTTGCTAATGGCGATGTGACAAAGAAACGGAATGAACTGGCTAAAATACAGACCAGGCTGGCCAATGCGATGGTGTATGAGCAACCACCGGCAGAAATTGCCAAACTTCAAGCCACTACAGACCAACTGTCGGCCGAGTTGAAGGTGGCAGTCCGACGATTATATAACTCAACAAATACGGTTGAGTCGATTCCCAAGCAGGATCTATTGACCGACTATGTGGAGCAAACGCTGAAACTTCAGGGATCGAATGCCCGCTTGAATGTGCTGAAAACACGTGTTCAGGAGTATGCAGGCATCTATAATGATCTGGCTCCGCAAGGATCAGCAATACACCGGCTGGAGCGGAAAATAGGGCTTGCCGAACAAGAGTATTTGTTTGTACTGCATGGCCTGAATATGGCTCGTCTTCGTCAGAAAGACCTCGAAATGACCGGGTCTATGGGCATTATCGACGCCCCCGCACTACCCATGAAATCGCAGCCCTCTATTCGATCTATGCTCGTGGCCGTGTCGTTTATCGGGTCGCTGGTGCTTTTGATTGCGGTACTCCTGGGTAAGGAGGTTGTGAACGGCAGTATTCAAACGCCTGAGCGGGCTGAGCAACTGTCGGGTATACCGCTGGCAGCCGCTTTTCCGCTAATAAGTAAGCTATTCGCCAGATACGATCTGGACTACATTGAGCGGTGCATGGTCGAGAAACTTCGCACGCGTCTATTAATTGATATAACCGTCCCAGACACCGATGAGTGGCCCCCTTATCGATTAATTACACTTTTGGGAACGCAGGAAAAACAAGGGAAAACATGGGTTGGTGAACGAATCAGTCATCGGCTGGTGAAGGCAGGTCACCGGGTATGCTATCTGTATCCTGCCGATGCTGAAGAAAAACCGGAAACCGACGCACAAACCATTGCCTATCCTGTCAACAGCGATTTTGCCGACACCCGTACTGTAGGGGTGTTACTTCAAGGAGTTGAAGCGGCTGATTTACCTGAATTTGACTACGTCTTTCTGGAGTTGCCCAGTTTATTGACCAATGCGATGCCTGTTCATCTGGTTGGTCAAAGTCATTTATCGCTGCTGGTGCTTCATGCTAAATCGACCTGGTCAAAGGCTGATGAAGGACTAAAGGTGCTGGTTGAAAAAGCCAGCCACCATGCGTTATTGACCGTTCTGAATGGGGTCGAGGCCGATTTGCTGGAGCCGTTGCTGGGGAAAATACCACAACTGAAAAAAAAGAAAAGTAGCAAAGCTGCCCAACCCAAACCACTTGATCTTGTCTGAGTTCATTGACCGGCTTTGTTAAGGAACGACTGGCTGGCTCTATACCCGATACCATGTCAGTTATTACGCACTATTTTACCGAAAACCGCTCCGGTCGCTTATTGCTCGCACTGCTGGGTTGCCTGTTGGCCGCTCTGGTGTTAGGCTTTATTATCGCAAAGGGTGGAATAGCGGTAGCGGGCCTGCTGATCGTTGCGCCACCGGCATTGCTGTTTTTGAGTTTCTGCTTTAATCAGCCGAAGGTTGGTATTTTCAGCTGTCTGATACTGAGCCTTTTTTTATTCAGTCATAGTATTGGCGACATGATTGCCAAAATTGTCGGCCCGTCATTTCAGTTGGGTTTGTTACTGGATGGGTGTCTGCTTGTGTCGCTCCTGGGCGTACTGTTCACGGCCAAAGCAGAAGACTGGCAGCGGCTCAACAACCCGGTTATTTACCTGCTCCTGCTTTGGCTTCTTTATACAATCCTGGAGCTGTTTAACCCAATGTCAATCAGTCGCGAACCCTGGTTTGTGGCAGTACGGGGCTTTTCGCTGTATTGGTTTGAGTTGACGGTTATCGGGTTTATCGTGTTAAAGCGAGAGTCTGATCTACGGCTATTTGTCAATATCTGGATGATCGGCTGTATGATTATGGCGCTTTGGTCATTCAAGCAGCAGTACATGGGGCTAACAAACGAAGAGCAGTTCTGGATGGATAACATTGCTTTTTCAACGCACATCATTAATGGGGTAATGCGGTGTTTTGGCATGTGCCCGGATGCGGGTCAATTTGGGGCAGTAATGGCTCAGGCTACCTTGTTTGCTATGATCCGAATGCTCGACGAGCCATCTAAACTCCGCAAAATTGGCTACGGTATAATGACCCTCGTATTTTTCTGGGGTTTTGCCATAGCGGGCAGTCGGGGTCCATTGGCGGTTTTGGGGGCTGGTTTTGCCGTTTACCTTGTTCTTAAGCGCAATATCGTCGTGTTGGTCGTTGGTGGCACAGTGGGTGCTATGGCCTTCGGATTTCTTAAATACACGACAATTCTTCAGGCCAATAGCCAGGTTCAGCGGCTTCGAAGTGCGCTTGACCCCGAAGATCCCTCCCTCCAGTTGCGGCTTTCCAACCAGCGGCTGTTTGCCGATTTTCTGTCGACGCGCCCGTTTGGAGTTGGCCTGGGGCTGGCTGGTGATTCGGGTAAAAAGTACTGGCAAGTGGTGGTCACCACACAGGGTATCGACAGTTGGTACGTTAAAATCTGGGTCGAAACCGGCGTCATTGGCTTGGTCATACACGTGATTGGCATTTTGACTTTTTTCGTTCTAGGCTTCCGGAAGGTCTTTTATATACACGACCCACATCTTCGATCTGTGATGTCGGGCTTATTGTGTGGTTACTTTGGTATTCTGGTGGCCAATTACGGGAATCAGATTATGGGCCAAAAGCCAACCTGTTTCATTATCTATATAAGCATTATCTTTTTTGTGCAGGCAGATCAATTTGATAAAGTGCCGCCCCCTGCTCAACAGCCCAACCGTACCTTACCTTAACCTACTATCTATATGCCTGTACGATCTGTACTACTGAGACTTATTTGACGAATTGTCGTTGTTGACCATCTGCCGCTTTTACTGCAAACAACACTCCAGGTTGTTCAATTCTGTACGCTATCAGTATCAAATAAGTAGTCTATCTATAAGTATTCATAATGGCAAAAGTATATTTCCCCAACCTGAATGGGTTACGATTTATTGCGGCATTCGCCGTCATTATTCACCATCTGGAACAGTATAAATTTCTTTTGAACGAGCCAAATTTATGGCACATTCCCTTTTTCGAGGTGGTCGGTAAAGTGGCTGTAGTTCTTTTCTTCGTACTGAGTGGTTTTCTAATTACCTACCTGCTTCTGGAGGAGCAACGGACAACGAATACGATATCGATTTGGGCGTTTTACATGCGTCGGGTACGGCGTATCTGGCCCTTATATTATTTGATGGTTGGTTTGGGACTGTTTGTGTTTCCTGCTATCTCGATTTTTTATCTGCCAACCCTGTCCGGTGAACTCGCTTCGGGCTTCACGACGAAACTGATTCTGTTGCTCCTGATTCTGCCGAATATGGTTGTCATGCCCATACCGGGTATTTATCAGACCTGGTCCATCGGCGTTGAAGAACAGTTTTACCTGATATGGCCTGTCTTATTCAAAAAAATACGCAACCCGGTACTCATATGCTGTCTTGTGCTGGGCGGGTATCTTGTTGTCAAATTTGTTGGGTTGCCAGTATTGTCGAACTTGACACATGAGGCATCGTGGGCACGCACAGCTATTCGAATCTGGAACAAGTTCAGTGTGGATTGTATGGCCATTGGTGGTTTGACGGCCATTTTGCTACACCGCAAACAGGAACGGGCGTTACAATTTCTGTTCAGTAAGCCAGTTCAGGTGTTGGCATACGGGATCAGTGGCGTAATGATTGGCTATGGCGTGGTGGTTCCGTATGTAAATTTTGAATGTTATGCCGTCCTGTTTGCGATCATCATCCTGAATTTAGCCGCCAATCCTGCATCAATCATCAATCTGGAAATTAGTGTATTTAAATACCTGGGCAAGATTTCGTATGGCTTGTACATGTACCATTTAGTCGGCATCGCCATGGCTCATGCGCTGACCAACTGGCTGGCACCCGGCAGCAACGTTTTGTTGTATGGCCTGAGCATTGCCCTATCCATTGGTATTTCCGCAGCTTCGTACGAATGGTTTGAAAGTCGTTTTCTTCGGTCGAAAAAACAGCCCGTTCCCAGTCCGGAAAAGTCGTCGGAGTTGGCCCCTCAGGCGTAATTAAGTTTAGAGTGCATTAGAGCGAAACGTTAAAAAGTCAACTTATTCTGGTCACCTATTCCTGTGAAAAGCTCAGGAGTAGGTGACCTCTTTTTTGTAATTTCCCATACTAATTCTTCATACTGTATACACCAGATAGGCCGTTAACCGGGAGTAGAAAACATGAAGTTTTAAAATTCATAAAGAAGAGAGGAAAGTAAAATTCAACTAAAAGGCAATGCCCGATTCGCGCTATATTACTGCTGCGAATCAGGCATTTTTAGCAACAATTTGGTTGTAATTCTGGTTTGAATCCAAATTTCCTCTTCCCATGAAACAAGGTTTATATTTAGTATGTGGTCTGCTCCTACTTGTCAACGCTCAACAGTCAATGGCCTGTAACTGTGCCTATACAATTACGCAGAGCGGTACATATAACAACAGTACATTGCATGTACAGCCTGGACAGACGATCTGTATTCAGGCAGGGCATTACGATTTTCTGAAATTTATTGGGTTTGTTGGTACGGCTGCCCAGCCCATTCGTTTCGTCAATTGCGGAGGGCAGGTAGGAGTTGGTGCCAATGCAACCACGTCGGGTATTCAATTCACGAACAGCAGTTATTTTGCACTGACCGGATCGGGCGACGCGGCTATCCCATACGGTTTTCTGGTCGATAAATCCTACAGCACGGGGAGTTCTGGCGTATCGGTAGGCGGGGCAAGTACAGAGTATGAGGTTGAGCGGGTAGAGGTGTCCGTGGCAAGTTATACGGGATTTTTTATGAAGCTGGACCCCGGTTGCGACTCCACCACCTGGCGTGATAATTACACCATTCGCAACGTTCGTATTCATGACAACTATGTGCATAATACCGGCGGTCCCGGTATGTTTATAGGGAGTGGGTACTCGGCTACAACGGGTGCAACCATCACCTGTAATGGTACCACAAAAACAGTTTATCCCGTTCAAATGACCGGTCTACAGGTGTATAACAACCGGATTGACCTAACAACCGGTGTAGGCCTGAATATCAATAATGCCCCCAATGCCAGTGTCTACAACAACACGCTTGTCAATACCAGTTTAGGGCCGGTACCGGCTGGTTGGAAAATAGGCGGCTCAGCTGGTTGCGGTTGTGATTATACGATTACAAAGGCTGACACGTATAACAACGCCCGACTGGGGGTAAAGCCCGGACAAACGGTTTGTATTCAGGCTGGGCAATACAACTATTTGAGGCTGAGTAACTTCGTTGGGTCAACCACGCAGCCAATTCGGTTTATGAACTGTGGCGGGCAGGTAACGGCGGGCACTACTACGGGAACAACGGGTATTGTCGTGTCGGGAAGTCAGTACTTCGTGCTTAGTGGAGCGGGCGATTCCAATTCGTTTTATGGCATAAAACTTACGCAAAGTAACGGGACGAATGGCAACGCAATGGGCGTTAGCGTAAGTGGCCTAAGCTCCGACTGCGAGATTGACCACATCGAGGTAGCAGCTGCCAATTTCGCCGGGATCATGGTCAAAACCGACCCCACCTGCGATCCGGCCACCTGGCGGGAAAACTTCACGATGTATAATGTCAAACTTCATGATAATTACATCCATGATACGGGTGGAGAGGGCATGTATATTGGCAACTCATTCTACGATGGTTTCGGTGTAACCTGCGATGGAGTCGCCAAAACGGTTTATCCTCACCTGATTCAGGGGCTGGAAGTTTACAACAATCGCATTGAGCGCACCGGCGCCGAAGGCCTGCAATACGGGTGCGCCCCCGATGCACAGGTACATCATAATCGGCTTGAGTACACCGGTATTAGCCCCTTTGCCAATTATCAGAACAATGGACTGCAAATAAGCAGCGGTTCGGGGGGAGATTGTTACAGCAACAGTATCAGACACGTAGCTGGTACAGGGTTAGCCATTCTGGGCCATTTGGGAAATGGTCGCATTTTCAATAATGTGATTTATGATGTGGGGCAGGATGGTATTTTTTGTGATGACCGGCCAGGCTCGCTGTCCAATACGTCGATGGCTTTTTTGAACAACACTATCAGCAAGACGGGGCGTGATGGCATACGCTTGTATAACGAGATCAATGTAAATACCATTGCCAACAACGTTATTACGCGCCCAAATGCAACCCCATCGTTAAACGGTAAAGCGTTCGTCTTTGCGCAGGGAGCAACCGCCAGCATGTCGGCAAACTTTACGGCTGCCAGTGCATCGACGGCGGGATTTGAAAATGATTCGACAGATTTTCATTTGAAAAGCGGCTCCCCATTAATCGATTTCGGGATCAATGTTTCGAGTTGGCGTATAACCGTTGACCTGGATGGCAACCCGCGCGACACAAGTTACGACATAGGGGCCTATGAATATGTGGCGGGCAATCAAGGCACAAACGCGACGAACTCAGCCTACGCTCGCGTAGGGGCGACCCCGCAAACAGACGCTCAGACGGCAGTAGCAGGGGCGTATTCACCCGAAGAGAGTACATCCAAAGTCGTCATTTATCCATCACCTGCTTATAGTCAGATTACCTTTCAGTTGCCTCAGGGGCAGGTTATTGATCAAGTGTCAATATACAATGCGATGGGTCAGCTGGTAATTACGCAACGAAGCGAACGAGTCGATAGGATGACATTTAGCGTAGCTAACTTATTGGCTGGTACGTACATTTTTGATCTTATCAAAAGTCCACTTCAAACAGTTCGGGGGCGGTTTGTAAAGCTATAAGCTCTGTGATATGATAGCGGAATACCCTCAAATGGGAGGGGATTTACCCTGATAAACCGTTCTGGTTTGGGCCTTGTGTAGGTTCGAGTCAGAACGGCTAACAACTGGGGGGACTTGAACCAGAGGTAAGTTATAATGTTACCAATATTTTGCTATTATTAATTACTTATTCGGCCTTATCTTCGTAAAGTATATGACATTAATAGTCAATGCGAAGTAATGTACAAAACGCAAACTGAGAAACACAGGTGAATGCATTAGATAGTTTGTAATGGTACGAATAGCTTTACTAGTTATTGCTGTGTTATTGTATGGGGGTAGAATTGTCGATGCGCAGAGCCCATCAGGTTGCAATTGTGATTATACGATAAGTAAGGGCGGGATTTACATGAATAGCCTCATGAATGTCCTGCCGGGCAAAACCGTTTGTATTCAGTCAGGTCGATATGATCATTTACGCTTCATTGGCTTTGTTGGTACGTCCGCTCAGCCAATCCGATTCATTAATTGTGGTGGACAAGTGAATGTCGGTATAGATGAATATTACTCGGGTATTCAGTTCGAAGCCAGTCGTTACTTTGTCCTGTCGGGATCGGGAGACAGTAATTATCAGTACGGTTTCAAGCTGGATCAGTCCAACACTGATGCATCTGGCTTAAGCATTGGCGTACTGAGTTCAGACTGTGAGGTTGAGCGCGTAGAAGTCGCCAAAGCTGGTTTTGCCGGTTTTTTCATCAAAACCGACCCCACCTGCGACCCAGTCACCTGGCGGGAAAAGTTTACGATGTACAATGTCAAACTCCACGATAACTACATCCATGATACGGGTGGAGAGGGCATGTATATTGGCAACTCGTTTTACAGTGGCGTCAACGTTACCTGCAATGGGGCTGTTAAAGTGGTTTATCCTCATCTGATTCAGGGGCTGGAGGTTTACAATAACCGTATTGAGCATACAGGAGCCGAGGGTCTGCAGTACGGATGTGCTCCCGATGCTCAGGTACATCACAATCATATTGACTATGCAGGAATCAGCCCCTTTGCCAAAAATCAGAATAATGGTCTGCAAATTAGTGGTGGCTCCGGCGGAGATTGTTACAGCAACATCATCCGCCATGTGGCGGGCACGGGCTTGGCCATTCTGGGGCATCTGGGTAACAATCGAATTTACAACAATGTGATCTATGATGTGGGGCAGGATGGTATCTTTTGTGATGACCGGCCAGGCTCGCTGTCCAATACGTCGATGGCTTTTTTGAACAACACCATCAGCAAGGCGGGGCGCGACGGCATACGTTTGTATAACGAGATCAACGTAAATACTATTGCTAATAACGTTATAACCCAGACCAATGCAATCCCGGCTCTGGGTGGAAGGGCTTTTGTTTTTCAGCAAGGGGCGCGGGCTGATATGGTCGCTAACTTTGTGGCAATCAACACCGCAACAGCCGGATTTGTTGATGTGTCGGCTGACTCCGCCGATTTTCGTCTAACGCCCTGCTCACCATTAATTCGAGCTGGTGTCAATGTTTCTTCCTGGGGTGTTCTGGCCGATCTGGATGGGAAGTTGCGGGACGGCGCCTACGATATAGGCGCTTATAGCTTTAGTCCCGATAGCCTCAATACGGCACCAATTGACGTGGCCTTGGCATGCTTAAATCAGCGATTAGCGTTGGTTATTGCCTACCCATCACCAACTTCCGATCAGGTAACGCTGCTACTGCCCGAAGATCAGTTTATTGACCAGATACACATTTATAATTCAATGGGTCAACGGGTAATCAATCAATTGAACACCCAGGGCCGAACAAATACACTGACAATCAGCGTGGCACATTTACCATCAGGCCATTACTTCTTCGATATATTTATCAACCCGTCAGACATAATCCGAGGGCGTTTTATCAAACAATAAGCAGAAATTACCTCTCGACTCGCTGATAGACGAGATAGGGTCCAAGGTTTTACTGTTGCCTGTGTTGGGTACTTACTAAGAACTATATTCATTTATACACTTTAATTTTTAAGCAAAATCAAACGTTGGCATATATTTTGTTATAAACCTACTCGTGTAACAAGTTGAATAGCTTCATTTAGTTTTCAATTAATTTATTAAGTAAATACCTGATAATTAATATAGTATTATCGGTAACTTATGATTATATTTGTTTCGCACAGGAGGGCCTTTCTTTGAAAGTCTCAATGAGCAACTGGCTATGTCGGTAAGCTTTTTCAAGAAAGTTTTTGAACATACGATAGAAAGTGCAGGATGGTCTGGAAATTACACAAATTGATGGCAGTGATCGTGTTTCGGTGTGCTCTCCTGTCAACGTTTAGTCAAGAAGCTTTTTACCAGTTAGACGAACAGGTTGATAAACTTAACCGGCTCAAGCGAATTGTCAGGTATGTACGTCAATACTATAGTCTCCATCCAAATTTTGCGAAGCACACCTATGGCAGTCTTGAGAATTATCTCGAACGGCATATTTCGGAGCAAGATTGGATTCTCTTAAATCAACTGCATCTCGTTGAACCATTACGCGTGCCATTGCATCATAAACCGGTTTTAGATATTGCATAGCTTAACCCATACATGCATATGGCCCTCCAGATCTGACCAGTGTACCGGCTAGATGTAGAGGGCCATTCATTTTATCTGATCCTCGAATTATTTACGCCAATCGAAGGACACCATACAGCCTGCTCCCGGCGATGTAACGACGCGAAGTGCCCCTCCCTGTTCCTCCACGAGCATTTTTAGGATATTAAGCCCTACACCCGTGCTGCTTTCCCGCTGCGAATGTCCACCCGGTTGAAAAAGCCGAAAGAGTTTATCTTGCTGTTCCTGCGTCATGCCGGGGCCATTATCACGGACAAAAAATTCAACAAATTTACCCTTATCCGTACAGCCAATATCAATCAGACCCTGTGCCTTATCGTTGTATTTGATCGCATTACTTAACAGATTTTGAAAGACCTGCTGCAACTTTATCTTTTTGGTAGAAAGTACCGGCAACGGCTCAATGACCTGAATGTTTATGTGCTTCGGCGGAAACAGCAATTGAACCGTTTGGGATAAAAGCTCGGCGACAGCTACCTCTTCCACGCTTTGCTGATCAATACTTTGACGGGAATAGTCCAAAATGGTACTGATCATGGTAGACAAATGATACCCGGCGTCCTTCAAATCGCCTACATAGTCAGCCAGTTCTGCCTGGGCAACCGGACCGCTATCGTTCATTGCTTCAACAAAGTGTAACTGGGTTAACAGGCCTGTAAGTGGTGATTTAAGGTCATGCGCCACCATATAGACGAACTTCTCGAGTTGCTTGTTTATCGTTGCCAATTCACCTGCCGATTGTTTCAATGCCTGCTGGTAGCGCCATAATTGCTCAAACACGTTTACCTTCGCTCTGGTCACGTTGCTGTCAAGCGGCTTGGCCAGATAGTCGACCGCGCCCTCCTCAAACCCCTTCATTACGTACTGTTCTTCTTTACTGATGGCCGTTACGAAAATGATGGAGATGTCGCGGGTTTTAGGGTTGGTTTTTAAAAATTTAGCCACTTCAAAGCCATCCATGTCAGGCATTTGCACGTCCAGCATAATCAGGCCGATATGGTCATTTTTCAAAGCCTGTTTCAGGGCTTCGTTGCCCGATGCAGCTTTGATAAACTGGCGCTTTCCATTGTCAAGAAGTTCTTCCAGAACCAGCAGGTTCTCTGCCCGGTCATCGACCAGAAGTATAGTGAACGGACTGGATTGATTTGTAGATGTTAGCATCATAGAATGCTGATGAATGAATTGTTACGGAACGTTAATGAATGTAAGTAAATGGACAATTAATAATGTCAAATGAATAGTGACTGATAATCAGTATTTTAAAAATTTACATTATCAATTTCACATTGTCCATTTACTTAGTGTTCGGACGGATAGTGAACGGTATAAATAGGCAGAGTCCCCCTATCGGGTACGTCGGAAAATTCGGGTTTCGGCATTGATGGGTTCAAATTGATTGCGTAAATCAGTAAACATGAGTGATTCTTTTGGTCCTATGGCTAAATAACCTAATGACGCCAGGCTGTCGTGAAAAAGCCGGATAACGTGATTTTGCAGGTCTTTATTGAAATAGATCAGCACGTTACGGCAACATACTAGCTGGAATTCATTGAAAACCCGGTCGGTTACCAGATTATGCTGGGCAAAGAGAATCGAATCCCGAAGGCTTTTTTGCATGACCGCATGGTTGCCATCTACCGTGTAGTAATCCGATAAATCGTGAGTACCGCCGGCTTGTTTATAATTAAGTGCATAGTCATCCATGTGTTGTATGTTAACGATACCCTGCCGGGCTTTGTCCAGATTTGCCGCGTTAAGATCGGTGGCGTATATGCGGCAGCGTTCCAGCAGATTAGCCTCTTTTAGTAAAATAGCCATTGAGTAAACCTCTTCGCCCGTGGAGCATCCGGCATGCCAGATTTTAATGATCGGATAGGAGGCTAGTAGTGGGAATACTTTCTCGATCAGGTTGCTGTAAAACGGCGGATCACGAAACATTTCAGTAACGTTCACCATGATTGTCTGTAAAAACCAGGCGAAAAAGATCGCGTCGTTCGTTAGCCGATAACGTAGGTCGGCGGCCGTCTGAATCTTGACCAGCCCCATACAGCGCACAATCCGACGTTTCAATGATGCCTGTGCATACATTGTCAAGTCGTAGCCGTGTACGAGCCTGACAATCGTCAAAATGTCGTCCAGCTCAGTGGTACTTAGTTCACAGTCCGGGTTTATCATGCGGGTATCCAGACATTCATTAACGATAATAACTGATTGATGTCCAGTGGTTTTGTGATATAGTCTGATGCACCCGCTTCAAGGCATTTTTCGCGGTCGCCGGGCATCGCTTTGGCAGTCAGGGCAATGATTGGCAAGTCAATAAATCGCTTATCGGTCCGAATTCGCCGGGTGGCCTCGTAGCCGTCCATGACAGGCATCATAATATCCATCAGAACCAGATCTACATGGCTTTGCTCGTTCAGCGTATCGATGGCCTCCTGACCATCGCTGGAGGTAACAACGTGTAAGTTATTCTCTTCCAGCAGAGTGCTTATTGAAAAAACGTTACGCATATCGTCATCGACCAGCAAAATTGTTTTTCCATGCCAGTTTGATCGACCTGGCGAAGACTGCGTTACCGGGGCGGGGAGGGGTTGGGTTGTCGTTTCCTGTTGAACTTTATAGAGAAACAGCTCCAGTTGGTCCATAAGCCGATCTTTAGCCTGAACGGAATCGTGCACAACCGTATCAGACAATTTCTTCAGTTGCAGCTCGTCGATGTTAGAAAGCTCGTTATCCATATAGATGATAACCGGAATCTGATTGTCGGGCATAGCTGCCTGCAACTGGCGTAGCTTTATGATGCCTTTTTCCAGGTCTTTCCCAATATCGGCAATGACACAGTCATACCCTTTGTCGTGTACTTTTTGCAGCGCTTCGTCATTCAAAACGGCATAATCGCAGGTGATACCGAAGTGCCTATCATTAATTAGCTTGGTGAGTGAGTCATCGGGCAGGTAGTCGCCCGACAGTACCAGTACATTTTTTATCTGCTGGGCAAGACTGTTGTTTATTCGGGTAAAGGCATCTTCCAGATCTTCGCGCTTCAGGGGTTTTTGAAGATAGGCCAGCGCACCGGGCAAGGCTAGTTTTGGCTCGTCGCTGGCCGAGACCACATGTACCGGAATATGTTTTAAATGGGCATCGTCTTTAAGGAGTTTAAGAATGCTGATGCCATCGAGTACGGGTAGCTGTAGATCCAGAATAATGGCCGATGGTTCATACTGGCGGGCATAAGCCAGCCCTTCATCGCCTTGTAAAGCAACCAGCGTTTTGTAGCCTTTAGAGCGGGAAAAGTCCCGGACAATGCTGGCAAAACGAGCATCATCTTCAATGATAAGCATCACTTTGTCGCCCTTCACCAGCGATTTCCGATCATCGGAAACGGTATCCTGCAACACAGGCGTCAACTGGTGATTCGCCTTGGTTGAGCGGTTCCAATAGGCCTTATCGCTGGCTTCCTGAAGCGACTCCTGTGGTGTTTCTTTACTGTGCCAGCCCGAGAGTGGTAACCAGATTGTGAAGGTACTGCCCCGGTCTTCTTCGCTTTGCAAGGTAATTTCGCCACCCAGCCGTTTGATCAGTTCCCGACTGATGGACAGGCCCAGTCCCGTGCCGCCATATTTACGACTCGTTGAACCGTCTACCTGCTGGAAAGCTTCAAATATAAGCTGTTGTTTATCAACCGGAATACCGATGCCTGTATCCGCTACCGAAATGGTCAACAGTGATTTTTCCTGACGAAGCTCTGCCCGGGTGAGCAATGGAGAATGAGGCTCAATGGAGAAGTTCAGCGTAATGTGACCGCCTGCCGGAGTAAACTTGAAGGCGTTGGATAAGAGGTTTTTAAGAATTTGCTCTACCCGTAGACGATCAGTAACGATCTCTGCTGGTACCGATTCGTGGATGGTCGTAATGAGTTGTACCTTTTTTTCTTCGGCAACAACGGTGAATAGCTGGGTAAGGTCCCGCAGAATAGTCTTCACGGGTACGGGCTCCTGATGCAGGTCGATATGGCCCGCTTCAATTTTCGCCAGATCCAGAATGTCGTTGATCAGTTCAAGGAGATCGTTTCCCGATTTATAAATGACATTCGCATACTCAATCTGCTTGGTTGTCAGGTTGTTGAGTTTGTTATCGGCCAGTAGTTTCGCCAGAATCAGCACGCTGTTCAGGGGTGTCCGCAATTCGTGCGACATGTTAGCCAGAAAGGCAGATTTATACTGGCTGGTTACCTCCAGTTCCCTGGCTTTCAGGGACAGCGATTGTCGGGCTATTTCTACGGCTTCATTTTTTTCGACCAGTTCGGCGTTGATCTGCCGAAGTTCTTCCTGCTGAACTCTCAGTTCTTCTTCCGATGCCTGCAAGTTCTCGGCCTGCCGCATGAGTGATTCGTTCGATTGCCGGAGTTCCTCCTGCTGATCGGCCACCAGTTCATTTTGCTGTTGAACCTGTTGTAGCAAAGCCCGGACCTGCTCATGCGTTTGCGCCGAATTGATCGCTACCGCCAGAGGTTCCATCAGTCGTTTGAGCAAGTTTATGACCGGCGGTTCGAGCGTTCGAAACGAGGCCAGTTCCAGCACCGCGATCAATTCTTTATTTTTGCGGTACCATAAAGGCACCAGCACAAGCTGGCCCGGCTGTGCCTCGCCACTACCCGATTTCAACTGCCAGTAGTCAGTTGGAACCTGGTTTACTATCATCATTTTCTGACCTTGCGACGCCTGACCGACAAGCCCTTCGGTTGGAGAAAAGGTGCAGCGAACATCGGCAGGTAAGCCAACCGCAGCAACCCGTTCCAGCTGGCGTTCTGCTGTATTGAACAGGTAAACAGCTCCGGCTGGTAAATCAAGGTGTTCGATAAGGGTAACAAGTATTTTTCTGGCTATATCCTGCGGACTTTCCATATCCTGCAAACTATGACTGATGGCCGACAGGCCACTAAGTTGCCAGTTTCGCTCTTCGCTTTCCTGATTATAAATTTGAAGCGTATTCAGGTTTTCCTTGAGCTCACGTTCAGCACGTCGGCGTTTTCGGAACTCTTCAAAAATGACCAGTATAAGAATCGCAATGTTGACAACGGCCACTAGCACTGCTACCCACATGGCACACTCTTCCATGTAGTCAGTATCGGCCTCTTTTTGTTTTCTGGCCAGCAATTCCTGTTGAGACTGCTGCTTTATCCGGGTCAACTGACTACGTATATCATCCAATTGGCTGGCGTTCCCTAACAGAAAACGAGTGGTTTTTTTTTCAACCTGATTAAAACGGTTCAATTGGGTGGGTTCCGCGGCCAGTAACCCCTTCAGGTCGTTCAGGATTCGATCAATAGCAACAACTGTAAGCGGGTTCGCTGATACTTTTGGCGCAGATGAAACAGTATTTTGTGGATTATTTTTTACCTCAAGCAATGCTAGTTGAAGGCTGGAAACCTGCTCTGTTATTTTCTCAACCTGAGTCGAATGAACCAGTAAAGCGTCGTGTCGGCGAAAGGCACTAAAATAAAGTAAGATAATTACCGGTACAGTTAGAAAAGTAAGTGCTGTACCAAAATATATTCGGCCAGTTAACGATTTTGTCATTTACTATATCTTATAATATGTAAACAATAAAGATACTTTGGTGGTAGAGCAAAAACAAAGAAATCTATTATGAATAGTTCATATATCAATTATAAGGTACGTTTATATGTCAAAAATACTGAGTATTTATACTTACTAAATCAGGATGATGCGTATGAGTAGTGACGTTAGCCGTATGATTTTTAGTTTAGAGTAAGTGCTAATGTGTTTGGTCGTATTATTAAGACTGTTTAGGATTATGTTTTGAGCGTGATTTTGTCATTCGGGAAAATATCACAACTACTTGAACAAATTTTTTTAACCACAGAGACGGTCCGCCGTTGCGGCACAGAGTGCACAGAGGTCTAATGGGTTATTTTCTACCCTTATAAACCTCTGTGCACTCTGTGCCGCAACGGCGGACCGTCTCTGTGGTTAAAAAAATTTGTTCAGATAACTGGCTAACAAGACCTGTAAAACTCCCTTTATCAATGAGTCAAATTCAGGGACTTGATAAAGTCAATTAACTGTGGAACAGTCAGTATATAATCGACAGCAGTGTTCAGGATTGCCTGTTGAGGCATAAAGCCAACCTGGGCCGTTTCGGGTTGCTGAACCACGAGCAGACCCCCTGCTTTTTTTATAGCTCTCAAGCCTGCACTACCATCTGCATTGGCTCCGGAGAGTAATATTCCTACCAACGATGAACCATACACATCGGCAGCCGATTCGAACGTGACATCGATAGAGGGCCGACTGAAATTCACTTTCTCGGAATCGTCCAATGAAAATGTTCTATCCTGTTCAATCAGAAGATGGTAGTCCGCAGGGGCGAGGTATATGGTTCCCGGTCTGACCACATCTTTATCGTCTACCTCGCGGAGGGGAATAGTTGTTTTAAGTGAAAGCAGGTTCGCCAGAGTGGAGTCGGCTGTATTTTTACGATGCAGGACAATGATCAGGGCAAACGAAAGTGGATCGGGTAGTTGTGGTAATACACTAAGTAACACCTCAATACTTCCTGTAGACCCCCCCATAACAATGGCTTCACAGGGGTGGGTCAGCCTATTTTCCGCCATATTTTTTCACCCTCCAGTTGCCTGAACATAGGCTTTAATGATGAGAAATTTAGTGTTTCTTTAGCCCCTAAAGCCAAATAGCCTAAAGGCCCGAGACTTTCGTCGAAAAGCGACAAGACCCGCTGTTGCAGGTCTTTGTCGAAGTAAATGAGCACGTTCCGGCACAGGATCAAATCGAACTCGTTAAAAGAGCGGTCAGATACCAGGTTATGCGTCGAAAAAACCATTTTTTCGGCTAGGTCATTCCTGAACTTGACGTGTCCATACTGGGCTGTATAGTAAGTTGAAAAATCGGCTGTGCCGCCCGATAAGATGTAATTTTCAGAATATTGCTTCATCGGCCCCAACGCAAAAATACCCTTCCGGGCTGTTTCCAGAACCTCGGGGTTCAGGTCGGTAGCATAGAGTAACGTTTTTTGAAGCAGATTGACTTCTTTTAACAAGATAGCCATTGAAAACACTTCTTCGCCGGTTGAGCAGCCCGCATGCCAGATTCTTATAAACGGTTTCGACGTCAGCGTTGGCAGTACCGTTGTTCGGAGTGATTTATAGAACAGCGGGTCGCGGAACATCTCAGTCACGTTAACTGTCAATTCTTCTACAAAACGCTTTAGGTAATGCGCATCCGATCGAATCTGGTATCGGAGTTCGGCAAAACTCGGAAATTTATCCAGCGCCAGCAGACGGTTAATCCGCCGTTTCAGTGACGCTCTGGAATAATGGGTAAAGTCATACCCGTATAGCTCAAGCAGATCGTTCAGTAAAAGATCAACGTCTTCCTCAGTAATCATGGCAATCTATTAAATCTGCGATAGGAGTAGAATGAGCCTGTCTACATCAATTGGTTTCGACAGGTAATCTGTTGCTCCTGCCCGCAAACACTTTTCCCGATCACCCACCATAGCCTGGGCCGTTACCGCGAAGATGGGCGTCAGTTTTCGGTTCTCCAGATTTTTAATGCGTGGAATAGCTTCGTAACCATCCATTTCAGGCATCATCATATCAATAAGAATCACATCGACAATCTCATTGGTTTGTAAAACATCGATCGCTTCCCGCGCACTGCTACAGGCAATACACTCGAATGATTTCGCTTTCAGTGTAGCCGTCAGCGCAAAAATGTTGCGAGGATCGTCGTCGATGAGTAAGACTCGTTTTTTAATCATTTTGTTGGGATATTTTGCCACAGAGATACACAGAGACGCACGGAGATACATAGAGATTTTAATTTTTCTCTGTGTATCACCGTGCGTCTCTGTGTATCTCTGTGACTAACTTTTATCATATAACCAAACACGCAATAGGGAAATAAGCTGGTCAATATCAACGGGTTTGGTAATGTAATCCGATGCGCCAGCCTGTATGCATTTCTCACGGTCGCCGGTCATGGCTTTGGCGGTTACGGCAATAACGGGTAAGGTTTTCCACTGGCTATGTTCCCGAATCGTTCTCGCAGTTTCGTAGCCATCCATCTGGGGCATCATCATATCCAGCAGTACCACATCGATACCCGGATTTTCTTCCAGCTTTTGCAGGGCTTCTTTTCCATCCAGTGCCGCAATGACCGTCATGTTATACTGTTCGAGGGCTTTCGAGAGGGAGAATATATTTCGCACATCATCATCGGCAACCAGTACCGTTTTGTTGTTCAATACCTGACTCAGGGCACCCAGCTTTTTCGAGATGCCGTTGTTGCTTTTCGTCTGCTTGTTCTCTTCAACCAAATGCAGGAAGAGCGATACTTCGTCAATCATACGCTGGTAAGAGTGGGCCGTTTTGACAATAATCGAGTCGGCATATTTTTTAATTTTCAACTCCTCCGACATCGACAGACTTTTGCCCGTGAAGATGATGATCGGGAGGTTTTCCAGCCCCGGATTTTTTCTGGCTTCTTCCAGCGTTTCGTAGGCGTTTGTATCAGGTATGCCCATGTCCAGAATAACGCAGTCCACTTCTTTGCGTTTTAAAGCACTGATGCCTTCGGATATGTTGCTTTTTAATTCGGAGGAGATGTTAAACGTTTCCAGAAAATAAGACAGTGCTTTGGCGTGCTTGGGGTTGTCTTCAATGATGAGTACCTTCTTGGCGTTACGGTTCAGGACGTATTCTATTTTTTTGAAGACATCCTGAAGCTGTTCAAAGGCCACCGGCTTGTCGACAAAATCAATGGCTCCTCGCAACAGACTTTCGTTCTTCATCTTGTGCGACGACATGATATGCACCGGAATTGGCCGTGTTTGCGGGTCAGCTTTCAGTGCGTCCATCACCTGCCAGCCGCTCATGACCGGGAGTTGAATATCGAGCAGAATCCCCAGCGGTTTGTAGATCGAGGCCAGCTTTAGCCCTTCGTCGCCCTGCACCGCTACAATACCCTTGTAGCCTTTTTTACGGGCATAATCCAGCAGGGATTTGGCAAAGTTGGTATCGTCTTCAATAATGAGGATGACCTTGTCTTTTTCGGTAATACCACCACGATCGTCTGGAATTGCTTCCGGAATGCTGGTGCTAATGTATTGATTAGCTGTCTCGTTCGAAGACTTCTGGGGCAGATTGTCCGAATGCGTGTGAAACGGATGAGCTGGTGCGCCGGTTGATGGAAATGGTGACTGACCGAAGCCCGGCTGCGAACTCGTCTGGACAGCTGTTTTTGCCAGCTGCGTATTCGATAACGGTAAGATTACCGTAAATTCTGAACCCTCATTTACCCGGCTGGTTAGGGCGATTTCTCCGCCCAGCAGCTTGGCCAGTTCGCGGCTGATCGACAAGCCCAGACCCGTGCCGCCATACTTTCGTTTGGTCGACCCGTCGGCTTGCTGGAAGGCTTCAAAAACGAGCGGTTGTTTTTCGGGCGCAATACCAATACCCGTATCGTTTACGACAAAACAGATATTTTCTGCCGACGCATTAGCCGAACTACCCACTTGCCGTTTGATGGTGAGTGAAACGCTGCCGCTGGCCGTAAACTTGAGTGCATTCGAGAGCAGATTCTTCAGGATTTGCCCCAGCCGCAATTTGTCGGTTTCAATAATTGCGGGCACATCGGCGTCCACAGAAATGCTGAAGTCCAGCCCTTTATCTTTCGCCAGCAACGCAAACAGCGAGTTGAGTTCATCGGTAACTTCGGCAACGGCGGTATCCTGATAATCAAGACTCATTTGCCCGGCTTCGATCTTCGACAGGTCGAGAATTTCGTCGATCAGGCCAAGCAGCCCGTTGCCCGACGATTGAATGACGCGCGCATATTCAACCTGATCGTCCGAAAGGGTTGCCTCGTGGTTTTCGGCCAGCAGTCGGCTCAACAGTAAAATAGAGTTGAGCGGTGTGCGGAGTTCATGGGACATATTCGCCAGAAACTCCGATTTGTAGCGGGTCGTTAACTCAAGCTCATCGGCTTTTCGCTGAATTTCGCTGTTTTTCTCTTCCAGCAGCAAACCACGTTCTTCGAGTTCGGTATTGGTTTGTTGCAGTTCCTCTTGTTGAACGCGCAACTCCTCTTCCGACGCCTGCAATTTCTGGGCCTGCATTTCGAGTTCGGCGTTCAGGTACTCCATTTCGGTATGCTGCGCCTGAAGCTCCTCGGCCTGTGCCTGCGTTTCTTCCAGAAAATTTTGCAGCTTAACGTAGTCGAAAGCCGCGTTGAGGCCGATGGCCATCGCTTCTTGATTGTGTTCTAAAAAGCCGATTTCCAGCGATGTTGGTTTTTTCAAAAAGCCCAACTCAATGGCACCGAGGCATGCATTGCCGTAAATGAGTGGTGCAATAACCAGGGCCGCCGGACGGGCGTTGCCCAGCGAAGATGTTATTTGGCTGTAATCGGCCGGAATATCCTGTACAATAATTGTTTTCTTACGGCTAATAGCCTGCCCAATCAATCCTTCGCCAGCTTTAACCGAAGTGGGCACGTGTTGGGCTGCGTAACTTCCTGCCAGTTTATAACTTGAGTCAGTGTCAGTCAGGTAAATAGTGCCCATTGGGGCGTTTGTGTACTCGGCAATGGTATTAATCAGGCTTGTTGCCAGCTTGCCTATTTCTTTTTCTCCCCGAATGGCATCGCTCAGGCTGACAGTACCCGTTTGCAGCCAGTTTTTGTCTTTTAAATCCTTGAATGTCTGTTCAAGGGCGGTCGCCATCTGGTTCAGTGCTGCCGAAATACGGCCCAATTCATCGCTCGCTGTGTCCTGGCTTCGCACCGAATAATTGCCACTAGCAATGTCATGCGTGATGTTCTCCATCAGCGTAATGCGTCTGGCTGTTTCAATGTATTTAGCTTCGGCCAGTTGTTGTAGCTTCAGTCGTTCGTCGAGATCTTTCTTGATACGCACGTAGGTAAAAGCCGTGATCATCATAGAAATTATAGCCGCCACAACCAGAAGAAAGGGCGTGTAGGTAATGTAGAGTTGTTGTTGCTGGATACGTGTTTGGAGCAGATTATTTTCTTCTGTTTTTGTCTGATTAATCGCCAGCCGGAGGTCGTCCATTAGTTGTTTTCCCACGACCATTTCCCGCTTTTGCGCCACCGTATCCCGGATTGATGCTTTACGCAACCGGGTCATGTCGATAATCCGTTGCATCTGGGCAAATTTGGCTTCATATAGAACCTTGGCTCTGGCAAGAAGTTTTTGCTGTGCCGGGTTGTCGGTGGTAAGTTGGAGTAGCCGGTCGTAGCTGGCATTCACGTTGGCATGGCTGCCCGTGTAAGGCTGCAAAAAGAGCGGGTCAAGCGTAACGAGGTAACCACGCTGGCCTGTCTCCGCATCTTTCATGTAGGAGATAATATTCTCTGATTCAATGATTACCTGATTGGTATGGTTGACCAGTTGAGAATTACTGATCAGTTTCTGGATACTATAAAACGAAGCCGTGAGGCTAATCAAAAGCAATAGTGTCGACAACGAAAAGACAATGCGCAGTTGTCTGATAACGGAGTTCGAGATGGCAGTTTGTGGCATGAGTAGTTAACTAAAATCGGCTTACAGGAGGTCAGTAACAGACAGCGAATGAGTTTGGTGAATCGGTAAAATAAGGATAAAACTGGCTCCCTCATCGACCCGGCTACTAGCCGAAATTAGGCCATTGTGTTTATCTATATTTTTCTTCGCTATGGCCAGGCCAATGCCCGTCCCTTCGTAGGCGGTTCGATTGTGTAGTCGCTGAAAAATAATGAATATCCGGTTCAGGAATTTCTCGTCGAACCCGATGCCGTTATCGCGCACAATAAGCCGGTAAAAGTCGCCGGCAGGAGATGGGTTGCTGTCAATCGATTTGGTATCAATGCGCTCTGCACTGATCTCAATATGAGGGGGTTGATCGGGTTTCGAGAACTTGAGTGCGTTGCTGATTAGGTTTTGAAAGACTTGCCTGATTCGGGTTGGTACCATGTCGATAGTGGGCATGGTATCCACTTTGATCACAGCCTTTTTCTGGTTAATCTGTTCATCAAAATCTGTAAGCAACTCATTCAGTAAGACAGTAAGATCAGTGGGTTGAAATGCCTCAGGGGCTGATAGTTGCGAGTAAGCCAGGAGATCCTTGATCAGTTCAGACATGCGGGCCGACGACTGAATAGACCGGTTAAGGTAGGATGTAGCTTCGGGATTGTCTTTGAAGAATTTCTCTTTCAGAATGTCGTTCAGCAACTGTATTTTACGAAGTGGCTCTTTCAGGTCATGCGAAACGACCCAGGTAAATTGCTGCAACTCGTGGTTGGTGCGCTCTAGTTCCGCATTTTTATTCAGGAGTTCGTTGGTTCTCAACTCGACCTGTTGCTCAAGCACTTCTGCCGCCTGTTTTTGCGGATGAATGTCGGTAAAGGTGCCAATCCATCGGCTCAGAACGCCTTGCTGTTTAATGGGAATAATTCGTAGAAGATGGTATCTGAAATCGCCGGTCAGCAAATCTTGCAGACGCACTTCGTGCATAAACTCGGTTTCGTCGGCCAGTGCCTTTTTCCATTCGTCACAAACATCATCGTCGGGATGGGTAACCGGAAATGTTTCCGCACTGGTTGAATACTGATACCAATGTTCATTAACGTACTCGATTCGACCGGTAGGGGCTATAGTAAACGCCATTTGCGGTAATGAGGCCAGCACCACCTGTAACTCCTGCATTCGCGCCGTCAGGGCTTCCTGCGCTTGTTTTCGAACCTCTACCTCTTTACGTAACGATTCCTGAGTGGCCCGTAATTCCTGTTGCTGATCATATATTTTTCGGAGCGTTTTGACCTTAAGGACCAGAATATCCGGGTCGACGGGTTTGGTCAGGTAGTCGACTCCGCCAGCCGTATACCCCTGAGTTATGAACCGTTTTTCGGTGTTAACTGCCGACAGAAAAATAATGGACGTATCCCTGGATTTACTGAAACCGGCAATGGCGTTGGCGACCTCAAAGCCGTCCATGCCCGGCATTTGCACGTCAAGGATAATAACCGCGTAATCTTTCTTGAGGACTTTCCTGAGGGCTTCTTCGCCCGACCCGGCGGTGTCGACCGAAAAGCGATGTAACTCGAGAATTTTTTTTAGTGGAAGAATATTCTCGGGTCTATCATCGACAAGAAGAATCATGTAGTATACCTGTAAGGTGTTGAGTACGACCGCGCAAAAAAATAATGTGGGTTCGTTTAGAAATTCGAGATCGGTTGTAACACCGAAATAGTGCGTGAATATAAAGGCTTGGTTTGGGTGATTCCAAATCTGGCCCGCTCAGGCTCTGGCTGAATTATTATATGGGAAAAAGCCATGTCAAGGAGTTCAGCTAGTGCTATTTAATACATCCACAAAACAAGTATATCTATTCTCGCTATTTAATATGTTGAATGGTTAAATTTAGTTGCCATATACTTTCTTTTATGATTTGAATAGGTGCTGTACCAAGAAATAAAATGACGCTGCACTTCTTAAATAAACACAATTCCAAATTCAGTATATTAGTAAAGAAATTATTGTAAGATACTATGTATAAAAATATTTAACTTATTATTTTCATAGTAGTAATTATGTATATTTGTGTATCGATTCTTTATATTTATACTCAACTATATATTGTACCATTTATTAGAAGTTATATAGGTTTTAATAAATAAATACGTCGGTTTATTTGACGACTTTTTCTTTTATACTCGCTTAACTATAGATTCTTAAGCCACATATCGGCTTCTGACTTAACGCGTTTTGGACTCAACACAATAAAAGCAGGGATTATTTTAGGGCCAAATGTATCTTTCTATCAGTATGTTACACGGTGTTTTGTAACTAATGTAGTGAATGTGTAGGGCTAAAATTTATATTGTGTCACTCATCCAAATGTCAATTAAATTACTGGTCATTGAAGATTTTGCGCAAATCAGGGAGAATATAGCTGAACTACTGACTATAAACGGATACACAGTACGAACAGCTGCCGATGGCGTAAAAGGTATTGTACAAGCTAAAGTGTGGCAGCCTAACCTGATCGTATGCGATATTATGATGCCGGATATGGATGGCCATCAGGTGCTTGAGTCGATTCGAAACTACCCGGGGCTGGTCCATGTACCATTTATATTCCTGACTGCCAAAGCTGATATAGTAGACGTACGTCGGGGCATGGTCCTGGGTGCTGATGACTACTTGACAAAACCATTTCTGGGCAGTGATTTGCTGATGGCGATTGAAAGTCGATTAAAGCGAAGCCAGCAACAGCAGGGCAATCCGGACCTCTCGACAAATTATCTAAAAACGATCTTCGGCCACGACGAAAAAGGTAGTATGGTACTTCAGGTCGAAGACTGCCTTTACTTTTTTACCCGGCAAAGGGGCTACTATGTATGGCATAAATTAGGGCTTTTTCAACTCAATAAAAGTCTGGAAAAGTTAACTGGTGAGCTTAATCCCCGGGACTTTTTCAGGGTCAATCGGCATGTTGTCCTGCATCGGAAAAGCATTCAGAAATATGCCTACTGGGAAAAGGGTAAGTACTGTTTATTTATTTCTGTTTCGGAAAAAACTCAGGAAGTGATCCTGCCCAAAGCACGCTTTAGTGCTTTCAAGGCCTGGCTGTCAGGATAGTTATGGGCAAAATGTATAATTTATTGACTTGTTGATACCAGGAAGTACCGTGTCTTTCTTTATAAGTCAAGTACCATACACCTCTTTATGATCAACTAATTGGCTCACAATGAATAAGCTTTTACAATCATGGTTTGATGCGTCTTTACAGGGTGTGGCCTTTCTAACGCCTGTCCGTAATAGTCAGCGAAAGGTGACGTGTTTTAAATACCGGATGGTTAATGCTGCATTTGCCCGAATTATCCGTAAACCGAAAGAGGAGCTTATTAATCAGGTAGTTAAAAAAGTTTTCGACCCCACTCAGGATAATGATTTTTTTCTCATTCTGGTATCCGTTTTAGAGTCAGGTCACGAGAAACGCTTATTAAAACATTACCATATAGAGGGAGAGGATATCTGGCATGATATTACGCTGAGCCGCATCGACGACCAGTTGATGGTCAATGTGCAGGATGTAAGTGAACACGAAAAAACGGAGAAGGAACTGGAACGACGGTTTTCGATGGAGTCAATCATTTCGAGTCTGTCGAGCCGGTTAGTCAATGTGTCTGACTTCGAGATGGACGCTTACATACCTGAAGCGCTTGAAGAAATTAGTGAGCATATTGGTGCCGAACGGGCATCGGTTGTCTTGTACTCGAATGATTACCAGCGGGGTGACTGTGTTCATGAATGGTGTGCTGCTGACATTGGATCAAAAAAACATACCCTTCAGGATATAGTTATTTCCCGTAACGACTGGTTGCTTCAGCAGCTAAAAAATAGGCAAACTCTTCGGCTACAAACGGATAAATTACCCGTGGAGGCCGGCCATGAAAAAAACAGGCTGACTTGGCTGGGCGTTCAATCGATGATTTTTGTTCCCCTGATTTTGTCAGGAAAAACGCAGGGCTTTATCGGGTTTTATACGATTAGCAAGCCCAAAGCATGGGATCAGAACGATGTTTCATTGCTGGAAACCTTCGCAACAATGATCGCCAGCGTGTTTCAGCGGTTGCAGCAGGAAACCGCAATCAGGCGGGCAAACCAGCGTTTGGAGGGCTTACATGACATTGATCAGGCATTGCTGAATTATCGGATGGCGGGGCAGTCGCCCTTATTGATTGCTATGAAGTATTTATATTTCATGGTGCCTTGCGAACGAATGATTGTCTTCCAACTTGACAAATCGGCGGGTCTGGCAGTGGTTAAATGCCGGGCAGATGAAGGAAAACTAGATGCGACTCCTGGTTTTTCTGTTCCGGTCAGCTACATTCAGAACCAGTTTGTTACTGGAAATCAAACTTCTTACCACCCTGATCTACAACCAGAGTCGTTAAGTGAAGGGGCTGAACGACTTGCTTACGAGCAAGGCTTCCGTTCACTGGTTATCATTCACTTGTATGATCGGAGTGAATGCATTGGCGCCCTCGCGCTGGCGTCTAAAACGCCTTTTTTCTTTTCTGATGAATACCGGGATATTGCCCGTGAACTGGCCGGTTCGTTTGCCATTATTTTACATGAACAACGTCTTGACGAACAGCTTAAACAATATACCGAACAACTTGAACAGCGTGTAGAAGAGCGTACGCAAGAAGTAAGACGCTTGTCGACCTTACATCAGGCCATTTTGAAACATGCAGGGCAGGCAATTATTTCAACAGATATAAATGGCATTATCCAAACCGCTAATCAGGCTTGTGAGAGCTTGATGGGTTACCCGGTCGATGAATTAATTGGTCGGTCTGTACACCTTGAACCGGAAACCGCCGAAAACTTAATACCGATCATTGCCTATCGGGACAGCACAGATTTGCCCGAGCCTTCCACTGTTTTTGCCCAGGCCATAGCTGCTCATGGGTACTTTTTTAATGAATGTCTTTTTGTCACTAAAGATAATCAGAAAGTGCCAATATTGCTGACTGCCAGTATTTTACAGGATGAAAGCGGAGCAGCAATTGGATTTGTAGGTATCGCTACCGATATCTCGGCCTTGAAAGCAACCAAAGCAAAATTGGTACAAAAGAACCAGGAACTGAATACAGTCTTTGAAGGAGCTATTGATTTACACTGTATAGTAAACGCCGACGGGTGCTTTTTGACCGTTAATCACGCCTGGGAAATAACCCTGGGATACCGGGTTGACGAACTGGTTGAACTGACGTTTGAAAAATTGATACATCCCGATGAGTTGACATTAATTCATCAACGTATCCTGTCAGAGATCGACAAAAAGCCGCTTCGTAATCAGGTAAACCAGTTTCAGAAAAAAGATGGTTCCTATTGTATTCTGGAGTGGAATGCCGTAAAAATTGATCATCTCATTTATGCCTCTGCCAGAAATATTACCGAACGACGGCAGGCTGAAGTCCAATTACGAAATCTGAACCAGCGGCTTCAACTGGCCACTCAGGCAGCCGGCCAGGGGGTGTGGGAATTGGATTTAGAAGCGAATCAATCGGATTGGGACGAAAAGATGTGGGAAATTTATGGTCTGGAACCACAAGAATCAAGCCCCCCCTTCGCCGAATTTCTAGAATTGATACACCCGGACGATCTACCCGGTTTTTTGGAACGATATACGTTAGATTCAAGCGGTGATTCAATTCAAAATGTAGCCCGTTTTATACGGCCGGATGGAGCGATCCGATACATTAAGGCTGTTGGTCAAACAGTCCGGAACGCACAAGGGAATGCTATTCGTCAGGTTGGCGTAGCCTGGGATATAACGGAGCAAAAGCTAGCCGAAAAAGCCTTGCGGGATAGTGAACAAAAGTTTCGGGAGATTGCCGAAAACGTCGATGAGGTCTTCTGGATTCATTCCGCCGAACCGTTTCAGCTTCTCTATATTAATCCAGCCTTTGAGCGAATTTGGGGAACCAGCCTTAGTCAGCTGGACGAAAACCCGTTTGCCTTTATGAACGTTATTCTGAAGGAAGACCAACTGGCGGTTTGGGAACTCATTAACCAATATAAGGCAGGGCAGGAGGGTCAATTGTATTTCCGTACTCAGGAGAGTGACGGGCCACTGCGGTGGTTATTTGTTCGCACATTTATTATTCGCGATGCCGCCGACAAGGTTATTCGCCACATTGGCATTATAAGCGATGTGACCAGCCAGAAGGAAAAGGAGATTGTTTTGCAGCAAACATTGCAGCGTGAACAGGAACTCAATCAACTCAAGTCTCAATTTGTCTCGACGGCTTCCCACGAATTCCGTACTCCACTGGCAACAATTCAAACCAGCGTCGATCTTATAAAACTCTACCTGGATTTACCCGCCCCCAGTTCCGGCCCATCTATTCAGAAACATCTTACCGTAATCGAAAAACAGATTCATCAATTTGGTATTCTTTTGACGGATATCCTGACAATTGGTACCATTGAGTCGGGTAAGGTAAGTTTCAATCCTCAGTGGGTAGATATTTTCTCAATTTGCAACGAAATTATTGCTACCCATTTCAGTCAGCCAGTCAACCAACGCGGTGTTCGCCTGATACGGGAAGGGGCGCCCTGTCTGGTTTTCCTGGATGCCAAATTGATTAGTCATGTGATCGTCAATCTGCTTTCCAATGCGTTTAAGTTCTCTACCAAAGCACCCTGTTTACGCATCGCGTTTGAGGAAACCTGTTTTGTTATCCAAATTATTGATGAGGGTATTGGTATTCCGGCCCGCGAGTTAGCAACACTTTTTCAGGCATTCTTTAGAGCTAGTAACACAACGGCCATTCCAGGTACCGGACTTGGGTTGGTCATTGCCCGGCAGTTTGTGGAACTCCACGGCGGCCATCTTACGCTTCAAAGCGAGGAGAAAAAGGGAACTACCTGCACGGTCACGATGCCAATTTCGTGTGCTGAGGAAGCATACCCAGTGCAAACCAAAGACACAATCTCAAGTCAACACATAGTACATAGTAACGAATTATAGATAAACGAATGACTACTCAATTACTCGTCATTGAAGACGATACCCAAATTCGGGAAAACCTGAAGGAAATGCTGACGCTGCACGGTTTCAACGTCGAAACCGCTGTCAACGGTCGGGAAGGCATCAGCCAGGCTCTACTGCACCCGCCAGATCTGATTCTGTGCGATATTATGATGCCGGAAGTCGATGGGTATCATGTGCTTGAAGTTGTTCGGAATAACCGCCTGATTGCTAACGTGCCGTTTATTTTCCTGACGGCCAAAACAGAGCCTGTCGACCTGCGTCGGGGCATGGATCAGGGTGCCGATGATTACCTGACCAAACCGTTTACGCTTCAGAATCTGATGCACACCATCGAAAGTCGGTTGCAGCGGGAAGCTTTGCGTAAGGCAGACCTCAAAGCAAAACTGGAAAGCTACCGACACAACCTGGCTTCAGTAGCGGTGCATGAATACAACACCGCCCTGACAGGTATCATTGGTTTTTCGTCTATGCTGATTGACCAGCATGACCAGTTTAATGGCGAAGAAACGGTAACAATGGTGAAGATGATCAAAGTTTGTGGTCTTCGGCTAAAACGTTCGCTGGATAACATCCAATTGATAGATGCGTTGCAACATATCGATCCCGACCACTCGGCCTATATCCATTATTCCAGTGGCAACACCCTGCTAACGGCAGAACTCATTGATAGATGCGCCCTTGCTGTTGAGCAGCGGCAGGATCGCCATGTTAGTTATCAGGTTGACGTGGAGCCCGTTCAGCTTAGTATCTCGGCCGATAATCTACGGATTTGCTTGGTTGAGCTGGTCGACAATGCAGTCAAATTCTCTGATGCGGGGCAAAGTTTTACGGTAAAAGGAGAAATCTGCGAATCTGGTTACCAAATAGCGGTTACCAACCGAGGGCAACCGTTCAACATAGAAGATAGTGCACACATTGGCCCTTATAAACAATTTGACCGTAGTCTATATGAACAGCAGGGCTTTGGGCTGGGATTGGCTATCGTCAAAAAAATCGTTGAGTTTAACAAAGGAAAGCTAACGGTTGAAAGCCCAACACCGGGCGATACGACAGTCTTGATCTGGTTGCCCCAATGGCTGGGTGGAAACTAGTTTTGTTCAATTTCTGCTGACGAAACAGGGAAATGGAATGGGTTAATAAAAGGAGATAAATTACTTCTGAAACGACGTAAACCGGGAGCATAAACTATGAAATAGATAGCGTGTCGTGTAAGGAATCTCCACCAATACTACAATGAATTATTATAACTGAATGGAAAATATTTTCAAAAAAGCTACTGATGGCTTTACGAAATCCAACTTATCAATTGATGATTTCCCGGATTTGCCAACAGGCATCATTTTGTGTGAGCCTGTAAGGAACGATGTGGGTTCAATTAATAACCTGTGTATAACTTATTTGAATCCATTTGCCTATTCATTGTTAAGGGACATGTCCAGTATCCCGGATACACATTTTCTGGGCGATATTCCCTATTTAAACGCACTTTTTACTACTGCCTGCACGGTTATGGAAACCGGAGTTTCGTTGACTATTGACATCTATGAACCGGAAATTGAGTGTTGGTTGGAGAGCTCAGTTTATAGAAATGAAAATAAGTGTATAATCTATTTGCAAAATAATAACTCAAGGGAAAATTATAGAAAAAATCTCCAGCGAAAGCAGGAATTTGAATCAATTATTTCTGGAATGTCCGGGCGTCTGCTCAACGTAACTTCCGACAGTCTGGATACGTATATTCTTGAATCATTAGCTCAAATTGGGTTATATAATAAAGCGGATCGAGTCTATATTTTTAATTACTCGACAGACAAGGCCTTAATGAATTGTACGCATGAATGGTGCGCAGAGGGTATCGAGTCGCAACAGGAATATCTTCAAAAAGAACCTACCCGGTTTTTCCCCTGGTGGCACCAGAAAATGCTGAATCAGGAAACCATTCGAATAACATCGCTTGATGAATTGCCGCCCGGCGCGGCTGAGGAAAAAGAAAGCCTTAAGGCTCAGAATATTCAGTCTCTTCTGGTTGTGCCGTTATTATATGACCAGAATTTGATTGGTTTTGTTGGCTTTGATGCTGTTCGGGAGGAGCGGGACTGGGATAAAAATGATCTTGATTTATTAAAAACCTTTTCGTCTTTACTTGTTACGGTTACCAACCGGGTTAAACGGGAGCAACTGCTAGTGCGTGTCAATAAACGACTAATGGGGTTGAGTCGTATAAGTAACGCTCTGATCAACAGCCAACTGAAAGACAAACAGTCCGACATGATTGCCCTTGAACATATTTATGATATGATTCCCTGCGAGGTTGGCATTGTGTTTCGCATCGATAAAACAGGCGAGTTTGCCAGTGCCGAAAGTCGAATGCGACGGGGTAAGCGCGAAGCCTGGCCGGGTATCCGTTTCCCGGCAACGTATCTGCATAATAGCCTGTTTACTCAGGGTCGGGAAGCGCTGGTTAACCAGTTAAATGCCGATTCATCTGAGTTTCCGGCTAACTTAAATCCTTATAATTGGGGACATCGCTCGTTTTTAGCCGTACCTCTTTTTTCCCGACAACATTATGTTGGCTTGCTGGTGTTGCTGGATAAATCACTTGGCTTTTTCACCCAGGAACACGTACTCATCGCACGGGAAGTAGCCGGTCAGCTCTCTATTTTATTAGTACAGGAAGAAGCAAATCAGCAGTTAACCGTTCAGGCCAGAAAACTTGTTGAAAATAACCAGCTTTTGCAGGCGATTATTGACAACACTCCATCTATCCTGGTGCTTTGGGAGCCAGTCCGTAAAAATGGTCGTATCGTTGATTTTGCCTATTTGTTAACAAATCCGGTGAATTCAGTCATTACCGGATTGAGCCACGACGAACTAATGGAGAAAACGTTGCTGGCCTTATTTCCTTTTGCTCAGAAAAATGGACTATTTAATCGACTGGTCGAGGTAATCGAAACAGGCGAACCCCAGCAGTTTGAGCTACGGGAAACCCTGGTTACAGGGGAGTTATGGGGAGACTATTCCCTTGTTCGAGTTGCAGGGAATGTTTTACTCTCTATTAAAGATATTACCCAGTTAAAACAAATCGAAGAAAAACTGCTGCAGAATAATGCGGACCTGGAGCAGCGGGTAGCCGAGCGGGCAGCTGAGATACAAGAGCTTTATGCCATGCAGCAGGCAATACTGAAGTACGCCGGTCTGGCTATTTCTGCAACCGATACTCGTGGTATTATTAAACTCGTTAATCCAGCGCTCGAGGCTTTAAGTGGCTATCAGGCTGATGAACTGGTCGGGAAAGTTACGCCTGGTGCCTTGAGAGAGCCTGAACTATTTAAACGACAAATCGAAGAACTAAGGTCAGATTCGACTAATCCAGCCCAAAATGGAGAAGAATTAATTATTGATTATTTATTGACAAACGACTACCTGCGAAGAGAAAACACATTTTTAACGAAGGAGGGACAGTTAATTCCTGTCTTATCAACATTAAGTGGGCTTTATAATGAGCAAAATCAACTCATTGGGTATGTTGATACGGCCATGGATATTTCTTATCTAAAGACGATTGAGCAGGAACTCAAGCAGGCCAATCAGCGGAGTCAACTGGCAACGATGGCAGGAAAACTGGGCGTATGGGAATGGAATTTACTTACTAATGAACTTCTACTGGATGCCAATTTTTTTACCCTGCTTCGTATCCCTCAAACCGTTAAAATTAACCGGATCGAGGATGTCGAGCCGTTGGTGCACCCAAACGACTTAGCATTTTTTAAACTTAATGTTCAGAAAATTATTGATGACAAGAGTCCTTTTGATGTTGAATTCAGGATTGTCTCCCCAATCGATCAAGCGATATTATATATAAAGGCCGATGGGCTACTACTTAAAAATGAAAACGGCATTAATCATCGGCTAATCGGCGTAGTGCGGGATCGTACAAAGAAAAAGCAAGCCAATTTTGCCCTCAAGGAAAGCGAACATCGGTATCGCTCGCTGGTCGATCACCTGAACGATGTTGTCTTTCACGTAGATCTGGCAGGTTCGTGGACCTATCTAAACCCGGTATGGCAGGAGATAACGGGCTTTACAGTTGAAGAGTCATTAGGCAAACCATTTCTGGATTCAGTATTTCCCGAAGACAGGGAGCGAAATCAGTATTTGTGTGAGTTGCTGATGAGTCGCCAAAAGTCAGTATGTACCCATATTATTCGCTATAAACATAAAGAGGGTGGGTACCGATGGATTGATGTATTTGCCCAGGTAATCCTGAATGAATTCAATGAAATAACAGGTATAACAGGCACACTAACGGATATTACGGAACGTAAAAAAGCTGAAGAGTCTGTTTTGGAAAGTGAACAACGGTTTCGCGACATTGCCGAAAATGTGGATGAAATTTTCTGGATTCGCGATCTCAATCAGCCAAAGTTTATTTATATGAATTCAGCTTATGAGAAATTTACCGGGCAGGTTGCCGATGATCTGTATAAAAATCCGCTTCTATTTTTAAATTTTATTCTCGAAGAAGACCGGGGCAAAGTGATGGATTTTTTTATGCATAATGGCAACAATACTAATTTTGACTTTAGAGCCTGGCATCAGGATGGAACACTTCGTTATATGAGCGTCCGGGTATTTACCGTACAAAATGAGGAAGGGCTGATCACACGAAGAATCGGAGTTGCAACAGATGTTACGATGGCTATAGAAAAGGAATTGATCCTGGAAGAATCTCTACAAAAGGAACGAACTTTAAATGTACTTAAATCGCAATTTATTTCAACAGCTTCTCATGAGTTCAGAACGCCACTGGCAGCTATTAATTCTAGTGTTGAACTGGTAAAATATTACGTAAACGAGAATAAGACCGGTACAGCTATTCAATTAATCAATCAACATATTGATAAGATAACTAATAAAATATTTACATTAAATGATCTTATATCAGACACATTAACTATTAGCAAAATTGATGAGGGAAAAGTTGACGTAAATTTGGAATTGATCGACTTGATAGCCCTAAGTGAAAGTACAATAAAATTCTATTTTAGTGATCGAAGTGATAAACGATTCGTAGAATTCAATGTTTTTGGTAATGCTGAACCTGTTACACTCGATAAAAAATTAACAGAACATGTCCTGACGAATTTATTGTCGAATGCATTTAAGTTTTCAACCAAAAACCCACTCTTAAAATTAAATTTCAGACCGGAAGACGTTCTTATTACCGTCAGTGATGAAGGAATTGGTATACCTGAAAAAGACATACCAAATTTATTTGGAAAATTCTTCAGAGCGGGCAATGTCACCTCGTTTCAGGGAACCGGTCTTGGCCTGGCCATCTGCCAAGAGTATGTAACTTTACAGCAAGGTCAGATTGAGGTCGATAGCATAGAGGGTGTCGGCACGACGTTCAGGATCATACTACCTTTTTCTCAATAAGCATATCGCCTGAAAATGCTACACGAGTAATGAATAATAGGTATGATGGTTCACGCATTTATATAGACAGGAATTATCCCGCGCTAATATCGTTAAGGGAGTAGGTACTTTGCCTGTATCTGTAGCCGCGTTGGGGGCAATAGTTAGTCCATTCACTCTACAACAACCTGTTTTTGTTTATGCAATTACTATACTCATACTTGCGTCATTACTGGGGTCTGCTTGTGCTGGCCTTATTTCTTGCCGCCATCAACCAGGTTTTCTCCTTACTTGATCCGTATATTTTTCGAAAGATTATTGACCAGTACGTCGTCAAGCCGGGCGGGAAACTAACGGATATTGGCTTCTGGCAGTTTTTGAGCGATGGGGCCGGTATCCTGATCTTGCAGGCGCTGGGTGTTGCGATGGTGAGCCGGATTGCCAAGAACTTCCAGGATTATTACGTTAATGTTATTACCCAACGACTGGGTGCCCGTCTTTACACCGATGGATTGCGTCACTCACTTGAGTTGCCCTATCAGGTGTTTGAAGACCAGCGGTCGGGCGAAACGCTGGGCAAACTTCAGAAAGTGCGGGCCGATGTCGAAAAGCTTATTCAGTCGTTTGTCAATGTGCTGTTTACGTCTGTTGTCGGAATTATTTTCGTCATGTGGTACGCCACAACGGTCTACTGGCCAATAGCACCCGCTTATTTTCTGACTATTCCATTGCTGGGTTTTGTCAGCTCATTGCTGAGTAAAAAAATTAAAGTCGTTCAAAAGACCATCGTGGCCGAAACAACGGCTCTGGCTGGCTCAACTACCGAAAGTTTACGCAATATCGAACTGGTAAAAAGTCTTGGTCTGGCCCAACAGGAAACCGAACGGCTGAACGCCACAACAGACAAAATTCTGCGTCTAGAACTGAAGAAAGTGAAGTATATCCGCTCGCTTTCATTTATTCAGGGTACGTTTGTGAATTTACTTCGCAATGCAATCATGTTGCTCATGCTGTTTCTGGTTGTTCAGGGACGCATCACGGTGGGTGAGTTCTTCTCGCTCTTTATTTATTCCTTCGCCATCTTCGGGCCCTTGCAGGAACTGGGTAACATCATTAACGTATACCGGGAAACGGAAGCGTCGCTGGCTAATTTTCAGCAGATTCTCGACACGCCCCGCGATGTAAAGCCCCTTCATCCGCAAGCCATTAATAAAGTTCAGACTCTTGCGTTTGAAGACGTTCGTTTTAAACACCTTACGGCAAACCTCCCGGCACTCGATGGTATTTCGTTTACGGCAAAACTCGGCGAAACCATTGCGTTTGTCGGCCCATCGGGTTCTGGCAAAACAACACTGGTGAAACTTTTGGTGGGTCTGTATCAGCCATTAGCTGGCCAGATTGAATACAACGGCATTCCTGGTTCGGAAATTGACCTGGACGAACTGCGGGAGCAGATCGGCTTTGTCACGCAGGATACGCAACTATTTGCCGGGACCATTCGCGAGAACTTACGTTTCGTCGCACCCCAGGCAACGGACGAAGAATGTTTACTGGCCTTGCATCAGGCTGCCGCCGATACCTTACTTAACCGCGCTCCGCAGGGGCTCGACACGGTTATTGGCGAGGGTGGGGTAAAGGTTTCTGGCGGAGAGAAACAACGCCTGAGTATTGCCCGCGCTTTGTTGCGTAAACCAACGTTGTTGGTATTTGATGAAGCTACATCGGCACTTGATTCACTGACCGAGGAAGAGATTGGCAAAACGGTGCGCCAGCTTTCGGGCTCTCGTCAGCACATCACCATCCTGATTGCCCACCGGCTAAGTACGATCTTACACGCCGACCGAATCTTCGTGCTCGAACGCGGTCACATTGCCGAACAGGGCGCCCATGCTGATCTGCTGGCTCAAAAGGGATTGTATTACGCCATGTGGCGGCAGCAAATCGGCGAGCGGAAAGAGGTTTCGGTACCGGTACAAAAAACGCTGTCAGTCAATTAGTTTTCATCTTGCAGGGTGTAGGCAGTCTGGCGCGGGTTTGAATCCGCGCCAGATGAAAAAAAGTCTAAAAGTCCTTTATGTCTTTTAGTGGTTTATAGGCGTTCCGGCCCTGTACCGCCTTAACTACTTCACCCGAGCAAACCCGGCAGAGGTAGACAATTTCGACAGACCATCCACGGTCAACATTGCCAACTGAGAGACTGATTTGTGTTCTGGGGGTAAGCCAAGCGACGTTTCTTGTATCGCCTAAAAATGAAGCTTTTCCACGCCCGTATTTTTCTGTTAATAAAGACTCGAAATCGGTAGCTGCAGCAAGCACATCATCTTTTGTAATGGAGGCTGTTGAATAATAGAAGTAGGATGCTGAATGCAGCGAATCGCCGTTGAAATCGTATTCCAGCCCTACTTTACGATCTGCAAGCGGTAGTTGCGAATAAATCAGCTTATCCTTTTTAGTCGAATAAGGCTTCACTGTTTCGGATTCTTTAACTTGTTTAGGCCGATATCCCCAGCGAACACTGCGGAAATCAGGAGCTTGTTGGGCGTAAATCTCCCCAACGAACAATAGTAAAATTGTAATTATCGATATTCGGATTTTAAAAGGCGTCACTCGTTGTTCGGGTTGATTAGCTTGTAAACCTGCCAGAGTATATGGATGTTTCCGCAAGCCTGGCAGAAATAGACTAGCTGGTTAGGCCATTATGCCTTTCACCAGTTTCCCTTCTACATCCGTTAACCGGAAGCGTCGTCCCTGAAATTCGTAGATGAGCTTTTCGTGATCGACGCCCAATAAGTGTAGTAACGTTGCCTGAAAATCATGCACATGCACAGGATTTCGAACAATATTGTAGCCGTACTCATCGGTTTCGCCGTAGGTAATACCGGGTTTTATACCCCCGCCTGCCATCCACATCGTGAAGCATCGCGGGTGGTGATCGCGGCCATAATTGTCTTTTGTTAGTTTGCCCTGCGAGTAATTAGTACGGCCAAACTCACCGCCCCAAATCACGACGGTGTCATCCAGTAAACCGCGTTGTTTGAGGTCCTGCACCAGAGCGGCCGACGCCTGATCGGTGGCTTTGCATTGCTTGGTAATGCCCGAGGGCAGGTTTCCGTGCTGGTCCCAACCCTGATGATAGAGTTGCACAAACTTCACGTCGCGCTCCAGCAATCGCCGGGCCATCAGGCAATTGGCGGCAAACGTACCCGGATTGCGGGACTCGGGGCCATATAGGTCAAATACCCAATCGGGTTCGTTCGACAGATCATTCACATCGGGAACGGACGTCTGCATCCGAAACGCCATTTCGTACTGAGCAATGTGATTGGCCACTTCGGGGTCGCCATAAATTTCTTCCTGAACCTGGTTTAAATCCTTAAGCGCATCGAGCATAGTACGTCTGTCGGCCGTGGTATAGCCGCCGGGGTTGCTCAGGTAAAGCACCGGATCGGTACCCGACCGAAACTGTACACCCTGATGCCGGGAGGGTAGAAACCCATTCCCCCACAACCGGGCATACAACGGCTGATCTTTGGGCGCATCATTCGAAACAAGAACGATGAAGGCGGGCAGGTTTTCATTCGCGCTCCCTAACCCATAACTCACCCAGGCACCAATACTAGGTCGACCGGCAAGTTGGTTTCCCGTCTGGAAAAACGTCAACGCCGGGTCGTGGTTGATCTGCTCCGTGTACATGGACTTTATGAAACACAGCTCATCGGCCACTTTTGCCGTGTAGGGCACTAGTTCACTCAACCACGCCCCACTTTTACCATGCTGGGCAAATTGAAAGGGCGAACTCACCAGCGGAAGCGCCGATTGCTGAGCGCTCATGCTCGTTAATCGTTGCCCCTTTCGCACCGATTCGGGCAGGTCTTTGCCATGCATTTGTTTTAAATACGGCTTGTAGTCAAACAATTCCAGTTGCGATGGTCCACCGCTTTGGCACATATACACCACCCGTTTGGCCTTTGGCGGACGATTCGGAGCCGTCAATGCCTGTTGAGCATTGGGTGTAGAGAAAAGGTTTTGTGGCAATAAGGCACCTAACGCCATTGAGCCTAAGCCCAGCGAAGCCTTCGTCAGAAAAGACCGCCGGTTGAAGGTGTCGGCCAGATGTTGCGCTAGTTTCTCACTCATTGCTGGTTATGTAGTACCGACCGTCCCGGTCGGGCGTTTATTCAAGTATTTCTCTCCCGACCGGGACGGTCGGTACTACAAAAAGTAAACTAATGCTTCGTCACGAAGGCTTCTGAGTTCATAACGGTGCTGGCAACAACCGCGCCTGCGGCTAATCCCGGTTTATCAAAATTAGCACCTGGCGTATGCTCTCCAGCCTGAAGCCACCCCTTCATTTTTGCCGGGTTTTTCCTGAACAACTGGTATTCCTGTTCATAAAGCCGGGTCAAAATGGTCAGTTCTTTGACGGTCGGTTTGCGGCTGGTCAGCAGGCGAAATACCTGCGTGAGTTGGTCGGGTAACGTTTTTTGCTGCGTAAAGGCCCGCTCGGCTACGACTTCGGCGGCTTCAACAAACTGCGGGTCGTTGAGTAAAATCAGGGCTTGTAGCGGTGTGCTGGTTTTCTGCCGCTGCACCACACAGTAGCTGCGCGAGGGTGCGTCGAACGTATTCATAGACGGGGGCGGATTCGTCCGTCGCCAGAAGGTATACAAACTCCGACGGTACAAACTTTCTCCCTTGTCAGGCTCATAGGTCGTGTTATTTACAGCCCACAAGCCTTCGGGCTGGTAAGGTTTCACACTTGGACCACCCATTTTTTTGGATAGGAGTCCGCTTGCTGCCAGCGCATTATCCCGAATCATTTCGGCAGTTAACCTTGACATAGGGCCACGCGATATCCAGACGTTTTCGGGGTCTTTCTGTAAGCCATCGCGCGTAGCGCGGGACGACTGCCGATACGTAGCCGACATAACAATCAGCTTTTGCATCGCTTTCATATTCCAGCGGTCTGTAGCGCTACCGTTCCCCTCCCGAAACCGAACGGCCAGCCAATCGAGTAATTCGGGGTGGGTGGGTAAGCCGCCCTGATTTCCGAAGTTGTTCGCCGATTTCTGAATGCCCGTTCCAAAGTACGTTTGCCAGTATCGGTTAACGACCACCCGAGCCGTCAGCGGATTATTCGCGTCTAGCAGCCACTTCGCCAGACCCAACCGGTTGCGGGGCAAATCTGGGGAGAAGGGCAAAACGCTGGCAGGTACATCGGGTTGTACCTGAGCTGAGTGAGCGTCATAAATGCCCCGTTTGAGGATGTAGGTGGGGCGGGGCTTTTTCATGTCCTCCATCACCATAATTTCCGGAATGGCTTCCACCAGGCTATTCCGCTCGGCGCGTAGTTTCTGCAAGGCCGTTTGATGCTCCTGATAGGCCGTTGAGAGGTGACTGAAATAATATTGCTTCATCGGGTCGCCTTTCATGGGGCTTACCTGCTGAACGGACTGCGCCAGCGCCTGAACTTCCGGGGGCGTCAGGGTGCGGTTATACACCACCAACTCATCGACCAGCCCTTTTTTGAAACCGGGGCCCCGCATATCGGCTCCCACCATAAGGCCGGTTTGTTTTCCGGTAAACAATATGTCTTTGTAAAGATTGTCTTTCTCCGTAATCATAGCCGTTTCATGGCCATCTACAAATAGCCGAAGCCCATTCGCCTTGCTCGAGCCGTCATAGGTCATGGTCAGATGGATCCATTTGTCTTTGGGCAATACCTGCCGACTAACGCGCACAATGCTGTTATAGGGCCACGTATGGGCCATTAACACTTCTGCTTTATCGTCTCGAAGATTAAGGAAATAGCCCCGGAAATTATACAGAATATCGCCATTACCTTTGTGGACGAGAGCCGCTTTGGAAACCCCTTTTGGGATGTTGACCCACACCCCAATCGAAAACGGTTGTGAGCGATTATAAATGCCTGCATTCCCAAGGGTTAGAATATCATCGCCGTTGGATTGGAAAGCATTGCCCAGCTTGCCCGGAACCAGAACCGGGTCAAGTACCTTACCGCTGTCCTTGACACTTATCTCGTTCACGAATCGCCCGTGAACCAATTTGTCGAACTTGAAATGCGCTTGTAAGCCCTTTTTTGGGTCGAACGCTACCGAACTGGTTTGCGATTGCCATTGGTCAAACGCCTTTTGTTCAGCCTTTACGGTTTGCTTCAGGCCGGTTTCCGTTGCTTTTATTTTGGTGTCCATAAAAGCCAGTATACTATCCTGCTTTGGCTGTGTTAGGAGCATGGTTGGCACCGGCATGGCGTCGTCCCAGGAGATCTGCCCGGCTTCGTCGACGTTGTTGAAAAACGCGAACAGGCTGTAGTAATCTTTTTGAGAAATAGGGTCGAACTTATGATCGTGGCAGCGGGCGCACTCGACTGTAAGTCCCATCATGGCGGTACCGAGGGTGTTGGTCCGATCGGCAACGTATTCGACCCGGAACTCTTCGTTAATGATACCGCCTTCCATATTCTGCGAATGGTTTCGGTTGAAAGCCGTGGCCAGTCGTTGTTCGGGGGTGGGGGATGGCAGGAGGTCGCCCGCCAGTTGCCAGGTAAGAAACTGGCTAAACGGACGGTTTTTGTTAAACGACTGAACAACCCAATCCCGCCAGGGCCACATGGGGCGATAGCGGTCAACGGTGTAGCCGTGGGTATCAGCATAGCGGGACAAATCCAGCCAGTCGACGGCCATTTTCTCGCCATAATGAGGAGAGTGCAACAGCCGGTTAACAACCGTTTCGTAGGCAGTGGGGGAGGTGTCGGCCAGAAAAGCGTCTGTCTCGGCTACGGTTGGCGGCAGGCCGGTGAGGTCGAGGGATACCCGGCGCAGGAGGGTTTCCTTATCGGCTTCGGGCGAAGGTTTCAATCCCTTCTCCTCCATTTTACTCAGCGTAAAATAGTCAATCGGGTTTTTGGGCCAGCGGGTATCGGTTACAACGGGTAAATCGAGTTGTTTGGGCTTAATCAACGCCCAGTGTGGTTTATATTCTGCGCCCTGTTCAATCCATTTAATGAGGATCGCTTTTTCGTAGGCAGACAGCACCCGGTTCGATGCTTTGGGCGGCATCATGTCGTGTTCATCCGCCGTTATGATGCGATGATACACTTCGCTATTGGCTAGGTCGCCGGGGACGATGGCGTGCTTTCCTTTCGCTTTTTTCAATGCCGCCATAGCCCCTTCGGGTGTGGCTAATTCAAGTCCGGCTTTCTGGCTGTTCTTGTCTGGTCCGTGGCAGAAGAAACACTTGTCGGAGAGAATTGGCTTCACGTGCAGGTTATAATCAACCGTTTCGGGAAGTTTATCGGCTAACTGGACAATCTCGGCGGGTTTATCGACGCCACAACTTTGCAGAAGTATACTCACGCTCAGGCACACGATGCCCGTTATCCAATGGATACGTCGATAAATCACCTTTATGATGCCCAGTTGTGTTATCATCTTCTGTGAAAAAGCAAATGGAACGCGGATTGAACGGATGGTACGGATTTTTACGGATAAAAAAGGAGATCTGTTTTTGATCCGTGTAATCCGTACCATCCGTGTTCCTACTAAACACCGCTATTTCAGAAACTTACTCAAATTGTCTTTGGTAACCAACTGAAACGGAACAAGTGTCTGTTTCTCATACGGTTGCCCTTTTGCTGCTTTGATCGCCGTGTCGATGGCTTTTGAGCCCTGTTGTTCGGCATTCTGAAAAACGGTAGCGTCCAGCGTCCCTTTTTTAACGGCCTGTAATGCGTCGGGAATCGCGTCGATACTCACCACAATGACTTTGTCTTTCATACCCGCATCGGTCAGGGCTTTTACGGCACCGAGGCCCATTTCGTCGTTATGGGCAAAGACCGCGTTGATCTGCGGCCCAAAGGATTGAATCCAGTTTTCCATCAATGACATGGCCTTCGCGCGGTCCCATTCGCCGGTCTGGTTGGCAAGGAGCTTGATGTTTGGGTATTGCTTCAGGATTTCGCGGGCACCCTGTTCGCGTTTCAGTTGGGCTGCCTGCCCCATGTAGCCGTCCATCATCACGATATTTCCTTTGCCGCCCAATCGTTCGGCAATGTATTTCATCGCGATCCGCGCCGATTCTACATCATCGGAACCAACAAAAGCCGACGGTTTCGCACTTGTCTCCGAGTTGACATTGATGATGGGAATCTTAGCCGCCAATGCCTTTGCCACCGCCGGAGAACTGGCTTCTACTTCACAGGGATTCATGATGATGGCATCGACCTTTTGCGCAATAAAACTCTCGACCTGTTCCACCTGCTTCAACGCCGACCGTTCTGCATCGACGGTAATAAGTTCGATACCGGCCTCCTGCGCTTTCTTCGTCATTTCATCATTCACATTAACGATAAACTCGTTTTGCATACTGAGCATGGTGACCCCCACCACGAGTTTTTTACTGCCATCACCTTCGCTCTTTTCGGACGATGGGGATGGGTTACAACTTGTGAGCAGAATGGCGAGGGAAAGGGTAGCGATACTGAAGGTTAGTGAAATACGTTTCATATTGGCTTTTAAGTTGTACCAAACAGCTTCTAGCTGTTTTTGGCGAAGTCTATAGAAAGAGCCTCTTTAACGCAAACAGCTAGAAGCTGTTTGGTACATAATTTACCCTTTGTTTGTCTGATTCATGCTATCCAGTACCACCGCGCCAATAATAATGGCTCCCATCACAACTTGCTGGTAGTATGAAGTGACGTTGAGTAAGTCGAGGCCATTGCTGATGACACCGATTAATAACGCACCGAGTAAAGTGCCGGTTATGGTTCCGGTGCCGCCCGAGGTGCTGGTGCCGCCAATGATGGCCGCAGCAATGGCATCCAGTTCAAAACCGGTTCCGGCGTTTGGCTGTCCCGTTGTAATACGCGATGTCAACAGGATTCCGGCTAATGCTGCCAACCCGCCACAAAGCGTATACACGACCATTTTGACCTTATTCAATTGAATGCCGGATGCTCTGGCGGCTTGTTCGTTGCCCCCAACGGCATAAATGTATCGGCCCAAAACGGTCCGTTTCAATACAATGGAGCAGCCAATAAACAGCACAATGAGGATGATGATCAACGTGGGTACGCCCAGGATTTTGCCGCCACCCAAGAAGTTGAACGAATCTGACAGATTGGATATTGGCCGCCCTTTACTCAGAATAAGGGCCAATCCCCGGCCAATTGTCATGGTTCCCAGCGTAACAATAAATGGCGGCACTTTACTACGGGTGATGATAAACCCGTTGACCGCACCGAAGAGTAAACCCGACACTAATCCTGCGAGCAAAGGAACGGCCACGGGATAGGTATCCGGATGGGCGAAGGAGGCTGCCACCACGCCCGTTACGGCCACCATCGAGCCTATCGACAAGTCGATGCCACCCGCTATAATGACAAACGTAACCCCGAAGGCCAGCAGGGCATTGATGGAAACCTGTGTGACAATGATCATCAGGTTTTGCACCGTCAGGAACTTCGGCGTTATAGTGGTAAGCGTGAGGCAGATCACGATGAAGGCAATAAGAAGCCCGTACTGACCAATGCCCCGGATGCGTGCTTTGTATGAATTTTCAGGTTTTGATAAATAAGACGTAATACTGTTCTTCATTGAAAGTGGGTAATGATGTATAGATTAAGGTTGCATCGCGTAGTGCATAATCATTTCCTGTGTAGCGTCGGCCCGGGAGAGCATCGCGGTCTGCTTCCCTTTCGACAGCACCAGCACCCGGTCGCTCATACCCAGTATTTCGGGTAGCTCCGACGAGATCATGATCACCGCTATACCTTTGGCCGTCAACTGATTGATTAGTTTATAAATCTCGGCTTTGGCCCCAACGTCGATGCCTCGGGTTGGTTCGTCGAGGATAACCAGGTCTGGATTAGAAAGAAGCACTTTACCAATAATTACTTTTTGCTGGTTGCCGCCACTCAAAAACGTCACCTGTTGCTGTTGGCTGGACGCTTTAATTCGTAGGTCGGCCATCATCGATTCGGTCGTTGCCGACTCGCTTTTGGGTTGAATAAAACCGCCCCGAACATGCTGTGGTAAGCTAGATAAGGTGATGTTGTGCCTGACCGATAAACGGGGGATAAACCCGAAAGCTTTCCGGTCTTCGCTCACATAGCCAATGCCCTGCCGAATAGCGTCGTGCGGAGACTGTATGTCTGTTTTCTGGCCGTTCAGGTAAATTTCGCCACTTGTCAGGCGATCTAATCCAAAAATGGCGCGGGCGATTTCAGTGCGTCCGGCACCCATCAGACCCGCAAGCCCAAGCACTTCTCCGGCATGAACAGTAAAGCTTATATCAGAAAATTTACCGGCGCTGCTAATGTCTTTTACCGATAGAATCTCTTCGCCTTTTTTACTGACCGTATCCGGGAACAGCGTATCAAGTTCACGGCCAACCATCAGCGTGATTAGTGAACGGGCGTCAAGTTCCGAAGCGGCTTTGGTTGCAATGTATTTCCCATCTCTCAACACGGTGATGGTATCGGAAATAGCGAAAATCTCGTCCATCTTATGCGAGATATAAATAATCGCGACTCCCTTGGTTTTAAGGTCGTTAATGATGCCAAACAGGGTTGCCACCTCATGGTCGGCGAGGGCTGAGGTTGGCTCATCCATGATAATCACTTTGGCGTTATTCGAAATGGCTTTGGCGATTTCAACCATTTGCCTTTCGGCCACGCTCAGGGACTTCATTTTGGCTGTGGGCTGTATGTGTAACCCCATCTGCTCCAGCAGTTGGCCCGCTTGCTGCGTAATTTCCCGGTCGTTTAACCAGCTAAACAGGTTGGTTTTTGTTTCTCGACCCAGAAAAATGTTTTGAGCAACAGTCAATTCCGGAACCGCCAGAATTTCCTGATGAATCATGGAGATACCCTTCTTTAGTATATCGTGGACGTTGCTGGCAGTTAAGTCGTTTCCGTCAAAAATGATTTCGCCGGAGTCTGGTTTGAGGAGCCCGATCAACAACTTCATGAACGTGGATTTACCTGCCCCGTTTTCGCCCATCACCGCGTGAACTTCGCCCTGTTTAAGGCTTAACTGAACATTATCCAGCGCTTTTACACCCGAAAATGATTTCGTGAGTCCAGATACCCTGAGAATATACGCCTGATCGACACCCATACCTGATAAAAAGGCTTTTGCTGCTAAGAGTTAAACGGGGAATAATTACGTTAAACCTGCCCGTAACTCCGGCAATACAAGGCGTTTTGTGTCGATTTTTACCCGTACTTTGTCGTCTTATGGAATTGTTTATTACCTCGTTAAATTCGGGCAGCAACGGTAATTGTTATTACGTTGGCAATGAGCAGGAAGCTGTTTTAATCGACGCGGGCATCTCGTGCCGGGAAACCGAACGAAGAATGGCCCGGCTCGGCCTGTCGATGCATACCGTAAAAGCTATTTTCGTTTCTCACGAGCATGGCGACCACATTAGAGGTATTCCTCAACTGGCCAAAAAATATCAGTTGCCGGTTTATATAACTCCCGGCACCCTGAATAATTCGGGCTTGCCGCAACTGGGTTTTCCACTGCGCCCGTTGCGGGGCTATGAGCCTGTTTGGGTTGGCGAGCTCTGCGTTACGGCTTTCCCGAAGCGGCACGATGCGGCCGATCCGCACAGCTTTATTGTGGCAGGACGAAATACGGTCGTGGGCGTATTTACCGACATTGGTGCCCCCTGCGAACACCTTATTCACCACTTCAAGCAATGTCATGCGGCCTTTCTGGAGGCTAATTATGATGAGGAAATGCTGGAAAAAGGGCGGTATCCGTATTTCCTGAAGAATCGAATCAGAGGGGGCAACGGACACTTATCCAATCAGCAGGCTCTGGATCTATTCAAGACCCATAAACCTGCTTTCATGAGCCATATATTGCTGTCGCACCTGTCGAAAGACAACAACTGCCCCGATCTGACAAAGGAGCTATTCTCCCTCCATCGGGCTAATACCGAGGTTATTGTGGCCTCCCGCTTTGAAGAAACGCCGGTTTATTCCGTTAGGGCGTAAGGGGTGTCCGGCGCGGGTTTGGGCTTCTGGCGCGGGTTTGAACCGCACAGGCGGCCCTGCCGTGCCTTTTCATGAAGTCAGTATTCACTGACGCAAGCGAACCGGGGCGCCGGACCGGCTTGCTTTATTCGAAGGCACGGCAGGGCCGCCTGTGCGGTTCAAACCCGCGCCAGAAGCCCAAACCCGCGCCAGTTAACGTCGTTCATATTCCACAAAATCAAAAGCAGCGGCATGGCGCTCGTCGATGGGGTGCGGGTGTCGGCTAACTTCGGTCCACTCGCTTTTGTCGAAAGCTGGGAAATAGGCGTCGCCTTCATAAGCCTGATGGATTTCGGTCAGGTAAAGCGTTGTGGCAATGGGCAAGGCCATTTTATAGATCTCGGCTCCACCAATGACGAATATCTCGTCGGTGGCACCGACCGCTTTTTTTGCTTCCGTAATCGCATCATCAAGGGTGTGTACGACAGTAACACCAGATGCGATGAAATCCGGGTTGCGGGTAATGACAATATTCGTGCGATTGGGCAGCGGTTTGCCGAGCGCATCCAGCGACTTTCGACCCATTATGATAGGGTGATGGCTAGTCTTGCGTTTGAAGAACGCATAGTCGTCAGGCAAATGCCAGACCATATCGTTATTGCGACCGATAACGCCGTTTTGTGCAACGGCAGAAATTAAACTGATTTTCATAATTTAAAGAGCGAAAGAGTGAAAGAGCAAAAGAGTGGTTAGCGTGCTACAATACGCTCTTTCATTCTTTCGCTCTTTCACTCTTTGTTTTACGTCGTTCCATCAACTCCCGCCAGGTTGTTACAATAATTCCTTCCTTTTCGACGAATGCCTTTAGAGCAGGGTCCATCATGGCCAGCATATCGCCTTTGCGGGATTGACCGGAACCGCTTATCTGATCGAATATTGGCGTTGGAGCGGTACAATGCATAATTATGTATGTCAGACCCGGTTTTGCTGAGTTGAGGAGTTCAATGAACTTTTGGGTTTTGTTTTTCTGGATGTTCGCGTCGGTAACGGGTGTGCCGGTGGGCAGGTTCCAGCCGTAGCTTGTACCGTCGAGGTCGTCCAGAACAGGCAGGCCCGCGTCCCACAGTTGCTTGCCAACTTGCTGAGCGAGTTGTTGCATCTGAACGGGTACGTTATTGGCTTTAAAGATCAGTGTAGCATGGCCAGCCGGAAACAGCACCGGAATTTTTTCTTCGATGGCTACTTTCACATAGCGCATAATGAATTTAGGTTCAAAGAGCGTGCCCATATGCGAATCCATATGGGTCGGTTGTACGCCAAACGCCCGATACCGCGCCAGTTGAGCCCTGATTTCAGCTTCTACTTCATCGGCAGATGCGTGCTCAACGACCTGCGCCACCGAATGCCAGAAAGCACCCTGTTCATCGTACAAGCCGGGTGCTTTATCCCGTCCCACCAACGGTGACCATCGGTAATTGTTCCACTCCGACGTGAGCGTCAGGTGAACGCCCGCATCGACGGTTGGATGTTGTTTGAGGTAATCGAAAAATTGCGGCACCCACCCGCAGGGCATCATCACGCTGGTCGAGTTGGCAATACCTTTATCGAGCGCGTTCATGGTGCCCACATTCGATTCGTAGCTCATCCCGGCATCATCGACGTGAAAAATAACAACCTTCTTTCCTTTCGGGAAGCCCAGTTTCTCGGCATAGGTTTCGGTTTGGGCAAGGCTTGTCAAGTGGCTAAGCGTGGTCAGGAAAAGACAGTAAAGGAATAGTTTCATGCGTGGATGGTTTGGGAAAAGTTATACTAATCAGAAAGCGATTGCTATTTAGGAATAGGCCATAATTTTCCCTGCTGATATAATTGAAAACTTTGCCTGATATACGCCTGCTGTCCAGAAGGGAACTGAGACACAACAAAGGTTTCAAAATCATCAAATAGGGCGTTCGCCACTCGGGAGTAAGCTTTATCCGTCTGCCGATTCAACGCAGCTCTTTCATAAACACCCTGCGTTACATAACGATATGTCTGTTCATTAATCTCGCGGCTGAGAAAGTTGAGCAAGTGTTTTTTTAAGTCCTCTACTACGTCGTCCGTCATATTCTTACGATTCGTGATGAGTTCGTCTCGTTCCAGAAAGTACAACTCAATTGATTTTTTCCCCCTCTCTGTTTTCGCATCAATTGTTCCGTTGGGCCGAAAAATGAGATGCTCGTCAGGATTGTCTAATTCGGGATTGAGCAGTAATGGGTGTTCGGCAAGTAATATCGTCTTGTCGGCACGGCAACAGTCGCTTATGGGTAAGCCATTATTAGTAAGGGTAGGCACTGAAACGCGGTTGGCTTCGTCCTGTAAGGGAAAATTATGTAGCTTTCTACCATTACATTTTTCGCAACTTAAAACGAGGTTACTCCATTCGTATGCCAGCCAATAATAACCTTCATGGCCAGGAACATCTTTAACACCAGCTTTAGGGCGGTAATGATCTACGCGCAACGATGCTCCGGCTGATTCATGCGTTTCACAATAACCACATTTATGACTGTATATTCTTCGTAGCGTTTTAATCGTACTGTCACGATAGTAATACCCGCTGAAATTGTGTGTGGCTTTTTCTGTAAGTGCTTTTTGTTGCTGTGCCTGGCACGACTCACTGACAAGCCCCGTAGGTGGAGCGTCGAAATCTTTTTGTACGCGAATCATGCAACTTATTCCTGAAGAAGGGCTGGATATTGAGAAGGATCGTTGTCAAGTTCGCGAAGTTGTTTATCTATGGCATCGTTGGCTACTACTTCGTCATACGTATCTTCCGTTCTTAACTTTCCTATATCCTCATTCGCGATTGGCCTGATCGTGTCCATATCGAAAATTGGCGAGGTCAGAATAGAATTAGGTAGCAAATTGGCTACGTCTATGTCTATGCGCTCAACCGTAATGCCCTTCTCTTTAGAACGGTCTAATTTTAGAAAAACCGAGTTTTTAGGTGCTCCGAGAATGGGAATAACGCTGTGGGTAGCAGCAATAAATTGGATATTGGGAAAGACCTTTGATAGTAAAGTAGGTAATTGATACTGCCATTTGGGATGTAAATGATTTTCCAGTTCGTCAATCAGCACGATACCTGCCAGTTCACTCAACTGGTTGACATGAGGTTGCTTTCTAATGAACCGAATCAATAAATCACCTATTAAACCGATGATACTTCGGAAGCCAGCCGCTAACTGATTGAATGGGACGGGGTCAAATGTAGTTGTTTCATCTTCTTCTGCTTGCTCTACATATAGCACTTCATAATCGTCCTGCTCATTCTTTCGCACTATGATGTCAGCCAAATTAGGAATTACTGCTTTGAATAGTGCTTTAACCTGATCTAAACGTACATTATTTTCCAGATGCCATTCGATAAGCTTGCTTTCGATATTAAGCAGAATTCCATCTGGATTAAATAAACCATACGTCGTAGTACTTTTTTCTGCTACTTCGTTCTGGCTCATTTTGGATTGAATTTGCAAGCGAGAGGGACCGTAGCAGGCTAGGTATTTAAAAGAATAAAAGCCATTATCATCTTTTGGCCATAAATTATTAATAGTATTACTGTTATTGTTGATAAACTCTATACCTATGAACGGGTAGTCAAAAGGGCCTTTCTTTAAACTTACTATATCATTATGCAAACCACACAATCCGACTGCAATAGCACGTAAGAATGTGGTTTTCCCAAAGCCATTCTCTCCACTAATAAAAACCCAATTTGTGTCAATCGGGATATTTTCTACCCGACTCTCAATGATATCTTGAGCGTTAATGATTACGATCTTTTTAATACAAAACGGTAAACGCCGATTTTCCTCATTATAAATACTAGTAGAAGGTTCTGTAATGAGCACAGGATTCATGGCTTTGACTTGTTTCATTCGTCAATTTACAACAATATCAATTTACAATTTATTCCCCCGCAAAAACTCCTCAGCCGTCATGCGTCGTTTGCCTTCTGCCTGTAGCGCGTCAATTTGCAACCAGCCATCTTCTGCCCGCACAAGAATAATTTTTTTATTGTCAGAATACGCTTCGGCAGGCTCAGCGGCAAAAGGGGACTCATTGGCCAAAGACACCGAATAAACCTTGAAAACCTTTCCGTTGATTTTTGTCCAGGCCGCTGGGTAGGGCGACAGGCCACGCACAAAATTCCGAATCGTAATCGCCGGTTGATTCCAGTTGATTTCGGTGGATTCGCGGCTGAGTTTCGGGGCGGGTTTAAGATCGTCGGCGCTGGGCTGGGGCGTGCGCGGATACGCACCCGCTTCGATGGCGTGAACCGTTTTTAGCACCAGATTAGCCCCGCGCTCCATCAGCCGGTCGTGAACTGTTCCGGCATTGTCATCGGGGTAGATGGGTTCATAATCCTGAAAAATCATCTGGCCAGTGTCAATCTCTTTTTCAATAAAAAAAGTTGTAACACCCGTCTCGGTTTCTCCGTTAATAATAGCCCAGTTGATCGGCGCTGCCCCCCGATACTGGGGCAATAGTGATCCATGTAAATTAAAGGTGCCAATTGTGGGCATTGACCAAACGACCTCGGGCAACATTCTAAAGGCAACGACAATCTGTAAATCAGCCTGATAGCTGGCTAGTTGTTCCAAAAAAGCAGGGTCGCGTAATTTTTCGGGTTGAAGAACCGGTAAATTGACGGCTTCGGCGGCTTTTTTAACGGGCGATGGCGTAAGTTGTAGTCCACGACCGGAGGGACGGTCGGGGGCGGTAACAACCGCCACAACCTGACAACCGGCGCCAAGCAGCCGTTGCAGGCTGGCAACGGCAAAATCGGGCGTACCCATAAACACAATGCGAAGCGGCTGAGGCATGAATCAGTAAATCGTTTTTTAAGTGGGTATATAGCTATTTGTTGATATAGCCGTGAAGTATTTTTACTTTTGTATCACAAAACGCGTTACTCCGAACGCTTTGTAACAGAATATGACCGGCCAATAACTGGCTTAACCAATGCGACGAATAAGTTATTATATGCCTAACCCGAGCGCTTCGGAAACCCGACTGCGACTCTGACGCGTCTGCAAAGAAAACCAATTTGGTTGCAGAACGGTCAGTGTACCGTTCTTTTTGTTTTTAAGGAGCACACCAATGCATTACGAATAACGAGTAAGTACTAAAATATTATGGCAAAGATTTCATATTACACAGAAGAAGGACTCAACAGACTCAAAGCCGAATTGGTTGAGTTAAAAACGAAAGGACGGACTGCCATTGCGCATCAAATTGCCGAAGCACGCGATAAAGGGGATCTCAGCGAAAACGCCGAGTACGATGCGGCAAAAGATGCACAGGGCTTACACGAACTAAAAATATCGAAACTCGAAGAGGTTCTCTCGAATGCCCGTGTTCTCGACGAATCGACCATTGATACTTCACTCGTGTCGATTCTGTCGAAAGTCAAAATCAAGAATACGAAAAGCGGAGCCGAAATGCTCTACACGCTGGTTTCTGAAGAAGAAGCAGACCTGAAAGCTGGCCGGATTTCGGTAGGTTCTCCCATAGGAAAAGGGTTGCTCGGCAAGCGCGTTGGCGATACGGCCGAGATTAAAGTACCGGCTGGCGTACTCGAATTTAAAGTAATGGAAATTGCCCGGCAGTTTGAGTAAAAATTGGATAATGTAAAATGGATGAGGACGGGTAGCGTCTAATTATCATATTACATTATCTATTATCCATTTTACATTATCCATTAGTTATGCCGTCTATTTTCTCCCGAATCGTTGCTGGTGAGATTCCAGCCCACAAAATTGCCGAAACGGACGATTATCTGGCTTTCCTGGATGTCATGCCGACCACAACGGGGCATACGCTGGTTATCCCTAAAAAAGAAGTCGATTATCTATTCGATCTGGATGACGACCTCTATATGGGCCTCATGGCGTTTGCTAAAAAGGTGGCTCCGGCTATCGAGAAAGCGGTTCCCTGTAAGCGTATTGGCGTGGCGGTGGTGGGTCTGGAAGTGCCACATGCGCACGTTCACCTTATTCCGCTCAACTCTATGGCCGACATGAATTTTAACAATAAAATGAAGCCAAGTCAGGATGATTTAACCGTAACAGCAGCGAAAATAAGGAGTTTCTTGTAAGAACTTTTTTATGCCAGAAGGCCGCGATGAAACAGATAATCCTGTTTCATCGCGGCCTTCTGGCATTTGTGCACTTGTACTTACGCTACCGCACTTTCCAGCGTTTTGACCACACCTTTAGTCAGCAATAAATTCAGGTCTTTGGCAACGGCGTCGCTGAAACCCGGCAGGGTCGTCAGATCGGTTTGCCAAAGTGTTTTGTCTGACAGTACACTTTGCACAAACGTTTGTACCGTTGCCGGAGCGCGCTCTTTTACGGTTTTCCAGTCACCATAAAAATACCCGGCTTTATCGTCCTGAATTGGGTAGTTAAGACTACCTCCACTTGCCAGGGCAATTTCGCCGAAAAACTGTCCATGTTCTTCCCGAACCACTTTCATGAAAAGCAGGTAAGCAGCAAAGCCCAACGCCATCAGTTTGGGTACCTCATGGGTTTGTTCGTAATACCGTTGCAGCGTAGCTACATTGCGAGCCTGCATTTTGGCGGTTTGTTGCAGCGAGATTTTAAGTAATAAATGATCGAGGTGAGGGTTGCGAAACCGATCAAGCACATCGTTGGCAAACTGCGTCACGGCGGCTTTATCCATACCCGGAATGTCGTAATGGGGTACTGTCGGCACAATTTCGTTAAGCATCAACGACTCGATAAACTTGCTCATAGTCGGGTGGCGCATTTCGTCGGCTACCGTTTCCAGTCCTAACAAATAGCCCAATGGCATAGTGAGTGTATGCGTGCCGTTCAGCACCCGAAGCTTGCGCTCTTTATAAAAATTGATGTCTTCGTCAATAATTATCTGAGGGCTGGATGGGCCTGCAAAGGACAGAGTTTCCCGAACGCGGTCGTCGCCCTCAATGGCCCACAGGTAGTAAGGCTCGGTGAAGGTGAGCAACGAATCTTCATAGCCAACCTCCTGCTGCAATATTTTCTGGGAATCGTCTGTTGGGCGGGTAACGATGCGGTCGACGAGCGAATTACAAAACCGAACGTGGAACTTTAGCCATTTGGTAAACAACTTGCCCAACTCATTGAATTGCGCCAGCCGTTCAACGGCATCGCGTAGTTTCAGCCCGTTGTCGGTTACCAGTTCGGTTGGAATAACAACCAGCCCTTTGGCTTTTGACCCGCCAACGCTACGGAAGCGCTCGTACAGAAATGACGTTAATTTCGCCGGAAATGACTGAGGTGGATTCTGGAAAATGCTTTCTTCAACGTAGTTCAGCCCAATTTCGGTGGTATTGGAAACGATGATCTGTAATTTAGGATTTCGGGCCAGCTTCAGCACTTCACTCCATTGGGTTTGGGCTGCCAATACCCGACTAATGGCCGATACTATCACATTCTCGGTAACTTCCTGTCCTTGCTGAAAACCCCGAACAGCAACCGTATACAGGTTATCCTGTTCTGAAAATTCATCAGTCTGACTATCCGTCGATTTGACAACAACTATGGAGCCCTCGAATCGACCTTCATTATTCGCTTTTTGAACCAAATAATCGGGTAATCCGCGTAAAAGAACGCCGGTACCGAATTGCAGAATCTTTTCGGGAAAAACGGGAGCGGGGTGGGTCGAACGGGTTAATTTAGCCATGGTTGGATGTGCGTCAAGCGGGTCTGCGGTCATCGGTCAGACAGGTTTACTATTAACAGAAAGTGAAGATTTGCACTGGTTAGTCATAATTCAGCAATAATACGAACTACATCGTTAACCTAGCGGCTATTTTATCGAAAGAGCTATTATCAATAGCCCGCTGATTCTTATGGTCTCTGCAATTTTTCATGTTTTAATTCAATAAAATGACTGATTCCCCCTTAGATTTAGACAAAAATCACTGTAAATACTGGCGATCATAAAAATCAGCGATCTATAGCTAATGAGCATTTCTTTTGGAAATCGGTAGGTGACTGAGCAATAAATCGTTGCGAATTTCACGAACATAAAAATCGGGCCGACCTTTATCGCTTCAATTTGCCGGAAGTGTCGCCACTTGCCAATGTCTCGACCTCGGCAATAGTTGACAGATTTACGTCGCCTGAAATAGTATGCTTTAGTGCCGAAGCTGCTGTACCAAATTCTATTGCTCGTTGCAGGTCGTTAAAGGTGAGTAGGCCATAAATCAACCCGGCCATATAAGCATCTCCTGTACCAATCCGATCTGTGATGGGGTTTATATCATGTATTCTTGATTTATAGACGGTTTCGCCATCGAACAATTTGGCCGACAGTTGATTGTGCGATGCGCTGATGGATTTTCGTTTGGTATCGGTAACGTAACGCACATTCGGAAACCGTTTCATCAGTGCCCGCCCCGATTCCTGAAAGGTGCTGCCCACAACACCATATAGTTCAGAGAACAGGTTTTTACTACCTAATACCAGGGTACAGCCTGCGGTGAGAGCGGGCATAATTTCCTGGGGTGTTCGGCCATACTGCCACAAATTGCTGCGGTAAACAATATCGGTTGAAACCGGAACGCCCAGCCGGTTTGCGGTTTGGATGCCCGCCAGCAAACAATCGGCGGCACCCTGCGAAAGGGCAGAGGTGATGCCTGTCCAGTGAAACCACGAAGCACCCGCCAGTATCGACTCCCAATCAATGTCATCAGGACGAATACGTGCGAAGGCCGAATTGACCCGGTCATAAATAATTCGGCTAGCCCGACTACCGGCGCCCGTTTCCAGGAAATAAAGGCCCAATCGTCCATCCCCGTAGCGTATATGTTGCGTATCAACAGCATACTTGCGCAGATAACCCGAAGCCGCCCGCCCAAGGGCATGGTCTGGGAAACGGGTTACATGAGCCGCCTGTAAACCAAACTGAGCCAGGGATACGGCTACGTTGGCTTCGGTGCCGCCGAAGTGCATATCCAGCGTGTCTGTTTGCGCAAACCGCTCAACACCGGGAGGACTTAATCGAAGCATAACTTCGCCAAAAGTGACAATTTTCATGGGTACGATGAATGTCTAAAAACAAGGTAAGAAAGCGTAATTACAGTTTTTTGTCGATACTATAGTCGCTCATTAACTCCTCGGGTCGTACCGGCTCCAGCTTTGGTAAGACCATATGGATAATAACCAGCGCGATCAAATACGAACAGCTGGCAATAATGAACATAGGTAAATAGCCAAACGCAGTAATGATACGTCCCGCCAATAGTGCCAGCAAGATACCACCCACGGCGCCAAACATACCACCAATTCCGGTTACGGATGCAACCACATTCTTCGGAAATAAGTCTGATGCGAAGGTATACATATTGGCTGCCCAGCCCTGATGAGCGGCTGTTGCCAGCGAAATGAGTGCAATAGCAACCGTTAAGCTGCTGGTTTTGGCTGCAAAGAATATGGGCACTACACAGAGCGCACAGATGAGTAAGGTCGTTTTGCGGGCCCGGTTGGCCGACCAGCCCCACCGCATAAACTGGGTGCTGAGCCAGCCAAAAAAGACACTACCCGCATCAGAAACGATGTATATGATCAGGAAAGGAACGCCGAAACTGTTGAGGTCGAGTTTTTCGTCGAGGGCATCATTTGAGTTAAAAAAATCGGGAAGCCAGGACATATAGAACCACCAGATGGGGTCGGCCAAGAACTTTCCCAAGGCAAAAGCCCAGGTTTGTTTATAGCCTAACAATCGCCCCCAGGACACCTTAATGGGAACAATTTCCTCTTTATCCCGCCGAATGTAGGCCAGTTCTTTGGCCGAGAGCTGGGGACTTCTCTCCGGCTTTCTGTACATAAACCACCAGAAAATCAGCAAGCCAAACCCCAAAACGCCGGTAATCAAAAATGAACTTCGCCAGCCAAAATGCAAAATCAAATAGGGAACGACCAGCGCCGTCAGGATAATGCCCACGTTGGTGCCGGCGTTGAAAAGCCCACTGGCAAACGAGCGTTCGCGTCGGGGAAACCAGTCGGCTATGGTTTTTACCGACGAGGGGAAATTAGCCGCTTCACCCAAACCCAGCAATGCCCTCATCCAGCGGAGGCCAACAATGGTATTAATAGAGGCCGTGAGCACGGCGGCAACGCTCCAGAGCAGGATACCCAGCGAAAAACCTCGCCGGGTGCCAACACGGTCAATGATCCAGCCCATAAGTAGAAAACCAATCGCATACGCAAATTTGAACGCTGCATCAACGTCGCCATAGAGTACTTTAAATCGATCTGTAGCTTCTTTAGTTAGTATGGCATCAGGGGCCATATCAAGCATGTCTTTCCGAAAGATTTCATCTGTCATCGTGAATGACAGCACTTGCCTATCTATATAGTTTATCGTCGTTGCCAGAAAAAGTAACGCAACAATTCGCCACCGGAAGCGGCCAGAAGGGGTTGGCATTTGTAAATCAGATAGGAGATTTGGGGAGAAAAGGCAGGATAGGTGCTTTTTTACTAACCAACTAACTCGATTATGCTTGAACAAACCTGGCGGTGGTTCGGTCCAAATGACCCCGTATCGCTCAACGACATACGGCAGGCAGGTGCCACCGGTATTGTAACGGCCCTGCATCCTATTCCAAATGGGGAGGTATGGACGCTTGATGAAATCATCAGCCGTAAGGCGCTGATAGAAGCGAAAGGGCTGACCTGGTCGGTAGTGGAGAGTATTCCGGTACACGAGGGTATCAAAACCCGATCGGGCGATTTTCTTCGATACATTGACAATTACAAAGATTCGATTGTTAACTTGGCGAAAGCGGGTATCGACACGGTTTGTTACAACTTTATGCCAGTACTCGACTGGACCCGGACGGATCTCGACTTTCCCATGCCCGACGGATCTACGGGGTTGCGCTTCGATGCCACCGAATTTGCCGCTTTCGAGCTTTATATTCTCCAGCGGCCGGGCGCTCAGTACCTCTATAATGAGGAGCAAAAGCGCAATGCACGCGCTACGCTCGATGGCATGACCGATGCCCAGGTGAAGCGCCTGACACGCACGATCATTGCGGGATTGCCCGGTTCGGAAGAAAGTTACACCGTTGAAAAATTTCGCGATGCGCTGGATGCCTACAAAGACATCAGCGACCGCGAGTTGCGCCAGAATTTGTATGCCTTCCTGCGCGAAATTGTGCCTGTGGCTGAATCAGTAGGGGTTCGACTGGCTATTCACCCCGACGATCCACCGTATCCTATTCTGGGACTGCCGCGCGTAGTGAGTACAGAGGCCGATGCCCGCGCGCTGTTGGCCGCTGTTAACTCGCCTGCCAATGGGTTGTGTTTCTGTACCGGTTCGTATGGGGTTCGGGCAGATAACGACCTGGTAGGCATGGCAGACAGATTAGGGGCAAGCATTCATTTTGTTCACCTCCGTAGCACCCAACGTGATAGAGATGGCAGCTTTCAGGAAGCGAATCACCTGGAGGGCGATGTGCCTATGGCGGGGGTTATGCGGGCGTTACTTGCCGAACAAAAAAGGCGTCAATTAGCTGGCCGACCCGATACCCGAATACCTTTTCGGCCAGACCACGGCCACCGGATGCTGGATGATTTAACCTCAGGGAAACGGACGAACCCTGGCTACACGGCCATTGGTCGCCTGCGCGGTCTGGCCGAATTGCGTGGATTGATGGTAGGCTTGTCGGCGGTCGAGTAGCTGGGAGACAGGCCCGTTTTTGGATTTTTTTTGGTATCTTGCACTAGCCAACGTATGCAAACTATGGAAGCCATCAATAAGCCGAAACATTCTCCTCTTACACCAGAACAACGCCAGCGCCGTGTTGAACGCGCTCGCTTACTCAAATCACTTGTCTATGAAATGTGGGATGGTAAGCCAGTGTACTATGTCGGTTATCAGGAAGTACTGAAGGGCACGAAAACGGTTGAACAGGTTATGGGTTCAAGTATTTTACAAAGCTTGTTGGTGAGCCGGTTAATTTTTCAACTGTCATCGACATTAGATATGGATATCTATGCTGTAGCAGGAAATGAACTAGGCGTCCAGTTTAAAAAAGGTGATTGGCGGTCTTGTGATGTCGCTGTCTTTATGCTTCAGCAATTAGAAGGAGAAGATTGGAGCAAATACGCTTGGGTTCCGCCTAAAATAGCAATTGAGGTAGATACAAAAGCCGATATGGGGCAGTTCGAATCATCCTTTGAGTACTACGAAAAAAAAACGACTAACTTCCTTGAGTTCGGCGTCGAAAAGGTAATCTGGCTATTTACAAAATCCCGTAAAGTATGGATTGCCGAATCAGGTAAAGACTGGATTATTCGCGATTGGAGCCAGACTGTTGAGGTATTGCCAGAATGCGAATTTATACCTGACAATTTAATGAATCGAACAAAATAATAATATGAAGCCGGGAGAAACTACCCGGCTTTTGCTTTACCATCTATGCATACACTTGCTCCTGCTTCTACGTTCCTGTCCGACGACTTTCTGTTACAGACTGAAACCGCTCGTCGGCTTTACCATGACTATGCCCGGCAAATGCCGATTATTGATTATCATTGCCACCTGCCACCCGATCAGATTGCTTCCGACCGTCAGTTCGAGAATATGTCTCAACTATGGCTTCACGGCGACCACTACAAATGGCGGGCCATGCGCACGCATGGCATTCCCGAACAGTATTGCACCGGTAATGCAAGCGATTGGGAGAAGTTTGAAAAATGGGCTGAAACGATTCCCTATACGCTCAGAAACCCATTATACCATTGGTCGCATCTGGAGTTGAAAAATCCATTTGGTATAACCGACGTGCTCAATCCATCGACTGCACGTGCTATTTATGATACCTGCAACGAACAGTTACCGGGCCTTTCGGCACGTGCACTGCTGATGCATTTCGAAGTACGGGTGGTATGTACAACCGATGATCCACTGGATTCGCTCGAACACCATCGCAAAGTGGCGCAGGAGCGGGCAGCCGGTACAACGAGCCTCAAGACAAAAGTTCTGCCTACGTTCCGCCCCGATAAGGCAATGGCTGCCGATGATCCAACGGCTTTGAGGGGTTACATACAAAAGCTGGCGGAGGTAACGAACCGCGAGATTCAGAATCTGACACAATACCTCGATGCGCTCAAATCCCGTCACGATTACTTTGCCGAAATGGGGTGCCGACTATCTGACCACGGCCTCGAAATGATCTATGCCGAACCCTATAAGGAGGGGGATGTTCAGCGGATATTTGACCACTTACGCCGAGGGGTCGACATCTCGCCGGTAGATGTCCTGAAGTTCAAATCTTTCATGCTGGTGCAGTTTGCCGAGTGGGATCATGAAAAGGGCTGGACACAGCAGTTTCACCTCGGTGCCCTTCGGAATAACAACGTTCGCCGGTTGCGCGACCTGGGCCCCGATACGGGTTGGGATAGCATTGGCGATTTCCCACAGGCGGCCTCGCTGTCGCGGTTTCTGGGTGGTTTGGACGACCGGGATAAACTGGCAAAAACGATTCTGTATAACCTCAATCCAGCCGATAATGAGGTGATGGCAACCATGATTGGCAACTTCAACGATGGGTCTGTGCGAGGGAAAGTGCAGTTTGGCTCTGGCTGGTGGTTCCTTGATCAGAAAGACGGCATGGAAAAGCAAATCAATACACTGTCGAATATGGGTTTATTGAGCGCGTTTGTGGGTATGCTCACCGATTCTCGCAGCTTTGTGTCCTATAGTCGCCACGAGTATTTTCGGCGAATTCTTTGCAACATCTTCGGTAATGACATCGAAAATGGTGAATTGCCAAATGATGTGGAGTGGGTGGGGCAAATCGTGCAGGACATCTGTTATCGCAATGCCGAACGGTATTTCGGGTTTTAAACTCGGTTAATGACACACACTTTTGTCGAAACGAATAAGCAGGCTGGCGACCCGGTCAGGTTACACGTCGTTCAGGCTGGGTCGGAAGATGGGCCTCTTATCATTTTGCTACATGGTTTCCCGGAATTCTGGTACGGCTGGAAAAAACAGATTGACGCGTTAGCCGAAGCTGGTTTCTGGGTTTGGGCACCCGACCAGCGGGGCTATAATCTCAGCGATAAACCAACGGGGATTGAGGCCTATGGTCTTGATACGCTGGTGGCGGATGTAATTGGGTTGATCGACGCATCGGGTCGGCAAAAAGCCGTGATTGTAGGCCACGACTGGGGTGCGGCTGTAGCCTGGTGGACGGCGGTTTCGTATCCCGAACGGGTTGAACGGTTAGTTGTATTGAACGTGCCGCACCCGGTTGTCATGAAGAAATTCGCCAGCCGTGATTTCGGGCAAATGCGAAAAAGCTGGTACATCGGGTTTTTTCAACTACCGTGGTTACCTGAAACTATGTCAAGTTTAGGGAACTGGTCGGCATTGGTTAAAACGTTGCTGGGAAGTAGTCGTCCGGGGACGTTTCGACGGGCCGATCTGCAACAATATAAAGCAGCCTGGTCGCAGCCGGGAGCAGTGAAAGCCATGATAAACTGGTACCGGGCTGCGCTTCGTAAACCGTCTGCAAAACGCTCCTCCATTCGGGTTATCGTGCCAACGTTGCTTATCTGGGGTGCTCGCGACAAGTTTCTGAAACGCGAAATGGCCCAACCCAGTATTGATTTGTGCGATAACGGTCGGGTGGTATTTCTTGAAAATGCTTCCCACTGGGTTCAGCACGAAGAACCGGAACGGGTAAATGAGTTGATAATTGGAGAGAAGGAGGAAAGGGAATAAGGGTAAAAGAGGGAGGATAAACACCACCCGGTCTCCCCCTCTTCCCTTTCCTCCCTCTTACTGTTTATACACCTTCCCGTCTTTCATTACGAACTGGACGGCTTGCAGGGTTTTGATGTTCTGGATTGGATTTTCAGCTACGGCAATTACGTCAGCAAATTTACCAACTTCGATAGACCCGACCTGCGCGTCCATACCCAGTAATTTTGCGTTTGTCATCAGGGCTGATTTTATAGCTTCTACCGGCGGCATCCCTGCTTCCACCATATATTCAAACTCCCTTGCGTTGTAACCGTGAATATAAACCCCGGCATCGGTGCCGAAGGCGATCTTCACGCCTGCTTTGTAGGCTTTGGCAAACGTAGCCTGAATTTTCGGACCGATGGCTAATGCCTTTGGCGTTACCAGGGGCGGATAATAGCCAAAATGACGGGCCGAATCAGCTGCTGTCTTTCCGGCAATGATCGTTGGCACGTAATAGGTGCCGTATTTCTTGAACAGTTCAATCGCTTCATCGTCCATCAGTGTACCGTGTTCAATAGTTTGTACACCCGCTCGAATGGCCCGTTTCATACCTTCGGCACCGTGGGCGTGGGCCGCTACGGCAAAGCCATAATCTTTAGCCGCATCAACGACCGCTTTTACTTCTTCTTCGGTGAACTGAGCGCCGGAGCCGTCTTTTGCATTGCTTAGAACGCCACCGGTGGCTGTAATTTTAATCAGGTCAGACCCATCTTTGTACCGCTGCCGCACAGCTTTACGAGCATCTTCGGGACCGTTGATAACGCCCTCCAGGGGGCCGGGGTCGCCCATGAGGTCTTTACGATAGCCATTCGTTGGGTCGGCGTGTCCGCCCGTTGTCGCAATGGATTTGCCTACGGTCAATACACGTGGTCCATCAACTAGTCCGGCATTAATAGCGTTGCGAAGGGAAACGTTTACGCCCGAGCCACCTAAGTCACGCACCGTTGTAAAGCCCGCCATCAAGGTTGTTTTAGCGTATTGAGCTGCCTGAAAAGCAACGTCAGCCTGATTTCTGGTAAACCCATCAATAGCACCGCCCCGGCGCGTCTGGCTTTCCAGGTGAACGTGCATATCGATCAGACCGGGTAAAACGGTTTTTGACTTCATATCCAGCACCCGATCCTGTCCGGCTGGTGTAGTGTAGCCTTTCTGAACGGCTGTAATTTTGTTGCCTTCAACCACAACGGTCATTTGCGGCTGGAGATCATTTTTAATTCCGTCGAAGAGATTTCCGCAGTGAATTAGTGTCCGTTGGGCAAACAGGGGAGCGGCCAGCAGCGATAAGCCTGCCAGTAGGTATAGTTTTTTCATAAATGAAGTTAGTAGGGTACAAAAAAGGGCCACAACAGAATGTTGCAGCCCTTAAAGTACGAAAAGCTTATGAAGAACCCCTAAAATTTTGTTACCTGAACAACGGTTGTTTGTGGCTGATTAGTAGTAGTAGACCCTGGATAAGGATTTACCTCGCGCAAAATCACCTTATACCGTTCACTATTTAAGGAAACCGTTGTTGAGTCGGGTCGCTTGTTGGAACTACCGGGGTCAGCGCCCAAGGACAGTCGAACGGCAGTCGAGTCTGTATCTTTTGACAACAGGAATTTAACTTTAGCCTGACCAGCCCATATACAAGTAACGTTCAGCGGGCAGCGGCTATCCTGAATTGAGTCGACACGAACAACAATCTCGGAGCCAAGCCGTCCTGATTGATGCAGCCCCAGCGAAATAGAGTCTGTGGGGCTGGTATTAGATGATTTACAAGCTGAAAAAAGTACAGTTCCAACGATGAGTAAACCAGAAAGCCGTTTCATTGAGTTAAGCATATTTCCTGTAATTGATTTCTTACAAGGATACGGCTGCCGGGAAAAAGGTTGGAATGGCACCCCTATTTTTTCACAATGACGCCATCGGCAACAAACGTGAGAGCTTTTTCGGGCTCAGTGATTTTCTCTATTTCAGCTTTTGACTTTCCGGCATCCTGAGCAAAATGGCGCAGATCAGCAACGGGTGTGGTGGTCGTTTCGGCGGTTCCTTCAACCACAACGGTTTTGCCAACAATGTCTTTAGGTACAAAGAAACCATAGTCTTTAAACGTTACGCGCATCGTCTCTCCATTGCCGGTTTTGACCTGCATCCAGCAGCCTTTTACCTTGCAGACAGACTCAACAACGCCTTCCACTTTGGCTGGCATCTCCGTTTTATTGTCCATCTTAGCCGATAATTCTGTTGCAGGAATGGCTCCTGCTGATGTGATTTTTTTGCCGTGGTTGCTCACTTCATTTTGTGCGAATGCCCCAAAAGATGCGGCAATGAGCAAGCCGGTAAGCAGGATATTTTTCATAGCTTATTTGATGATTATAAAGGAATTACTCACGGACGATAATTGTCGATACCTATTGTTGTTCCCAAATTTACCACTTTCACAACATTCGCAAAACACTTCACAGAATGAACACATTAATTCTTGCACTTAATTAAATACAGATGTAACCCCATCAAGTCCAGTACAAAATTGGTGCGTTCGGGAATCTCTTCGTCCATTCTGTATAAAAGAAAACTTTCATCTCCTTCATTTCTTCAGGGCGGTACACATATTTGGTGCCGCCAAACTTATTCCGCTTCTCGGCGCGGGTCGATTCGTCAAGATCGAGCGATGTATTGGGGTACCATTGCAACAGCACGTCTTTTGAGCCGGGTGTAAAACGGTGGCTTATAAACTCGACATTCATATTTAGTTGAGGAAAGTCAAGAACGGCCGACATACGGTTGAGCAGGGCTGTATAATGTTCACGCCAGTTAGGAATCGCCATAATAGGCGCAATAACCAGCCCAACTGGGTAGCCCCCTCCGCCCAACTCTTTTGGCATCGCCAGCTTACGGATACCTTGCAGCCGGGCTTCTACAGAGGCCGTACCACCTTCGAGCCGCCTGGCAACAGTGTCGGCGTTAAGGCTGACGCGGGCGCGGGTGTGGCCGTTATGGGGCAGGTTAAGCAGATTATCAACCTGATCGTATTTTGTAACAAAGCGTAACTCGGCCATCTCGCGTGTACCAAAATACCGAATACATTCGGCCATACTACCCGTCAGGTGTTCGATTCCCAGTACATCAGTATAGCAACTAACCTCAAAGGTTGTGGGGCGCAAACCAGTGTCTGAATCGTTGGCTGTTTTCTGCCAGGTTCGATTGGGCGGATAAGTGCCTTCATAAGTTGCGGTATGCACCAGCATACCGGGTAGATTTGCGTAGGCCCGCACAACCGGCGGCCCCGAAAGACTACCGGCCAGATAACAATACTGACAATGTGCCGGACACCCTTCTGCAAGATTCATTTGCCAATCGGCTGAGGGCGGAATAGGCTGTAGTCGAAACGCACCGGGCGGTGCATTCACAATAGCCAGCGTATTTTTGGCGATGCGATAGGTCTCTCGTTCATCAGCTCCGCGCAACCCTGTAATGCGGTTGTTTTTAGCAACCTCAATAGGTAGATTGAGTCCTGATATGCGTTCGTACATAGCCTGACCAAATGACTCTTTCAGCGCGTCGGCGGTAAAAACAACGCGTTTGGGCATCCATAAACGGGCCGATTTTGTGAGTGGTTTAACGACTGGTGTTTCGGTTAAGTCAACTGTCATAACGGAGTAAAAAGGGCTGGAAATAAGCCTGTATCAGGCATTAGCTACCTATATACAGAACAAAATTTATGGGTGTAAGAATCCCCGCGAGATAGAAATTTTTTGCGGTTATACTATTGATTATCAATACTATATAAAAAATATGATTGGGTGAAAAATTGCCTTTCTCAGGGCAGTCGATTTTTATTTTTTTTCTGAAGAGAAAGTTACTATGGATGAGCAGAAAAAAGCTATTCAAGAGCGATTACAAGCCGATTGTCATGCTTTCATGGAATGGGCAAACCGTTTGCCAGGCGAGCAATTTGCAGCTAAAGCCAATAGTAAATGGTCGGTTGCTGAGGTGTTGCAGCATTTGTATCTGTCGGCTCGTCCAATTATTCGATTAATGACCGGACCTCGTGAGGTATTGAGCCAGTGGGGACCAGTGGAGACTTCGTCAAGATCGTACAACGACATTGCAGTTGCGTACCAGATTATTCTGGAAACAGGTGCTAAAGCTCCCGCAGCCTTATCGCCCCGACCCGAAGATGTGCAGGTGGAAAAAAGCGAGATGGGGGCGCGATTTGCAGGGGTTTATGATGCTCTGGCGGCTGTTCTCGAAAGTTGGTCGATTAGTGAGTTGGATAATTATTACGTACCTCATCCAGTGCTTGGAAAATTAACCGTTCGGGAAATGCTCTATTTTACAAGTATACATACGCGACACAATTTGAAGTTATTGGCACTGGTTTAGCGGAATGACAAACGGCCACCAGTTGATTGGTGGCCGTTTGTCTGAGTAAAGCTGTTTGTTAAAACAGGGTACTTATTTTGCCAACTTAACCCCACGACCGGCAACCCGGCCAAAGTAGTAATTGACACCAAATTTTAGTCGACCGCCTTTACCCCGGCTAACGGTAGGGTCAATTTTATTGTAGAAGCTACTCTCATAAGAAACCTCGGCACCTAAACGGTGTAGAATCCAGGCCATTACCCCAATTTCCAACCCAACGCTGGTGTACTTGTACTTGGCATCGGCTGGAACATTCTCCGAAAATTCGCGGCCACTATTCAGGCTGGCACCAACAAAGCTGCTAATTCGAGTACGGAAAGGGTAGTAACGGGCAAAAGCACCAACTTGCCGCGAATGGTACTTATTTCCCACAAGCCGGTCGGCGTCATACCGTAGCCCTGCGGCAAAACCGGGTTGAAAAAAGTAGCCGATACGGGAGTTGAAAGCCAGATAAACCTGGCCGCTACTGGCTCCCATGCCAAGACCGCCACCTAGAAACAGGTTGTTTGGTTCAAACCAGCTCAACTGATTTGCTTGCTGATAGCTAATGGACTTATCTATTTCTTCATCCATTTTTTCGCTCGCCTGTTCTGCTTTTTGCCGAACTTCTCGCTTCGTTTTTTCATCAATAAGTGGTTTCCCACTGCCCGATGAGTCGGAGCGGCTTTGAGCAAGGCCACAAATAGCCAGACCCATAAAAAGTGATGTAGTTGTAAGTAATTTCTTCATCGTCGTTGAGTTGAATTCATAAAAACACTGTCCTATTAACCACGAAGCCTACATAAGGTTTGTTACCATCTTTGCTTATTGACAACTGCCCGCAAAAAATAACGCCACCTCAACGAGTGAGGTGGCGTCAGGTGAACGTGTAGCTACCGCTCTATTTCTGCAACTGCTCGATCAGGCTTCCAACTTGCTCTACTGATACGGCCGGGAAATTGGCGATCCGTATTTGTGAGTCCTTAAATTTACCATAGCCACTACCTACGATCATATTGGCTGTTTTGGCCGACGATATAACATCGGTCGATGACGTTGGCCGTTCGGGCGATCCGACAGTAGCTACGATAACCGTCTGTGAACGGTGACGTTCCTGCTTTACAAAAGGCGAAAAGTCAGCCGAACTGTCCAGGAATTTATAGAGCATCCGGGCTTTTTCTTCGGTCTGTTTCCGTATTGTATCAATACCAATCCGGTTAAAATCCTCCGCAATTTTGCCAAGCAGATAGATATACAGGACGTTTGGTGTAGCTGGTGTTTCAAACGTTTTATAATGCTTCCACAGCATTGGCAGGGTATTATGTGCTCCAATCGTTAAGGTGTCGCTTTTTTCTAACTGTTCGGCTTTAGCCAGACAGGCCTGGCTGGCAATCCAGACGCCCAGCCCAGCGGGCATACCAAACGCTTTCTGAACCGAGAAAAAAGCAGAGTCAATAAGGCTAAAATCCAGGTCGGGGTAGGGGGCCGACGAGACCATATCCACACAAAACAACTTTTTTGGATATTTGCGTTTAAGCTTATGCATTTCGCCGGGCCGCATCTGCACACCCGATGAGGTTTCGTTATGCGTCAAACAAACGAGTTCGGCATAGGCAGGCACCTCAATATCGGCCGCGTCGAACCCTTCGCCAAATGGCTTTTCCTGAATATGCGCGTGCTTGTGCAGCGAATTGGCATAGTCATAAAACTTTTGGGAGAACGAACCATTGACGAGGTGAAAACTCTCATGCTCCACACAGTTAAGAAGGACCCGTTCCCACACTTCCGACGCTGAACCGGTAAAGAATATGCCGTGCGTTGCCGGAATATTCAGCAACGTCCGGAGTTGTTCATCGGCAAACTTGTAGATGTCCCGAAAGCGTTGACTCCGGTGCGAAATCGAGCCAATCTGTTCATCTAAAGCTTGTTGCAGATGTTGATAAAACGTTGGATAAAGCTCGGCCGGGCCGGGAGTGAAGTAGGTATTTTGCATTTTTAAGAGAGCGAAAGAGTGAAAGAGCGAAATAGCGAAAGAGCTTTTGTCTGCTCTCTCATTCTTTCGCTCTTTCACTCTTTAGTATAATAGTCTAAACTTAATTGTGTTATCAATGTCCTTTAGCTCTTCGACAACCTCTTCGGCATATTCTTTGGCGACATCCGTAATTACATAGCCGATTTTCTCATTGGTTTTGAGATACTGGCCGTGAATGTTGATGTGGTGTTTAGCAAAAATGGTGTTCATTTTGGCCAGAATACCCGGAACGTTTTCGTGGACGTGTAACAGGCGGTGCGCGCCTTTCAGGAGAGGCAATTGCAGTTCAGGGAAGTTTACACTGCCGTAGGTACTGCCATTGTTGATATATTCGAGAAGTTTGCTCGGTACAAAGCTACCGATGTTGGCCTGCGCTTCTTCTGTACTTCCACCAATATGGGGCGTCAGAATCACGTTGGGCAAGTTGCGCAATCTACTTATAAACTCCTCATTATTGGTCTTAGGCTCATTCGGGAATACGTCAACACCGGCACCGGCAACTTTCCCGCGTTCAATAGCATCAACCAAAGCCGGAATATCGACAATGTGGCCGCGCGAAAGATTCAGGAAGATGACACCATTTTTCATCAGCCCAAATTCACGGTAGCTAATCAGGTTCTTGTTCTCTTTCCGTCCATCGGTATGCAGGCTGATAATGTCCGAAATAGCCAGCAATTCGTCCAATGACTTACACTTGCGGGCGTTGCCAAGAGACAGTTTGTCGACGGCATCATAGAAGTAAACTTCCATGCCCAGAGCTTCGGCTACTACCGAAAGTTGTGTGCCGATATTGCCATAGCCGACCAGACCAAGTTTTTTACCCCGAACTTCAAAGCTGTTATTAGCCGATTTATCCCATCCGCCTTTGTGCATCAGGTTACTCTTTGGTACAATGCTGCGAATCAGCATGATTATCTCACCAATGGCCAACTCAACCACCGACCGTGTATTACTATAAGGAGCATTAAAGACGGCGATCCCTTTTTCGGTACAGGCATCGAGGTCGATCTGGTTGGTACCGATACAGAACGCGCCAACGGTCATTAGTTTATTGGCGTGCTCCAATACGCGGGCTGTCACATTCGTTTTCGACCGGATACCCAAAATAGATACATCGCGGATAGCTTCGATCAGCTCCTCTTCGTCCAGGGCGCCTTTTCGAATCTCAACGTTGAAGCCTTCCTGTTCGAATAATTGAATAGCATTTGGGTGTACGTTTTCCAGCAACAGGACTTTGATCCGGCTTTTTGGATACGACTGGCTGCGGCTGAGGTTGTTATGGTACAGGAACTCATCGAGCGATGGTGCCACGTGATCAGCCTGTGCCACAACGCGGGGGCGCATTACATTTTCCGTAAATGCATAAAAACGATTGGCCAGACCCGATGCCTTGATCTCATAGTCGGTGTAGCCATCGCCAATGACGTAGACTTCGCCGTCGAGATTCAGATTCCGAATCACCTGCGATTTGCCTCCATTGGATGATAATGGATTTTCTGAATCGAAGCCAACGATTGCTCCATTTTCGTCGAGCTCAAACGTATTAGCAAAGACGTTTTCTGCACGAACGCCCAACGAGGTAACGATGGGAATGATGAATTCTTTAAAGCCGTTCGAAACGATATAGATTGTTTCGGCATTCTCCGTCAGAAACTGTTTGTTGCGTTGAAACGAATCCGATATTTTACCCATCAACGTTTCAACCAAGGCAGGCAGCTGACTTTTATGCGCTTTCAGGAGATTAAGACGCAGGACAAGGGAGTCAGTAAACGAGATTTCGCCCGACATACCCCGGTCAGTAATCGCTTTGATTTCGTTCAGCACATCATCGCGGTCGGGGCGGCCTACCAGCGAGATTTCACCCAGCACGTCGAGCGCTTCAACCTTGGTAAAGGTGCTGTCAAAATCAATGATGTAATACGTTTGTTCTAGTGGTTTGGTGAGCATGATTTAGATTTGTTCAATATCCGCATCTTCTGGCGGGGCACTGTCTAAAATTTGTTTAACTGCCTCTCGAAGAGGAGGTATATGAACGGTTATTATACGCCATATAATTTCATAATCAAGACCAAAATAGTCATGTACTAAAATATGACGAGTCCGAATAATACGCATCCATTCGATCATTGAATACTGGTCTCGGAATGGTTTAGAGATACGGTTGGCAGCTTCGCCCAAAACCTGAACGTTTCGAATAACTGCATCTCTTGCCATCCTGTTTGCTAAAAACGATTCGTAGTCCAGACCAACAGTGTATTCCTGTATAGCATTGACAGCCTCAAGCATATCTGTTAATAATATGTAGGCTGACCGCTTAGACATAGTATAACTGTTGTGTGATATAAGGCATTAACCTTGGCTTTATCGCTTTTCGAGTTACTAAATCAACGGGCTTTTGAAGCAGGTTCTCCAGCTCAATCGACAAGTCTATAAACTCGAAGCCAACAGGCTTTTTAAACTCGACCAATATGTCTACATCACTGTCTTCTGTTGCTGTACCGTCTGCGTAGGAACCAAATAAGGCTAATGATGCCAGCGGGTAAGCGATAAATAAACGCTCTTTGTTAGCTTTTAGCAGTTCTTTAATATGATCCCCATCCATATCATTTGCTTTTATTGATTCACAAAAAACTGCAAGGCTCGCTCTTCCGACCAGTAGGTGCCCTGAATTTTGCCAGTATGTGGTGGAAATCCACAGTGGCCGCCTTGTTCGGGAAACTCCATCCAGACGTTGGCTAGTTCCCGGCCTAATTCTGTTGGGAAACATTCGGGTGATAAAAACGGGTCATTCTTCGCATTCACAAGTAAGGTTGGAATGGCTATGTCAGGTATGAACTGGAGTGCACTACTTCGGGTGTAATAGTCAGTTACGTCCCGAAATCCGTTCATGGGGGCCGTAAACAGGTTATCGAACTCCCGAATTGATCGAACATTAGATAAGGCTTCTGTTGGAAAGACGCCCGGCATAACGGCCGCTTTTTGCAAAATTTTCCGCTTGAGCGTTCGGTTAAAACGATAATTATAAACCAGACTATCCCACTGTTCAAGTCGCCGGGCCGAGCCCATTAAATGGACCGGAACCGAAAAAACGACCGCCTTTTTAATGGCTGGATGTAGAGTTGTACCGTTCTCACCAATGTATTTTAGTGTGACGTTGCCGCCCGCACTGAAGCCCATGAGGTATATAGTCTGATAACCTTTTGATAGGGCGTGTTGGACAACGAAGTGTAGATCGCTGGTTTCGCCGATGTGATAAAATCGTTTCTGACGGTTCATTTCGCCACTACACGAGCGGAAATGCCAGGCCAGGCAGTCAAAGCCGTTTTTTGTCAGGTGATTGACCATGCCGGCCAGATACGAACTTGTTGAACTGCCCTCAAGACCATGTGTAAGAATAATCAGGGTGTCGTTTTTCTCTGTTGCCCTGCTCCAGTCCAGATCCAGAAAGTCATCATCGGGCGTATCGATCCGGTCTCGAACATAATTCGAGGAAACCCTACGAAACAGCGAGGGAATGATGGTTTGCAGATGGCCGTTCCACAAGCGGGCAGGCGGCATATAACTTGATGGGGCAATCAGCGGCATTACCGGGCGCGGGCGATTGAAGGCGCAAAGGTAAAGGTTCTGGGAATTAGAAGCTTGATAAACCGTAAAAAACATAGTAAGAAGGCAAAAAGGCCGCCCTTCACAGGGCGGCCTTTTTGCCTGAGCGATAAGCTTAATTTACAACGCCAGCTCTTTCTCAGACACAATCGTCAGGACTTCGGTGTCTTTCAGACGCACCGCCAGACCCAGCGTTTTTGGGACTTCGTAGTGAAAATAGAACTTCATCGTGTGAATTTTGCCTTCATAAAAGACCAGATCGTCGCCCTGCGGATTTTGGGTCAAGAGCGCTTGCTTCGCCACAACCGCCTGCTTGAGCCACTGCCACGCCACCACAACAATACCGAACATTTCCAGGAACAAGGTTGCATCCGATAAATAGCGTTCAATATCACCTTTCTGGACATGAGGCACTAAGCTCGCCATCACGTCCTGTATACCCTTGAGTTCGGCAGTGAGCTGGTCGGCGTAGGGTTTCAGGTCATCGAACGTGCTGGCTTCGCCAATTAGTTTGTTGATCTCGGCAAATAATAGTTGGGGTGCTTTGCCGCCCTTCATCGTCATCTTGCGACCAAGGAGGTCCTGCGCCTGAATGCCCGTTGTGCCCTCATAAATAGGCGTTATCCGTATGTCGCGATACAGTTGCTCAACCGGGAAGTCTTCCGTAAAACCGTACCCACCAAACGTTTGCAAACTCTGACTTACCGACTGTACACCCATCTCGGAGGGGTAGGATTTGGCAACGGGCATCAACAGATCGAGCATCAAAAACGCGTTTTCTTTTTCGTCACCTTCGGCTACTTCGCTAATGTCATACAGGCGGGCCGCTTCGATAAGTACGGATAAAGCACCCTCCGTTACCGCTTTCTGGAACAACAGCATCCGCCGAACATCTGGGTGATTGATGATTGCCGTTTGGGGCGAATCAAGGCGATTTTTCTCGTTCAATCGTCGGCTTTGCGGGCGTTCACGGGCGTATTGCAGGGCCGCATAATAGGCCGCAGTGGCAATAGCGGCCGCCGTCATGCCCACACCAATGCGGGCTTCGTTCATCATCTGAAACATATAGGGCAAGCCCTGGTGTGGCTCCCCAACAATATAGCCAATCGTGTTATCGCTGGACCCCATTGTGAGGTGCATGGCGGGAACGCCTTTCTGCCCCATTTTATGGTAAACGCCCGTTGACACAACATCGTTATCAATGAAATTACCCGTACCATCGGGGCGGTATTTAGGGACGACAAACAGCGAAATGCCTTTTGTGCCCATTGGAGCGCCCTCAATTCGTGCCAGCATCAGGTGAATAATATTCTCGCACGCATCATGGTCGCCCGCCGAAATAAACACTTTCTGGCCTTTAATCGTGTAGGTACCGTCGGGCTGGGGCGTTGCCGAGGTTGTTACATCGGATAGTGACGAACCGGCCTGCGGTTCGGTGAGGGCCATTGTACCCTGCCAGGTTCCATCCAACAGTTTTGGTACGTAAAATTCACTCAGTTGGGCCGACCCGAACGAGGTGATCAGGTGGGCGGCACCGGAGGTCAGGCCGGTATACATCATGCCATTATTAGCCGCCATTAGAATAAAACCTACGCACGAGCTAATCATTTCGGGCAATTGCTGCCCGCCATGTTCAAATGGGAAACCAGCCCCAATCAGGCCAGCTTCGCCCATAGCTTTAAGGTATTCCTTTACTTTAGGATGAACCGTAACCTGCCCATTTTTTAGTTCAGGCTGGTTCTTATCCACATCTTTCAAATAGGGGTGCATGATCGTATCGGCTATGTATGTTGCCGAGTCGAGCACAAGATTGAAAGTTTCGCGGTCATGGGCACTGAAGTACTCATATTTAGTCAGTTCTTCTGCTTTGAAGACTTCGTGTAGAAGGAACTGAAGATTACGCTTGCTGAAATAAGTTGTTGCCATGTGGGCTGATGCGATTAGGAAAAGGTATGCTTACATACGATCGTAAAGTTAAAAATACCAATCTTTAACTTGATAAGAGAACGCTGATTTTTATGTTTTTTATGAACCATTATGATTTTTCAATGAAAATAAGGCCATCCAATATGAATCATAAAATCAGTGCTCTGTCAATCTTTATATACTTCTCCAAAAACTATCGTTTACTTTGTATCGTTTAGAAAGAGATCACCTTAAAACCAATCATTGACACATGAAAAATTTAGTTGCCCTTTTGGCTTTCCTTTTTGCAACGGTATCGTTGGTACAAGCGCAGGACAAAGCACCCGCAAGTCCTAAAGTAACTGTCGAAAGCCCAGACAAGAACATTAAAGTAGTTTATGGCCAGCCTTCCAAGAAAGGTCGGGTTATTTTTGGTGCCGATGCATCAAACAGCCTCGAGAAATATGGTAAAGTATGGCGGACAGGTGCCAACAACGCAACCGAAGTGACATTTAAGAGCGACGTTATGTTTGGCGGTAAGATGGTGAAAGCGGGTACATACACGCTGTTTACTATTCCCGGCGAAAAAGAGTGGAGCGTTATTCTGAACAGCACACTGGGTCAGTGGGGTGCTTATGACTACGAAAAAATTAAAGGTACAGACGTTGCAATGGTGAAAGTGCCAGTTTCGATGAACAAAACACCTCTCGAAAAATTAACGATCACCCCCGCAAACAGCAGCATTTCAATTGCCTGGGACAATATGGCGATTTCGGTGCCTGTGATGAAACACGGCTGAGAAAAGGGGTAAGCTCCTTTATCTAATTTACGGATTTACAAACAACAAAACCTGGCCTTCGTGGCTGGGTTTTGTTGTTTATAATAGGCTGTGAAGTAGCGTATTATTACTTAATAGTGGACATTCTCACACATGATTTGGTACAGGTGTTAACTAAATTGGCCGTACACGAATTAAAATGAGTATAAGTAGTTAACAAACAAACGTTTATCGCGTTATTTGTGAAACGCTCTAACCGATACTCGATGATGAAACGCTACTTGCTGTACGTACTACTCGGACTCGCCGTACTACCTGCCTGTGGCCAGGGTATTACGGACTACTATCGGTTGCCGGAGCGGAGTCATCAATACGACCGTTTGCTCACAAAATATGGTGGGCCTGCTATAAAAAGCCGCTGGTATGTGGCGCTGGATGGATTTGTAAGAACAGACCGCGCCAAACTCGATAATTCAATTGATGGATTGCTGAAGACCGACCTGGTGGGTAAGTTAGGTTGGGGTGCCGTAATTGGCTGGTCGTATCGCGAACGATGGGCCATAGAAGGCGGATACGCCCGAATGCCCATTCATACGCAGGTATCAGTAACGAATGCCAGCTCTCCCCTTGTGTTTCGGTACAGCACATCGCCAAGTGCGTTCGGTCTTCGTGGAAAGCGTCTTATTGTGTCCACCAGTAAACCCTGGTTGCGTTCGGGATTCTGGTTAACCGGAGGCATGTGGCTCGTGCCAAACAGTGGACAGCAGGCAGGTCAATTCTCGTTATTAGGCTATCGGTATAGTGGCCGTCGGGAGACCCCCGATACGCTTCGCCTGACCAGCGATACACAGGTGAATGGCAGTGTTACTACCCTCGCTGAGCTGGGTGCTGAATACAATATAAAGCTGAGTAACTCAATAGATCTGGGTTTTTCTGTCCGTAAATTCTGGGGCCTGGGCAATGCACTGACCACAAACGTGACGTATGCGGTCAATTACCCTAACTCGCCAAATGGCAACGTTGCTGCTGTTGGGAGCCGGACATCGGTCGAGAGGGCGCAACTGGTTGGCGATGGCAGCGGTATGAGTTATGGCTTTACTGTACGTTATACGTATGCCATTCGCCGGCATTTGAACAACGCCCTTGAGGTGCGGGGGAAAACGCCACACATTCGTTGATATCACGGCATCCAGACTGTTTGGTAGTCTTCAACAAATTGCTTGAACGTACGCGGAAGACGTCCAAGCACTTGCTCTGTTTCGTGTGTGAGGGTAGCTGCTTTACCTAGTTTCGATAAGGTGTAGAGTGCTACCATAACTAGGACAAACCCCAGAGGCAAGTGCTCCTTTTTCCATTTCTGCCAGACAAACCTCAATATAGATGGGTTTCGGTATGTGATTTTTCGACCCAATATGTCTGTCAATATCTGCGCTATTTCAGCGTATGTAAGGGCTTCTGAGCCCGTTAGTTCATAACTCCGAAACATGAACTCGCTTGTTTGGCTTGTTAGGGCCAGAGCAGCAACCTCGCCAATATCCCGAGCATCAATAAAGCTGGTTCGACCCTTTCCTGCCGGTACAAAGATTTCGTTTCGAAGCCGTATCTCATCGCGGTGGGTTGTGCTTAAATTCTGCATGAAAAAGCTCGGCCGTAAAAACGTGAACGGTATATTCGCGTCAACAATCAACTGCTCAATTTTGTGGTGAGGTGTGACTGGGTTGTTCTCTGCGCCCTGAAGCGATAAAAAGACAACTTGCCTTATACCAGCCCGTTGCATCGCGTCAACAAATGGTTTAAAAATCGTATCTACGTCGGCCAGTTGAGGTGGCCGGACAAGAAGAACCCGGCTAATACCTTTCAGAATTTCATCGAATCGGGATGGATTTTCAAAATCGAAGTAAACAGATTCATCTGGTTGTATTCCTGAGTTGTTAATCCATTTTTCTGGATCACGCTGTCCTGAAACAATACTAAATTGCTTTCTATCAGGAGATTGTTCTAACGACCGTAAGGTTTCCTGTCCAATATTTCCGCTAGCGCCTGTAAGTAAAATGCGTTCAACCGCTTTTGCTGCCATGAATAGTTGTTAATCGATAAGGATAAACCTAGAATTTTATCTTTTAGAGTAGCGGCCCCTGCCGGGTTGGCATAGACAAATAACTAAAATTATAGCTACTAATGAATCGTTTAATCTGGCACTTGCTCTTTTTTAGTTTGATGGCTGTTCAAAGCACGTTTGCTGATGTTCGTATGCCAAACGTTTTTGGTTCACACATGGTCTTGCAACGCCGGAAACCCGTGCCTGTGTGGGGCTGGGCCGATGCGGGCGAGAAAGTTACTGTGACCCTGAACAAACAGATCAAGACGGTTAAGGCGGGAAAAGATGGCAAATGGCGTATTACACTCGACGCAATGGAAGCTGGCGGGCCTTACCAGATGCTGGTTCAGGGAAAGAAAAACACCCTTACATTCGATGACGTTCTGGCGGGCGAAGTATGGATCTGCTCCGGACAATCGAATATGGAGTGGCCACTTTCCGCAGCTGCCAACGCCAAAACCGAAATTCCTACGGCCAACTTTCCCAACATCCGTCAACTTTTGGTAAAGAAAGACCTGAGCCTTACACCCAAAGATAACATTGACGGAAGTTGGAGTGTATGCACCCCAGAAACAGCCCCTCAGTTTACGGCTGTTGGGTATTTCTTCGCAAAGCAGTTACAGAAAGAACTGAACGTACCTATCGGCCTGATTAACACCTCGTGGGGGGGCACGCATTCCGAAACCTGGACCAGCCGTGAGGCTATGAACCAGAATGACGAACTCAAGCTGGTTGCGGCTAAACTACCCGCTACAGATGAGGAGGTGCTTAAGAGTGGGGCCGCCCGTACGCAGGCGCTGATGAAGGAACAACAGGGCGGTTTGCCAACAGCCGCCGAGGAGCAAGCCTGGGGTGGAGCCAATTTGGATGATACGAATTGGAAATCCATGAATATGCCCGGCGATTGGGAATGGAGTGGGTTGCCAACCTTAGATGGCGTTGTCTGGTTTCGGCAGGAGATCATGATTCCCGAAGGTAGCAACCTACAGAAAATGACACTAAACATTGAGTCCATTGCTGATAGTGATTCGACTTTTATAAATGGGCAGATGGTGGGAAGTATAAAAGGCGGGCGGCCTCGTGCCTATGCTGTGCCCGATGGATTGCTGAAGCCGGGTCGTAATGTGATTGCCATACGCGTTGCAGACAATGGTGGTAGCGGTGGAATAATGGGACGCCCGGAACAATTCAAGCTCGCGGGCGACGGACTTAGTATTCCACTGGCCGGAAAATGGAAATACCGGGTTGCCAGTGTTTTTGAATCGTCTTATAAGCCAGGGCCTAATACCTATGCGACCCAGTTATTCAACGCCATGCTGAATCCACTGATACCTTACGCGATTGAAGGGGCCATCTGGTATCAGGGGGAATCGAACGCGGGCCGGGCCTATCAGTACCGGAAAACCTTTCCGCTCATGATTCAGGACTGGCGTCAACATTGGGGATACGATTTTCCATTCCTGTTTGTTCAGCTAGCCAGTTTCAACGCATCTAACGGCGACAGCAGGCATGGTAGTGGCTGGGCTGAACTGCGGGAAGCACAAACCATGACGCTCCAGTTGCCAAACACGGGCATGGCTGTCACGTCAGATATTGGGGAGCGAACGGATATTCACCCAAAAAATAAGCTGGACGTTGGTAATCGCTTAGCCGCCGAAGCCATGCGCGTTGCCTATCATCAACCTGGTGAGGAGGGTAGTGACGTGTCTCGCGGGCCAATGCTGGATAAAATGACCGTTGAGGGTAACAAGGCAGTGTTGACGTTCCGCAACGGAGGGAGCGGCCTACTGGTGAAGGACAAATACGGGTATCTGAAAGGCTTTGAAATAGCCGGAGCCGACAAGAAATTCTATTACGCGAAGGCTGCTATTCAGGGCAACAGTATTGTTGTTCAAGCCGATTCTGTAACAATACCCGTAGCTGTTCGCTATGGCTGGGCCGACGATAATGGCGACGTGAATTTATATAATAAGGAAAACTTCCCGGCGGTTCCCTTCCGCACCGACACCTGGAAAGGCATAACAGAAGCGGCTAAGTTTGAAGAGCACTAACCGGGATTTTTTCAAGATTTAAAGGATTAAACAAGATTATCGACTATAGCTCTTCGAGCTATTAGGATAGGGTATTGTTGATGCCAAATAATCTAGTTTAATCCTCTAATCTTTGAATTGTTTTACGCAGATTGTAATTGTGCAATAATCGTGTTTAATCTTTTAAATCTTGATAAAATCCCGGTCAAGGTTTACTTTTCTCCTGTCTCCGCATCGGCATGCTGTCAATGATTCTGAACAGGTCTTTTACGTCGATTGGCTTTTTGTATGTTTGCTTGACACCACCATCTTTTCCGATTAGCCAGGCCGAAAATTCGTCGGAAGGATTGAGTTTGAAGTCGTGCATCAAAAACTGACGATCCGGCTCCATCAACAGCGAGGATAGGAGAACGATTACATCCAGATCACGCTCGTCGAGTCCCGCTTTTTCTTCGTTCAACGCTTCCTGCTGTTGAATGCTATAATGCTGGGCATCGTCGCGGGTGTATAGTAAGAGCACGCGCCGATGGTCTTTCTTTTCGGTTAATATCGCTTTGAGCGATTTTTGCTGATTCGCTACACTTTCCATAGTAAGGGCAAATCCCATTAGCAGGATTGTCAAGGGTATCAACCAATAGTATCGCATAGTGTTTGTCCTTTTGCGGCTTTCCAGCCTCAAATTTGTCTTTCAAGCTGGCAGCTTTCCAGCCGCCTTACTCATAAATCTTCCTCACGTTCCAGCATCAGAATTGATGCTTGCTGCACAATGACATACTGTTCACCTTCGTATTGTAATTCAATGGCGCTTCGTTGTAAGTACAGGGCAATGTCGCCTTCCTGCGCCTGAAGCGGCATATACTTTACGTTCTCGGTGGTTTCTTTCCAGGGCTCATCTTCCGATGGCGAGGGGATAGGGTAACCCGGTCCCACTTTAATAACGTAACCCGATTGAACTTGTTCTTTTTCCTGAACCGTTGGGGGTAAATACAAGCCACTATTCGTACGGTCTGATGCGTCTTTGGGTTTAATTAACACCCGGTCGCCCACAACAATCAGGCGTTTCAGTTTATTATCGGCAGTAATTCCAAGCATATGTGTAAGGAGTCGTAAACATCGATTTTGAACCCAAAGGAGCATAAGCTGTTCGGGCTATTTTTATCAGTCAAAAATCAGGCGAGTTTTATGGATAGGCCAAAATGTCACAGCGTCGCTACGGAACAGGATCATAGCCGTGCCCGCCCCAGGGATGGCATCGGCCAATACGTTTTAAGCCCAACCAGCCACCCTTGAGGGCACCATGTTTTCGAATAGCGTCGACTGTATATTGCGAACAGGTTGGCGTATAACGGCAGGCATTTGGAAAGTAAGGTGACACAATGGCCTGATACACCTTAACAAGTCCGATTAAAATTGATTTCATCATAAACCGCTAAACATTAAAACGACCAAAAACTTTCCCGCAATCTGTATCTTTGCCCAATATCGGTAATCGGTTTTGGGCTTATCAGTCAGCGGGCCATCGCTACGGCGAACCATCACAACGGCGGACCGTCGCTCTGGCGAACCGTCGTAAACCTATAACCATAAACCTGAAACTTATTTAATTCTATGCTTCAATACGTTATTTGGGAAGTTAATCCCGAAATTTTTCACGTTGGCTCATTCTCGGTGCGTTGGTATGGGTTATTGTTCGCACTGGGTTTTTTGATAGGGATGCAAATCATGGGCTACGTTTTCAAGAAGGAAGATAAGCCCCTTGCTGACACCGATACCTTGCTGATCTATATGGTCGTATCCACCATACTTGGTGCCCGGTTTGGTCATTTTTTGTTTTACGAACCAGATGTTCTCCTGCATCATCCACTTACCGTTATTACTCCGCCCTTCGCGGGATTAGCCAGCCACGGAGCCATTATCGGCATTTTGACAGGACTGTGGTTGTACTCCCGACGGAAAGAAAGTATTCGCACAAATCAGACCTTTTTGTGGGTAACTGATCGCATCGCGATTGTGGTAGCGCTGGCGGGTTCCTGTATCCGTTTCGGCAACCTGATGAACTCCGAAATTGTTGGCCGCCCAACAGATGTCCCCTGGGCGTTTGTGTTCATGAATAATACAGAATACGCCAAAATTCCCCGCCACCCGGCGCAATTGTATGAGTCCATTTCCTGCCTGATCCTGTTTTTTATCCTGCTGTGGTTCTGGAATCGCACAAAAGAACGGACGCCCCGTGGCAGTATGCTGGGGATTTTCATGATCTGGATTTTTGGCTTGCGATTTTTCTACGAATACCTGAAAGAAAATCAGGTAGCATTCGAGGATAGTCTGCCCCTGAACGTGGGACAAATTCTGAGCATTCCGGCCGTGCTGATGGGTATTTATTTCCTGGTACGCAGCTACCGGACGCCCACTGTTTTACCGGTATCTGAGGAGCCAAGAACGATTAAGTCGTAGCCTGTATCGTTCGGGTGGATAGGTGTAAATGTATAGCCAAATAGGTACAGAAATTCTGTGTCGATCTGGTTTACACCCCTACCCATCTGTGAGAAACGGGAATGTCATTCATAAAAAGACGGGAACACAGAAAATGCTGTATTTTTGAGGATATCTTACCTCAATTTTACACTTCATTCTGTGAGTTCGTCTTTTTTTATGCCACGTCAATACCTGTCAGCTTTCCTGATAGGTTTAATCGCTTGCAATGTATCGGCTCAGGTCCCCGGCCGACAAATGCATTGGTCTGCTGATGGAAACGCATTAGCCACCGTTGAGCAGGGAGAAGTAGTAAAGACCGATATTCGCGCGGGTCGAAAAACGGTTCTTTTGGCTAAAGACAAACTGCATCGGCCCGGTAGTGAACAGCCAATGCCCGTTGCCGATTTTGCCTTCACCGCCGATAGTGCGACCGTTCTAATCTTTACAAATACGGCCCGCGTTTGGCGGTATAACACCAAAGGCGATTATTACCTGATTAATCGGGCAAGTGGTCAGGCCCGGCAAGTTGGTCTGTCTGGTAAACGCCCGTCGCAATCGCTGATGTATGCCAAATTGTCGCCAGATGGGCGCACGGTAGGCTATGTTAGCGAACATAACCTGTTTATCGAAGAGGTAGCAACCGGCAAAACGACCCAACTCACGACCGATGGTACCCGGAAACGCATCAATGGTACGTTCGACTGGGTGTATGAAGAAGAATTCGGTTGCCGGGATGGCTTTCGGTGGAGTCCCGATAACAAGCAAATTGCGTATTGGCAGGTAGACGCTACCAATATCCGCGATTACCTGATGCTGAACACAACAGATTCTGCTTATTCGCACGTGGTGCCGGTTGAGTACCCCAAAGTAGGCGAAAGCCCATCGCCAACGCGCATCGGGGTTGTGTCTGTAACGGGTGGCCCGAATGCCATACCACCAACAACCTGGCTGAACATTCCCGGCGATTCGCAGCAACATTACCTCACTCGTCTGGAGTGGCTTCCTGCTGGGGGAAGTGTGATTGTACAGCAATTGAACCGGAAGCAAAATGAAAGTAAACTGTTTATTTGCAACCCAGCCAGCCAATCGGCAAACCTTGTTTATACAGAAACGGATAAAGGCTGGATCGATATTAAAGCACGCTGGAGCCGCGACGATCCAAGTGGCTGGGAGTGGCTGGAAAGGGGAAAGTCCTTTGTATGGGTGTCTGAAAAAGACGGCTGGCGGCACTTGTACCGCATTACTACCGATGGTAAAAAAGAAACTCTTCTGACGCCTGGGGATTACGATATTGCTACAATCAGTCAAATCAACGAGGCTACCACTCAGATTTACTTCATTGCGTCGCCCGATAATACAAACCAACGGTATCTGTACCGAACCAGCCTGGACGGTAAAGGGAAGGCTGAGCGCGTAACGCCCACCGGGCAGGCAGGAACCCACGGGTACACGATTTCGCCCAATGGCCGGTTTGCTCAGCACACCTTCACAAACTACCAAACACCCCCGGCACGTGAGTGGATAAGCCTGCCTGACCATAAAGCGGTCAACGAAACAGAGAGTATTGCGGCCAAAATCAAGCCCGCTACCAAATCGAACGTCAACTTTTTTAAACTCACCACCGACGATGGGGTAACACTCGATGGCTGGATGGCCAAACCGACGGATTTCGACAGTACCAAAAAATACCCGATTGTCTTTTATGTGTATGGCGAACCGGCAGGAAGCACCGTAAATGATGATTTTTCTATCGGTCAGAATCGACTGTTTCAAGGCGACATGGCTAAGGCTGGCTATATCTATGTCGCCCTCGACAACCGGGGAACGCCCAACCTGAAAGGAGCCGCCTGGCGGAAGTCGATCTACCGGCAAATTGGCCGGATCAATATCCGCGATCAGGCAATGGGTGCGCGTAAATTATTCGCACAACACAGCTACATAGACACCAGCCGCGTGGCTGTTTGGGGATGGAGCGGGGGAGGCTCCACAACCCTGCATCTATTGTTTCAATACCCGGACATCTATAAAACGGGGATTTCTATTGCCGCCGTGGGTAATCAGCTCTTTTACGACAATATTTATCAGGAACGGTATATGGGTCTTCCTCAGGAAAATCGGGAGGATTTTGTTGCCGGCTCGCCCATTACGTATGCGAAAAATCTGCGCGGCAACCTGCTCTATATTCACGGCACCGGCGATGACAATGTGCATTACGACAATGCCGAGGTACTTATCAACGAATTGATAAAGAACAACAAACAGTTTCAGGTGATGCCCTACCCGAACCGCTCGCATGGTATCAGCGAGGGACCGGGAACCTCCCAGCACCTGCAAACACTGTATACGAATTACCTGCTTAAATACTGCCCACCCGGCCCACGTTAATCACTCGATTAATCCATGAATCGACTCTTGTTCCTCATTTTGCTGCTGACATTGCCCGTTTGGGCAAAAGCGCAGAAAACTCATTTTACGCACGATGATACCCTTCGCGGGTCTATCACACCCGAACGTGCCTGGTGGGATCTGGCGTATTATCACCTGAACGTTCGGGTACAGCCCAGGGATAGTACCTTAAGCGGCTCAACTTTAATCAGGTATCGGGTGTTGAAACCCGGTCAAATACTTCAGGTAGATTTACAGCGCCCGTTGCGCGTTGTTCGGGTAGAGCAGGACGGCCAATCGCTTGCCGTTCGGCAGGACGGCAACGCCTATTTTGTTACCCTAACGAAACCGCAGAAAACGGGTCAGACGGAGTCTGTAACGGTACAATATGCTGGTAAACCCCGAGTTGCAAAACGCCCGCCCTGGGATGGCGGCCTTGTCTGGTCGCATGATAAATCGGGAAACTGGTTTATTGCTACGGCTTGTCAGGGACTGGGTGCCAGCGCGTGGTGGCCCTGCAAAGACCATATGTACGATGAGCCTGATTCCATGGCGATCAGCGTTACCGTTCCCGAAGACCTGATGGATGTCTCGAATGGTCGACTCCGTAAAGTAACCAACAACCCCGACCACACCCGCACCTTCGACTGGTATGTGGTCAATCCTATTAACAACTACGGGGTCAATTTGAATATTGGCCACTATGAACACTGGTCAGAAACCTATCAGGGAGAAAAAGGCCCTCTCGCGTTAAATTATTACGCACTCGCTGTCCATGCCGATTCGGCCCGAATGCAGTTTAAGCAAGTACCTAAGATGATGAAAGCGTTTGAGCATTGGTTTGGTCCATATCCATTTTATGAAGATGGCTATAAACTGGTCGAGACTCCTTACCTCGGCATGGAACACCAGAGTTCGGTGACCTATGGAAATCACTTTCGGAATGGATATCTGGGCCGCGATCTTTCTCGCACAGGCTGGGGATTGCTCTGGGATTTTATTATCGTTCACGAGTCGGGGCATGAGTGGTTTGCCAACAATATTACCTATAAAGACGTAGCCGACATGTGGATTCACGAGAGTTTTACCAACTATTCGGAATGCCTGTTTACGGAGTATTATTATGGAAAAGAAGCTGGTGCTCAGTATGTAATTGGTTGTCGTGCTAATATCAGAAATGATATACCCATCATTGGTGTATATAACGTAAACCACGAAGGGTCGGGGGATATGTATTACAAAGGCGGTAATATGTTGCACACGATCCGGCAACTGGTAGGCGACGACGAAAAATGGAGACAGGTTTTGCGCGGATTGAATAAAACCTTCTATCACCAGACAGTGACGACTAATCAGATTGAGCAATACATGAGTCAGCAAACGGGGCTCAATTTAATGCCTGTATTTGATCAATATCTGCGTACGAATAAGATTCCTATACTCGAATATCGTCCAGTAATGGGTGGGTTTCAGTATCGCTGGGCCAACTCTGTGTCAGGTTTCGATATGCCTGTTCGGGTATGTGCGGGCGCATCGGGACCTTATTTTCAGGTACAGCCCACGGCAGAATGGAAAACACTAACCGTAAAAAACGAGACCACGCTCACGGTCGACGCTAACTATTATGTACTTACTAAATTGGTAGAGTGATGTAAAGAACTGTTGACTATAACAGTCAATTGTAGATATCCTTGACGTTTAATAAAAGGTTTTTAACCACAGAGGCACAAAGAGCACAGAGGTTTAATGGGGTAAAAAGTACCCTTTCAAATCTCTGTGCTCTTTGTGCCTCTGTGGTTAAAAACCTTTTATTAAATGTCGAAAATAAATAGCTACATGTGTGCTATAATTTATGCACGTATTCAAGTTTGATAACAGTAGGTGAAACAGAGTATTACGAACAGAAGCTTAACTGAGTATGCTGAATCTGCCTAAAGAGAAGGGTTCGATCATAACGTTTAATCAAAAGATTAACACTAATGTGAATAGAAAATGTAACTTTCTGACAGTTAATTGTCCAATCCCATCCTTAGTTTCACAACGACCATGCGTACAAATCTAAACCTGCTTTGGGCCGGATTGCTGCCAGCTCTATTATTCACCGGCTGCGGAGGAAAGAAAGAAGAAGAGAAAAAAGATGAAGAGTCAGTATCGGTTATGGGCGCTGCCAGTGCCATGAAAGAGATGGCCGCTCAAGCCGAAGAAATGCAGAAAAAAGGTCCCGTATCTACCGTTGATTTTCGGTCGTTGAAAGAACTCCTGCCTGCCGATGCGGATGGCCTGACGCGGAAAGAAGCAACTGGTGAAAAAAATGGAGCCGCTGGTTTCTCAATCTCCACCGCAACTGGTAAATATGGGAACACCGACGACACCGAAACTATTGAGATGTCTATCGTGGATGGAGGTGGCTCGGCTATGATGATGGGATTAGCCGCCTGGTCGATGATGGAAGTGGATAAAGAAACCGAAAATGGTTACGAGAAAACCAGCACTATTGGTGATAATAAATCGTACGAAAAATACGATAACAAAGAAAAAGACGGCGAAATTGCTATGCTGATAAACAAGCGTTTTCTCGTAACGGTAAAAGGTAGGGGCGTAAGCATGGACAAAATGAAAGCGGCCCTGAACGATGTTGATCTGGATAAGTTAGGCGACTTAAAGTAAAAAACGATACAAAGAAAAGAGGTTGGTTAACAGGACTTACAAGTTTGGTTAACCAACCTCTTTTAGGTAACAAAACTCTTACTCGAACTGGGTATATAATACCTTCCTGTCAACTTTATCAGGTAATGGACCTTGCCGAGTCAACTTCATTTTAGCTAAAGCTGCGCCTGCATGGGCACAGTTGCCGGGTGCATAGCCATCCAGATAGGCGGTCAGGAAGCCAGCCCAGTACGCATCTCCCGCGCCGGTAACATCGACAACATCGATTTTTCTGCCCGGAATGCGCGACTGTTTTGAGCCGCCATCATACGAAACCAAACTACCATTCGGGCCAAGTGTCAGGCAGATCATGGCTGCACCCATTTGATGGAAATCTTCCAATATCCGTTCGGGTGTTTGGGTTCCGCCATAAAGCCGCTCGGCATCATCTTCACTGATTTTTACCAAAGCTCCAGCCGAACAATAGTCGCTGATAACACGCCAGGCCTGATCGCGGTCTGGCCATATACTTGGGGCGTAATTGGTATCGATCGTAACCTGACAGCCAGCAGCCCGAGCCCGTTTAGCCGCATCGACAATCGTATCCTGCGCCGGTTGTCGACTAAGCGCAAAGCAGGTCGTATGAAACAACTGAGTTTGCGCTAATAGTGAGTCGGGAAGTTGTTCGGGTTTAAGGAGACAATCGGCATGGCGGTAGGCAACAAAATCGGGTGTTCCTGCCGTACGGGAAACCAGAACAATACTTGTCGGTTCCTGCGAGTCGGCTGTAATGAACTGGATGTCGACACCCGATTCTTCAATCTGACGTGTTAAGTAGGTGCCAATGTTGTCATTACCAACGCAGGCCACCAGGGCCGTTGGATTACCTAACCGGGCCATATTGGTTGCCATATTCGCAGGACTACCTCCCTGATACCGACGAAAATCCTGCGCGTCGAGTAAGCTATGTGAAACATGGTGGCCAATCAAATCGGCTAATAGTTCGCCAACGGAAAGGAGAGCGTAGGGGCGGGGTGAATTTGTCATATAAATGAATTACGACCGCGCGGGCGATCTCGTTACGATGTACGAATTACGTTTTTTTCGACGTGAGCAAAAAACGTAACGAAGCCGCCCGCGCAGTCGTGCACAGTAAATTCAGGTTAATTTCAGCCAAACTCAACTGGAATCGTATCTTCTTCGGCCCTCGGTTTGATTTCTTTAACCAGGAAGCAGGAGGCAGCTGCCAACAGCAGACAAATACCGGCTAACACAAGCGCGTTGCGCGGATCATCGCCCAGAATGGGTTTGTAAAAAAGGGGTACGGTGAGCATACCGATAAATTGTGGCACACAGATAAATCCATTGAAAATGCCCATATAAACACCCATACGTTCTTTGGGAACCGCACTTGCCAACATCAGATAAGGCATCGACATGATAGATCCCCAGGCAAACCCAATAATCGTCATACCGATGAGGTAGATCATTTTATCATTGGAGGTAAGGGTCAGAAAGAAGCCCATTGCCCCAATCGTGAGGAATACGGCATGGGTAGCGCGGGCACTACCGAGAGCTTTGGCAATACGTGGAATAAAGAATGAAATAACGGCGCAGGAGATGCTGAACATAGCAAAGCAAAGTCCGCCCCATTTAGTGCCTTCTTCAAACCCAACTTTATTCGAAACCGCGTCGGGCGCGTTGAACGCATATTTTGCCACTGCCAATGACAGATATTGCCACATAAGTGGCAACCCATACCAGGTGAAAAATTTGACCCACCAGAGCTGTTTCATAACAGTAGGCATGGCCGAGAGTGAAGCTAGTATCTCTTTGAAAATAGGAAGTCTAAGGAGTAAGTAGCCGCCTGCAAATACACCCACACCCCACAGTGAACCTGTTACTAAACCGCCAATTCGCGCGGCAAAAAAGAAAGCCAGAACTGCACCGCCCAGGGTTAACGCCAGATGCCAGAACGAAATCGACTTTTTTTCTTCGTCCGTAAAAACATGCTGGTCTTTATAACTGTCGTTGACGGGTGGGTATTCTTTTGTTGTGCGGATTGTCCAGAACACCGAGATCAGAATAGAAGCAGCTCCAATATAAAACGGATAACGCACCGAGTTGGGAATACCATTCGACAGTTGGTCATCTGACATCACCATCGAAACGCCCACAATAGGTAGCAGATACGGCATTAGATTGGCTAAGGTTTGCCCAAAACCGACCATAAATGATTGTATGGCAAAGCCGGTAGGTCGTTGTTTGTCGTTAAGCATATCGCCCACAAAAGCCCGGAAAGGTTCCATGGCTGAATTCAACCCGGCATCGAGCATCCACATCAAGCCTGCTGCCATCCAAACGTAAGATGAATTGGGCATGAATATCATGGCAATACTACCTAACAAAGCCCCGGCCAGAATAAATGGCTTTCGTCGGCCCCAGCGTGGCGACCAGCTCTTATCCGAAATAGCACCAATAATTGGCTGGAGCAATAGTCCTGTTAATGGCCCCGCGAGCCAAAGACCCGGAATGGAAGCTTCGTCAGCGCCCAGGTAGCGATAAATAGGACTCATATTGGCCTGTTGTAGACCAAAACCGTATTGAATACCCAAAAATCCGAAACTCATATTCCAGATCTGCCAGAAACTCAAGCTGGGTTTAGCCGTGCCCGTAGATTTCTGTATGCTTCCTGTTTGCATGGATTGGCGTATATTTAAATAGTTATCATAGGTGTTGCTTAAAAGCTAACAATAATACGTACTCGTTTGCAGGATACGGAGATATACTTGTCTTATTTTTTTGAAAAGGCGTACTTTTGAGCATGATTCCGAAACGGTGGCCGCTCTTATTTCCGGTAATAACGGTAGTCCTTTTATCGTCTTTTTCCGTTTTTGCGTCTGCTCCAGCCGACTCGGCTCAGAAAGTTATTGTCCGGTCCATTACGCTCAAAGGAAACTACCGCACCCGCGACCGGATCATCCTTCGGGAAATGACCCTGCACATGGGCGACTCCGTTCAACTGGCCGATTTGCCAGGCCGTATAGCCTGGGATCAGCGGAATATCAATAATACGACCTTATTCGTTACGGTCGATGTGGCCACCGAGATCACGCCCGCTGTTGATGCCAAAACCCTAGCCCAACTCGATCTGACTATACTCATGAAGGAGCGCTGGTACGTTATCGCGTATCCCGTTTTTGATCTGGCCGACCGAAATTTTAACGAGTGGTGGTATGACAGGGGTCGAGATTTTAGTCGGGTTATTTATGGTGGCCGCCTTAGTTATCGCAACGTCACCGGTAACAACGACCGAGTTCAGGTAGTCGTTGAACGTGGGTTTCAGCAACGAACGGTGCTGTCCTATTCAAAGCCTTACATTGATCTGGCGCAGAAAATTGGCCTTCGTGTTGATTTGGCCTATACAACCAATAAGGAAATACCTTACCGGACACAGTTTGATAAGTGGGTTTATGTGAAGTCGGATGAGGTGCTTCGTGAGCGGGCTTATGCCGCCGTGATATTGACCCACCGACGCGGACTCTATCATTACCATACGCTCGATACGCGCTATATCCGCAACACCATTGCCGATACGATTGCCAAACTGAACCCTGATTACTTTTTAGATGGCCGCACAAGTCAGCAATACCTGACGATGAGCTATGCCTATCGCTACGACCGGCGTGATAATATTGTGTATCCACTACAGGGTACGTTACTGGCGGGGGCGGTGGGCGTGTCGGGGCTATTGCCGCATGACAACTTTCATTTTCTGGATCTGTCGGCATCGGCCACCCGGTATTGGGCCCTGGGTGGGCGGTTTTATTTTGCCGGAAACGTACGCGCCCGCGCTACCTGGCCCACTCGTCAGCCCTACTATAACCTGCGTGGATTAGGTAATGCTATTGACATGGTTCGGGGGTATGAACTCTATGTAGTGGATGGGCAACGAACATTTATTTTTCGTAATAGCCTGCGTTATCAGCTTTTCAATGTTCGAAAACAGCTTAACTGGCTTCATGTCCGTCAATTTAACACCGTGCCTATTGCGGCCTACCTAACGGCCTTTGGTGATGCTGGTTATGTAAGCAGTACAGTCGCTGAACAGTATCAGAGTAAGCTGGCGAATCGCTTACTTATGGGTACAGGCATGAGCCTGGACGTAGTGAGTTTTTATAATCTTGTAATGCGTTTCAGCGGGACTGTCAACGCCCAGGGTAATGTGGGCTTTTTCTTCAATCTGGCCCAGGAACTGTAATCAAGCCGCTCATCAATTCCCCTGCACAATTTACCTCGCAGGTCACCAATCATCCTAACCCGGTTCGTAGGGATTCAGGCTTTCACGTACATTTGACGCGTCAATTCGACGAACTTTTCCCTACGCCAATGTAGACGCACCGTCTTCATTTTCCGACTATTAGTCGGATTGTTTTTAATTCCCATATCATTTTCTTAATCGTTTAAACTTGTTTCATTCATGGAATTTTTATCCCTGATGTCAACATGGTCATGGCTGATCGTGTTGGTTCTTATGGTTGTACTTTACAAATTGGTACTGCGCTTTTTATTCGGGATGGTGATCGTTCCCGAAGACCGAATTGGTCTGGTGACCAAAAAATATGTGCTCGTTGGTACAGACCGGGGCCTGCCCGACGGTCGTATCATTGCAACAAAAGGGGAGGCTGGTTATCAGGCACAAACCTTAGCTCCGGGGCTGTATTGGTGGCTTTGGCCCTGGCAGTATGGCATCACCATGCAGCCTTTTATGGTGGTTCCCGAAGGTAAAATCGGGCTTGTCCTTTCCAATGACGGGGCCGAACTGCCAACGGGTAATATTCTGGCCCGGCGGGTGGAGTCCGATAATTTTCAGGACACAGAACGTTTTCTAAACAGTGGCGGGCAAAAAGGTCGTCAAACGTCGGTACTCACGCCGGGAACCTATCGGATAAACCCTTTCGCCTTTACGATTACGATTGCCGATATGACCGTTATCAAGGAGAATATGGTCGGCATTATTACCACGCTCGATGGGGCACCGTTGCAACCGGGACAAATTGCGGGTAAGAATGTAGAAGGACATAACAACTTTCAGAACGTCGATTTCTTCCTGCAAAATGGTGGCAACCGGGGGCTTCAACCGCAGGTTGTGTTAGCGGGTTCGTACTACATAAACCCCTGGGCTGTCCAGATTGAAGAGATACCCATGACCGAGGTGCCCATTGGTCATGTGGGTGTGGTAATTTCATACATTGGTGAAGATGGTGAGGATCAATCCGGGGTGGCGTTCAAGCACGGGAATATCGTTCAGAAGGGATTTCGGGGCGTATGGATGGAGCCTGTGGGGCCGGGTAAATACCCGATCAATACCTTTACAATGAAGGTAGAAGTGGTGCCAACAACGAACCTTGTGCTGAACTGGGCCAATGCCCGCACAGAAGCCCACGCACTCGACCGGAATCTTTCCACCATTACGGTACGGTCGAAAGATGGTTTCCCGTTCAATCTCGACGTAGCGCAAATTATTCATATTCCGTCGGTCGAAGCGCCAAAAGTGATTGCCCGCTTTGGGAGTATGACTAACCTCGTTTCGCAGGTTTTAGAGCCAACCATTGGTAACTATTTCCGAAACTCGGCGCAGGATTCTGATGTGATTGCGTTCCTGAGCACCCGGAAAGAGCGGCAGGAGGCTGCCCGCGAGCACATCCGGGCAGTATTGGAAATTTATAATGTAAACGCCGTCGATACCCTCATTGGCGATATTGTGCCACCTGATAGCCTGATGAAAACCCTGACCGACCGGAAGATTGCGCAGGAGGAGGAAAAGACTTACGAAACGCAGCGAATGGCGCAGGAAAAACGGCAGGGTATGGAACGCGAAACGGCACTGGCCGATATTCAGCGGGAGGTCGTGAAGGCGCAGCAAAGTGTTGAGATTGCCCAGCGCACGGCAGATGCAGCCGTTAAAAAATCGGAAGGGGAGGCCCGTAGCCTAAAGTTGCAGGTCGGCGCAGAATCGGAGGCTACAAAAGTGCGTGCCGAAGCCAACGCAGAGGCCCGTCGTCGTCAGGCGGCTGCTGATGCCGAGGCTACAAAACTGACCGCTGATGCTGAAGCGGAGCGGATTGCCAAAACAGGTACGGCTGAAGCCGAGAAAATTCTTGCCATTGGTCGTTCCACTGCCGAAGCTTACGAGTTGCAGGTGAAGGCGATGGGCGAAGAGAACTTTACGCGCTTCAAGATTACGGAAGAGATTGGTAAAGGCCACATTCGCGTTATTCCTGATATTGTTATTAATGGATCGGGAACTGGTACCGAAGGGTCGATGAATGGTCTGATGGGTCTGAAGTTGCTTGAGCAAATCGAAGAGCGAAAAACGGGTATACCGATTAAAATCGTTGATGTGACGAAGCCGACGGAGAAAGAATAGCGGTGTTAAGTAACGCGGCTGGAAAGCCGCGAAGCCGAAGGTTAATTTGTAGCTTTTATGCACAATTTAGACTTCGGCTTCGCGGCTTTCCAACTGCGTTACTGTTATCTTTGAACTCTCCGCCAACGCTTCACCTCAAAGTTCGATTATGGATACTGCCACTCCGAGAAAAGAAGCACCTAAAAAAACGTCATCGCCTTTGCTGGGCCTGCTAAAGCCATATTCCAGAATGATACTGTTGCTGATTTTGTTTGCCCTAATCAGTAATGGCGTCAATCTGCTACTGCCCCTGCTAATCTCGCACGGCATCGACGACTATACAGCCGGAAAGTTCGTTTTGCAGACTACAGTGATCGAGTTTCTGGTGGCAGCTCTGTTTATTTTTGTTTTTACCTACCTGCAAAGTATCGTCCAAACGTACGCTTCGGAGCAGGTAGCGAAGGATTTACGGACGCAGCTTTCGGCTAAAATATCCCGCCAGAGCTTTGCCTATATTCAGCAGGCGAACCCCTCCAAATTACTGACAAACCTGACCTCAGATATTGATTCGGTCAAGATGTTTGTTTCGCAGGCCATTGTGTCCATCGTATCCTCGCTTTGCATTATTATAGGTGCCAGTATCCTGATGCTCAATATCAACTGGCCACTGGCGCTGGCGGTGCTGGCCATTGTGCCTATTATTGGCATTACATTTTATCTGGTTCTGAAGAAAGTGCGGGTTCTATTTAAGCGGAGCCGGGAGGTAATTGACTGGCTCAATAAAGTTATAAACGAGAGTATTCTTGGCTCAGCTATTATTCGGGTGCTCAATTCGCAGCAATTGGAATACGATAAGTTTCTGGCGGCCAATACCGAAGCTAAGGATCTGGGACTTTCCATTTTACGATTATTTGCCGCCCTTATTCCGGTTATCAGCTTTACGGCAAATATGGCCGCTCTGACGATTCTGGTGCTGGGTGGGCACTTCGTCATCACAGGCAGCATGTCACTGGGCGATTTTACGGCATTCAATAGCTATTTGGCTCTACTGATCTTCCCGATCATTGTGATTGGGTTTATGAGCAATGTCATTGCGCAGGCATCGGCCTCCTACGAGCGTGTCAACCAGGTGTTGCAGGCTCCCGAAACCATCAATACAGGCACCGTAGATGTTTCGCTAAATGGCGATATTGAACTTGTTAACGTATCGGTTTCATACGGTGAAAAACACGTATTGAAGGATATTTCATTCTCGGCAAAGGCCGGTAGTCGAACAGCCATTGTGGGGCCAACGGCGGCCGGTAAAAGTCAATTACTATTCTTGCTCACGGGATTGATCAATGCCGATTCGGGCAGTGTTAATTACGACGGGAGGCCAATTGCCAGCTACGATCAGGAGACTTTTCATAGGCAGGTGGGTTTTGTTTTTCAGGATAGCATCATCTTCAATGTGAACCTCCGCGAAAACATTGCCTTTAGCGATACTGTAACCGATAAATCGCTCGAAAAAGCCATCGCTACTGCCGAACTGGAGGGTTTTATTAACGCGCTACCTGACAAGCTCAATACACTCGTTTCTGAGCGGGGAAGTAGCCTTTCGGGTGGTCAAAAACAGCGTATTATGCTGGCCAGAGCGTTGGCGCTCAAGCCTAAAGTATTATTGCTGGATGATTTTACGGCACGGGTAGACACGAACACCGAGGAGAAAATTCTGGCAAATGTACTGCAGAATTACCCTGGTCTGACGCTGCTTTCCGTAACGCAGAAAATTGCACCCGTTGAAGATTACGAGCAGATTATTCTGCTGATGGAGGGAGAAATTGTTGCCAAAGGCACCCATCCCGAGTTGATGGCTACCAGCCCCGAATACGTTCAGATTTATCAATCCCAACGCAGCACCAGTCAATATGAAGTACGATCTTAGTCAGGACGTTGGGCAGAAAAAAGAAAAAAATGCCACCTATAAAGCCCTCAGAAAACTACTGGCGCTTATTGAGGACGAACGCCGAATCCTTATTCTGGCGTTCGTTGCCATTTTGGTCAATTCGGGTTTGACACTGGTGAGTCCTATGCTGATTGGTCGTACAATTGATACCTATGTTCAGACCAGGAATTACAATGGGATTTTGCAGAACGCAGGTATTTTACTCGGAATTTACCTGATTGCGCTTGTAACGAACTATGTGCAGACGCGCCTGATGGGCGGAATAGGCCAACGGACACTGTTCAAACTTCGGAATGCCGTATTCAACAAATTACAGGAATTGCCCGTCGCTTTCTTTAACCAGAACAAAGCGGGCGACCTCATTTCCCGAATCAACAACGACACCGATAAGCTGAATCAGTTTTTCTCGCAGTCGTTAATGCAGTTTGTTGGAAGTATTTTTATCATGACCGGGGCTGGTCTGTTCCTGTTGTTCATCAACCTGCCGCTCGGAGCTGCTGCCCTGTCTCCGGCCATACTCATGTGGATTTTTACACAAGCCACCTCGGCCTGGGTGAAACGCAAGAATGCCGGGAGCCTTAAAAGTGTTGGTAACCTGAGTGCCGAAATTCAGGAGAACCTGAACAATTTCAAGGTGATCATCGCCTTCAACAGGCGCGATTATTTCCGAAAACGATTCGAAGAAGCGAACCAGCAAAACTACAAAACGGCCATTGGGGCTGGGTTGGCTAACAACGTTTTTACGCCTGTTATTGGCATGGCCGCTAACCTCGGTCAACTCGTTGTGCTGACGTATGGTATATACTTGATCTCAAGAGGCCAGTTTACAATTGGCTTGTTGATTAGCTTTTTCTCGTATGTCAACAATTTCTATAACCCACTGAGGCAACTGGCTGCACTGTGGGCAAACTTTCAGGTGGCGCTAGCCGGTTGGGACCGAATCTCGCAATTACTGGTTCTGCAAACGGATTTGGTTACCGTAGCGGATTCGGTGTCTGCATCGTCCTCAGCCTTACTTTCTTTCCAGAACGTATCATTCAGCTATCCCGATGGGCAGGAGGTTTTGCATAACATCAGCTTCGACCTTGCGCGTGGTAAGACCTATGCGCTGGTTGGGCCAACGGGGGGCGGTAAAACTACAACAGCATCGCTGATTGCACGTTTATATGACCCAACCAGCGGTACGGTGTTACTTGATGGGAAGGACATACGCGCCTATAGTCCCGAAGAGCGCACCCAAAAAATTGGCTTTATTCTTCAGGAACCGTTTTTATTTACGGGTACCGTTCGGGAGAACATTTTATACGGTAACGAAGCCTATCAAAGTCATTCGAACGAGGAGTTAGCTGAGGTTATTCGGGCGGCTAATCTGGCTGGCCTGGTCGAGCGGTTCGATGACGGTCTGGACACGAAGATTCAGACAAGCGGTGATGCCATCAGTCTGGGGCATAAACAACTTATTGCGTTCATGCGAGCCGTCTTGCGTAACCCCGATTTGCTTATTCTGGATGAAGCTACGGCCAATATCGACACTGTTACGGAACAGTTGCTGGACGAAATTTTGCAAAATCTTCCCGAAAAAACGACTCGGATTATCATCGCTCACCGCTTGAATACGATTGAAAGCGCCGATGAAATCTTTTTTATTAATTCGGGGCAAGTTACGCTGGCAGGGTCACTTAACGATGCCGTAGATATGCTGCTGCATGGCAAGCGAGTGAGTTAAGGAAGGTGAAAATCGGGCTAGAGAATTTACCTTTGCAAGTATATTAACCAGGACCCTATGAAACGAATAAGTTTACTCCTTATAGTACTCAGTTTTTCTCTACATCAACAGGCTTGCCGTAGTCGGCAACAGGCTAATTCACAAATAACAGATTCGACATCAACAACAGGACTGGCTTCTAAAACTGCGGCCAGTCTAACTATCTCTGGTCATTTAGCCGAACTCGGTTTGACTGCTGAGAGTCACTGGCGGGGCATTAACCTCGGCGACGAATTTGCGAAAGTGAAAGTGACCGAAAAAGGGGAATCATTCGAGAGTGATGCCGACCACATCGGCTATACCATTGAGTTGACAAATCTCGAATCGGCCGACATGCTCTATTATCAAAAAAATAATAAGGTATCATCGATCGATGTCGATCTGTTTCTGAATAGCCGTCAATCGGTTAATGAGTATCAAAAAGAACTGGAGACTTATTTTACATCTCGCTACGGTGCCTCGAAACCTACTGCGGGTGGGGCCGTCTGGGCAGGTTCAACCGGTGAAAACATTTCGTTAAAAGACGTTTCGAAAGGCAAAGATTTCGGTTTGAAGGTCAAGATTGGTTCGGCAAGTGGTGCCGCGACAGCTTCAGTAAAATGATTTGGAGTCAATCCTGACTGAGAGAGTGTCGTCTTGGTTTCATCCGATGTTTCATAAACCACCATAGCACAGCAGCGATAATAGAGGTAAGCACTAACGTAATTAACACGCCATAATAGCTGGGCACTCCTGCCATTGTACCTTGCCACCCAATAAACTGCCAGCGGCCGTCTCGGTATATCCACGTTTCAGTGTACATAAAATCAGCTAGAAGTAAGCCAGCTTTGTACGCTTTAGCCCGACCTGTACGAATTGCTAAATCACCATAGACACGCTGTCGGTTGTCAGATAGTACTATGTCCGCTTTGGGTAATGGGTGGGTACGCACTGCCTCCAACGTTTGAGTTTTGTTTGCCATAACCCCATCAGCATTGATTGTAATGTAGTCATTACCCATGAGGCTCCCGAAGGCATCTGCATTCTGTGAGGCAATAAACATAGCCTTTTCCATACTGTCGAGTTGGGAAACTACATTTGTAGGAAGGTTGGTTGATTGTGCCGATGTCAACTCCGAATAAAGAATCAGCAGGATGATTAATAGGCTATATTTCATATCTACACAGGTCATTAAGTAGACCTGCATAAATGTATAATAAATTACTAAACTGATTATCAATCAGTTTAGTAACCGGTAACTGTTACGCCTATTGTTCTTTTTCTGAATAACAGCCAATCCATTTATTGTTCTTATAAGAAAGAACGCTCATCCTACTGCGAGCAAGTAATAGTTTAGTGGCAAACTCTTGACCAAACAAACTTAATTGTGATGTTTGCCTGTCATTTATAATACCCCCAAACCTCTCTACTGGCTATTCCGGCTTTGTTGGTAGTAAATGGCACAATAACTTCTTCCAGTACAGTTCGCTTGTTAAGCCGGTCATCAGGCAACCGATTGACGGGAATATGTGGGCCTGTCTTTTCTTTAGCGTTTTCATAGGTGAAGGTAACAGGAAGTGCATACCTGCCCTGAAAAGCCGGAGCGACATTAGACATTGTCTCTAATGCTTTTTTTGCCTCAGATGTAAAGCCAAACCCAATATTGTCCGGACTTAGAATGACTACATTTTTGACATAACCCAGCGAATCAATATCAAACCCGGCATAAATGCGACCATAAATCCCCTGATTTCCAACCCAGCCTGGGTAACTAATTTTATTCTGGAAAATCTGTCTGAATACATCTTCCTTGCTTAAGTGAGCCCGATTTATTCTGGCTTCTGCCACTAATGAATCATAGTGATTTAAGATGTCGATAACCTCATTGGTCGTCAATGATTTGGTTGGAATTTTTGATTCAAGCGCAAATGCCTGGTCTGCAAGGGCATCCATGAGCGACTTTTTTGATAGACTAATAAGTTTGGGCTCACCATTTCCTTTCTGAATAAAATACTTCGTTATGATCCGATAAGAACCACTGAGATTTAAATCTCTATAACTTCTAACTCGTATCTGTTCTTCGCTATTCATATAGCCCAACTGGTTACTCAAACTTTTGAGGAGCTTGGTTGGCCCATTATGAATGATCGAATAATATAGCCGATAGTCTATGCCCATAAGGCTATTTTGATAACGAACGAACTCCGTATTATTGATTGAAAATACAGCTGGCGTAACCGTTTTAACTGCCGAATCGCCCTCAAAACGACACAGGACTTCATTAGTATTCAAGTTATAGGCTAGTTGACAATCAAGAACATTACCCTCCATGTCCAGACGAATCTTACCCGGTTGCCATACTGGAAACGTAAGAAAAGGGCTACCCAAATAAGTTAGTTTCGTATAAGTGTTTGTTTTGCCTGGGCTATAAGAATCCACACTTGTAAACACATTGCCGTCTTTTTCCTGATAAACAAAAATTTGTCCTGAGGTTTTCAGGCTAAGAACAGACAATATGCCAACTAAAAAGGCAAGACGATGCATAACACGTGAGTGGAAAGTGAAAGTAAAGATAGTCACACCAAATAACGTATTAAAACAATATAATCACAGAATATGTCAATAAATATCTTGCTTAATTTTATCCTTAATAAGTACATTATAAATTCAAAAGCCCCGATCAGATAGTCGGGGCTTTCTATATAAAGGAATACATACTACTACACCTGATGCATCCAGCCAAAGGTGTCTGCTACTTTGCCAGTGCGAAGATCGGAGAGATACTCTTTGATACGGACGGCGAATGAATCTTCGGGTGCAAATTCGGGCAGCATATAATCTTTACCATTATACCCGATGAGTGAGTATGGGGATGATCCAACAGCTGTTCCGGCGCCGAATGCTTCGGTCAGCCGACCTGATTCGATGGCACTGATAAGTTCATCAATAGAAACCAGCCGTTCTTCAACTTCGATACCCCAACTGCGGGCAATTTTGATGATCGAGTCGCGGGTAACACCTTTCAGGATTGAGTCAGACGTGGCCGGGGTCAATAATTTACCATCAATCATGAACATGATGTTCATTGTGCCCGATTCCTCAATGTATTTGTGCTCGCGGGCGTCGGTCCAGATCAACTGGTCGTAGCCTTGTTGTTGTGCCATCAAGGTTGGATATAACGAGCCTCCATAGTTACCGGCACATTTCGCATAACCAACACCACCCGGTGCCGAACGGATATATTCAGTTTCAACCTTCAGCTTCGGCGGGTTCGAATAATAAGCACCAACGGGGCAGGTGAAAATACAGAAACGGTACGTTTTTGATGGAGCAACACCCAGATACGTGTCTGTAGCGAACATATACGGGCGAACGTAGAGCGAACTCTCAGGTGTACCGGGTACCCAATCAGCATCAACGCGCAAAAGTGCTTCCAGGCCACCAATAAATACTTCCTCTGGGAGCGTAGCCATGCACATACGTCGAGCAGATTCGTTGATGCGTTCAAAGTTCGCATAAGGGCGAAACAGGAACACCTCACCAGCCTCATTTTTGAACGCTTTCATGCCTTCAAAAATGGATTGGCCATAATGCAGCGACGACAGGGCAGGGCTTAGTGTGAAATTGTCGAACGGCACAATCATTTGATTCTGCCACTGACCATCTATAAAATCGGCCACAAACATGTGGTCCGAGAAATGTTTGCCGAAAGGCAGGTGATTGAAGTCTACCTCCTGAATGCGTGAGCGTTCCGCTTTTCGCAATTCAATTTGTAATACGTCCGTCGTCATAACAGCTTGTGGTTAATGAGTTAGCCCGCTTGTGAACAGGCTGTGGCAAAGCTAAAAAATTAGATTGAGTAAATTTAGTTGTCAAGACAACTTTTTTTTGAATGCAGCTAATCATATGCCATATCTTGAAGATATGGCATATGATTAGCTGCATTCAAAATCACGTCCTTGGTTTCCAGGTTACTTCTTCTGCGTTCAATTCTTGTGCCATTTTTCGGCTCAACATAAATAGATAATCAGATAGTCGGTTGATGTATTGCATAACCAGTTCATCAACAGTATCGACCGAAGTAAGGGCCTGTTCATTGAGCGTTATAATGTTACGTTCAGCTCGGCGGCAAACTGTCCGGGCAAGGTGACAGAATGAAACAGATTCATGACCACCCGGCAATACAAACGCGCGTAATTCGGGCAGTTCAGCATCCATAGTATCCATTGCCTGTTCCAGAAGCATAATATCATCGGGTGCGATAGTGGGCATCACACGCTTCGGCGCCTTTTCCGGATCGGTTGCCAGTTCGGATCCAATTGTAAATAGTCGATCCTGAATTTCTTTCAATAACTCCCGGCGAACTATATTGACTGGCTGATCACGTACCAGACCAATCCACGAATTGAGTTCGTCGACTGTTCCATAGGCATCAATTCGTAAATCGCTTTTACTCACTCGACGCCCACCAATTAAGGCGGTTTGGCCTTTATCGCCTGTTTTTGTGTAAATCTTCATACTATACTTAAACCAAAATGCTCAACAAATGGCTAAGCTAACGGATTTCCACCGTTCTGGCCTTACCTTTGCGCCCTGATTTGAAAAAGCTAAACGTAAATTTCATAAAGTGATTGTTAGAAGAGAGTGCTATCCAGCGATGGAATTCGCTCATTCGCTCATTCACTTATTCATCGTACCGGCGACCCGGTCATTTAAATGAAAGCAGGTCCTTTTTTCATCCGGGTATGGCGCATTGTTTCCATCGCCGGATTCTTATTTGCTCTATTCAGTAGTTACATTTCGTATCCCGATCAGGTTGTTGTGCGTTTCGATGAGTTGAACCACCCTGTTCAAACCATGAGTCGCGAAGTCATTTTTTATTTGGCGATTGGTATTTTCCTGGTCAGTAATACAATGATCAACCTGATTGCCCGTCTGTTCATGAAGATTCCGACAGCCCAGATACCAGTCCCTAACAAAGCAGCCTGGGAAGCTCGTCGGTCAAAGTTGAACCTTGTTTTCAAGGATTGGTTCAGCTTGCTTAACTCGGCCATAATCACTGTATTGGCCCTGGGGTTGCTCGTTCTTTCGTTCCTTAACCGGTCAGACCGCCCAATTCGACCTATTGAATATGCGTGGCTGATGCCGCTCAGCATTTTTATTTTACTTGCAGTAGTTGCATCCCTGCCAATCCGTTTGTCCATGAAACCCAGTGACGATGACTGAAATGAATGAGTTGTTGTTGAGTCAGTTTCAGTATGAACTGCCCGACGATCGTATTGCTCGCTTTCCATTAGCCCAGCGCGACGCATCGAAACTACTCGTTTATCAGCATGGGCAGATTAGCCATCTACAATTTTCGGATTTGCCCGGTTTGCTGCCTCAAAACAGCTTTCTGGTCTTTAATAACACGAAGGTTATACCAGCACGGCTTTATTTTACAAAGACAACTGGCGCTATCATCGAGCTGTTCTTATTAAATCCATACCCAGACAAGGAAAGCGGAGAATTACCACCAATCACATCTGCGATGGAGGCAACCGGTTCGGCCATCTGGCAGGGCATGATTGGAAACCGCAAACGCTGGAAACTTGGCGAAACCCTGATAACAACCTTTCCAACGCCATCGGGTGACGTTACGCTTATGGCTTCATGGCACGACTATGAACAGTCGGCCGTCCGGCTTAGCTGGCAACCCGCCGAGTTGACGTTTGCTCAATTGATTCAGTACGCGGGTGAGATACCGTTGCCGCCCTATCTTAAACGTGATGTAACAGACTCAGATCGGGATACCTATCAAACTGTTTATTCAAAAGCGGAGGGAGCCGTGGCCGCGCCCACTGCCGGACTGCATTTCACACCGGCAATATTTGACGGACTTACCGAACGTCATATTGAGTTTGACTACCTAACGTTACATGTGGGAGCCGGAACCTTTCAGCCGATCAAGGCCCAGGATGTTCGGCAGCATCTGATGCATACCGAACAGGTTGTCTACACACGAGAAAATCTACACCATTTACTCAGTCATAGTGACGCCATAATTGCGGTTGGTACGACATCTATGCGGGCGTTGGAAAGTTTATACTGGATAGGAACTAAGCTACTACGAAACGAAGCAGACCCATTTCAACTCGATCAGCATTATGCCTATCAACTTCCGACAGATCAGCAACCGAGCATAGCCGATTCACTACGTGCTGTTCTGGACTACCTGATTATGGCTGATAAGGACTCAGTTGTCGCGCATACCGGTATCTATATTACACCCGGTTATCGAATCAGGATGTGCAAAGGAATCGTTACTAATTTCCACCAGCCGGGGTCAACATTGATTTTGCTCATTGCTACCCTGATTGGCGATAATTGGAAGCGTATATATAAGGAAGCACTCGATAAAGATTATCGTTTCCTGAGTTACGGCGATTCGTCCCTGCTTTTGCCATAAACCGTTAATTTTGCAAACTCAAAGAGTGAAAGAGCTAAAGAGCTAAAGAGCTAAAGAGCGTAACCGAGCGGTCTTTCACTCATTCACTTTCTCACTCTTTCATTCGTTTACATGTATGAATTTCATTGAAGAACTCCGCTGGCGTGGTATGTTGCACGACATGACCCCCGGCACCGAAGAACAACTACAGAAAGAAATCACCGCTGGCTATATCGGATTCGATCCTACGGCGGCATCACTCCATATTGGTAATCTGGCAACTGTAATGCTGCTGGTTCATCTACAGCGGGCAGGTCACAAACCATTTGCTCTGGTTGGTGGTGCCACTGGTATGATCGGTGACCCGTCGGGTAAAGCTTCTGAACGTGAATTTTTGTCCGAAGAAACCTTACGGCGCAATCAGGAAGGCATCCGGCAGCAACTAACTAAATTTCTTGATTTCGATTGTGGAGTTAACTCCGCCGAGATGGTCAATAACTACGACTGGTTCAAGGAAATTTCCTTTCTGGGTTTTCTGCGTGAAGCGGGCAAGCACATTAGTGTCAATTATATGATGGCCAAAGATTCGGTGAAGAAACGGCTTGAAACGGGCATTTCCTTCACTGAGTTCTCCTACCAGTTATTACAGGGCTATGATTTCTACTGGCTCTACAATAACAAAAGTGTACGCTTACAAATGGGTGGCTCCGATCAGTGGGGGAATATCACAACCGGAACTGAGTTAATACGACGCAAAGAAAGCGGTCAGACGAATCTGCGGGAAGAATACCAGGCTTTTGCCCTGACAACACCATTGGTAACCAAAGCAGATGGAACCAAGTTTGGAAAATCAGAAAGTGGTAACGTTTGGCTTGACCCTGCTTTAACATCGCCTTATCAATTTTACCAGTTCTGGCTCAACACGACTGATGCCGATTGTCCGCGCCTGATACGTGTATTTACCTTGTTGCCAAGAGAGGAAATTGAAGACTTGGAACGACAGCATACCGAAGCACCCCATTTGCGTATTTTACAGAAAGCTATTGCCAAAGAAGTAACGATTCGGATACACTCTCAAGCTGGCTATGATCTGGCTGTAAAAGCATCCGAAGTACTTTTTGGCAAAGCCACGCTCGAAACGTTACGGTCTATTCAGGCCGATGAGTTTGATGTTATCTTTGAAGGAGTACCTCAAACGGAGATTTCGGCTGACGAATTAGCTAATAGTAAAGATATAACGGACCTGTTATCAATAGCCAGTAGGGGAGAAGTTTATACATCTAAAGGCGAAGCGCGTCGTGCTATTACACAAAATGCCGTAAGCATAAATAAAACCAAAGTAGTCGATCCTGCGGCCTCAGTTGACTTAGAATGGCTCCAGGAGCGTTATGTGCTAATATCAAAAGGTAAAAAAAATCATCTGTTGAAAAAAGTTTAGAAAAACTTTCATTGGTTAAGTGATTGAGATTGGGGGGATTACCGAATGATCTTCGGCAGTCCCCCAATTATTTTCAAGACAGGTCTTGACAGAAGGCAAAAATGAACCTACCTTTGCACTCCCAAACATCGGGAATGAGTTGACAACAACGACGCAAGTCATTGACTATCAGCTCATTAAGTGCAACTCGCTGAGAATCAATGTCAAAATTTATTTTCAGATTTACTTGACAAACTAACGAACGTCTCGTACCTTTGCACTCCCAAATATCGGGAATGATTGAGAAAACAAGTTCAACGCTTTGGTTATCAATCAGTTGACAGGAAAAGTTGAAAAAGTAAGTTTTAAAAATAACTTCAACTTTACTTGACAATCGGGAAATAAAGTGTACCTTTGCACTCCCAAACAACGAGACACAGTTTAACTGGTTTAAACGACACCTCAACAACGCTTCGACCAACGGGTCAGGCGCCAAGTTCTTTGACAAACGGTCAGCACAATAAACAACTCAACTTCACGACTTCGGTCGTCGGTTGAACAAGACAGTCACGCCACTGGCGTGACACAATTATTTACGACTAGCTAGCTAGTCCTCTCAGAACCCCTACTGATCATCGTCTTGGTAGGCCGTTACCCTGCCAACTAACTAATCAGACGCAAGCCCCTCTCATACCCATAAATGTTTACCCGTATCACCAGGTGATCACACGGGACCGTGCGGGTTTACCCCAGCTTTCGCCGGGCTATCCCCCAGTATGAGGCAGGTTGCTTACGCGTTACGCACCCGTTTGCCACTGTCCTTGCGAACCGTTCGACTTGCATGTATTAGGCCTGCCGCTAGCGTTCATCCTGAGCCAGGATCAAACTCTCCATCGTAAATAATTGTGTGACCACTGAAGTAGTCACGATGTTTATAGCCTTAAATAGTGCTAACCTATTGATGTCAATACGTCAAAGAACTGTCTCTCTTTCGAGATTGAGGCCAACCGTTGTTGGCCTTACTTATATTTGGGAGTGCAAAGGTACAACACTCTTTCTTTCTTGTCAAGTAAAAGTTGAAATTATTTTTCATCAACTTTTAAAATTCCCATTTGTAACTCGTTGACTAAAAAGCAATTAGATTTTAAATCCGCTTACTCTTTCGTCGTTTGGGAGTGCAAAATTAGGTGTTTAATTTCCTTTACGCAAGCATTCTTTAAAACTTTTTTGAAATATTATTCTTCCTGAAGAAACGGATATTCGTATGATTTTGGTGGAACAAAGGTTTCCTTAACAGTACGTGCTGATACCCAACGATATAAGTTCAGAGCTGATCCAGCTTTATCGTTTGTTCCTGACGCCCTCGCGCCACCAAATGGTTGTTGTCCAACTACGGCCCCTGTTGGTTTATCATTGATATAAAAGTTACCAGCGGCATTTTGAAGGGTCTTTGTTACCTGTTCAATTACATATCTATCCTTCGCGAATATGGATCCTGTTAGTGCGTATGGCGAAGTAGTATTCAAGATTTGAAGCACATTTTCAAATTCCGAGGGCTCATAAACATGTATCGATAAGACGGGTCCAAAGATCTCTTCACACATTGTACGGTATTTCGGGTCATTTACTTTTAATACTGTAGGTTCGATAAAATAGCCTCTTGACCCGTCATAATTTCCACCTGCTACTACCTCCACGCCTTCACTTTTTTTGGCTTCGTCGATGTAGGCAGTAATTTTCTTGAAAGCACGTTCATCGATAACAGCGTTGACGAAGTTGGAAAAGTCTTCGGTCACGCCCATTTTTATTTCGCTTAAGAACTGTTTTATCTTAGCTTCTACGGCTGGCCAAAGTATAGTAGGGATATAAGCTCTTGAGGCTGCTGAGCATTTTTGGCCCTGGTATTCAAAGGCGCCCCGTACCAATCCTGTTGCCACTTCATCGACGTTTGCCGACACGTGAACCATAACAAAATCTTTCCCGCCCGTCTCCCCTACTATACGTGGATACGTTTTGTATTTGTGAATGTTTGCGCCAATTGTACCCCAGATTTTTTGAAACACACCCGTACTACCCGTAAAATGTATTCCGGCAAAATCAGGATGATTGAAAATTACCTCTCCCGCAACGGGTCCATCTACATAAATCAAGTTGATCACGCCAGATGGAAGTCCTGCTGCCCGAAGCACGTCCATGATCACTTTAGCCGAAAGGACTTGTGAGTACGCCGGTTTCCAAACAATTGTGTTTCCCATTAAGGCGGCAGATGTTGGCAAATTACCGGCTATCGCCGTAAAATTGAAGGGCGTTAGTGCAAATATGAACCCTTCGAGTGGTCTGTATTCCAACCGGTTCCACACTCCTGGCGATGAACTGGGTTGCTGTTTGTATATATCTGTCGCGTAATGAACGTTGAATCGAAGAAAGTCGATCAGTTCGCAAGCGGAATCAATTTCTGCCTGATACACATTTTTCGATTGTCCAAGCATTGTAGCCGCATTGATTTGAGCACGATACGGGCCAGCAAGCAGATCGGCGGCTTTCAGAAACACACTTGCTCGATGCTGCCAGGATAAGTTGGCCCAAGATTCTTTCGCTTCTAATGCTGACTGTATCGCTTTTTCAACGTGCGTTGCATCGCCTTCATAGAAATACCCTAATGTGTGCTGATGATCGTGTGGGGGCGCAACACGGAGTTTACGATCAGTGCGTACTTCTTCTCCCCCTATATACATTGGAATATCCGTTTCCTGAGAACGAAATTCAGCTAAAGCTTTTTTGATGACTTCACGTTCCGGCGAACCAGGACGGTATTCTTTTACCGGTTCGTTTACCGGTGTTGGCACGTTGAAAAATCCGAATGACATAATGAAGTGTTAGTTTTTACAAATTTAGGTATTACGCTACTTATCCACTAATCAACAATAGTTTTCCACATTTTACGCTATTCTACTCAATTCATTACATTGATTTAACGTACTTTGTAGCCTTATTTTGACTTCGTTTATGCGTTTTTACAGCACAAACAGTCCACAGTCGACTGTATCCACCAAGCAAGCCCTTTTCCAAAGTATGCCTGCTGATAAGGGGCTTTACATGCCAACCCCTTTACCTACTCTAGGCGTTGACTTCTTCACAGCCATTGCCGACCAATCTTTGGCCGATATTGGCTTCGCAATTAGTTATGCTTTATTTGGGGATGAAATTAATAAAGCTGATCTGGAGGAGTTGACACATAATGCATTCCCTTTTGAAACACCTGTTATTCAGCTTGAATCTGGTAAAACAAGCGTTTTGGAGTTGTTTCATGGTCCGTCATTAGCGTTTAAAGATGTTGGTGCTCGCTATATGGCTGCACTTATGTCCTATTTTTCTAAACAGAGTGACAAGGAGGTTAACATTTTAGTCGCCACATCAGGAGATACAGGTGGAGCTGTTGCCATGGGCTTTCATAATGTTCCGGGTGTTCGGGTTTCGATTTTATATCCGAGTGGTCGTGTAAGTGAATTACAGGAAAAACAGTTAACAACTCTGGGTGGAAACATTCAGGCTTTTGAAGTGGATGGCACGTTCGATGATTGTCAGGCTATTGTAAAGCAAGCCTTCGTTGATGCCGAACTGAATGCGCATTTATCTTTGTCATCTGCCAATTCTATCAATATATTTCGACTTATTCCACAAGGTTTCTATTATGTGAGCGCCTATGGCCAGGTCCAACATTATGGCAAGCCGGTGGTCTTTTCCACACCAAGTGGAAACTTTGGCAATTTAAGTGCTGGAGCTATGGTTCAAAAAATGGGCTTGCCAGTAGCTCATTTTGTTGCTGCGACTAATCTTAACCATGTAGTTCCCAGTTACCTAAAATCGGGTAATTATTTACCTCAAGCTTCCGTTGCAACTATTTCAAACGCTATGGATGTGGGTAGTCCCAGCAATTTTGTTCGGTTGGCTCATCTGTACAATTACGATTACAACCAATTTAAAACGAATGTTTCTGGCTATTTTTATGACGACGAAGAAACACGTGCTGGTATGAAGCGTATTTACGATCAGTACAATTATGTGTCTTGTCCTCACACGGCTATTGGTATCATGGGTTTACAAGATTACATGACAGACAGTCAGCAAGATGTTATGGGAATCTCCCTAGCTACGGCGCATCCTTCGAAATTTAAACCACTCGTTGAAGAAGTGCTTGGACATCCAGTCGAAGTTCCTGAACGATTAGCTGAATTAGCTCACCGTTCAAAGAAAAGTATCCCCATTCCCGCAGAGTATGAAGCATTCAAGGAATCATTTCTGCAAACAGTTTAATAAAGTTATCCACAAAAATGGCCCCATTTGGATGAATAGGGCCATTTTTGTGGATAACTTTTACTGGTGTTGATAAGTACCAATTAACTCTAATATTAGTTTAGGGTATCACCTCTTAAGGCTCTGAAGCGTTTACGAGCCTCGGCTCCGTAAATGCTTCCGGGATATTGAGTAAGTACCTTTTGATAAGCATCCATTGCAGCTTGTTTGTCTTTTAGCCGCTCTTCATAGATTTTTCCTTGCGTAAACATTGCATCATCGCCCAAGATATCGTTCGGATATGATGCGATGATTTTTTTTAAGTCTTCAAGAGCCTCTGCATTCTTCCCCTGTTTCATATACGTATTTGCCCTAAGCCACAGAATTTCATCAGCCAGGCTATGATCTGCATATTTTGTCAACATTTTGTTTAGGGCACTCACGGCCTCATCTGTTTTATTCTGAAACAGTAGCAGATCAATGTCGGCGTACTCCCTCATAGCAGCTTCAGTACTATCCATGCCTGTGTTATCCACTATTAGCAGGCTAAGTTGTTCTGCATCGTTAGCAATTTCTCGGGAAGTAGCTAATTTAAGTACGTCCAGCAAATCTTTCGATACAGCTAGATTTCCCCTGTAATAATGAAGCTTTGCGTTCTTTATCTTGGCTTCGTAACCCAAAAGCTCTTCTTTCTGGGACTTCTCAACTTGTGAGTATAGTAAGGTCGATTCCCAGGGTTCGCCTTTGAGCAGATAGATGTCGCCTTTGTCAAGCTTACACCGATCCACAAAATTTCTGTCAGACTTGCCCAGGTCAATGGCGAGATCTAATACCGTAAGAGCGGTATCTTTACTATCCAAGTAGTTTCCGTAGAGGTTAGCGGTGCTACGTAGTGCTTCGAGTGTTTTTACATTCGTTCCCACTTCCTGTAGCATTCGCTGGTAGTCACCGATTAGTTTGCGAATTTCAACTTTATCCACAGGGTATGTATTTTTTACTTGCTCTTCCCGTGCATTGATCACCAATCGACGAGCAAATGGATAAAGCTGACCTTGTGGATAAGTTGTGGATACGTATTCAAATGATTCAGCAGCCGTTTTGTACTCTTTATTATTCATGGCTAACATGCCAAGATCGTACACCCGACTGCCATTTAATTTGAGTCGTTTATCAGTTGCTTTCTCCTGTAAAAGTGCTCGGCTGAATTTTTGCTTTTGTACGAAATACCAAATAAGCAGTTCATTGTAGGCCAACTCGTTTGGTTCCTGCTGAATTTTGGTATAAAGTGCTTTTTCCACAAGTGGTTCATCTTTGGTGTTGATAAACCCCTGTAAGGCGGCTAATACTGTTTCTTTCTTCTCACTTTGCTTACTTGTTGTGATGATCTCATCTATTGATTTTTCAGTTTGACCGGTTGCCCGATATAAGGCCATTAAATCCTCACTGTAGGCCGTTGGTTCTTTACTTACCTCTCGTGCCGTTTCCAATGAACGGATGGCCCAGCGGCTCTCTCCGGCTTCGTTAAAGGCTGCCGCAATTTTTTCAAGCTTTGCAATTGATGATTTGCTTGATTGTATAGCCGCAGCGTACATTGTTTTCGCTTGTGTCGTGTCACCCTGCTGGGTTGCCAGTTGTCCACTCAACAAATCGTAGTAAGGCCGATTACCTTCATCACTTTTCTGTTGCTTACGCAAATACTTTACGGCTTCTTCGGTCTTATTACTTTTTTGTAGGCTATACACATACCGCGACAACTTTATCCACGTCACATCTACTTTTAACAGCTTGGCGTATTCATTCGCAGCTTTTTCGAAATCGCCGGCTTTATAATACTCTTCTGCCAAACTCGCTCCCCCTGATAAAGGCACGGCCTGTCCCCAGGCAAACCCGGCAGACATCAGCCACAATAATGCAATAATGACTTTTGACCTTATTAACATTTTATAAAAGAGCTTTTTAAAAGAAACGTTGTTTTAACCATTAGCTGTGTGGATATGTGTATAAATAAGTTGTCCACTTATGAATATACTGAATGTGGATAAGACCAGCAACATATCCACCATTTCTACTTTACTTATCCACCCCTAAAGTACTTATTATTAAGTAAATAACATTTTATCCACAAATGGTATGTTGATAGCTTGTGGATTTGTTTATAAACTTAATACACAATTCTGGTTGGGGAAAATTTGTGGAGTGACAGGGTATATGTTGCTGTTTCTCCACACAAACATCGTTGTAGAAAACCATTGTGGATTACTTATATAGTCTTCCACAGTGTATGTCCCTCTTGTAAACAAATTATCCACGTTGCACAAGGAGTTATACACATGGTTATTCACACAAAAATTTAACTTTTTTAATTTAGAATTGACCTTTTCCTTACAGGGCTGAAAACGGGTACTTATATGGGTATCAAGGCAATTATTATGCCTTCTTTAAAACGTAGATTAAGCTTGATGAGTTACCGGTGCGCTTTGCCTGTGCATTTGAGGCTAGTCCTACCTGTACGCTTTTTAAATAGTCTGTTTTTCCGGTTTGATAGCGCGTACTTAACATAGCTATATAAAAAGCATCAAATACCATTGGTAGCTTATTAACTAATACAAAGCCATGTTTGTTGAATAGCGGCTCGATGGTCGAAGGGGTAAAATGGTGTAAGTGTCGAGGAACATCATAAGCGGCCCAATACTCCTTAAAGTAATTGGCGTCATACGAATCTGAATTTGGAACGGCTATTAGTAATGTCCCCTGTTCTTTCAGTAACTGGTGAAGCATGGATATGGATTCACTTAAATTAGGAATGTGTTCAAGTACATGCCAAAGTGAAATAATATCGAAAGGTTGCGAAGTGGATAGTGTCGCCAGATTTGGCTTGATCTCTGCCTGAAGCTTTTCAATGGCAATAGCCCGTGCATCGGGGTCAGGCTCCATACCTGCTACTTGCCATCCACCTGCCCGGCAACTTTCTAGAAAGGCACCTGTCCCGCAACCTACATCCAAGATTTGACCGGGCTTACCGTTTAGTTTATTGATAAGATTGAGCTTGGATCTTAGCGTGTAGTTTCGAACCATCCGATACGCCGTGTTAATCAGACCACCACTTTTATCGTTGTGTGAAACGTACTCTTCCGACTTGTAGTAAGAACCAATTGACTGTTCATTTGGTCGTGGATTTGTTAACCTGAAACTACATTTTTGACATTGCTGGATAGTGAACTTTTGATTGCTAACCAGATAGTCCTGACAAACTATATAATTACTGAATGTGCTATTGCCACAAACCGGGCATTGAGTTACGGTTTCCAAGACGCTTATCAAAAAATGAGTGAACACAAAAAAGCTGTGGCTTTATAGATAAACCTATAAAGCCACAGCTAAAAACTAACGGCCCATATAGACCAATAAGATTGATACATCTGAGGGACTTACTCCGCTAATCCTTGATGCCTGACCAATAGTTGATGGACGAAGCCGCTTAAGTTTTTCTTTACCCTCAAATGAGAGCGCCTTTAATCGGTCGTAGTCAAATGTTGGGTTGATTGACAAACTTTCCCATCTGTCTAGTTTGTCCGCATTTAATTTCTCCCGATTAAGGTAATCTTCATATTTGATTTCAATCACTGTTTGCTCAATGATCTCCTCCCCTACCCCATCGGGCATTTCTGGCATTGCACTGAGAATTCCTTTTACGTCAGTCTGATCTATCTCAGGGCGTTTCAGTAATGTGTAAAGGCTACTTTTTTCCCTCAATGGAGCACTGCCTTTCGACTCCAGGAAGCCATTAATCTCTTCAGGTTTAACTTTAGCTGATCTGATAGCATCGGTCAGTTGAGCTATACCTTCACGTTTTTTGACCATTGAATCATATCGTTCCTGTGAAGCTAGTCCAATCGCATACCCCTTTTCGGTAAGCCTTAAATCAGCATTGTCCTGCCGAAGCAGCGTTCGATATTCAGCCCTTGACGTAAACATGCGGTAGGGTTCTTCGGTACCTTTTGTAATCAGGTCATCGATCAAAACTCCAATGTATCCTTCCGACCTTTTGATTGTAAATTCGGCTTCTTCTTTGGTATTCCGGTGCGCATTGATGCCAGCCATCAGTCCTTGACACGCTGCTTCTTCATATCCCGTAGTCCCGTTTATTTGCCCTGCAAAGAATAAATTATGGACTAATTGAGTCTCAAGCGTAGGCTTTAATTGGGTCGGTGGAAAGAAGTCATACTCAACTGCATAACCAGGGCGGAACATTCTGACGTTCTCAAAACCCTGAATTTTGCGCAAAGCATTGTATTGTACTGTTTCGGGCAATGAAGTCGAGAATCCATTTACGTAGACTTCAACTGTATCCCATCCTTCTGGTTCTACGAAAATCTGATGCCGGTCCTTGTCGGCGAAACGGTTTATTTTGTCTTCGACTGAGGGGCAGTAACGCGGCCCAAGACCTTTGATACGACCCGTGAACATGGGTGATTTATCAAAGCCAGTCTTCAGTTCATCATGCACTGCCTGGTTGGTATAGGTGATCCAACAACTCCGTTGCTTGGTCAATGACGGGGTATTTGTGTAGGAAAATTTACCTGGATTTTCATCCCCCAGTTGCTCCTCCATTAAGGTGTAATTCAAACTTCTCCCATCTACACGTGGAGGAGTACCGGTTTTCATACGTCCCGACTCAAAACCTAACTGAACCAATTGCTCTGTTATACCAGTGGATGCTCGTTCGGCTGTACGACCGCCACCAAATACTTTCTCGCCTATAAACATTTGTCCATTCAGGAAAGTCCCGTTCGTTAACACAACGGCTTTCGCAGAAAACTCAACACCTAAACTCGTTTTTACGCCACTAGCGCGACCATCTTTTACGACTACTTCAGTAACCGAATCCTGCCAAAAATCAACGTTTTTATTTTCCTCTAATGCTTTACGCCACTCCCAGGCGAATACATTTCGATCACTTTGGCATCTAGGGCTCCACATGGCAGGGCCTTTTGACCTATTCAGCATTCTGAACTGGATCATGCTTTTATCGCTAATGATACCGGACATTCCCCCAAGTGCATCCACTTCACGAACAATCTGACCTTTAGCTACGCCACCCATAGCTGGGTTGCAGGACATTTGCGCTATGGTTTGCATATTCATTGTAACAAGCAAAACTTTAGAGCCCATGATTGCTGCAGCGTTGGCCGCTTCGCATCCAGCATGACCTGCACCTACTACAATGACATCGTATGAAAAATGCATTTTTGATAATTTTTGAAAAATGTTTCACGTGGAAACTTTTCACAAAATTGTAGAAAGTTGTTGAAAAGGTAAAACGTGTAAAGAAACTGATACGAAAGCAACAAAAAACCGCTGACCTTAGTGCGAGATCAGCGGTTTTAAAAAAAAACTGAGAAATTACTTGCTTACTTTCTGTAAATATTGATTTGCTTCCTTTTTATAAAAAAGGTTATAGTTAGGCGTAACTGAGCGAAGCACTTCGACTTGTTTCGTTTTTTGCTGGGTATTAGTGGAATCAAAAAAGGACGGAGTACTGTGCTTTGTTGACTTAGCAGCTTCAGCTTGACGCTTGGGATCTTCTTCTTGTTGTTTAAGTGCTTTTTCGGATTCGAGCAAACGAGTTAAGATTTCGTTTTGGCGGTTAATTGTATTTGAGTTCACACGCTTATTGACTAAATCAGTTTCTGCTTCATCCATCTTATCCATTAGCTCTTTAACTTGTTTCTCTTGCTGTTTACCCGCTTCAGTGCCTTTTGCATTTTCTTCCAACTTCTTTAGCATGCTGCGAATCATTGCTTGTTCGGCAGCCATCTGAGAAAGCTCTTCAGAAAGTCCTCTACCGGTCTTCCCTCCTTTCTGCATTTGCTGCATTTTGGCATTCAATTGCTTCTGCATATCGCCCATGCCTCCAGGTTTTTCACCTTTTTTGCCACCTTTACCCTTTCCTGGCATGGCCATAGCGTTCATTTGCTGCTGCATATTCTTCAATACATCACTCAACATTAATGCTAAATTATTGATCGATGTCATTGCGAATTGTTGCTTGGAGGAAGCCATGCTCAACCGACGATCGCGCAACTGTTGCACACTTTCGTCCATATAGAACTTCATATTTGTTAACTCTCGTGTTACAAAGGATTGAATTTGTACCACGCGGCTAGCTAAAGCATTTAAACTATCTTCAATAATTTTAGCATCATCCTGAAGCTTCAATTGCTCCTGAGAGAGTTTGGTGACCCGAGGATCTTGAAGGCTCATTCCACGGAAATCCTTCATCACACGCTCCTGCCCAAATGATAGAGTGATAAGGTTGTCGAGGATGTTGCGTAAGTCGTCAATATTTTCCTGCATCTCTTCCATCTCAGAGGATTGCATGGATTCTTTCATCGCCTTACTCATTGCCTTCATAGATTTGGCTGACTTTTTCTGTTTAGAGGAGGCCTGTTTACCCTGGTCACTCTTCATATTTTTAGTTGCTTCCTCCATATCCTTCTCAATTTCCTGCTGCTCCTTCTCCGAAGGCTCAGGCTTATTTAAGTCGTCCTTTTCAGCCTGCTTATCAATCTCTTTTAGTTGCTCCTGGGTGTTTTTAAAGTCTTCCTGTGACTTCTCCTGTTGCTTTTGCTGGTCCTGTGATGTCTGGTCTTTCTTCGCGTTTTCTTCTGCCTGCTTCTCTAATTGCTCAGCTTGCTTCTCTAAATTTTCGGCTATGTTGTTGACCTTCTGTTCAAGTTGCATTTGTTTGAAAAGCTTAAGAGCGCGATCTAAATCGCGTTCCATGTTCTTTTCCTTCCGGCTTAAACGGTCAAGCATGTCTGATGCTTTTTCATCCTGTTTACGTTCAAGAAGTTGTTTCAATTGCTCATAAAGCTGCTTGGATTCCGGATCAAGTAAATCTTTGAAAAGCTTTTGAAGCTGTTCCATTTTGTCCTGCATGGCCTGATTCTTTTCTGCAAACCGTTGTTGAGTATCGTTCGTTTTCTGCATCTGCTCCTGCAGTTTTTGAACTTCTTTCATCAACTCTTCTCGCTTCTGCAAAATATCCTGGAGCTGTTTTTTGTCCTGAAAATCGGATGATTTTTTCGTTCGCATCCGGTCTTCCATTGTCTGGAGTTCTTTCTTGATTGCCTGAGTTTTGCTTAATGCATTGTCAATCTGCTCTTCTGTTTTTTCAGCAGATTTATCAACCTGTTTTTGAATTTCAGCATTTGAAGGCACCGTAAAATTTAATTGATTCGAACGGCTAGACTTAGCTCCATTAACTCCATCATTGTCCCAAACTTGTACGAAATATTCAAGACGATCCTCCTGTCCAAGCTTTAAACTGTCTAAGGACCAATTGTAAACGAAGTTTTGAGAAGTTGTCGATTTATTAATTGGAATATCCTTAACGTATATAAGTGACGCTTTTCCGTTACGATTAATTTTGTAATTCAAGCGTAGTTTAGAAAAACCGTAATCATCAGAAACAAGACCGGAAAGGGCAATGTAATTGTATGTAACGGTGTCCTGAATTCGATCGACCGAAATTTGAGGATAACGGTCTGGAATGATTTGAACATTGTACTGAATCGTTGATGGCGATGCAACCTGACCGTTTTTAAGCGAAACGGTATAAGCTGAATTTTGCATCAAACGCCGATTCAGAACAAAGGTATTTTCATCAACTAGTTTGGCTGGTGAAGGCTTTGCATCCGTATTAAAACGGAATAGAAGTGAGTCTGTATGATCTGCTGCAAACTCCCAATTTACTACCGTTCCCTGTGGTACCAGTAAGTTACCTACATTAGAAAGCTGCTCGGAAGGCTTATTCAAGTAAGCTGGATAATCAAGCTTAACGTTAAACGAAAGGACTGAGGGACGGTCTAGTAATGAAACTGTATACTCAGGCGAGTTATAGCCTGAAGCTTCTAAATGAAAGTCTAAATCACGTTGAAGATTGTCAAAGTTATAGGTGAATTGATTACCGGATTGTTCAAGTTTAAAACGGGTGCCATTAGCGACAACATACACTGCTTGGGGTACTGCATCACCAACCAATTTCACCGAAAGCGGGAAATCTTCGTTTCTAAAAGCCTTAAGCGCTTTGTTCTGTACAATAAATTGAAACGGGGCTTCCTCTGCAAATTCTTTGTTATAGTTAACAAGACGAGTTGATGACTTTGTGAAAAAGCCCGGATTTAAGATCAGGATAAGTAAAATTAAGGCTAACGGCGGAATAGCATACTTTAGAAATTCCCGATTTCGACTTATCTGAATAGCATTCGCAAATCGATTTATCAGCAACTGTTGCGAGCGTTGATTCAAGCTTGCACTCAGTAAATCGCTTTGATCAGCTGAGATGCGCTGAAGTTGTAATGTGTTTAATAACTTATCCCCTACTTCAGGAAAAAAGGTGCCAATCTGGCGAGCTGCTTCATCATTAGATAAAGGCTTGCTCAGGCCATATAAATTCAGTAGAGGCCGAATTATTAATAAGTAAAGGCCTACCATAACAGTCAGTAGAAAGCCGAAAAATAAGGCTCCCCTACCTACCGAATTAAATCGACCAATAAATTCTGCGGTGTTGATGAACAGGTAACCGCTTCCTAGTAAGGCGACAAAAAATAAGCTACCCTTTACTAACTGGTTCTGAAAATAGCGTCTTTTATACTCGTCGATGCGTTGGAGCAACGTAGAATATGCATTAGATGATTGCATAAGAATTCAGGTTCATCAGTTAAACTAATAATGACTCGAAATACTGAATAACATGTTGCTTCAAGAAGTTTTCCTGGGCCATCAAATCGCCAAATGGGAGTGGCTTCGTTAATGTCCATTGCGGCCAACCGTCTTTGTCAAGCCCTTCAAATGTGTAATAACCCTGTGAGCTTAAAATTCGGCAAACAGCGATATGCATCAAATCCTGTTTCGCTTCCTTGGAAAAACGTTTCGGACCATTTCCCAATTCTTGTACCCCAATCAAAAACAGAACTGCATTGAGATCGACTGGGCGTTTTCCTACAAGAGTCTGTAACTGATCAAGTAACTCTTCCCACGATTTATTAATACTATTTTCGTTCACGACGCTCATACATTTTTTCTTCTCTCTAAATTACAACGTTTTATCTTATCTAACGAATGCCTTTCATGCTTCTGATTGTACATAGATTATTCGCCAATTTTTTTGACCTTCTCTTTCCAACTCTTTGCCTGGGTTGTAATAAGTCATTAGGTGCAAATGAATTAGTGTTGTGTACGAGATGCCGAATCAATTTACCGGAAACCAACAAACATCAAGAACCCTATAATCTTGATCTCCTCAATAAGTTTGCCGGAAAAGTGCCTGTTCAGTTTTTAGCGTCGTATGTTTTTTTTACCAAAGGTGGAATTGTACAAAAGCTGATTCATGGTATTAAGTACAAGGGTCAGAAAGAAGCGGCAAAAGAGATGGCTAAATGGTATGGCTATCTGTTAATTTCTGAAAGTAATCTGGTTAATGAAATAGACGTATTAATTGGCGTTCCGTTGCACAAGAGCCGTTTTCAACAGCGGGGCTATAACCAGGCCGATTGGATTGCAGAAGGCTTATCTGAAGCACTTAACGTTCCAATGCGTGCTGATGTTCTCATACGGAAACGTTTTAATGAATCACAGACCCGAAAAAATAGACTAGAACGCTGGGAGAATGTGAAAACAGTATTTTCTGTAAATAATGCCGATGAAATTAAAGACAAAAAAATTGTGCTGGTGGATGATGTCTTGACAACAGGAGCCACACTTGAAGCATGTGCAATTGAATTATTGAAAGCTGGATGTAAGTCAGTTGGCATCCTGACGTTAGCCGCAACTCATCGATAAGCAAAAGCGCTCATCCATTTCTGAATGAGCGCTTTTGCTTATAAACGTCTCTACTGAAAATCTATTTGTTTCTACCTACTCCGATCATAGCACAACGGAAACCGATCATAGCTGTTGCAGAATCCTGATCTAAGAACCGACGGGTACCAGGAGATAACCAATAAGCTACATCACCCCACGAACCACCTTTGTAAACCCGCAGTTTATCATCTATCAATGATTGACGATTTTTTGTATCATAGTTTTTAGATTCATCCAGATAACCATTACGGCGAATTGGGTTCAGGTCGTTAACATCTTGGTAAGACAATGGGCGATAAACGTCATATACCCATTCATTTACGTTACCAGCCATATTATACAAACCAAAATCGTTGGCTGGATATGCATAAATTTCTGCGGTGATAATAGCTCCATCATTCGAACGACCGGCTATACCAGCGTAGTCACCACGACCCCGTTTAAAGTTTGCCAGCATTTGACCCTGTTTCCGGCCCTTCTTAGGGTTACGAACAGAAGAACCATCCCATGGGTAGATCCGCTGATTGATTTGATTCTCGTCCATGTATTGAGTTCCAATCAGGGCTTTTGCTGCATATTCCCATTCGGCTTCTGTTGGAAGTCGGTAATCAGGTAATACCAGACCACTTTCGAGGCTTGGTTTTGCCGGAGCCGCCGATGTCGATGCTGTAGTAGCTTCGGCTAAAGCAGGCTCCTCAACGGTTTTAGATTTCCGTTTCAACGAAAAACCGCCCCCCTTTTTCTTTTCCTTTGGAGCGCCCCCTTTGGCTAATTCATTGTTTACCGCGTTTGAACGCCAAACAGCATAATCACTAGCCTGCACCCACGATACACCCACTACTGGGTAATAGCGGAATGCAGGATAACGCAGGTATTGCGTTACATACGAATCGTTGAACGATAATGGGTTTGCCCATACAGTTGTGTCGGGCAGGGCTGCTTTTACTACTTCTTCTGATGAATCGCGTGAAATAGCGTTCAGATATTCAAGGTAGTGAACGTTTGCCATCTCCGTTTCATCCATATAAAATGATTGAATCGAAACTGTCCGCTCGCGGTTGTCGCGGCTGTTCATTACATCTTCCTCAAGGGCGCCCATTGTGAAGCGACCGCCTTCGATGAAAACTAAGTTAGGACCAGCTTTTTGGCCTGCGAATTTTTTAACCTGAAAACCGTCTTTCTGGTTATAAGCAATCCCCGTCGCTGTACTTTTCTTGCCAGGCTGCACGCTGGTTGGGTGCTTGGACTTGCAAGATGCCAGGGCCGCCATTGCCAGAAGCACATAAGCCGCTCGTTGCAGGTGATACTTTTGAATCATTGCTCTATTTTTGTGTAAAACGTAGGTGCAAAAATCGTAATTAATTCGTCAACGCACCCATTATTTCGTCTAATTGCTCGACAGAATAAACATCTGAGTGTGTAATAATGGGTCTTCCTTTCGATTCTTTCAGGGAACCCTTCGTTGGGTTCCGCTTGATGTACTCAATTACCTTGCCAAATTGGTCAGACTTGAAGAACTCATCGTTCCCGTTAGAAACGAAGTATCCTTTCATGATATTATTCTTGAGCGTCAGTTTTTCAAGGTATAATTGCTCAGCTTTCCAGCGAACGTTGACCATTTTTATTAAATTTTCAACTTCTTCTGGCATTGGACCAAACCGATCGATAACCTCCTGTCGAAATGCCTGAACCTCTTCTTTGTTTTGAAGACTATCCAGGCGAGTATATAACGCTAGTCTTTCAGAAATATTCGAGACGTATCGTTCAGGAATAACTACTTGCAGATCAGTCTCAATAACGGTGTCAGGTAATGACAATTTAAAGTCTCCAGGTTTGGTCTCGAACAAGTCTTTAAATTCGCTCTCACGCAACTCCTGAACAGCCTCATCTAGTACTTTGTGGTACATTTCGAACCCAAGATCATTCACAAATCCGCTCTGCTCAGCCCCCAACAAATTACCTGCTCCTCTGATGTCAAGATCACGCATGGCAATTTTAAATCCTTCGCCCAGATCTGAAAAATCCTCAAGGGTTTGGAGTCTCTTGCGGGCATCTGCCGTCAGCACGGATGGCGGTGGTGTCAGCAAATAGCAAAAAGCTTTTCGGTTCGAACGCCCCACCCTTCCCCGCATTTGGTGTAAGTCGGATAAACCAAAATAATGAGCGTTGTTTATCAGGATTGTATTTGCGTTGGGAATATCCAGCCCCGATTCGATAATATTGGTAGAGATGAGCACATCAAAATCGCCTTCTATGAACCGCGTCATTACCCGCTCAAGTCGGTCGCCTTCCATCTGTCCGTGGGCTACCCCAATTCGAGCTTCTGGCACCAATCGCATAATTAAGTTGCCGATCGACTCAATATCATTAACGCGGTTATGGACAAAAAAGACTTGTCCGCCCCTCCTAACTTCATAACTTATGGCGTCCCGAATCGTGGCTTCATTAAATGGATGAACTTCTGTAGTAACAGGCTGGCGATTTGGTGGTGGTGTGGCAATAACCGATAAATCGCGGGCACCCATCAACGAGAAGTGTAAGGTTCGCGGAATTGGTGTAGCTGTGAGTGTAAGCACGTCGACCTCAACGCGCATTTCCTTTAATCTATCTTTTGTTTTAACACCAAACTTTTGCTCTTCGTCAATTACCAGCAGACCCAAATCCTTAAACTTGATGTCTTTATTGACGATTCGGTGGGTACCAATTAGAATACCAATTTCACCAGAAGCCACGCCTTTCAAAATCTCCTTTATCTGACCCGCTGTTCTAAACCGATTGATGTACTCGATTTTAACCGGAAAGTCGGATATACGGTCTGTGAACGTTTTAAAGTGCTGCATGGCTAGAATCGTAGTGGGCACCAGCACAGCAACCTGCTTGTTATCTGTTACAGCTTTGAAAGCCGCACGTATAGCAATCTCTGTTTTGCCAAAACCAACGTCGCCACAAACGAGCCGATCCATTGGGTGCGGCTGTTCCATGTCGTCTTTCACATCGTTGGTCGCTTTTGCCTGATCGGGCGTGTCTTCGTATATGAAAGATGACTCCAATTCGACTTGCAAAAAACTGTCGCGACTATAAGCAAAACCCGGAGCGGTTCGGCGTTTGGCATATAAGGCTATTAATTCGCGGGCGATGTCTTTTACCTGCTTTCTGATGCGCGATTTCTTCTGCTCCCACTCTTGCGAGCCAAGCTTACTCATGGTTGGCGGACCACCTTCACGACCGCTATATTTTGCGATTTTGTGAAGGCTGTGGATACTCACCAGCAATATGTCATTATCGCGGTAGATTAGTCGAATTGCCTCCTGTTCGTTTCCGGCATGATCCACTTTTTCGAGACCAGCAAAACGGCCAATGCCATAGTCTACGTGCGTAACGTAATCGCCCGGTTGAAGTGTTTTTAGCTCCCGTAAGGTTAAAGCTTTTGACTTCGAGAATTTGTCCTGAACTCGATATTTATAGTACCTGTCGAAGATCTGGTGATCGGTGAAACACGCAATTTTCAGGGCTTCATCCATGAAACCTTCCCGTAAACCGATGTTCATGGGTTGGAATTTAATGAAGGGATCAAGCTCCTCGAAAATGGTTCGCAGGCGGTCCAGCTGCTTGTAGGATTCACCCGCAATAATATTCGTAAAGCCTTTTGCTTGGTTGTCGCCCAGCGTATCGATCAACCGCTTAAAATCTTTGTTAAACGACGGCTGAGGTTTGGAACTGTACTGCTGGCGACCCTCTGTCTTGAAGTAAAATTTTCGCCCAAACTCGACTGTTCGGAAACGCTTTAACTCGTTCAGGAATGTTCGTCGGGTTTCAAACAACGCGTTTGGATCTGATACCACCTGAATACCGCCACTACTGGCCACGATTGTCGCAAAGTTTTGCTCAGCTTTCTCGAAGCACTTTTCGATTATCTCCAGAGTGAACTCAACGTCTTTTGCCCAGATGGTTGTTGCCTCGGGTAGAAAATCAAAAAACGGTTCCCGGGTTTCCTGCGTTAGCTTCGTCTGGATATTTGGAATGATGTTAATGAACTCAACCGGATCTGTCGAAAGTTGCGATTCCGGATTGAATTTGCGAATACTCTCTACCTCATCACCAAACAAATCGATCCGAAATGGGAATTCGCTAGCGAACGAAAATACATCGATAATACCCCCGCGTACGGAGAATTGACCTGCTTCGTATACAAAGTCTGTCTTTTCGAATTCATAGGTTTGAAGCAATTCCGACACAAAATGCGTATCCAGTTTCTCCCCTACTCTTATTGTTAATGTGTTGGCCTGTAAGGAGCGTTTGTTGATAACTTTCTCCGATAATGCCTCAGGATAAGCTACCATCAACAAGCCATCTTTAGGTGCCGGGTTAAGTTTGTTCAGCACTTCGGCCCGCATCAGAACGTTGGCATTTTCTACTTCTTCGTATTGATATGGTTTCTTATACGACATCGGAAATAGCAGTACCTCACGACTCAACAAATTTTGCAGGTCATTGAAGAAGTAAGCGGCCTCATCGCGATCGGTTAAAATGTAGAGATGATTCCCCCCGACGGATTTGAAAATTACCGAGGCAAGTACTGCATCCAGGCTTCCTGCCAACCCCTTTATTTGCAACCGTTGTGGCTCTTTGGAAGGCTTTCGGCTAAACGGTTCTGTTAGCAGTTTTATAAAACTATCATCGGTATAAAGACCGATCAATTCTTCAGGTTTCAAGCGAAAGTCAGGTTGTTTGTCAAGCACGAAAAGCCGCTCGAAGGATACTCCGGCGGCAAGTTAGGGTAACAGCAAGTTTTAGAAATTTGTTGCGTCAATCATTCATTTCAACTCCGACATTTGCGAATAGGCTATGCCTTCTTTATCCAGCATTTTTTGAATTCGCGGACTGTCTTCAAATACAATTACGATCTCCTTTTTATCAATATCTTCCTCCTCATCCACCCATTTCCAGTCTTCGGCTGTAGCATCAAGGACGTTTAAAATACTTCCCAATTTGGCTGGATCTCGCTCTTTGCTGATGAGCTCGTTTGTGTTTGTGAAATACAAAATCAGCCGTTCGTCTTCCAGCCATTGTAAGTCATTGAGCGAATCGTTGAGCGCTTCCAGGTTAAAAGTGAAATTGGGAATCTCAATTATATCAGCCATTTCCTCGTAAAAATGACGAAGCGTTGTTGCGTGTTTTCCGTCGATATGGGCTATAAAATCAGTCGCAAATCGAGCTTCAAGCTCACGTTCAGATTGACAGATAAGGACGTTGGGTGTCATGTGTTTTTTATAAAAAAGCGGTACTTGTGGAATCTAAAAAATGTTTCCACGTGAAACTGATAATCAAGCAGTTGTAATGCTATGTAACCACTTAAACCCTGGTGACTTAAGTGATTTTAGTAAAACGCACTAGCAAAAGTACAATTTGCATGCACAAAAAAACCCTCTTTTTTGAGAGGGTTTTTGGGTCAATCTAGTTCAAAGAAAAGAGGGGAATTCGGGCGGCTACCATGCTGTGAAACATAAGCTCCGTTATCATGGGCGTCATGTATTTGATGAGCGGAAATTCTGAAATAGATTCCATAACTTCCAGTTCCGAATCGGCCTTAAAGATGCACCACAATTTTTGACGATCAATCGATAACGAATAGGATAACAAGAACCCTTTTTCCATTAACTCCTCCACCTTGAGCCGCTGGGCTGGTATCCGGTTCTCGAACCCTTCATCCATCACGGTCGGAAGATCAAATTCAACCATATATTGGCTCATAGGCATTAGCATTAGCTAACAGCCGAGGTTTGTCGGTCTCCGGCTATCAGCAAATTAACAACGTTTAGCTCATCTTCGTTAATCGAGTGCGGAAAATTTGGATACAATTTCGTTGTTACATCCGCGCCCATCTGCTCAAATATACGCCCAGAGTCCAGAACACGGGTTTTTGGAATGTGTGAATCAATATCGCTACAGCCTAAAAAAATAGGGGTGTTGCTAAATGAACCTTCATAATTTCGGGGCGTATCGTCGGGGCCGATCAAGCCACCGCTTAAACCAAATACGCCCCCGTATTCCATAGCGTTGCGCGCCACAAATTCAAGCATTAAACAAGCGCCCTGCGAGAATCCTAGCCAGTAAATCTGTGGCAATTTAAAATTATAGTCTGACTGCAAACGAGCTCGTATGCTTGCCATCACTTCCAGTGCCGAAGAAAGATAGGGTTCATTGTCATGCATAGGTCGCAAAAACGATTGCGGATACCAAGTGTTTCCTTCTGCTTCCGGCGCGATGAAAGCGAAATCTTTATCCTGAATATAATTCGACAATGACAGGATGTCCCGGGCTGAACCACCGCGGCCATGAACCAATATCATGACTTTACTTGCTTCGTCAAGCGGCTTGCCAGCGGTGCGATAATTGTTTGGATTGTGTATCATAAGTCGATGAACACAGGGGCACGGAGAGCACAAAGTTTTTAAGCAAATGGTAATTCTCTGTGTTCACTGTGCCTCTGTGTTTGAAAAAATTATTTTAAACTGATTACAGGTAATTCAGCTTCAATTTTTGCCCGACGGGGTTCGTATTGAGGTGGAAGTTTTAGGGCAGTACCTAACTCGACTACGGGCTCATCGACAGCAAATCCTGGAGGATTTGTAGCTATCTCAAAGAGAATACCACCTGGCTCGCGGAAATAAATACTATTGAAATAATTACGATCCTGGACCGGCGTCACATGATAACCACCCTCTGCCAATTGTTCGTGAATGATCAATTGAGTCTCGTCAGAATCGGTAGAGAACGCAACGTGGTGAACCGAGCCAGCACCCTGTAATGCATGTACATCTTTAGGTGAATGCAATACATCGACAAAGTTGCCTGAACCCCCTTTCCCGGCGGTAAACCGGAAGCGGCCTTCCTCCTCTCCTACCAGCGTATGTTGCATGGTTTCGGTTAGCAGTTTAATCGTACGGTCAGGGTTCAGCTCATTCAGCGTTACTGTGTGAAAACCACGAACGGCGTACTCAGCGGGAATGCGGCCATTATCCCAACCCGGCCGTTGATCATCGTCCGTAAACACAAGCTCAATGCCCATGCCGTCAAAATCTTCGAACCGCACATAGGTTTCTGAAAACCGTTTGTAAGGGCCAGCATACGGAATGTTACGTTCGTGTAGCCGATCCATCCAAAAGCTAATGGCGGCAATAGGTGCAGAAAAAGCAGTGTACGTCAACTGCCCAACACCTTTCCGTCCACGAGGCAAATTGCCGTAGGGAAAAAACGTCAGAATCGTACCGGGCGACCCGGTTTCGTTACCATAGTATAAATGATAGACATCGGGCGCATCAAAATTGACGGTTTTTTTGACCAGCCGAAGACCCATAATGTCGGTATAGTAATCAACATTCCGCTGTGTGTCGCCTGCAAGCGTTGTAACGTGGTGTAGGCCGTTTATGAGAGTTTTCATACAATTGAAAAGTGGTTAACGTTTGAAAAGGTTTAATTCGTGTATGTGTATTTGATGTATATACATTTAATTTTAGAAAATCGTTCAACAAAAATGCCCGACTGATTATAGCCAGGCATTTTTGTTGAACGATTTTCTCAGCAAAGAGAAACAACTAAAATTATTCCATCAGGAACGGATAATCTTCCTGCATATAAACATCTTTGAACGCTTCTTCAGGAAGTGGGTAAGGCGACTCTTCAGCAAATTTGACAGATTCATCGACAATCACTTTTATCTTCTGATCGATAGCCGTTAACTCGTCTTCGGTAGCAAAGCCTTTTTCGAGAATAGCTGCTTTCACCTGTTCAATCGGGTCACGCATTTTATACTTCTCAACTTCGTCTTTTGAGCGGTATTTCTGCGGATCAGACATTGAATGACCACGGTAACGATAGGTGCGGAATTCCAGGAAGGTTGGGCCTTCACCAGCGCGGGCACGTTCGGCGGCACGACTAACCGCTTCGTGAACGGCTTCGACACTCATTGCGTCGACGGGTTCTGCTGGCATATCATAGGCTTCGGCAAGGGTGTAAAGTTCGGTAACGTTCGAGGTCCGCTCTACCGAAGTTCCCATTGCGTAACCGTTGTTTTCAACAACGAAGATGGCCGGGAGCTTCCAAAACATGGCCATGTTGAAGGCTTCGTGTAATGCTCCCTGACGAACCGCACCATCACCAAAGAAGGTGATTGATAAGTTACCAGTCTTGTTATATTTCTCTGAAAAGGCAAGACCCGCTCCCATTGGAATCTGTGCACCAACGATACCATGACCGCCTACAAAGTTGACAGATTTATCGAAGATGTGCATCGAGCCACCTTTGCCTTTCGATGAGCCAGTTTGTTTTGCGAACAACTCGGCCATGATCGCTTTGGGGTCTGAGCCAAGCGCAATTGGGATACCGTGATCACGATAGGCCGTAATCCATTTGTCATCTTTTGTAAGGGCAGAATAAGAACCCGACGAACAGGCTTCCTGACCTATATATAGATGGCAGAATCCACGGATTTTTTGTTGACCATAAAGTTGCCCGGCTTTCTCTTCGAATTTCCGTTGCAACTGCATGGATTCATACCAATACATATACCGCTCTTTGGGATGCTGTACTTTCGTGGCAACGGCCGACTGGGCTTCCGTAGCCTTACCATTTTGTTTGGGTTTCTCTTTGACGCTTGCCATGAGGAATGTGTTCGATAAAATGAGCTATCGCTGGCGCTCTGCCGTTACGGAAGGAGACTGTTTACCTAACAAACCGACCGTATCTTTGTTGCCAATTTTATTGCTCATGCATTTATAATAACTATACGAGCAATAAACTTCTGCGAAATTACGCATTATCGCGTTATACGCTACATCTATGCACCTCGAAAAGCTTAGCCTGACCAATTTTAAGAATTATGAAGATGCCCGCTATGTATTTGGGCAACAGGTAAATGTAATCGTAGGGCCGAACGGAAGCGGTAAAACCAACCTGTTAGATGCAGTTTATTTTTTATCATTAAGTAAGAGTGCATTCCAAACGCAGGATGCGTTGAGCATTCTGCACGATGCCGATTATTTTATCATTGATGGTGTTTTTGAAGAGCACGACGATCGGAATGCCCACCCAGGCCGGACACAAATAACGATTAGCCTGCAACGGGGCCAACGGAAAGTACTAATGGCCGATAAAAAGCCATATGAGCGTATAAGTGAGCACATCGGCCGGTTTCCGGTTGTGCTGGTAGCCCCGAATGATACTGATCTGGTGAGGGAGCATAGCGAAGATCGCCGGCATTTTTTCGATGGTGTACTCTCCCAACTCGACCCGAATTACCTGCGCGATTACCTGATGTATCAACAGGTGCTCAAACAGCGAAACAGTCTGCTCAAGCTTTTTGCCGAACGCAGCCAGGTGGATAATGATCTGCTGGACACCTACGACGAACCACTACTCGATCTGGGTCAAAAAATCCATAACCGCCGACAACAATTTATCCAGGAGTTTCTGCCCAGCTTCAGGCTGCACTACGCTTTCCTAAGCGATGAGCGCGAAGAGGTGAGTATTCAATATGAATCGGAAGTGAGTAATCCGGGATTTGCCGATGAGTTCCGACACTTTCGTCGGCGGGACACCGTGTTGCAGCGCACGACGATGGGCGTTCATAAAGATGACTATACGTTTGTGATTGGTGGAGGCAATAACCAACCGGCCGTACCCTTAAAGAAATTTGGTTCGCAGGGGCAGCAAAAAACATTTGTGATTGCCCTTAAACTGGCGCAGTTCGACCAGCTACAGGCTGAGAAAGGTGTTAAGCCTATTTTGCTGTTAGACGATATTTTCGACAAGCTGGACGACCGGCGCATTGGCAAGCTTATTCAGCAAATGGATGAAGGAGCCTTCGGGCAGCTTTTCATTACAGATGCCCGTCCGGAGCGAACACGAGAATTACTTAACAACGTAAAGGCCGATGTTCGCTTCTTTGAGATTAGCCATGATTAATCTGGCCAAGGTTCAATAGACAGGTCATCGCTGTTCGTCAGATGACAGTAACTCTGTCAATTCTGTTCGTAAGATAACTCCAAAAAAGCCCGGCGCCCTGTAGGTTCGTCGGGCTTTTCAGTTGGTTCACTCTACTTTTAAGACCGTTCATCATTTTAGTAAAAATACTTCGGAAACTGAGAACTATATTTGAGTTTCCAAAGTTCATCCTGTAAAAGTTCTATTACTTGATGAAAGAAAGAATTCTGGAAGAAGCCGAACGACTGTTTTGGAAGTACGGCGTTCGCTCGGTTACAATGGAAGATATTGCCCGAAAATTGGGTATTTCGAAGAAGACTATTTATCAGCATTTTTCTGATAAAGAACAGATCTTGTACCAGGTTATTCAGGACAAAGCCGGTAAAGATCAGTCTGCTATGGAATGTATGGTCATTGAGACCGATAATCCAGTCGAAGAGTTAATGAGTGTTCTTACCCTGATGCAGAAGAATGCAGATGGGGTTAGCCCTAATTTATTAATTGATATAAAACGGTACTACCCACAGGCGTTTGCCATTTTCAGGCAGTACAAAGAAGGACATATTATGAGATCTCTTCTAGAAAATATCCAAAAAGGTATATTTCAGGGAGTATACAGATCTGATATAAAGCCGACTATTTTGGCTCGTCTTCGAGTAGAGCAAATCGAGCTGGCCTTCGACAATGAGATTTTCCCAACAGACCAATTTTCCATGCACGATATTCAGTCAGAACTGATCCATCACTTCGTACGTGGTATGCTTACCGAAAAAGGCTTTGAAGTTTATAACCAGTTTTTGAATAAAGGAGTACAACCGATTATCTATGAAAACAAATAATATACTTTTTGTGGCTGCACTTTGGTTACCGAGCCTTTGGCTTGGGGCTGGAGCAAGGGCACAGGTTGCTACACAACCTTCTGTTGGGCAGCAACCAACAGGAGCAGCAGCAAGTGGTCAACAGCCAGGGGCTCAGCAACCTGCCGGTACCGGGGCTATAGTAGCGCAACCAGGCACTACACCAGGTACAGGTGTATCAGTCCCATCGCAACCAAGTGTAAATTCGCAAACGGAAGTTCCTTCCATAAACTCGTCAAATGGACCAGTAAATCTTCAGCCTAACGTTATCACAACATTTAATTCTGGCTTAGGACTAGCGCCAACAGGTTTGACACCATCGGGTCAGCAGGGGGCGGGCCGGTCATTTACGTTGCAGGAGGCAATCGACTTTGCCGTTAGTCAGAATATTAATATTCGGAACAGCAAGCTCGATGGGGCAAGCGCCGAAGCACGCATTCGGGAGATAAAAGCATCGGCTTTACCTCAGGTAGCCATTAGCTCTTCACTGACCGATAACATAATCATTCAGAAAGCATTCTTACCAGCAAACACGTTCGATCCAACTGCGCCCGCCGATCTTTCTATACCGGTAAAGTTTGGTGTGAATTACTCAGCCAATGCCACGGCAAGTGTGAATCAGGTCATTTACAGTGCCAGTCTGAACGTTGGGCTGCGAGCTGCTGCAACGTATCGTGAGCTGGCTCAGCGGAATTTGCAGTCTAGCAAAGTTACTGTAGCAGAACAAGTTGCCAAGGCCTATTATGGTGTGCTGGTTGCGCTGGAACGTGCCAAACTGCTCGACTATAATATTGGTCGTCTGGATACGCTGTTGAAAGAAACCGGCGCATTGAATAAGCAGGGCTTCGTGGAGCGACTGGATGTTCAACGGTTGGAGGTGCAGGCCAATAACTTAAAGGCAGAACGTCAGAATGTACAGAACCTTATCGAACTAAGCTATACCCTTTTGAAGTACCAGATGGGCTTAGGCATTAATGATGAGATAACGCTGGCTGAACAGCTTCAGGATCGAAACGTAGATGACCTTCGGCCTTTAATTTCGCCTGATCCAACGTTTAGATATAGTAGTCGTATTGAGTATTCGACCCTGGAATCACAAATCAAACTGGCTGAGCAGGACATTGAGTTAACACAGAAAGGCTATTTCCCATCCCTGTCGGCGTTTGCGAACTATGGCTACAACAGTGGTCGCAATACGCTTGGGCAGCTTATTACTGCGCCCTGGCTCAATTTCTCGACCATCGGGTTAAGCTTACAGGTTCCTATTTTCGACGGGTTTCAGAAGAAATACCAGATTGTTCAGAAACGGATTACGCTGCAAAAAGCCCAGAACAGCGGTGAACTGCTTCGTAACTCAATTGATTTACAAATTAGGCAATCGAGTATTACCCTTAAGAATAGCCTGCAAACGCTTCAGACCCAGCAACGCAACCGCGATCTGGCGCAGGAGATTGTCCGGGTAACACAGATTAAATACAAAGAAGGTGTTGGGTCAAGTATCGAAGTTCTAAACGCTGAGTCTTCACTCCGCGAGGCACAGACTAACTACTTCGCGTCTTTATATGATTTTCTAATAACGAAAGTTGATCAGGACAGGTCCTTAGGTCGGCTTTATGTAGGAAACTAAAATTTTAAAAAACAACCAATGAAACCATACTACGCAATTGTCCTCGTGAGCCTACTAGCTGCCTGCTCACAGGAAAAGAAAACAGATGTACAGGGCAAACGGGATGAACTCACAGAGTTGAAATCTCAGCAGTCCGAGTTAACGACGAAAATTAAAGCGCTGGAAACCGATTTGGCCAAACTTGATCCTAAAAAGGAGGAAGACGCCCGTGTGAAAGACGTTTCGGTAGCTCCTTTAGCAGCGTCTACGTTCCGGCACTTTGTCGAGTTACAGGGTACGATTGATGCGAAGAACAACGTGCAGGTATCTCCCAAATCAGGCGGTGTTGTGACGGCGGTTTATGTGAAAGAAGGGGATCAGGTTCGGGCTGGACAGGCCATTGCTAAAATTGACGATCAGCTTTTGCGGGAGTCAATGGCAGAGTTGAAAACCCAACTATCGCTCGTAAATACGGTTTATGAAAAACAGGCAGCTTTGTGGAAACAGCAAATAGGTACTGAGATTCAGTACTTACAGGCAAAAAACAACAAAGAATCGCTCGAACGCCGACTGTCGACGCTGAATGCTCAGCTAGGTCAGTCAACGGTAACAGCCCCAATTTCGGGTGTTGTTGATCAGGTTGTGGTGAAGGTGGGTCAATCGGCTGCACCGGGTATGGGGTTGGTTCGGGTAGTAAACTTGTCGCAACTCAAAGTTGTGGCTAAAGTAGCCGATAGTTATTCGGGCAGTGTTCGTAAAGGTGATCCGGTTATGGTTGAATTCCCTGATCTGAAAAAAACAATGAATTCGCGCATCTCGTTTGTGGCTACGATTGTAGATCCTGCTACGCGGACATTTACCATTGAAGCTCCCCTTCCGTCTGATAATGTGCTGAAACCGAATATGCTGGCTCGTATTAAAATTAACGATCAGACTATCGCCAACGCTATTGTCATTAACCAGAACCTGATCCAGAATACAGAAAACGGGCAACTTGTTTATGTGGCCGTGAACGAAGGTGGTAAGAAAGTTGCTAAAGCACGGACCGTTAAAACGGGACAGTCGTACGGTGGTAAAATTGCCGTTACGCAAGGATTGAACGCGGGTGACCAAATCGTTACAACCGGGTATCAGGATTTGGTTGACGGTCAGGCAATTAGTTTTTAATTGAACGATTCGTCTTTAACAGACAAACGACAAACTCCTTCTTTATGAAATTTGAACAGTATAAAACCCTCGGATTTACCAACTGGTGCGTTGAGAACCGAACGGCGATTTACATCTTCACCTTCCTGATTACACTTGGTGGGCTGTTCGTGTATAATAACCTGCCGAAAGAGCAGTTCCCGGATATCAAGGTGCCCCAAGTATATATCAACACAGTGTATGTTGGTACTGCCCCGGCCGATATTGAAAATACAATTAACAAGCAGATTGAGAAGCAGCTAAAATCCATTTCGGGCGTTAAACGGATCAAATCCAATGCGTTGCAGGATGTATCGGTTATTTTGGTTGAGTTCAACCCCGATGTACAGTCGGCCGAAGCGCTGCAACGGGTTCGTGACGCCATTGATAAAGCCAAACCAGATTTACCACAAAAACTGGATGCCGGACCAACCGCTCAGGATGTTGATTTCTCGGAGATGGCGATCATGAACATCAACATGGCCGGTAATTTTTCGCTGAAACAACTGAAAGAATACGCCGAAGATTTACAGGATGTGATTGAAGGCATGCCCGAAATTCGACGTGTGGACATTGTTGGTGCGCTGGAGCGCGAAATTCAAATCAATGTTGATCTTTCCCGAATGCAGTCGGCAGGTTTAGCATTTGGCGATATCCAACAGGCTATTCAAGGTGAAAATATAAACGTGTCGGGTGGTGAATTACCGCTCGATGGCGTTCGTCGGACGGTGCGTGTGAAAGGTGAGTTTACGGACGTCTCCCAACTGCAAAATCTGCAAATCAGAACAGCAACGGGCGCCACTGTGCGGCTTGGCGACATTGCCGATGTTCAGGATAATTTCGAAGAACAGCAGGACTTCGCCCGTCTGAACAACAAGTCGGTTGTGACGCTGAACGTGATCAAACGAGCAGGTGCTAACCTGATTTCAGCCGCCGACCGTATCGAGAAAACGATCGAAGAGTATAAAGAAACTCGTTTTCCAAAAGGTCTGGAAGTGAAAATCACCGCCGATCAATCGGAGCGGACACGCGAAAATGTTAATGACCTGATCAACACCGTTGTACTGGGCTTCATATTCGTTGTCTTGGTGCTTATGTTCTTCATGGGTGTTCGTGATGCCATTTTCGTAGGCTTATCGGTACCCTTATCGGCACTGGTAGCCTTTGTGCTGATGCCGGTTCTTGGGCCTTTAGTGGGTGCTTCATTCACGCTGAACACGATGGTACTCTTTGCGTTCCTGCTTGGTTTGGGTCTGGTGGTAGATGATGCCATTGTGGTTATCGAAAACTCCCACCGTCTCTTTAATGAGAATAAAGACTGGGATATTAAGCAAGCGGTGAAAGCCGCTGCCGGTGAGGTATTCGTGCCGGTATTATCGGGGACGCTCACGACCATTGCGCCATTTTTCCCGCTCTTGTTCTGGCCGGGAATTGTGGGCGAGTTTATGAAGTTTCTGCCGCTAACGCTGATTCTGACCCTGTTTGCCTCGTTGTTTGTGGCCTACGTGATCAACCCGGTGTTTGCCGTTACGTTTATGAAACGGCACGAAGATGATAATCACGAAGACAAGCAATCGTTTGCCGAAATTAAAACTCCGTTGATTATCATGACCGTTTTGGCGGGTATTGGCTACGTGATTGATCGGGGTATCGGCAACCTGTTTGTGTTGTTCCTTGCCCTTTATGTTTTCAACCATTATGTACTGACGCCGAAATTGATCGTGCCTTTCCAGGAAAGTATGCTTCCTGCGCTTAAACATGGATATCGCCGGTTAATTTCCTGGATATTGACCGGATGGAGACCTGTTTTGGCAATCGTAGCTGCATTTGGCGTGTTGATTCTGACCTTCATTATTGTTGGTATTGCCAAGCCCAAGGTGCTTTTCTTCCCCAGCGGTGAGCCCGATTATATTTACGTCTACAACGTCATGCCTATTGGTACCGATGCCCGCGTAACAGACTCAGTTACAAGGGTGATTGAGAAACGCGTGTTCAAGGTGCTCGACGACAATAAGGCAACGGATATTGTTAACTCCGTAATATCGAACGTTGGTAAGAACGCGGGCGACCCAATGAACCCCGACCGGTCGGCAACACCACAAAAATCGAAGGTAACGATTGCGTTTAAACCAAACGAAGAGCGGCACGGTATTTCTACCGATTCGCTGTTGGCTAAAGTTCGGGTAGCCGTGAGTGGTTTGCCCGGTAGTGAGCTTTCGGTAGAACGTGAATCCAATGGGCCACCAACGGGTAAACCCATCGCAATTGAAATTGCGGGTGAAGAATTCGGTGAACTGCAAAAACTGGAAAAACAGGTCCGTCAGAAAATCTCACAGGCAGGCATTAAAGGAATTGACCAGCTAAAGTCAGATCTGATAACGAACAAGCCTGAAATCGTGATCGACATTGACCGCGACAAAGCCGAACGCGAAGGTATTTCGTCGGCTCAGGTGGCGTTGGCTATTCGGACAGCGTTGTTCGGTACTGAAGTGTCGAAGTTCAGGGATGCTAAAGATGAATACCCAATTATGGTTCGTCTGAAACCCGATGACCGCAGCCAGATTGACCGTTTGCTGAGTCTGAATGTAGTCTATCGTGATATGGTAATGGGTGGCCAATTGCGTCAGGTGCCTATTACATCGGTAACGAACATTAGCTATTCGACAACGTTTAGCCAGATCAACCGGAAAAATCAGGAACGTCTTGTAACGTTAAGTTCGGACGTTGTGCCGGGCTTTAACGCCAACCAGATTGTGGCGCAGATTCAGGACGTAATCAAAGATATTGATGTTCCAAACGGATATACGCTCAAAATGGGTGGCGAGCAGGAAGATCAGCAGGAGTCAATGAACTTCCTGGTGTCGGCCTTCGGTATAGCGATGTTGCTGATTTACTTGATTATGGCTACGCAATTTAACTCGGTAGTGAAACCGCTGATTATCTTCGTAACGATCCTGTTCTCGCTGATTGGCGTTCTGCTTGGATTCGTGATTTTCCACAAAGACTTCTCGGTTATCATGTCGGGCGTCGGGATTATCGCCCTGGCTGGTATAGTGGTGAAAAACGGGATTCTGCTAATTGAATTTATCGAAGAGCTACGTGGCCGGGGAGTTCCGCTGCGTGAGGCAATTATTGAAGCGGGCGGTATCCGTCTGACACCTGTATTGCTTACGGCATCGGCTGCCGTTCTGGGCTTGATTCCGTTAGCGCTGGGTATCACTGTCGATTTCGTTGGTCTGTTCCGCGATTTCAAACCGCACGTAATCGTGGGTGGTGATAGTTCTGTATTCTGGAATATCCTGGCCTGGACAATCATCTTCGGGCTTACGTTCTCTACCATCCTGACACTTGTAATTGTGCCATGTATGTACTGGATAAACGAGCGGATTCGGATGAAGTGGTTTGGTAAAAAAGACCCTGCAATTGAAATACGTGAGCGACAACTGGAAGAAGAGCTAGTGTAAGCCTATCATAGAATGTAAGACACCAACTGCCGACGGGTTAACACCGGTCGGCAGTTGGTGTTTATAACGACTTCATCTCAAAGTCTGTGGCCTTATGAACCTGTTATGCGTCAGCAAACTTTGCGTAATTTCTCACAGAGCTCTTTGATCATAAAATCAGTCAGTGAAGTTCCATTTGCCCCAAAACACCCGCCATTTACCCCTGAGTTTGTCATTCATACCACAGTCGTTCTGTTTGTCCCTTTTCGTTGCGTCGGTAAATGAGGAGAGCCTATGTTTGTGCTGTCGAACGAGCGGCAACATCCAGAAACTTTTCTACTGACTACTATGAAAACAATTATCACCACCCTCCTTACAATCGCCTTACTGATAGGCAATAGTGTTAAGCCTTGCCTGGCGCAGCAATCAACCGCCGTAACGTCAACCTCCGTTGCTGGCGCTACCTATAAACTAACCGTGGTGATTTCGGGTATAGAAAAACATTCGGGAAAGCTGTATGCTGGTCTGGCGACCAGTGCCGAGACATTTGACGGTGAATCGACAAATAAAATAGCGGTCGACGTGCCCGCATCGGGCGACGTTACGATTACCTTCGACGGTCTGGCTCCGGGACGCTATGCCGTTCGAATCTATCAGGATTTAAATGCTAATCAGAAAATGGACTTTTCGGGACAGATGCCCACAGAACCATTCGGTTTCTCGAACGTAACCATGCTTATGGGACCGCCTACATTCGACCAGTGCGCCTTTGATCTGGCAGGGAACAAGTCGATTCAGGTGGGTATGATGAGTTTGTAAGAACAGCAAGTGTTCTTTACTGACTATAGAGAGCCTTCTTGTAGTAGGAGGCTCCTTTTGTGTTTTAACAAAACCGTTGAACGGCAGTTTGTTTATGAATGGTATGACTGGCCTTAACCCGGCTAACATCATAGTACTCAACGAAGATATGGAAACTACTGAATTTCGACCAAAAGCTGAAGAGATACCGGGCCAGCAACTCCCCTACCCGGCTCGTCAGTCGGACATGGACCCGGCCCCCGACAGCGACTTATCCAACTATAAACCCGCCGGTAAACTCACCGGCAAAATTGCCATCATCACGGGTGCCGACTCTGGAATCGGGCGGGCAGTGGCTATAGCTTTTGCGCTGGAGGGTGCCGATGTCGCGATTGTCTACAACGAAAATACCGACGATGCGAAGTATACAAAGCGCATTGTTGAGAGTAAAGGCCGTTCGTGTCTGGTAATTCAGGCCGATGTTCGGAGTTCGGCCGCCTGCAAAGACGCCGTTCAGCAAACGGTTGACCACTACGGGAAGTTGAATATTCTGGTTAATAATGCCGCTTTTCAGATGGCGCAGGAGAAACTGGAGGACATTACCGAAGAACAGCTTCGGCGCACCTTCGATACTAATATTCTGGCCTATTTCTTTATGGCGCAGGCGGCCCTCCCGCACTTGAACGAGGGCGACGCCATTGTCAATACGGGCAGTATTGTCGGTATTGTGGGCAACCCAATTCTGGTCGATTACACCGCTACAAAGGGTGCCATTCACTCGTTCACAAAATCGCTGGCCATTCAGTTGGGCAAGCGAAACATCCGGGTCAACTGTGTGGCTCCCGGACCCGTTTGGACGCCCAACATACCCGCTACCATGCCCGAAGATGAAGTCAAAAACTTTGGCCATGAAGTAGCCCTTGCCCGCCCCGGCCAACCTGAAGAGTTGGCCCCCGCTTATGTGCTGCTAGCGTCAAACGAAGGTAGTTTCATGACCGGCAGCATTGTCGAAGTAACCGGTGGGAAACTGGGGTAAGAATTTATGTAGAGCTTTTCTGGCGCGAGTATTCACTCGTTCCTTTTTATAAAGTCAGTATTTACTGACGAAGATTTATAAACATTTATCTGGTCAGCGAATGCTGACTTTATTTAAAGGCACGAGTGAATACTCGCGCCAGCCTACCATGCCTCATTACCCTCTTAACACAGTTCGTAACTTACTCAGCACCAATCAGGTAACCGAACCAACACGGCAGGCCCTGACCGAGCGGTTAAGCGCACCACCTCGCCAGCCGACCTTCTTTTCGGCTAGTGAATTTGCGCTTTTACATGCCGTTTGCGACCGGCTGATACCGCAGGATGATCGTTCTGACCGGATTGATGTCGCTGGAAATATTGACAAAAGGCTAAGCGAGAACAAATCGGACGGGTGGCGGTATGACACTATGCCCGCCGATGGAGATGCCTATAAGCTTGGCTTAAAAGGTGTTGACGAAAGTGCTCAATTAACATTTAAACAGCCATTTTTAAACATTTCGGCTGAACAACAGGACTTTATTCTAAACGCAGTTCAGCGGCAGGAAGCGCCCGGCGATAGCTGGCAACATCTGCCCGCAAACCGATTTTTTGAAGAATTAGTAACCGAAGCAGTCGAAAACTACTATAGCCATCCGCTTGCTCAGGAAGAAATCGGGTATGTCGGTATGGCCGACGTACCAACCTGGCAGCGCATCGGCTTGAATGAGTTGGAAGACCGCGAACCAAAAAGCATTGGGTAAAAGACAAAGGTAATTGGGCAACGGGCATAAGATAGCTTGTTCTGTATATCAACGCCCTTTGCAGATCGTATGCCCACAGTCAGGACTCTATGCAAACGTATTCAACTACAGAAACCGTTGACGCGGTCGTTATTGGCACAGGAGCGGGCGGTGCCCCCCTTTTAGCCCGGTTGGCAAAAGCTGGCCTGCGGGTAGTGGCGCTGGAAGCCGGTAAACACTGGAATCCAGCCAAAGACTTTGCCACCGACGAGAAAGAGCAGGAAAAATTATTCTGGAATGACGAGAGGCTAAGTGCGGGCGATAACCCGCTGCCCTTTGGCAGTAACAATTCCGGTACCGGCGTTGGCGGCTCCACGCTTCATTATACCGCCTATACACCCCGCGCCCAACCCGACGATTTTCAGCTTCACACTGATTTTGGTGTGGGGCACGACTGGCCATTCGGCTTTGATCAGATTGAATCCTATTACCAGGAAGTTGAGCAATTTCTGGGTATTTCCGGCCCGGCGGCTTACCCCTGGGGGCCAACTCGAAAACAGCCTTATGCCTTGGGCCCGTTACCCATCAACGGGGCAGGGCAACTGATGGAACGGGGCTGTAAAACAGTAGGTATTAAAACGTCTCCGGCAGCCAACGCAGCCTTATCCGCAGGTTACTATCAGGAAGGCGTTGGTCACCGGCCTGCCTGTGCCAACCGGGGGTTCTGTCAGGCAGGGTGTAACATCGGTGCAAAAGCCAGCATGGACGTAACGTATATCCCGCTGGCAATCCATTACGGAGCCGAGATCCGCCCGGAATGTTTCGTAACCCAACTGATCAGGAACACATCCGGTACTATCAGCGAAGTCATTTACATCCACAATGGGCAGGAAATCCGGCAACGCTGCCGCTACGTGTTTCTCTGCGCCGGTACCATAGAAACCGCCCGACTTTTACTAATGAACGGCCTGGCCAATAGCAGCGGACAGGTTGGCCGAAATGTGATGGCGCATCCCGGTTTGCAAATCTGGGGCGAATTTGACGAAGATGTTCGCCCATACAAAGGCATTCCCGGCGCGTTGATTTCGGAAGATACCCACCGCCCGAAAGACCGCAATGGTGGATCTGTCGATTTCGCTGGGGGCTACCTCCTCCAGTCAATCGGTGTGATGCCGGTCACGTATATGACACAAATGGCGCGGGGACGAGGACTTTGGGGAGATGCCCTAAAGCAGGCTGCACTCGCCTACAATCATGTGGCGGGTATCAATATTTTGGGTGATTGCTTACCCTACGACCATAATTATCTGGAATTATCGGATGAGAAAGACATCCGTGGGCTACCCAAACCGCGTATTTATTTCACCAACGGCGAAAACGAAAAACGGATGACGGCCCACGCCGATAAGCTCATGCGCGACATCTGGACTGCGGCTGGTGCTAAAAATAGCTGGGCTTTCCAGCGAAATGCCCACGTTATTGGTACCTGCCGCATGGGCAACGATCCTGAAACTGCCGTTGTCAACGCGAATGGGCAGTCGTTCGACATTCCGAATCTGTACATCAGTGACAACTCAACATTTCCAAGTGCATTGAGCGTAAACCCAGCTTTAACAATTATGGCTGTAGCGTTGCGAACAGCCGATAAATTTTTAAAGAGGTAGAAGAGAATACCCCTCCCCAACCCCTCCCCTTTTTTTAGGGGAGGGGTTGGGGAGGGCGGCCGCTGCCGTGGGGTAGATACAACACAAAACTAAAGCGGGCTTTTATATCAACGTCCGCACAACAATGGCAAAAAAAGGATTTCTCGACATTATTAAGAAAACATACGGTAACGGCAATTACGATGGTGACCAGTTTGGCGGGGCCGGTGGCCACGACGGTAGCGGACTACCCGATAATAACCCGTCTAATTTTATGTTTGCTACGGGTATTGAGTGTTCGTACCCAACCATTCAGAAGGGAAAAGTACGTCGGGATTTGCTGCGCGAATGCGGCCATTACGACCGTTGGCGGGAAGACCTTGGTCTGGTTAAGGAGCTGGGTCTGAATGTACTCCGCTACGGTCTGCCTTATTACAGCATACATCAGGCACCGGGAAAATTCGACTGGAGTTTTGCCGATGAAGTGATGGCCGAAATCAAACGGCTTGGTATAACACCCATTCTGGACCTGATGCACTTTGGCGTGCCGGACTGGATTGAGAATTTTCAGAACCCGGAGCTACCTATTCACTTTGCCGACTATGCCGCAGCCGTGGCCGAGCGTTATCCGTGGGTGCGGTTTTATACACCCGTGAATGAAATTTACGTCACGGCCCGAATCAGCGCGAAAGATGGCGTCTGGAACGAGCAGCTTAAAAGTGACAAAGGGTTCGTTACCGCGCTTAAGCACTGTGCTGCCGCGAGCATCATGGCGAATCAGCAAATCGCTAAACGCCGGAATGACTGCGTGATTGTGCAGAGCGAAAGTGCAGAATTCACGCACGAACTGTACGCAAAGCCTTCGCCACAAATAGCCCTGGAAAATGAACTCCGCTTTCTATCGCTGGATCTTTTATATGCGAATGCGCCATCGGCTACGGTTGGCATGTATTTGCTGGACAATGGCATGTCTCGTGAAGAATATGACTGGTTTATGGTCGGAAAACCGCCGGGCTATCAGATCATGGGAAATGATTACTACGGTCGTAACGAGCGCATTCGACTGGCCGATGGGTCAATCCAAACGTCAATGGATGTGCTGGGGTGGTATGAAATCACGAAAGACTATTATGAGCGCTACCGCATGCCCGTGATGCACACCGAAACTAACGTGTTTGAAGCCGATCAGGCACCTATGTGGCTCTATAAACAATGGGTAAGTGTAATGCGTATGCGTCGGGATGGCGTGCCGGTGCTTGGCTTCACCTGGTATAGTTTGATTGACCAGATGGACTGGGATACGCAACTGGGCGAGCTAAACAACCACGTCAATGAATGTGGTTTGTATGACCTCAACCGCAAACCGCGCCCTGTGGCCGAGGCTTACAAGAACTTGCTGAATGAGTTTGGTCAGATTACTGTCGTGCCGTATGGCGAGGTGCTTGAGCTAACCGACCGGCCCGCCCGGCTTAAAGTTCAGGTATGATGAAACAGTCCATTAACGGCATTTCGCTTAATGTGTTGGAGAAGGGCAACGGCTCACGCACATTGATTTTTTTACACTATTTCGGTGGTTCTGCACTGGAATGGGAGTCGGTCATGAACACGCTTTCTGGAGAATATCGCTGTCTCGCCGTTGATTTACGTGGGCATGGCGACTCCGAAGCACCACAAACGGGCTATTCGGTTGACGATATGGCCAATGATATTTCGGAGCTGATTCGTCAGTTAGACGTTCAGGAGTTTATACTGGTTGGCCACTCCATGAGCGGCAAAGTAGCATTGGCACTGGCAGCCCGGCAACCCGCCGGACTTCAAAAACTAATACTGGTGTCGCCTTCGCCCCCCGTTCCGGAACCTATTCCCGATGACGAGCGACAAAAGCTGCTGGACGGACATGGGAAACGGTCATCAGCCAAAAAAACGTTAAAGAACATAACCGAAGCTCCCGTTTCCGAAACTGTTCGTGAACAGATTATAGCCGACGATTTACGAACATCCAAGCAGGCCTGGGATGCATGGCTGCTGGCGGGCAGTAAAGAAAATATCTCAGATCGCATGACGTCGATCAGTGTGCCGGTTCATATTATCGTTGGGAAGGAGGACCGGGCTTTACCACCCGATGTGCAAGACAGGCTGGTTTTACCTTATCTTAAGGACGTTACAATCGACATTGTACAAAAAGCCGGGCACCTGCTGCCTTGGGAAATTCCGAATGAACTGGCAACTTTTATTCAGAAAAAAATAGAGTAGTCTTGTTCAAGACAAAACAAAGGCTTTATATTTGTGACCGCAAGGCGATGTGTAGAAGTCACCGTTGCGGTTTGAATCCCGAGGGGCCGCCAAGGCAACTCCGACAACAAAAGGAAAATTTAGAAAAGACATGAATAATTCGGTAAACAACATGATCTGGTGGTGGCACTCTTCTCAACAGGGATGAGGTTGCCGCTATTGTTGTTTATCCAACATATATACAAAGGCTCACCGTCATCCCGGTGAGCCTTATTTTTTTGCCTGTAACCACAAAAAAACTATGCCAACCCTCACAACCTCAACCACCTATCGTGTTGTCAGCCGACATAAGCGGATGCTGGCCGACATCATAACACCGGTTAGTATTTACCTGCGTATTCGCGACCGTTTCCTGAATAGCATTCTGCTCGAAAGCTCTGATTATCACGCTAACGACAATAATTTTTCGTACATCGCCTTCGATCCCGTAGCCAGCTTTTCGTATGATTCCGGGAAGTTAACCATTCGAATGCCGGGCGGAAATGAGCAGACGAACGAACTGCCTGAACACAAAATGCTGGGTGCTCTTCAGGAATTTAAAGACAGCTTTCAGCACGAAAAAGCGCCGTTTCCATTTATCACTAACGGCTTGTTCGGCTACTTCGGTTATCCGGCGGTGCAGAGCTTTGAAGACATTTCACTGCACGCACCCATTCCGACGGAGAATCAGATTCCGGCCGCTGTTTTTACCGTTTACCGGTACGTATTGGCCATAAACCACTTCAAAGATGAGCTCTATTTATTCGAGCACAGCTACCTGCAGAATGGCGAAACCGAAGCAGAAAGTACCCTCGATTACATTAGTGAATTGATTACGGGCCGTAATTATCCAACTTATTCATTCAACTCGGCCGGGGCAGAGGAATCGAACTTCACGGACGATGAGTTCCGGGCGGTGATTCAAAAAGGGAAAGACCATTGTCAGCGGGGCGATGTTTTCCAGATTGTATTGTCTCGCCGGTTTTCTACGCCTTTCGTTGGCGACGAGTTCAACGTTTACCGGGCACTGCGCTCACTGAACCCCTCCCCTTACCTGTTCTACTTCGATTACGGCAATTACAAACTGTTTGGCTCCTCGCCCGAATCGCAGATCGTTGTCAAAGATCGCAAAGCCACCATATACCCTATTGCCGGCACCTTTCGTCGCACTGGAAATGATATTCAGGATGCCGAACTGGCTCAGAAACTATACGACGACCCGAAAGAATCGGCTGAGCACGTCATGCTTGTCGACCTCGCCCGCAATGATTTAAGCCGTAACTGCGATGTGGTGAAAGTCGAAACCTTCAAAGAGGTGCAGTATTATTCACACGTGATTCACCTCGTCTCGAAAGTTACTGGCGATCTGACCGAAACCGCTGATCCGCTTCAGATCGTAGCCGAAACCTTCCCTGCTGGCACGCTTTCGGGTGCGCCCAAACACAACGCAATGCAACTGATTGACCGCTACGAGAACATAAGCCGGAGCTTCTATGCGGGTAGCATTGGCTATATGGGCTTCGACGGTGAGTTTAACCACTGCATCATGATCCGCACGTTTATGAGCAAAGACAACACCCTCTACTACCAGGCCGGTGCCGGTGTAGTAGCCAAATCGGTAGTCGAAAGCGAATCGCAGGAAGTACACAACAAACTGGCTGCGCTGAGAACCGCCATTGAACAAGCGAAACAATTGTAACGCGGACATCCTGTCCGTACTCATATATATTATACTGGCGGACAGGATGTCCGCGTTACTATGAAACTCTTGGTATTAGATAATTACGATTCATTCACCTACAACCTCGTGTATATTTTACGCGAGCTGGGGCATCGGCCTGATGTTATTCGGAATGATAAAATCGCCCTCGATGCGGTGGGTCAGTACGACAAAATTATGCTGTCGCCGGGACCGGGAATACCCTCCGAAGCAGGCATCATGCAGCCATTGGTTGCCGAATATGGCCCAACAAAGAGCATTCTGGGTATTTGTCTGGGGCATCAGGGCATTGGCGAGGTTTACGGAGCAACGCTTGAAAATCTTGGGGATGTACTGCACGGTGTTGCCCACAAAGCCACTATAACGGACCGTTCCGAACAATTATTCTCCGGCATTCCCGATGAGTTAACGGTTGGCCGGTATCACTCCTGGACAGTCATGCCCAATTCGATGCCCGCTGACCTGCGCGCCACCGCCGTTGATGAACAGGGTCGCGTAATGGCCTTGTCACACACCCGATTCGACGTAAAAGGTCTGCAATTTCACCCTGAATCGGTACTAACCGAGAATGGTGTGAAGATGATCGAGAACTGGTTAAATTTTTAATGAGCGAAAGAGCGATTACCCACAAAACGACCAAAGTGCACTCTTTCACTCTTTCGCTCTTTCACTCTTTATTTTTTATATGAAAGCCATTTTAAATCACCTTTTCGAATACAAACACCTCACGAAAAATCAATCGCGGGAGGTGTTACTGGGTATTGGTCGTGGGGAGTATAACCCCGCCCAGATAGCGTCATTTCTCACCGTTTACATGATGCGCAGTTTGCGTCTGGAAGAACTCGAAGGTTTCCGCGATGCCATGCTTGAACTCTGCCTGCCCGTTGACCTCGATGCCTATGACCCGATGGATCTTTGCGGAACCGGGGGCGATGGAAAAGACACCTTCAACATCTCGACACTGTCGTCTTTTGTGGTTGCGGGGGCGGGCCAATGCGTAGCCAAACACGGTAACCACGGTGTATCCTCGCTTGTTGGCTCATCGACAGTGATGGAACGACTTGGCTATAAGTTCACCAACGATGTGGGCGAGTTGCAGCGTAAGATGGAAACGGCTGGGATTTGCTTTTTGCATGCACCCCTGTTTCACCCGGCCATGAAGAACGTAGCACCAATTCGGCGGGATTTAGGTGTGAAAACATTCTTCAACGTGTTAGGCCCCATGATCAATCCGGCAAAGCCTGCTAAACAGCTCGTTGGCGTCTTTAATCTTGAATTAGCACGATTATATGCGTACCTTTATCAACAAACCGACAAGCAATTTATGATTCTGCACGCACTCGACGGATACGATGAGATTTCGTTAACAGGTGCGTTTAAAGTCATTAGCAATAAAACCGAGCAAGTGCTTGAGCCACAGGATTTAGGTATGGACATATTGTCGCCCGAATCGCTGGCGGGCGGGCAAACTCTGGACGAGTCGGCGCAGATATTTTTGAACGTACTGAATAACGAATCCACCCCGGCTCAAAAGCAGGCCGTTTTAGCCAATTCAGCTATGGCGCTCCTGGCTGCGGGCAAAGCCAAAACCCGCGAAGAGGCCGTAACTATGGCTCGCGAGTCGCTGGAAAGTAAACGGGCGTTGGCGTGTTTTAAGAAGTTGATAGCATGACGATTCTTGACGAAATAATTGCCCAAAAGCGAATAGAAGTAGAACAGCGCAAAGCCGCTAATTCGGTACAGTCGCTGGAACAAATGCCCGGCTTCCTGCGGGAGACTATATCGGCGCGAGATGCCATTCAGGATTTGCACTCAACAGGCATCATTGCCGAATTTAAGCGCAAATCGCCATCCAAAGGTATTATCAACGACTGGTCCGATGTTGTAACGACAACGCAGGGCTATGTGAAGGCGGGCGCAGCCATTCTGTCGATTTTGACCGATGAGCCGTTCTTTGGTGGAACGCCTGCCGATCTACAGGCCGCACGGCTGGCAAATCCCGGAACGCCAATTTTGCGTAAAGACTTTGTCATTGATCGCTACCAATTGTTGGAAGCCAAAGCCTGGGGTGCCGACCTAGTGTTGCTCATTGCGTCATGCCTAACGCCCGAGGAGATCGTCGAACTTAGCCTTCAGGCACACGACTTGAGCCTGCAGGTATTGCTGGAAGTCCATGACGAAGAAGAACTGGATCGCTCGTTGACGCATAATGTCGATCTGGTGGGTGTTAATAATCGCGATCTCAAAACGTTTACGACATCCATCGATACATCGTTGCGACTGGTCGAGAAGATTCCCGACACCTTCGCCAAGATCAGCGAAAGTGGTTTGCACGATGCCGATACTATGCTTAAACTGTTTCGGGCGGGTTTCGATGGGTTTCTGATTGGCGAAGCATTCATGAATACGACCGACCCAGCAAAAGCTCTGGCGGATTTGGTCAAACAATACTCCATCAATAACACGTTAACTATTTAGCTTGTACAGCCATGAAAATCAAAGTGTGCGGTCTGCGTGATGCCGACAACCTGAAAGAGATTGCCGCCCTTGGTCCTGATTTTGTTGGGTTTATCTTCTACGATCAGTCCCCCCGCTTTGTTGGCGAAGAGTTAGATGCTGATGTGGTGAAAGCGCTTCCCCGTTCGATTCGGAAAGTGGGTGTGTTTGTAAACGCCAGCCCGGAGTTCATTCTACGCTCTGTGAAAAAATACGATTTTCAATATGTGCAACTGCACGGCAACGAAACACCCGACTACTGCCGGAGTCTGCGCAACCGGGGTATCAACGTCATCAAAGCGTTTCGGGTCGATGAGTCGTTTAACTTCTCTATGTTGAACAACTACAAAGCCCAGTGCGACTTTTTCCTGTTCGACGCCAAAGGCGATCAACCCGGCGGTAATGGACATACGTTCGACTGGAGCATTCTGAGCCGCTACGACAACGAGAAGCCATTTTTCATTAGTGGCGGTATTGGACTCGACAACCTCGATCAGTTGGCGGCTTTGAAAGGTATGAAACTGTACGGTGTAGATGTAAACAGTCAGGTAGAGACGGCGCCCGGCGTTAAAGATGTAGAAAAAGTAAAAGAACTCATTGACCGGCTCCGGCCCATTGAGGAAGAGGTGGAGTAATTCACTTTACGAGCAGATCACCAGCACGAGTGACAATTTCAATTATAAGTCTATGATTGACTTACGCTTAGCTAAGCATTAAGTATTATGCAAACCACTCTTGAACCAAAAACCTCTTTTGAGGTATCAAATAAAGGCTTTTACGGCCACTTCGGTGGAGCGTTCATCCCCGAAATGCTCTACCCGAACGTAGAAGAACTACGGCAGAATTACCTGAAAATCATTGCCGATCCGGCTTTCCAGGCCGAGTTCTGGCAGTTGCTCGAAGAGTACGTTGGCCGCCCAACGCCGTTGTTTCTGGCAAAACGGTTGTCAGCGCACATCGGCGCTACGATCTACCTCAAACGCGAAGACCTTTGCCATACCGGAGCGCACAAGATCAACAACACCATCGGCCAGATTCTGGTAGCGCAACGGCTCGGTAAGCAACGGATCGTGGCCGAAACGGGCGCTGGTCAGCATGGCGTGGCTACGGCTACAGTTTGCGCCCTAATGGGGTTGGAGTGTATTGTCTACATGGGTAGTATCGACATGGAGCGCCAGAAGCCTAACGTCGACCGGATGCGGATGCTGGGAGCTAAAGTGGTACCGGCTACATCAGGTAGCCAGACGCTCAAAGACGCTACCAACGAAGCCATGCGCCACTGGATTAATAATCCCATTGATACGCATTACATCATTGGCTCGGTGGTGGGGCCTCACCCCTACCCGGATATGGTGGCGCGTTTTCAATCGGTTATATCCGAAGAAGTTAAAAAGCAGCTCTTTGCCAAAACGGGTAACGAGAATCCTGATTATGTGGTAGCGTGTGTAGGCGGGGGCAGCAATGCCGCCGGGGCCTTCTATCATTATCTGAACGAGCCAACAGTACGGCTGGTAGCCGCCGAAGCCGCTGGCCAAGGCGTTAGTTCGGGGCATTCGGCCGCCACGACGGCGCTGGGTAAACCCGGTGTGTTGCACGGAAGCCGCACGATTCTGATGCAAACCGAAGACGGACAAGTAACGGAGCCGTATTCCATTTCGGCGGGTCTGGACTATCCGGGCATTGGTCCGCTCCACGCGCACCTGTTCGAATCGGGCCGGGGCGATTTCTATGCCATCACGGACGATGAAGCATTACAGGCTGGTTTCCAGCTAAGTAAACTAGAAGGTATCATTCCTGCTCTGGAAACAGCCCACGCACTGGCAGCGCTGGAAAAGATGAACCTCAACGCCGACGATGTCGTGGTGGTTTGCCTCTCCGGCCGTGGCGACAAGGATTTAAGCACATATTCGAAGTTTTTGTAACATATAAAACGAAGAGGTTTCGCTCCGGCGACCCGGTCCGTTTAGCTGCCAGGCTAATTGCCTATTATTAAAAGTAAGCCTAACGGATAAACGGACCGGACCGTCGGAGCGAAACCTTTCCGTTCTACACTACCAATGACGCAGGAACTAACACAAAACCGCATCACCAGCCTTTTCTCGCAAAAAAGCGAGCGGTTGCTGAACCTATATTTTACCGCCGGATACCCGAGCCTTACCGATACAACAACCATTCTACGTGGCTTACAAGCCGCTGGAGTGGATTTGGTTGAGATCGGTATGCCCTACTCCGACCCCGTTGCCGATGGTGAAACCATTCAGCAAAGCAACGGCGTCGCGCTTGATAACGGCATGTCTATCAAAACGCTTTTCGCTCAACTGGCCGATTGCCGGAACGCTACGAACGGCGAACCCGTTACGGTTCCCATTTTGCTAATGGGTTATATCAACCCCGTACTCCAGTTTGGTGTCGAAAATTTCTGTCAAAAATGCCAGCAAGTCGGTGTCGATGGGGTTATACTTCCCGACCTCCCACTGGATTTATTTCTGGAAGATTACGCCCCGACCTTCCGCAAATACGGCATTCTGAATGTCCACCTCATTACGCCCCAAACCACTGAAGACCGGATTCGCTTCATTGACGCCGAGTCGGATGGATTTATCTACATGGTTTCGTCGGCGAGTATAACCGGCTCGGTAAAAGGCGTGAGTGACACCATGAAAACGTATTTTGAGCGGATTCAGGCTATGAATCTGCGCAACCCACGCCTGATTGGCTTTGGCATCAATGATCACGAGACATTCGATATGACTAGTCAATATGCCAACGGTGCTATTGTGGGTAGCGCGTTTATCCGGCATTTGTCTGAAAAAGGCACATCGGCCGAGAGCATTCGTGCGTTTGTAGAAACGATTCGGTCGTAACGACTACCTTTGCGGCATGAATTCCGAGATTAACTTTGATAAGTCGCCCGACGGCCTCATTCCAGCCGTAATTCAGGATGTCGAAACCGGCAAAGTCCTGATGCTGGGGTATATGAACCGCGAAGCTTACGACAAAACCGTTGCTGAGAACGTGGTGACGTTTTTCAGCCGGAGCAAACAGCGGCTCTGGACCAAGGGCGAAACCTCTAATAACTTCCTGCACGTTCGGGAAATCCTGATCGACTGCGACGGCGACACGCTTTTAATTAAGTCTGCCCCCGCCGGGCCAACCTGCCATACAGGTGCCGATACGTGTTTCGATGAAGTAAATCAGGGGAAGGGTCAGTTCTTAAATTACCTGCAAGGCATTATTCATGATCGGAAGGTTAACCCATCCGAGAAGTCATACACCACGAGCCTATTTGGGCGTGGTGTGAACAAGATTGCACAGAAAGTAGGTGAAGAAGCCGTTGAACTGGTCATTGAAGCCAAGGACGACAACGACGACCTCTTCAAAGGCGAAGCCGCCGATCTATTATTCCACTTTCTTGTTCTGCTAGAGCAGAAAAATATGGATTTAGACGATATTGTGGCCGTGTTGCAGACGCGCCACGTCAAACAATAGATTCGGGTTTCATGTTCAAGATTCCGTGTTCCCTGTTGAGCGTGCGTCAAGTGGCCACAAGGAACTGTAATCGTTGAACCTTAAAAACTCCTGTCATTCATGGGCCTCATTATCCGTATTCTGATTAGCGCAGTTGCCGTTTGGGTAGCCGCGTATTTTATTCCCGGCGTTTCTGTTTCGGGTGGCGCTGGTACTTACCTGATTGTTGCTATTGTGTTGGGCTTTTTAAACGCCTTCATCAAGCCAATTCTGACCGTACTGACCATTCCAATAACGATCATCACGCTTGGCCTGTTTCTTCTGGTGCTAAACGTATTGATGGTCTATCTGACGGCTTACCTGATTCCTAATTTTCACGTTACCGGTTTCATTGCGGCTCTGCTCTTTAGTATAGTCGTATCCATTGTAACCGCGTTGATCGACGCAATTGTATAACCGTTTGAGCTTTCTGGTAGTAGCTGGATAAGATAAGACAAATGCCATATCTTCAAGATATGGCATTTGTCTTATCTTATCCAGCTACTTTTATTTTTGCTATCCATCAGAGTGCAATTTTCGATTAACCGTATACGCCATGACATTTATCGAGACTCAAGACGCGCCGGTTCCGGGCGGCCATTACTCGCAAGCCGTTGTTCACAACGGACAGGTCTACATATCCGGCATTCTGCCTATCACACCCTCCGGCGAAAAACTAAGTCAGGCTACTATTGCTGAACAAACGGAACAGATACTGACTAATCTTGACGCCATTCTATTGGCGGCTGGCAGTCAGCGCAATAAGGTGCTGAAAGTTACTGTCTTTATCGCTGACATAAACGCCTGGGGCGCTGTCAACCAAATTTATGCTCAGTTCTTCGGCGACCATCGTCCAGCCCGTTCGGTAGTTCCTTGCTCTCCCCTTCATTACGGCTTTGGTATTGAACTGGAAGCCATTGCAATTCTTGAGTAACGCGGGTGGAAACCCGCGACGACGGCGAATTTAATCCGTAATCACTATCGCGGGTTTCCTCCCGCGTTACTTCACTTTCACCCGTTCACCGGCCGAATGCGCCGAAAATTCGGGGGCATAAAAGCACTGAACGGTAGCGACACCCGCCGAGAAATCGCCGGATTGGGCAACACGCAAATTGTACTCGAATACGTGCGTACCAACGGGCAAGTAACTCATGAAGAAATCGGTACTGGCGTCGCGGGGAGATTCGTAATAACCAAGTCCATTCTGGTATTTATAGCCTGATAATGCTACCACGGGCTCAAAACCCGATGCCCGTCCGTCTTTCAGGTGTACATATTCCATTGCCCGGTCGGTTTTGAGCACGAGCCGGACTTTGATCAGGTCGCCCGGTTTGAGCGACTTTTGCGACGCCACCGTTGAAATGATCGGGCCATTGGGTGAATCGCGTTGCACGTAGAGTGTTTTCTGAACGGATAAACCTGCACTGCCCGGCATTACTTGGTCGAGCGGTTCGAAATGCTGCCAGTATAGAGCGCCCCAAGCTGGTCCAGCACCAGTTTTAGTGATTTGGATTGCGCCCATTTCCGGTTTTATTTCGCTGGCAGCATAGGTCACTTTTTCGTAACCCGTAATCGCATCGGCCTTTGTCACACGACTTTCGATAGGCTGTCCACCAAGGCTAACCTGTGTATGTACGCCCGTTCCGAGCCAGTCGCTGCCCCGGAGCAGAAGTGCATAAACCGCTTCGGTCGTTGCCTTTGTCGATGACCACGATTGCGTCTGTTTCTGACGAATGAGCCAGCGTTTCATGTCATCCACCAAAACCTGATCCGGCTTGATTTCGTCAAACGCTTCGATCAAATAGGCTTGCGTTTCAATGGGCGTTTGATACCACTGCAACCCGCTCGTATTATCGGGCCAGTATAATCCCATTTCCTCGGACTTTCGCGACCGTTCTTTCAGGGAACGCATGATTCCATCCGCCGTTTTGGTATCGCCAAACCGGTTAAGCGCCATTGCCGAAAGCGCCTGTCCCTGTAAACTTTGCGTAAGCCAATCACCAGCCACACGCTGTTTCAGGTAGGCCAACACACTTTTATCCATTGGTTTATCCAGATAAAAGCTTCGTGCGTAGAGATATTGGGTGGCCGAAAAATACCATCCACCAGCTACTTTACCCTTCTTTTGCTCCTCAAGCTTCTTTTGCTCCTTAATCCACCGCAGAATTTCGGCATCGGCAAAATTGATGGCACTGGCTTGCATGTCGCTCAGTTCATTCTGTAGCTCGGCGGGGAACGTAACGCCCAGTTTTTTCAAATGGCCCAATCCGCTCAGAATGTGCAGGGTCATAGGCAGATTAGGTTCCATACCTCCGAACCACCGGAAGCCACCACTGCCAGTTTGCAGTTGTTTCAGTTTTTCAAACGCCTGGATTTGCTCGCTTTCCATCCGATTGGCATCCAGCAACTGCCCCAGTTGAGCCTGCCGTTCTGCTTCAGAACGGGCATCAGCCAGCCAGGGCGAGTTTTCCAGCGTTACCGCTTTCAACTCTTCGTTTGATTGAAGCGAGCTACGAGGGGGATTCTTTTGCCATTCGGCAATAACCTGTTTGAAAGCCGGTTTGCTGGCTACGATGTGGGCCGCCAGGCTATTGGCATACAACCGGCTAAACAGTTGCTCAGCGCATTCGTACCGATATTCCATCAAATACGGCAACGATTGCAGCGCGTACCAACTGGGGTTGCTCGTCACTTCTACCGTCAAGCGTTCATGTTGGGCGGGCAATTCAGGCGAAAGGTTGGCTAATGGCTTCAGGGTAAACGTTTTTGTTTCTTTGCCATTTACCCAAAACGGCTTCGTGTCTGTCACGAGCATGCGGTTAGGTAAAACCGGAATGGTGAACTCTTCGCCATCGGTAAACTGACCCGATTGGGCTGTCAGACGGCAGGTTACGGTTTCGATTCCAGTAGGAATAACCAGCGTCCAGCCAACGGCTTGCCCCGCTCCTGCGGCTATCGCCAGTTTCCCCTGACTTTCCAGAACCTTAATTTTCTGGTCGAGTGGTTGCCCGGTCAATGCATCGGTGAGTTGAAGTGTGGCGGTACCGTTAAGCAATTTTTCGCTTAGGTTATTGACGCGGGCCGTTAGTCGGATGGTATCGCCTTCGCGGAAGAACCGGGGCGCGTTGGCCGTAATCATCAGCTCTTTCTGCGTAATGATTTCCCGTTCCAGCGTTCCTGTTTTCAGGTCTTTGGTATGTGCAAAGGCCAATAAGCGCCAACGCGTAAGGGCTTCCGGCATGATAAATTTTAGAACGAGATGTCCATCCTTGTCTGTTTGGGCCTGCGGTGTAAAGAATGCTGTTTCGTTAAAATTCTGGCGGGGGTTAATAATAGGCTGGAGCGATGGTTTGGGGGCATCTTTGCCATAAGCAGTAACTACAGATTCCGCAGATACTGCCTCTTTCAGTTCAATGGCCCTATCCTGCATGGGTGCCGCCATTGCCATCGACTGAACCGCGCCCCCTTTAGCCATTCTCATTTGATAATTATACACCCTGGATTGACCATTCTGTAGTCCGATTAACACATCATATCGCCGGGCGGGAAGAGCCAGTTCCGGACGATAACGGTAAACGATTGGGCTACTCGACTGGGCGTTGAAACTGCTGGACTGCCAGGCATAAAAATCAGGTGAATAGGTCTGATAAAAACTTGTGGGCCAGTTGAGCCGGTCGAAGGCATCGAGTGACGCATCGTAGAGCGTGGCGACCAATTCGGCCGGTTGCTTATTCAGACCACCAATCGTCAGCGTCCATTCTTCGTGTTCGCCGGGTTTCAGCTTATTCCGAAATGTCTGCGTAGCGATTTGAAGTTCTTTATTTGTGAAGGGTACCGTAATCAACTGTGATTTCTGGTACAGTCGCCCATTTTGTATCATGGCGAAATGCACCGAAAAGCCGCCCCGCTGTTTTTCGGTAACGGGCAACGAAACGCGTTGGGGCCGTCCATCCGTTTTGAGCCACTCCTGCCGAACCGTTTTCTGATTTTCTTCTATTGTCATAAGAATCCAGCCGGGCAGACTGTTGCCAACCCAGAAAACAGCGTCTTCTCCCGGTTCAGCAGTGGCTTTGCGAACCTGTACCCAGTTATCCGGACGGGCAGAAGCGACCGGCTGTTTATCGTTGACAACCGCAAAAAACGCCTGTTCTTTTGTGGAATCACCTGCTGAGTCCGTCACGGTTAGCTCGGCAACGTATTCTCCCGGTGTGTAACGGCTAATGTCCGGTTTTACGAGCGAATCGGCAGGTGAATTGATCGGCTGCTGTTGAACGATTGGGCCTTTAGACCACGAACGTGGGTCATTTTCGTTGGCATACAGATCGTTGGGGAATAATTTCTCGAACTCGGCCTTCGTCAGCAATTGCCTGTCGGGGCGGCTCCACAAGCGACTACGCAGGGGACGCGCAGGTGGTTGAAGCCGGTAAACCGTCAACTGCCCTTTTGCAGACACCTTCTCGCCCGACTGGTTCGTAATTTTTACCGGAAACGGGTTTGGTTTATCCAGCTCTATCTGGGCCGGAATCGCTAAGCTGATTTGCAAAGCCGAATAGCCAATTGACAGCGTTTGTACGGTACTTCGGGTCTCGCCTGCCTTATCGGTTACATCAATGGTAACCTCAAATTCAAAAATCGGGTTTTCCTGACGGGCTTTCCCAAGGTCTGGCGTTGCCGGAAACGCGATGCTGATATTTCCCTGTGCATCCGTTTGCGTCGTGCCGTTGGCTATTTCTGTTTGATTTGTATTTCTCGGAACGTACCACCACTCCCAGCGTGGGCGGAGTTTACGAACTACCCGATAGCGCACATCGGCCCCATCGACAACCGCTCCCGAAAAGGTTTTTGCCGACGCTGTAAGTGTTACAGTCTGACTTAGCTTAAACGATTGTTTTATGGGATTGGCCTTTACCTCAAACGTTGGTCGTTTGTATTCTTCGACCCGGATGCTGGTACCGCCATAAGTTGTTTGAATGGTCATAATGCCCGTCAATCGCCCAACCGGAGCCGTAAACGTGGTGGTAAACGTCCCGAATTCATTTGTCCGAACGGTTTGCTTTGTAATTCGTTCGCCGTTCTGGTCCAGTAATTCAATGGCAACAACATGGTTAGCAACAACGGCATACTGATTCGTTTTGCCGTTGTACAGCAAGCCTTTAACGTAGATCGCCTGGCCGGGCCGGTAAATGGCCCGGTCGGTGAAGAGCTTGGCGTAGGTTTGAGCTAGCTCTTCATTACGGCCACTGAAATACCGGTAACTGTATTGCGGATCGGACAGCAGGGTATCGGTACCGGCCGTTATCAGGTATTGAAAGCTTTCCTGCATCGGCAGGGTGCTGACAGGAATTTTTATTCGGCCAGCCCCATCCGTCTGGATGGCATTCCGGTTACTGGCGGTCGTATTTTTTTGAGCCGGAATCACAACGACCGAGGCATTTTTCATCGGCTCCCCCGTTAGTCGATTGGTTACGTAAATGGTCTGGTTTGGCTCAGCGTTATTCGCCGATAAGGTGATAAACCCAAGTGTCGACACCGTGAAAGCCGCGTATTGAACCGACTCTGGTTTGTTTTGAAGTTTATCATCTGCCGTAGCCAGCACTATGTATTGACCCACTGGCAAGCCAGACAACGGCACTTCGACAGTGTGCTGATTCAGATCGCCATCGTCGGGCAACGAAACCGTTTTTTCAACGACACTCGCCTGTTTGAGCAAAGCCGTCAGGATTTTTTTGCGTTGATCGTCGTCGCCCGAAATACGGTTCTGAATATCGGCGGTGCTTACCTTACTAATTCGGTAAATCAGTTTAGGCGTGTTCTGGTAATTGACCAGCATCCGAAAAGGTTGACCCGGCGCATTGACATGCTCAAGCTGAACAGATACGGTATGCGTCAGCAAACGAGCCAGCAACTGGCTGGCCTGCTTTCCGGCCCGCGTATTTGGAAACCTTTTGGCCAGATCCCGGCAAATATCTGCGGCCTGTTTACGGTTCCAGCGTGACGGACTTACAGGAACGGGCTCTGTTGCCGAATCGTCATTCTCATCGAATGGTCTGATGGGCGTACCAGAATTCGTCAAAAATTCGGCCAGTTGATAGGCGTAAACCGCTTCAGTAGGTTGATTTTTAAACCGGGCAATCTGCTTTTCAAGAGCCTGTTTGTACAGTGAATCTTTAGCAGGCAGAACGCTGTGTTGGTGCACAAACGCCAGACGAAGTACATCGGCATCGGCCAGTGCATCGGGATTCGTATCGGCTAAATGAAACGCCAGTAGTTGCTGGTACAGCAGTAATGCCTGATACCGACCCGAAAGGGAATCCTGACTTTGAATGGTCAGTTTGGCAAAAACGGCCGGTTCTGCAAAGTAGCTAGTCTGATTCAGTTCGAATTTAAAAACCGGTTTCAATAGGTCGGGTTCGGTGTTTTGAAAGAACCCGATAGCCCGGTGAGTCAATACATCGTAGAGTGTTGGGCGAAGATGCCGGGCGTCGGCGTCGCCTTTTTCGATCAGGGCTTCATAGGTAGCAATGGGTGTTTTTTGTAGTAACGCCTTTTGCTCTACCGACGCCAGATAAGCTTTTGTGACTGCTTCCACAAGCTGGTGAGCATCCCAGGTTGTAAAATCGGCGGTTGAAGTATTCGTGTTTTCAGGCTTGCCTGAATCGGTTTTACCCGTTGTCGTTTTACCTATCGTGGCGCGGCCTGGATTGGCCCGGCCTATCGTGGCGCGGCCTATCGTGGCCCGATCATAAAATTTGTAGCGATTTTGTTGAAAATACTGCCAGTAAAGGTCTGCCAGTGTAGATTCAAGAACAGACCTGGCAGGTTCGGGTGTCTCGGCAACGTCGGCTTGAGTTGATTTAATCAGGTCAACATAGGCGTCTTCATCCGACGCGCTCCGATAAATGGCGCGGTAGATAGCGGCTTTGGTTACCTGTTGGTGATTGTGTGCGGCTTTTGCTTCTTTATAAATCCGATTCGCAATGTCCAGTGCCGATTTCGGTAAACCTTTGGCTGCCAGCGAGTCGGCCCGCTTCCAGTCTCGGGCGTAGTCAGGCTGTGGAGTATTCTGCGTAGTGGCAGCCATTGTAATCAGCAAAAAGAAGAGCGAAAAATAAGCGTTCATGGTTGGTTGCGAAGGTAGTTATTGGGATAGATGCCGATAAAGGTACATTTCCACAACGGTCGCTACTATGATTCTGATTTATGGGTAAGGGTTTAACCGCCGGTGAATTTACATTAGATAAGGATATCCATCAGGCTTTGTTCAGATAACCGCGCTAGTCAGGCCAGGTCGGTCAGTAAGCGTGTAGAGTCTGTTTCTTTCAACTGTTTGGTAATTTTTATACCGTATGCACCTGTTTCGTCAGTATTCTCTTGCATCACTATGTCGGCTTTTCATTTTCCCTGTATTCGTTATCCTGTACTGCGAGTCCTCAGTTGCTCAGAATGTGCAAAGCGGAGAAAAGCTTTTTGACACCAATTGTGCCGGTTGCCATAATTTCAAACAGGATGGCATTGGACCTCAACTGGGTGGATTAAAAGGCGTTGTTGACCGAACCTACCTGACCGAATTCATTAAAAGCCCCAAAGCTCAGATTGATGCACGGGTGGCGCGGGCGCTTGATAAAGCCAAAAAATTCGGCACCGTTATGCCCGATTTCAAGCAACTGACGGCTACAGAACTCGACGATGTGGTGGCCTATATTCTTGATAAACCCGCTCCCATCGCTCGAATTTCGACTGGAAAAGTGGCATTGGAAAACCCGATTGCTCCCACAATAGCCCCATCGGCTATTGCTCTGAATCTGCAAAAGATCATGCAGTTTCCATTTACAAACAAAACGCAGCCCCGTACACGGATCAATAAAATGGGTTTTCACCCGATAACCAAAGAAACAATGGTGGCCGATCTACAGGGGAAGATCTACATTTTGACGGCAGATAACCAGCCCGAAGTGTATTTTGAGGCCACGGAACATTTTAAGAATTTTATCAACTCGCCCGGTCTGGCAACGGGCTTAGGCAGTTTCGCTTTTCATCCGGACTACGCCAAAAACGGGCTTGTCTACACGACCCATACGGAACCCAAAAATACGGCCAAAGCTGATTTCGCCTATGCCGACAGCATTCCCGTTCGGCTGCAATGGGTGGTCAACGAATGGACCGTCGATGATCCTTCATCGCGTGTTTTGACCGGAAAGCCCCGTGAGTTGCTCCGCGTAAATGTGGTCGACCAGATTCACGGTATGCAGGAAATTGCGTTCAATCCGTATGCAACGCCAAACAGTATGGATTATGGGTTGCTTTATATTGGTATAGGCGATGGCGGGGCCGTCGAAAAAGGATACCCGTTTATTGCGCGGGATAAAAACCACGTCTGGGGTAAAGTACTTCGCATTGACCCAACCGGCCGAACGAGTACAAACGGCCAATACGGTATTCCCAAATCCAATCCGTTTGTTGGTAAAGATGGGCTGGATGAGGTCTACGCGGCAGGCTTTCGTAACCCCAACCGGATTTCGTGGGCTAAAGATGGGAAAATGCTGGTTTCCAACATCGGTCAGCGGCAAATTGAATCCCTGTATCTGGTGAAACCGGGAAAAAACTACGGATGGCCCGACCGGGAGGGCACCTTTCTAATCGACTCGACCGACAACGTGAACAACGTATACCCACTGCCTAAAAATGATGCCCGATATGGTTATTCGTATCCGGTGGCACAATTCGACCACGATGAGGGTAACGCAATTATAGGTGGATTCGAATACACCGGGAAGCAACTCCCACCATTGAGAGGGAAATACATATTTGGCGAAATCGTTCGGGGGCGGGTTTTCTACGTTAATCTAAATGAGATCAAAGAAGGGACACAAGCGACGATCCATGAGTTTCCACTCAGGTTAGAAGGCCAGCCAACAAGCCTGAAAGAACTAAGTAAAGCCAGCAAAGTCGATTTGCGAATCGGGCAGGATGCCGCGGGCGAACTTTACCTGATGACCAAATCAGACGGCATGATGTATAAGGTGATAAAATAATCTCGTATACTGTAAAACCGTTGCGTCTTATCATTAATACACCCTGACTAATTAACCCAAACGATCATGCCTACTATTCTACTAGTATTAGCCTGCCTGGTATCCTTTTTTACGCCCCCGAAGGCCCCCAAAACCTATCCCGTTGGGCAGATAAAGACCTCCAAAGGCGAGATCCTTTTCTGGCTGTATGACGAAACGCCAACCCACAAAGCCAGCTTCATGAAACTGGCGAAAGCAAACTATTGGGATACACTGACCTTCAACCGGGTCATCAACAACTTTGTAGCGCAGGGCGGCTGCCCCGATACGCCAGCTGGTTTTTCGGATTCGCCTTACCTGCTAAAACCTGAGTTCGTGCCTGCCATACGGCACGTGTATGGGGCTGTTGGCGCCGGGCGGGACAATAATCCGGAAATGCTCTCGGCGGGATGCCAGTTTTATATTGTGCAGAATAAGAAAGGACTGGCGCGTCTGGATGATAAGTTCACCGTGTTCGGGCAGGTTTTTAAAGGAATGGACGTGGTCGACGCCATCGTAGCGGTCAAGACAGATTCTACAGATATGCCCCTATCGCCCATTAAGCTGGACGTAAACGTGATCAAGCTCACAGCGGCAGAGTTGAAGAAACTGGGCTACGTGGTGAAATGAACAAACCTATTTTGGCTCCTGATGGCGCAAGGCTCTGCCTTGTGTCTACTATTCAGCGGCCTCTGGCCGTTCTTTAGCCATTGTCATTTATCGGCCAGAGGCCGCTGAATAGTAGACACAAGGCAGAGCCTTGCGCCATCAGGGCCAACGTGGCCCGGCCTTGCGCCATTATGATAGGCTTATAAGGTATATAATAGATTTTTTTAACCACAGAGGCACAGAGAAGCTCGCATATGAACCCTCTGTGTTCTCTGTGCCTCTGTGATTAAAAAAATCTATTACAACAGTGAAGCCTTTGAATCTACTGTTTCAACAAAAAGGCCGCTAAGTCAGCTAGTTGCTGATTATTAAGTCCCATAGCGACAGGGTCAGGCATTAGGCTGCTTTTATACTGCCGACGAGAAGAAACCTGATCGGTCGGAATCGTGTGTTTTGGCCCTCGTATACCTCTTATCACAACTGCCTGATCGCTATCGCTAACCAGAAAGCCATAATAGGTTTGCCCGGTTTTTGTCGTAATCAGCCAGGGCTCGTAGCCAAATGCAATACCGGCACTTGGGTGGACAATGGCATCTAACAGGCTGTTCTTATCAAACTTCTGGTGAATTTTTGTCAGCTCCGGGCCAACATCGCTTCCTTGCTGGCCGTGCTTGTGACAGGTGGCGCAGTTAGTTTTAAAGACCGACCGGCCCGTTTGTTCATTACCCGTCAGCATGGCAATTTGTGCAATTAATGGGTCTGAACTAGTGCTGGCAACCACTTCCACAGGCTTACTGGCCACGGATTCGGGCGTGACGGCCTGAACGGGAGAGTCAGCAACAGAAGCCGTTTCGACAACAGCCGGCGTCTCTTTTTTGATCGAGAAATATTCTTTCGCCTGTGTCCGAACGCTTTGATCCGGGTTTTTCAGAATCGTGGGTGTTATAGCTTTGATTAGCTTGTCTGACAGTTTTTTGTCGGCTGCAAGACCAATCAGGATCTGACCGCCTTCGGGGTCGCGAGCCATTTCTAAGGCTATTTTCCGCTTTTCGGTATCGGTCTTGTATTCGTCCAATAGAATTTGTCGGTTGGCTAACATTTTTTGTTCGCTTTCCGAAATTTTGGTGGGCATCACCTCTTCCCAATTCAGAAATTTAGCCCAATCGTTGCCCCGCCGAAAACCCATCCAGTACATGGCCTGATCAGCTACGTCTTTATCGGGCGATTTTGATAAGTCAACCATCGCTTTGGCGGCTTGTGGACTTTTGATAAATCCCAGACCTACGATAGCCTGCTTTCGGGCATCGGCGGTAAGCGACGCACTTTCGGCCCGTTTTTTCAGCATCGGAGCTGCTGAGGGCGGGTGCAGCTCCCAAACGAGGTCGGCCGTTCGCTGGTCCCATTGGGCAGGGTCTTCCGGCATTGTCTTACGCATCTCGAAGAACAAAGCCTCTTCTTTTCCATCTGCCGCTTCGCCAAGGGCAGTTAAGTACCAGCGATCCTGCCCATCGTAGCCTTTCAATAAGTTAAGCAGCATAAACCGACAATCCTCAAAAGGAACATCCCGAAGGGCAATAGCTACTTCACGACGAACGGCCGCATTTCGATCCAGCGACAGATTGCCTAACAGGGGCAATAACGCCCGTTGAGATGCGGTAATGGCTGGAATCGACTTAGAGTTCTCTGGCGTAATACTCCGCAACGCCCGCAACGCTGCGATTCTGACGGGCGCATCGACAGCCTTTAATAATCGCTCCACTTCAAACTGACCCTCGCGGCCTAGTTGCGCCAGCAGGAAAATAGCCCTCGCCCGGTGGTATGGGTTCGACGACGCCAGGATAGCCATGACTGGCTCAACGGCGTTTTCCCCCTGGGCAACAAGTGCCTGAAACCCAAGCATCCGAACATTAACGGCGGGACTCAGCAAGGCAGCAATCTGCCCCTGTGTTGTACGTAAGTCCATTTTTGGCGTTCTCAGGTTTTTGCCTTTGGGCGTAATTCGATAGATACGGCCATATCCTTTACGATCCTGCATCTGATGCCCGCCCACCACGGGGTCATACCAATCGGCAATGTAAATAGCACCGTCCGGCCCAACAGCCACATCGCTGGGGCGGAACCATTTGCGAATGTCGGTCGTAGCGGCATCCCATTTATAGTTTGGGTCTACCTCGGGAAAGGTGCTGATAAAATCGGTTCGGGGAAGTCGATATCCTGCGCCTGTGGGTTCGGGTTTATAACCAAAAATTACGTTCCGACCGGCTTCGGCACTGAGCAGCATACCCCGGTACTGCGGCCCAAGTTCATCCCCTTCATACATAACCATACCCGTGGGCGAGCCCGCTCCGGAAATGTCGCCTGAAGGCATCACACCGGGGTCTTCCTGATGCCAGTGAGCTGTAGGAACGGTTTGCCCCGGCCGTTGGTCGCCCTGCCAGTAGCGTGTGCCATCACTGCTGAAATACCCGGCGTTGGCACCTTCCATCAGGAAACTGGTGCGGCAGGCCACCACTTGGTCGTCGTTGTCATTCTGCCACATATTGCCGTAGGAGTCCAGTGCTGTTTCGTAGTTATTACGAAAATTATGCGCCATCACCTTCAGATTAGACCCATCGGGATTAATGCGTAACGCCATACCGCCGGTCCAGACGCGGCCATCGTCGCTCACCTGATTACCCTGATTACTTTTGCTATACGGTGTTCCACCTACATATAAACTCCCCGACCGCAGTGTCCAGCCGTCTTTGTCGGTCACGACGTGCGGCCCGGCGTTTCCGGTATTGAAATAGTATTTTCCATCGGGTCCGGCTACTACCGCATGGAGTGAGTGGTCGTGGTCCAATCCACCGAAACCCGCTAGCATCACCTCTTTTTTGTCGGGCTTGTCATCGCCGTTCTCATCGGTATACACTACCAGATTAGGAGCGGCTGAAACAATGACTTTATTCCCAATAACGGCAATGCCGAGGGGCGACACAAGGTCAGGGTCGGTTACAAATACCTTGCTGGCATCGGCTTTACCATCGCCGTTGGTATCTTCCAGAATAACAACCCGTTCGCCTTCGGGGTGGTCGAGCCGACTGTCTGGTTTATTATTGAATTTTCGATAATTGACAGCTTCCGTAATCCATACACGCCCTTTGGCGTCGATGTCCATGTTGGTCGGATTATAGAACATTGGCGCTTCGGCCCAAAGCGTTGCTTCGAGGTCGTTGGGCAGGTAGAGCGTGTTTGAATCGGCGCTAACAACCAAGCCAGACGGTTCGATTTTAGGCGAGGGGCCAGTCAACTGCGCATCTGGCCGGAATGTTGTGCCAGCCAGGTATAAAAAACCAAGCGTTGTTAGAACGACCGGCAGTGGATGTAAAGAAGAAGTCAGCTTCATTTTTCGTGTTAAGTTCTAGAATCGTGTGTTATTGTCATCCCGCCGAAAGCGGGATGACAATAACACACGATTCACGTTCTGGCGCGGGCATTTGCCCGTGCCCATCAATATAGCGAGCATATGCTCGCGTTTATAGAACAAGCACGGGCGAATGCCAGCGCCAGATGGACATTCAGACAAACAGCGACCGCACAGTCTTATTGTTCTCTATATAACTCTCCAGCATTGGCTTTCCTTTGGGCACAGCGCCTTCAATATGAAGCCAGCCGGTGTAGTTAATGTCGTCCAATGCTTTCCGAACGCTGGGCAAGTTGACCTTTCCCTGCCCCAGTAAATAACCGTTTTCTTTTAAGTGAACTTCGCAGATTCGATCTTTACCTAACGTACGAATCTCGCTGAAAATATCGTACCCCATATCTGTCGAGTTGCAAACATCGTAATAAACCTTAACCGCTGGTGAGCCAACAGCATCCAGAATCGCCATCAACTCGGATGCCGACAGCCATGATTCGATACCCAGCACAACACCGGCTTTTTCGGCTTTAGGGGCCACGGCTTTTAAGCGCTCAATAACGACTTTAGTCCCTTGTGGGTCATTTTTTAAATCATTATTCGAGAAGAAAGCCAGCAAAATGTTCTTCACGCCCAGTGCTTTGGCAACATCGACGCTATCCTGCACCCAAACTTCGGTGCGTGGATCTGATTTATAAGGGATCTGATTCAGCATACCAATGGCTAATCCGCCAATCTGCACCCCCGCTTGACGAGCCGCGTCTTTAACCATCTGCTGCATGGCCGGTTTTCGAAGGTGCTCATGGTCAGTAGCGGTATTCAGGCTTACCTGTACACCATCCAGGCCAATCTGTTTTGCCACATCAAAGGCTTTGATATCGCCAGCCGGGCCAATAGACCAATCGCAGGCGCCAATAGTGAATCTAGCCTGTACCGGTTTTGTTTCAGAAAAAACGGGGTATGCCAGTGCCGAAAAACCGGCACCTAAAGAGTAACGTAATGCATCACGCCGATTCATCGTTGTGTATTGATTAGGTTCTCAAATATACATATCTATAAAATAGCCAACATTAATTATCTTAATACTACCATTAAGACGTTCGTTCCAAATTCGCTTATACGCACGTTACCTTTATAAGTAAGACCAGGTGTTCGTTGTTGGCTAGGTTGTCTTGTACAAAAAAGAAAAAAATTTCAAAGGGCTTACAACGGTTCGTTTGAAAATGAGGTCATTGGGTTGTCAACGTTGTTATGCAGGATGAATACGAATTAGTTGAAGGGTGCCGACGGCAGGACCGGATTATGCAGCGACAGCTCTATGAGCGGTTTGCCGGGAAGCTCTTTGTCGTTTGTAAACGATACATACGTGATCCTGACGAAGCCGAAGATGTTTTGCAAGATGCCTTTGTGAAGATTTATAAGCACATCGACTCTTTTCGGTTCGAGTGCCCTCTGGAAGCCTGGTTGAAACGAATAGTTATAAATACGGCCCTGAAAGCAATACGCAAACAGAAGCCCTGGGAAAATACCGCCGATGTGCAGGAACTGGCACCTGTACTCCCACAGGCCGACGAAAGCTTGCCCGCACTAAACTATCAGTATCTATTGCAATTAATTCAGGAATTGCCGCCCGGTTGTCGGGCGGTTTTTAACCTGTATGCAATCGAAGGCTATAATCACCCCGAAATTGCCGAAATGCTCGACATTGCCGAGGGGACATCTAAATCGCAATATTCCCGAGCAAGGGGTCTATTACAACAAAAATTACAATCGGATAAACGCTTAGCTGACGGGTATCCAGCCCAGGGAAACCCACTTTGACCAACGGTACAAAAATGGATGAATTAGATAAAAACTTACCGGACGATTTTTGGCGAAAGACATTTGAGGATGCGGCCGAAATGCCTCAACCACGGGTCTGGGCTACCATCGAACAACGACTGGACGAGTCCAAGGGGCCGAAGGTTTTACCGCTTTGGGGAACGGGTCTGGCTTCGTCGCGTCCGCTCGTTTGGGGTAGTCTTCTGGCGGCTTCGGTAGCGTTGCTTCTCGTTGGCTGGTGGGTTGTTACGACTCAATCGGTTACACAACCTACAGCGCCAATGCAGATTGCCAGCCAATCGTCGAATAGAGGCAATGGAGCCAAATCAGTAGACCAATCGGTGTCAACCAGAACGGCGTTGGCAGTCAATAAAGCACCGAATGTTCAATCAGACGCATTGGCAACAACAAAGTCGTTACCGAAATCACCAAACCCGTTCGGTCGTTCAGCTGGTTCATTGATGGCCAATTCAGCCGTTCAGGACGAAGTTGTTCAGGGGAAAAAGTCGATTAACGGCGTTAATCTGTCGAATGTCACCGAAAAAATTTCGCCCATTTCAGGGGAGATGCAAGCGGCAACACCCATGAACAGTCAGTCGGCCAAAAGTAGGGTGGGGGTTTCGTATGCATCCAATGAACACACACCGTCAGGCAACACGGAGTCTGAACAGACTGCCTTTTCGTTGTTCAACAGATTGTCCGGCAAGCCACTTCGTATGCGTCGGCCGGGCATGATTTCGCGAATTGTGTGGGTTCGTCCTGCCGAGTTAACAACGGAGCCGGACATACGTAACGTGAAGCGCCAGCCACGCGAACTATGGGCGTCGGTGAGTATGATGCCGGGTTCGTTCAATCCATCAGTATCGGTTCGTTCCATGCAGACATCGTTGCCAAATACCTCTTATGTCACTGCAACCGCGCCGAATCAGGCATCGGTTAGTAGCCGGGCTAATTTTTCAGTGGCCTATCAGGCAGGAGCTGGTATGCAATTAAATGAACACTGGTCGGTGGAGTCAGGGATTGGCTACCTTTCCGGTCGCTCTACGGTCGAGACGCCGGGCCAGCGGGCATCGGCTCAAATGGATTTACTGGGGAACCGAAATACGGTGACTACCAACGTGTTTGTTGATGCTGTACGGAACAGCATACAACCCACTGGATCGACTTTAGCACTGGCCAGTAACGCGAACTTGTCTGGTGGGGCCTATCAGGCAAACATCGTTCCTGATAGCCGCGAGCTGCAATTGATAACGAATAATTATCAGTATGTGCAGGTTCCGGTTCAGCTCGGCTATCAGTTGCGTCCGCGTAAGAAGCTGAGTATGGCCGTATTGGGTGGCATATTGACCAATATTTTTGTTCGTAATACAATTGGCGATGCGCTGGTAGTTACGAGTAAAGATGGTGTGTATCGGCCTGTTTCTCTGGCGGCTACAATGGGTGCCCGCCTTCGCTACCGTCCCTCGCGCCAATGGTCGGCGTCGCTGGCTGGCGTTTATCAACCCTCACTGGAATCGAGCACCAAAGCCGATTCGCAGGTACAAAGTCATCCTACCTCAACGGGTATGAGTTTCGGTCTTGATTATCATTTTTAATCTATGAAACTGACAGGTATCACCCTATTGCTGCTGTTTATTTTCGGGCGTTGCTCGGAAAGTACGATCCTGTCAGAAGGCCTATCCTCAACCGATACGCTCACAATTCGTACCGGCACATCATTTGGTATGTGCGTTGGGTATTGCGTAAAAGACTATGTGTTTAGCGGAACCAGGGTTGATCTGGCCATGCTCAATCGGTCAAGAACGCAAACTTCGTCAAAAGCATGCCAGACAACCCTTAGCCAGGAAACCTGGCAGTCATTAAAGACGCTGGCGAATCCGGTTGCTTTTAGTAAGCAACCCGAACGATTGGGCTGCCCTGATTGTGCTGATGGCGGAGCCGAGTATATTGAGCTACAAGCGGGTGACCAGAAACACCGGGTCACCTTCGAATATGGCCAAACGATTCCGGGCTTCGAATTGCTGGTTGACGCCCTGCGTACACAGCGCAAAGCCTTCGACGAATGCCCATAACCGCATACAACGGTTCTTTTCAATGCTTTTCGTGTTCGTGACTGCAACAAAACCAATCCAACACTACCATGAAAACGACTCTTTTTTCCATCACAACAGCCGTTATGGCGGCTGTGCTGTTACTTGCTGTTAGCTGCCATACATCAACGGTTAGTCCTACACCTGGCCCTACAGGCGAATTGCGGGTATCGGCTCCCTTTGCCGATCAAACAACTCAATTTGCGTTTGATTTGGCCAAACAGGTGAACACAGCAGAAGGTCAGGCTAAAAATGTATTTATCTCGCCATTAAGTCTTCATATAGCACTCGGTATGCTTCTGAATGGGGCCAATGGGCAAACGGCTCAGGAAATCCAGAAAACGCTTAAACTGGATGCGCAGACTTTAGCCGAAGCGAATGCGACCTACCAAAACCTGATGACCAACCTACCGGCGGTTGACCCGAAAGTTACCCTGACATTGGCCAACTCGGTCTGGTATCGGAACACATTTTTGGTTGAGACATCGTTTCAAGACCTGTTGAAACAGACATTTCAGGCCGAAGTGTCGGCGCAGGATTTTAACAATCCGGCTACAGTTAGCACAATTAACAACTGGGCGAGCCAAAAAACGAACGGTAAGATTACAAAGGTCATTGACCAGATACAGCCCGATAATGTCATGTTTCTGATGAACGCCCTGTATTTCAAGGGCAATTGGAAAACGCAGTTCGACGCGGCCAAAACCATAGATGCCCCGTTTAAGCTGGTATCAGATGCTACGGCCACTGTGCGCATGATGCGCCTGAACATGAACTTGAAGCGGGCTTTCCGGGCAAATTATGTAGCGTTTGAGCTTCCCTATGGTTCCGATAAGTACGCTATGACGGTGTTGCTACCCGCCGAAAGCACAACCGCCGACGCGCTCATAAGCAGCCTGAACAGTTCTGATTGGGCGCAATTACAAAAAGATATGATTTTGGGAAAGCTGGATATCGGGTTACCAAAGTTCACGTTGTCGTATGAGATCAACCTGAACAAGGCGTTAAGTACTATGGGTATGCTTACCGCGTTTACAAACCAGGCCGACTTTACGAAAATAAACGCTCAGGGCGGCTTAACACTCAGTTTTGTAAAACAAAATACGTTTGTGTCGGTCGATGAGACCGGTACAGAAGCCGCTGCCGTTACAACCAGCGGGGTTTCAACAACATCGGCACAACTGCCGACGCTGTGCAATCGCCCGTTTGTGTTTGTCATTCACGAAAAAACATCAGGAACGGTATTGTTTATTGGCAAAATTGCCGATCCAACGAAAACAAATGCATGAGACGCGTACTAACCGTTTTTTTATTGATCCTCTTTCTAGCCAGTCAGTGTCGTCAGAAAGAAAGTGTCGTGGCTCCGCAAATAGCCAAGTTAATTGGTACATGGCAACTGGCTGAACCCGATTCGGCCTATGCCACAACGCTGCGATTTGCCTATGACACGGCCAACCCACCGCACGATGTTACACCCTTCAAAGCCAGTGGAAAAACAGCTGTAAATGACTATACGGTAAATATGTTTGCCACGTTAGACGGCATGTTGTCGGCTGATGAGCTGGTGAGTTCAAAGGTAGCCGGATCGGCTGAAGCTATGGCCTTTGAACTCGCCTATTTTACGAATTTGAAAGCCGTTGTGCGTTACGAAATAACGTCAGATAACCAACTACACCTGATACATGGCGGAGCACAGCCTCATCTATTGGTCTATAAACGCGTGAACTGATTATGGCTATCAAGAAGATCAACATTATCATTGCCCTAACCGTTGGCTTGATTTTAGGCTGTGAACATAAAGATTGTGGCTGCGTTTTTCCACCGTCGCCCCTGGCTGGCGACTGGGTACTGGCCCGCATTACGTATGGCCTGACACAGAAAACCGTTACGGCCGCCGAAGCGGGTTACTCGGAAACGGTATCGTTTGGGGGCTTCTCCGACACGGGCGGCAATTTTCGGCAAGTGCGAAATGGCTTACCCCTGAAAACCAGTACATATTCTATTTCCTTCCCAAACGGTGGCAGTACCCAGGGCCTGATTTCTTTCCAGGCCGACACGACAGAACAAACCTTCCGGCTAGCCGATAATAAAATATACTTGTCGGAACGAAGCCCGCGTGGCGTAACCATTGCTGATGGTTCGACCTACGAGTATCAACGATAATTAATTGCTAACTTTTTTGTGTAAGATCAATATTACCCGGCCGTAATCAGGACAGCCGGGTAATTTTTTTGCTGATTTACAACGCTTTGCCCTTTATCAGAATCCTATCCACGAACCCTACTAATCTTGCATATGAAACCAAATTATTTACTTCTATTTGTGTTCCCATGGTTCTTCTTATCGGGTTGTACAGACACGTGTAAAGAGACCCGCACGTATCGTCGTTACTCACCCATAACGTTCACGACAACTCAACTTCGGCAGGGTGTTCAGACAGAAGCGCCCCAGTTGCTGGTCAATCCCGGTAAGATTTACGCAAAAGATCAGTTTCTGCTTATCAACGAGTTGAAAGAAGGTATTCACGTTATTGATAACCGTGACCCAGCAACGCCAAAACCAGTTGCCTTCATCCGGATTCCCGGCAACGGGGATATGGCCATTCGCAATAATATTCTGTATGCTGACAGCTACATGGATCTCATTGCCTTTGATATCAGCAACCCGTCTTCGATTCAGCTTGTAAAACGCGTTCAGAATGTGTTTCCCAGTGGCTCTTTTGAAGGGGGCTGGTGGAGCCATGACGTTAACAATCAGATAGTGTATGATCAGAAGGTTAGCTATGTAACAGAAACCGTTGACACCAACTGCGAAGAAAACGTCAGCCCGAACAGGGGGGGGTGGGTAACGGATATTTTCTTTAGTGCACAGGCGTCTTTCAGCTCTGATAACTCTGGTAGCGCAACAACAAACGGGGTGGCGGGCTCCATGGCGCGCTTTGCCCTGTATAATGATTACCTCTATACGGTCAATCAATCGGCTTTGCAGTTATTTAACATTAAAACTCCGGCCGATCCAAAAATCGGAAATCAAGTGCAGTTGGGGTGGGGGATAGAAACCATTTTCCCGTATAAAGACAAGCTGTTTATCGGCTCGCAATCGGGAATGCACATTTATGACAATATCAATCCCGAAAAACCGACGCTTCTATCCGTTTTCCAACACGCCCGCGTATGCGATCCAGTAGTTGTGCATGACAATATTGCCTATGTAACCCTCCGTTCGGGAAACCAGTGTGGCGGTTTCACCAACCAGCTTGATGTTGTCGATATTTCGAATCTTTTAAGTCCGCGTTTGCTCAAGAGCTATCCCATGCGCAATCCGCATGGCTTAGGTGTGTCCTACCCGAACCTGTTCATTTGCGAGGGGGCCTATGGTCTGAAATCATTCGATATGCGAGATGCTATGAGCATCGACAAAAACCTGATGCAGTACATCGAGACGTTGAATGCTTACGATGTCATTCCTTTAGAAAAATCGTTGTTGCTGATTGGTAAAGATGGGTTTTATCAATTTGACATCAGTAATCCGCGCCAAATGCGCCAGTTGAGTCATATTCCGATTAGCCGTCCTTCCTATTACTAAGCATGGGTATGAAACGACTTTTTCTAGTCATCACGAGTGTATTCTTCTTTGCAGGCGTACAGGCTCAATCTACGATGCAGCGATCAGCATATGTGAATTACACGGAATTTGGGGGGCTGTTTGGGCGAGTTGCTTCCGGACCAGCTGCCGCTCAGACGGTGGAGAATCGACTTAGTTTCACGGCACAAACATTCAACGGTATACAGCTTAACAGTCAGTTGGCTGTGGGAGGTTTGGTTGGCGTTGACTGGTACAAAACGGCTCTGTTAATGCCTATTGGTGCAGGCTTACGGGTTGATTTAATTCCGCATCCTCAACAAAATGTGCGCTTGCTGGCAATTGCCGATGCGGGCTATGGTTTTGCGTGGTTTAATAAAAACTCGACCGGTTACGAAACAAAAGGTGGTTGGATGCTCAATCCGGGTTTAGCTTTACGCGTTGGGAAGCCATCGTCAACGGCCTTCGTCATGTCGCTGTCGTATAAGCGGCAGATCGCTGATGTTCAAAAACCGCTTGCGGGAAATGATATTGAACGCGATGAGCATCGCGTTTATAACCGAATTTGTTTTCGAATTGGGGTCGCTTTTTAAACAATTTGTCATTTATCTCTGTTAAGATCAACAGTAGACACATTATTCATGGATTCTACTCAATACGCTATGAAAAAAATTGCAATGTCAGTCATCGGTGGTTCGCTATTCGTTGCTGGCTATTACCACGTCCATCGCCATTCTGCTATTGTCGACACAAAAGATGCTCAGCTAAGTATTCAAAAGCCAGTAAGCACAATTCCTTTTAAAACGCTGCCTGCTTTCGCATTCCGATCAGGAAAATATTTTACTTTCTGAAACAGCTTAGCTTATTGTCAAAAAGAAACCCGGTTAGACTAGTCTGACCGGGTTTCTTTTTATAGTATAGTTTACTGGCTATCCCTTAAGCCATTGCAAATTTGCTCTGGTTCCGTTTCCGCTCATTTTCATCCAGGAAAATCTTGCGAATACGCATCGACTTTGGTGTCACCTCAAGATATTCATCTTTCTGGATATACTCCATAGACTCTTCAAGCGAGAACGAGATTTTCGGAGCGATCCGAACGTTTGTATCCGAACCGGATGCACGCATGTTCGTTAACTGCTTCGCAGTCTGCACGTTCACAACGATATCGTTCTGACGGTTATGCTCACCAATTACCTGCCCCGTGTAAATTTCATCGCCGGGTTCTACAAAGAATGATCCCCGATCCTGAAGTTTATCAATCGAGTAAGCCGTAGCCTGACCGCTGGTCATCGAAATCAACGAACCGTTGATCCGTTCAGCGATTGGCCCTTTGTATTCCTGGTATTCCTTGAACCGGTGGCTCATAACGGCTTCACCGAAGGTAGCGGTCAGAACGTTCGACCGCAGGCCGATCAAACCACGTGAAGGAATTTCGAACTCAAGGTGCTGTAAGTCGCCTTTCGGTTCCATGATCAGCAGTTCGCCTTTGCGTTGAGTAGCTAATTCAATAACTTTTCCGGCTGTTTCTTCTGGTACGTCCACCACGAGGGTTTCGATAGGCTCCATTTTATGGCCGTTCTCGTCTTCTTTATACAACACCTGTGGCTGACCAACCTGCAATTCGTATCCTTCACGGCGCATGGTTTCAATCAGAACCGACAAGTGAAGAATACCACGGCCATACACCAGGAAGCGATCTTCACTGTCTGTGTTTTCTACACGAAGTGCCAGATTCTTTTCAATTTCTTTGTAAAGACGCTCACGCAAGTGCCGCGATGTAACGAACTTACCTTCTTTACCAAAGAAAGGCGAGTTGTTGATCGTGAACAACATGTTCATCGTTGGCTCATCAACTGAAATACGTGGCAGTGCTTCCGGATTTTCAAGATCGGTGAGGGTGTCGCCAATTTCAAATTCTTCCAGACCAGTTACAGCGCAGATATCACCACAGGCAACTTCGGCAACTTTAACCTTACCGAGACCTTCGAATGACTGAAGTTCTTTAATTTTCACTTTCTTAACCGTACCATCAGACTTGATGAGGCCCATGTTGTCGCCTTCTTTCAGCGTACCACGGTGTACACGGCCAATAGCAATCCGACCAACGAAAGCCGAATAGTCTAGCGATGTGATCTGCATTTGTGGCAGACCTTCGTTCATTGGTGCTGGCTTAATATGCTCAACGATCGTGTCCAGCAGGTAAGTGATATTGTCGGTTGGGTTTTTCCAATCCGGTCCCATCCAGCCTTGTTTCGATGAACCGTATACGGTTGGGAAATCTAACTGATCTTCGGTAGCACCAAGGTTGAACATCAGGTCGAAAACCTGTTCGTGTACTTCGTCGGGACGACAGTTTTCTTTGTCGACCTTGTTAACGATCACGATTGGTTTCAGGCCTAGCTGAAGCGCTTTGCCTAACACAAAACGGGTTTGTGGCATGGCACCTTCAAAGGCATCGACTAATAGACAAACGCCATCGGCCATTTTTAAAACGCGCTCAACTTCACCGCCAAAGTCACTGTGGCCTGGGGTATCAATGATATTGATTTTAACGTCTTTATACCGAACCGATACGTTTTTTGAAACGATGGTAATACCCCGTTCACGTTCGAGGTCATTGCTGTCCAGGATCAGGTCTCCAAACTCCTGATTGTCCCGAAAGAGCTTTGACGCGTGAATAATCTTGTCAACCAGGGTCGTTTTGCCGTGGTCAACGTGGGCGATGATTGCTATATTGCGAATTGATTGCATACAAATGGTTTTGAACCAGGGTTTACCTGATTCGTTTGATTTTCATGATTTGATTGTATTCGTCTGAACCATTTATAAGCAATCATGAAAATCATGAAAAATCAAATAAATTCTACCGGGCTACTGGAGCGGTTCAGATGTTTCAAGCCGCAAAGGTACAAAATTTTACGCTGAAACACAGATTTTTACAACTAATTTACAGAAAAATGGCCCATCTAAGGGCCTGACTATGATATAAGTACAATTTCTTAACAATTGCTTAATGATTCGGGCAGCCACAGCCATTTTTCTTACGAAAAAGGCCCGTGTTAAACAGTCCGCCACGCTTGGCTTTATAGCCCTTTCGCTTACGGCCAAAGATGGATGATTCGGTCGTATTTTTAGACGCCATCGTTTCCAACGGTACGTTAACCAGCACCAGCGATGCAGCTAGCAGTAGAATGATTTTTGTCTTTTTCATCACCAACCTATTTCTTACGTAACGCCAAATCACCTACTTTCGTCGCGTTACCCTACTTTTTTATTAAATGACCCGTAATCCTGACTTCCTGATTGTGTACGGAACGCTTCGTCCACCTTTCGATAACACGTTCTCTCAGTACCTTCGGCAGCGAGGACGTTATGTGGGCGAAGGCTCATTTTCGGGGCAATCGTTCGACATGGGCAGTTACCCCGGTGCTATCTACCAGGAAAACAGCGAAACCCGGGTGCATGGTTCCGTCTTTGAGATTAGTAATCAAAAAGGTGCCATATTGACCTATCTTGATTATTATGAGGGAGTTGGCGATGGGTTTGAGCAACCTACCGAATACATTCGCTCGGTGATTCCGGTACACTTCAATGATACCGTAGCCGATTGCTGGATTTACTTATATAACCTGAAAACAGACGACAAACCCCTTATTGAGTCAGGTGATTATTCCATACATATTGGTAAGCCATTTTCCTGGCCAGCCTGATTAGTAGGTATTGGTTAATGCGATAATGGGTTATTAAGTCATTCGCAAGTAGGCTATCGGCCTCGAATAACTTAATAACCCATCAACTTATTAACCAATTAACTTATCTAGGGCCACGCGAACGGCCACCACCACTGTAACCTCCGCCACTACGGCCGCCGTTGTACCCGCCACGTGGGCTACCACCATAATATCGTGGAGCTGGCGAATAATAGCGTGGGCGAACAACTACTGGTGGACGAACGACAACAGGCGGCCGATAATAGCCATATGGATTATAACCATAGCCACCACCATAATAAGGCCGGGCACCATAGTAGCCCGGGTTACCATAGCCAACGCCTGTACTTACGTAGGATGGCCCGCAACTGGTCATTAGAACAACTAATAAACCAGCCATAAATAAGGGCAAGATTTTTATCGTTTTCATGATCTCTTAAATTTATCCATTGAACTATTTAATTACTGGTATGGATTAGCAACACTTAATTAAGGCTTACCTAATCTATACGATTATTCACTTTTTTCAATTTACCAACGGTGTCCGCCACGACCATAACCGCCACGGCCACCACCGTGACTATATCCCCCGCGACCACCATACCATCCAGCGCCATACCCATAATTTGAATAGGGACGAACAATAATTGGTGGCGCGTAAACAACAGGAGGAGGAGCAATGATAACTCGCGGTGGAACAACTATTACCTGTGGTTGACCAGGGTAAGGCTGCCCATATTGATTATAACCACCCTGTGGATACCCCTGATTATAGCCATTGTTGTATCCGTTTGGGTAATTCGGATTGGGGTAGTTTTGACCGTAGCCATTACCATTCGAATAAGGTTGATTATACCCGTTACCCTGTGGATATGCCTGACCATAGCCGTTGCCCGGCCCGTATCCTTGCCCGAAACTAACTGTAGCCACGCCTACCAACAGGCCAGCTATAACTCCACTCCATTTTGTCGTTTTCATCGCTATGGCAGGTTTTTCGCCCGATTTGTTAGTTAGACAGAGCCAGGACCATTGCGTTTAATTTAAACGAGAAGATTATGGTTAAAGTTTAATTAAAAGCCTGACCACTATGCAGTAGTCAGGCTCTCAGATGATCAAATACGGTATTCCTTTTCGACAACGCTTAGGCTTTCAATTTATCTTTCAGGTACGCTAAAGCCAGTTTGTAAGCATCGGCCGCAGCTTCTTTATTGTAAACTGGATTACTTGGATTAGCGAAGCCGTGGCCAGCGTCGTACATTTTTACGGTTACTTTTTCTCCTGCTTTTCCCATGTTTTCTTCAAACGCTTTTACAGACTCGGGCGTAATGCCTTTGTCCTGGCTACCAAAGAAGCCTAATACATCGGTATCAAGGGTTTTTAGCTTCTCAACATCCTGCTCAGGCCGACCGTAATACATGACACACCCTTTGGCCTGCTTGCCTTCCAGCATAGCCGACTGGAGCGACAACATACCGCCGAAACACCAGCCAACACTAGCAAACTCCGCTTTCGAGCCAGCATAGGCAATCGCCCCTTTCTGAATGCTCATTAGCCGGTCTTTACTGGCGCCTTGCATTAATTTACCAGCTTCGGCTGGTTCGGTCGCTACTTTACCGTCATACATATCAACCGCCAGTACGTTTACGTCCTTGAGGTCATTGTAGAATGTTTCGGATTGTTGCTTGATGTTGTCGTTCAAACCCCACCATTCCTGATAAACTAAAAGCCATTTGTTCGATGGTTTTTTAGCTTTTAACAAAAAACCATTGGCCGATTGACCATCGGGCGTTGAGAACTTAACCATCTCACCGGCACCCGTATAGGTAAAGGGTAGGGGAGCTACGTGCAAGCGCTGAAAAGCTGGATCAGCAGCCATTGCCGACATATCATTACCAAGTCCCGGCAGTTCGGTAGCAGGTACATGACAAAGAGGAATGGCTGATTCCTGAGGCTGGGCTGGTTTCAGATACGAAATCAGCGACATAATAAATGTTAGTCCCGTAATAAATACGATTTTCATAAGGTATGTGATGGTTAGTAAAGTAAGGTAACTGACTGTAAACCGATTTAGTTAAAGCCGTATTGGGTAAGCTGATACAATTTGCAACCAACTTACCCAATAATTGATGTCAATACATATAATTTATAGATTGCTCAGGCTTTCACTAACTCAAAAATAGTGATCTCCGGCAGGATGCCTACTCGTCCGGGATAGCCGATGTAGCCATAGCCCCGGTTCACATACAGTCGTTGGTCTCCGTCCTGATACAGGCCAGCCCATTGCTTGTAGAAGTACTGTGCCGGACTCCATTTTACATCGCCGAGGTCAACGCCAAACTGTGCACCGTGTGTATGGCCGCTAAACTGAACATCTATATCCTTGTATTTCGGACGGACTTCGGCATCCCAATGGGTTGGATCGTGCGAGAGCAACAGCTTTACCGGGTAGTCTTCAGTGCCTTTGTAGGCTTTGGCAAGATCACCTGCCCGAAGTGCCGCCGGACCAAAGCCGAGGTTCTGAACGCCAATGAGCGCGATTTTATCGCCGTTCTGTTCCAGAATCTTATTTTCATCCAGCATAATATTCCAGCCCATTTGCTTGTGAGCTGCAATGACGTTCAGCACATTTTGCCGCTCGGCCTGAGCACTGGGCCATTGCACATACTTGCCATAATCGTGATTACCCAGGGTTGAATAAACACCAAGGGGCGCCTTTACTTTGTTGAATACGTCGATATATGTATTCACCTCATCTGCGTGGCTATTCACCAGGTCGCCGGTAAAAAATACCATGTCGGGCTTTTGGCCGAGGAGCATTTCGACGCCCCCTTTTACGGCGGTTTTGTTGAAAAAACTACCAGAGTGAATATCTGAAATCTGGGCAATGGTCATCCCATTAAAACCAGACGGCAGATTTTTTAATGGTAGTTTAATACGCCGGATACGGTAGTCATGTGCTCCAGACAATATACCCCAGGTAAAACCAACCAATGGCACAGTACCTACGACCAGCGCTGTTTTCATTAAAAAGTCAGATCGGGTAATCGTATCTGTAGCGGGCATGGTTTTGCGAGTCGTGTCTTCAACTGCTTCCTGCACTTCAGGCTTATAGAAGAGCGAAACAATCCACCGAAAAAACCGGCCGATGTCGTCGATCAAAATAATAAGCACCGCAAAGATTTTCGAGAAATACGGGATTGCGATAAATGCCCATAAAAACGTGCGTGTGTTGCGGCTGATAGAGTCGGGGGGAAGCAGCTGCATGATTACGTATAGCAGCAACGAAACCGCTGTAAACCCCCAAAAGGCAATGGCAATGATGCGCTGTGTGCCTTCTGTAGCCGATCGGCTGAGGGTCTTAACCGCCTGAAAAACATACCAGTCTATCAACAGCAGGATAGCGGGAAGAATAAAAAATAAGACAGAACGATTCATTTATTTCTAGTTAGTGTCCCCGCTGAATTCAAGGATGTATTCGGACAGGTACTCGCTTTTTTCGGGTTTGATGTTCTTAACAAACAACCTTGCCCGTTTCCCTAACCGCAGGCAGGTATTTTTTTGAGCAATATCTTCCGGCGTATTCATTGGCTGCAACGAAGGATACCACAGAAAAAATCCCGGTTTATCCAGCAGTAGTTTAGGTTTCGACCATTGCTGCGACTGGAGTGCTTCGCCCAGATCCCGGTTTGTATTGAACGAAATATGAATACTACTACCCGCCCACGATGGACCAACGGCTTTGCCCATGAGCATAACCCAGCAACGAAGGTAGGTGTTCCAGCTAACAGACGGTCCCCAGTAAAAACTGCCTTTAGGTGATGACGCCGGGCCGCCCCCCGCGTTTTCGGGAATTTGTAACGATGCAATGGGTGCGCCAATTCCGTTGTAAGGCGCATTGAATCCGTTACCATCCCATCGGCGGGCTTTTCCTGCGGGGTTGTCGAGATCGCTCAGGCGAATTCGGGCAACACTGATGCATTGTCCACTCGATTCCTTTTTTGGATCATAACGTTTGCCGTCATACTGACCCGGATAGCCATATTCCCCATAAAACAAATACAGATACTCGCCACTTGCCACAGCCGATGGGTCGCCTACGCCACCGGCAAACGTTTTGGATGTGTTGTGCGGTTTTAGAATCATCCGGGCTTGTAGATCCTCGATAAAAATTCCTTTATTCTCCCACGCCTTCCCACCATTGGTTGATTTCATAATACCAATCCGACAAACGGCGGCTGGCGAAGTGGGGCCGGTTATTCCCTGAGGCCAGTTGTCGGCTTTATAGCCTTCGCCGGTCTTTGGATCGAAGGGTAGGGTGGCAGGGTAATTTTCGTTGTGATAAACGGCATAGAGCGTTTTTCCGGATTTGTCGGTACTGTCCTGATAAACCGTTTCGAACCAAACGGCACCGTGTACACCCGGCAAACCAACGGGGGCATTTTTCGGCATTTTGGGCTCGATAAAGTCCGTTCCTTTACGGGCAAATGTTTCCTCCGCGTTTGCGCCATCAGTATACTTCAGGTCGCGGGCGTTTCCCCAAAGGGGGTCTTCACCGTATTTACCCGGAAAAATTCGGAAGGTATCGCCTACCCAGACTTCAGCCATATTGCAATCAACAAACGAGTTGAACAGCATTTTTTTTGCCGGAATAAGTTTGTAATCGGGCGTTACCCTGACCGTTTGGGTAGTCTCTTTTTTGGTGGAACAGGCTGCCAGACTCATACTAAATAAAAGGCCTGACACCAGTATTCTTACGATTGACTTATTTGTCTTCATGGCAGCAGTTAAAGGTTGGGACATATCAACTTTACATCGGTAGACAAGCATAAGGCGCCTTCACGCTTCAACTACTAAATTGCCATAATACACAACCGGCGTTCGGGCTGTATACTTCTTTATTTTTTAGGTTTACACTGTTAACCTCCAGTTTAGTATGCTCAATTATACTGCTAATAAAATCACCGACTTAATAACTATTGACGGGGATCTGACAAAACCCGTTTGGCAAAATGCGGTCTGGAGTCATCGCTTTGTGGATATGGTAACGGGCGATCCGGGCCTATATGACACCAAAGCGGCCATCCTCTGGAATGATACACATTTGTATGTAGGGTTTCGAGCTGAGGAGCCCTTTATAGAAGCTCACTTGACCGAACGCGATTCGATTATCTTTCTCGAAAACGACCTTGAGCTGTTCATTGATGGGGGAGATTGCTATTACGAATTAGAAGTAAACGCCCGAAATACGCTTTACGAGGTATTTTTTATCTGGAAGGATGCTTACCAGCGGGGCAGCCGATTTGATGTGCCACAGTTTGATGTACATCAGCCACAGGCATTGACTTTTGGCGGAGATCTTGACCGCAGTGGCCCATCGTTCTGGTACGGTACACACCCCCGTGGTCTACGGTGGGCCTTTCTGAACTACGATATGCCGGCTTTGGAAACGGCCGTTCACATTGACGGCACGTTAAACGATAACACCGATATAGATACCGGCTGGACACTTGAAATCGCCATTCCCTGGAACAGTCTGGCGCTACTGGCTAACGGTCGAAACCTGCCTCCAAAAGCGGGCGATGAGTGGCGCATGCTGTTGGGGCGATTTCAGAAATTAATGGTATCGGGTACAGAAGTTCAGCCGCATCCGGCTATGGTTATGACGCCACATGGAGTATACGATACCCATCAACCCGAGAAATGGAGCCGAGTACGATTCGACGAGTAAATTAGCTATAGAATGAAAGAGCGGTTTGTGGTAAGATGCTTATTTCAGTGTCAGATTGCCGTTTTTGTTGTATTGAATTTCCTCTTCGGCCAACATCATCTTCAGCGTTTGGGTGAGCGTGTCGGCGTCGGTTTGGGCGAAATGATACGAAAGCTGCTTGGGCGACACACCGGGGCCATTTGCCAATGCTACATAATCGCGCACCTGCTCCCGCACTACCGAAGACGTAACGTCCGCTTTTTTCTTTCTCTTGATACAGTTGTCACAAATGCCGCACGCACGGTCCGACGTATCGCGGTCCGACGTCTCGGCGCCGGGTTTTTCGCCAAAATAAGCCTGCAAGAGTCGACTTCGGCACTGCGTTGGGTGTTCGGTATAGAGGATGGCCGACTGCACTTTTCGCATTGCCAGCTCCTTGCGTCGGTTCAATTCCTGCACGTTGACAGGCAGCGACGGCGCATCGAGCCGGGGCGACAAATAAGTTAACTGAGGTTTGTCCTTTTGTTTCTCGTAGATAACCACATTGCGCTGATGTAGTTGCTCCAGCATCTCCTCAATTTCGGGCTGGTTTATATGAAAAGCACGTGCCAGCGTCGATTCGGAGATCGTAATGAAATCCGTAAATAATTCGCCCCCATAAAGCCGTAACAGTAATTTGAGGAATGAATCAAAACGCGGATTCAATACCTGGAATTCGTACAACTGCCTGTTGTCCAGTATAATGGTGAGCCGGGATGGGTGGTAGTAATTCTCGTTTAGTTGAATAAATCCCTCCAGCTGAAGCTGTTTCAGGGCGTAGTGCGTTTCCTGTGGTGGTAGGTTAAAGGTGTTCGTGAACGCACTTAAATCGAAATCATAACTGGTAAACTCCCCCCCGCCAACAGGCACCGCCGTGTAGTTGGCAATGGCCTGATACACCCGGCGCAACATCTCGACGGGCTGGTAAAGCTGTTCGGTTCGAAATCGCAGATTCTCCAGATCGCCGTTTGTATACAGCATTACGGCATAGGCTTTTTGGCCATCCCGCCCGGCCCGGCCCGCTTCCTGATAGTATGCTTCGAGGGAGTCGGGCACGTCCAGATGCACCACCACGCGCACATCGGGTTTGTCAATCCCCATCCCGAAGGCGTTGGTGGCTACGATTACCCGTGTCCTGTTCTGTATCCAGGCATCCTGTTTTTCTGCGCGTTGCAGGCTGGTTAGCCCGGCGTGGTAGAAATCGGCCGAAATACCCTGACGGACAAGCCACTGCGCTATGTTTTGGGTTTGCTTTCGGCTACGGACATAAATAATAGCGCAGCCCGGTACATTTTGCAGGACTTTTAACAGGCGAGCGTCTTTATTTTCCTCCAGAACCGCCGAATATGACAGGTTAGCCCGGGCAAACGATTGCCGGAATACCTGCGGGTTTCTTAGGGCCAGTTTTTCCAGAATATCGGTTTGCACATCGGGCGTAGCCGAAGCGGTCAGGGCAATAATCGGCGTGTCGGGAATGAGCTCGCGGAACTCGGCGATTTGCAGATAAGGTGGCCGGAAATCATACCCCCAGGCAGAAATACAGTGGGCTTCGTCAACGGCCAGCAGGCAGACGGTCATTTGCTTGGTTCGCTCGATAACAAGCTCAGTACGAAGCCGTTCGGGCGAGACGTACAGAAATTTTGTGTTGCCGTAAATGCAGTTATCGAGGGCGGTGTCGATCTCACGGTAGTGCATACCGGAGTAAATTGCCGCTGCCGGTATACCCCGTCTCCGCAACTGCTCAACTTGATCTTTCATCAGGGCAATGAGGGGCGTTACCACAATGCAAACGCCTTTCATGGCCAGTGTCGGCACCTGAAAACAGATGGATTTTCCTCCGCCGGTTGGCATCAGCACGAGCGAATCCTGCCGGGCCAATACCGTATCGACCACGTCTTCCTGCATGGGCCGGAAGGTGGAGTAACCCCAAAATTGCTGTAAAATCTGCCGGGTGGTCAATAGGTTGTCATTGGTTGTTACAAATTTACGGTAGGTGAAAGACAAATCGGCGTACTTTCGGTTTTAGATTTATAAACAAAGACGTTCGTCGTAACGGGAATGACTATGATTCAGAAAGTTATTAAATCTGACGCAGAGTGGCAGCAGCAACTGACACCAGAACAATATCGGGTAGCGCGGGGAAAAGGGACCGAGCGGGCTTTTTCGGGCGAGTATTGCGAAGCCCACGAGCCCGGCACCTATGCCTGCGTATGCTGTGGTACGGAATTATTCGAATCGAAAACCAAGTTTGAGTCAGGAACGGGTTGGCCCAGTTTTACCGAGCCCATCGAAGAAGAGCGTGTTCGGCTGGAAAAAGATAACAGCTACGGCATGTCGCGCGTTGAGGTGCTGTGCAACATTTGTGATGCCCACCTGGGGCACGTTTTTAATGATGGCCCTCCGCCGGGCGGTCTTCGTTACTGCCTAAATTCCGTTTCGCTGGTATTGAAGCGTACCGCTGATGCCGAATAAATTGCGGCTCTCCTGCCGATTGGCTTTGTAATCGATTATCTTCCCATATTGTGGGCCGTTTTACTACTAAACGGCCCTTTTTTTGTGCCATTAGTGACCGTTTAGCCCTGAACTTTGTGTCGTTAACAAACCGACTTGACCGACTTGTAGCTGTTCGTATGAATTATTGGACTGTATCCCGATTGGTTTTGGCAATCGGACTACTGAGCGTGAATCCCGGGCTGGCGCAGACATCAGCCCTGCATGAGTTATTGACGAAACCGACAAGCCAATCGCTGCCGGGCTCAACAAGTAGCTATTATTCAACGGGCTATGATGCTCCGTCGCGCATACCCGCGCCCGATGATTTCCTCAAACGTAACAGTCCATCAGGCCGCCCAATGGCCCCTACGGCCCAATTTATTGTTACCTACAGAAATTTTACCCCCGAAGCACAGCGAGCCTTTCAGTATGCCGTAGATATTTGGTCGACGCTGATTGTGTCGTCGGTGCCTATTCGAATCCAGGCAAATTGGGTCTCGCAGGAGCCTAATTTACTGGGTTCTGCCGGGCCGGCGTCCTATCAGTATAGCTTTGATGGTGGTCAGAAAGCCCGCGCGTTTTATCCGGTGGCACTGGCCGAGAAAATTGCCCGACGCCAGCTTAACAACCCTACCGATCCTGATATTATTGCCGATTTTAACCGGAATAATGACTGGTACTACGGCACAGACGGGAAAACCCCAAAAGGCCAGACCGATCTGGTAACGGCGGTGTTGCATGAACTGACGCATGGATTAGGATTCATTGGTTTCTTTAATGTTAAAAGTGATAAGGGTGATCAGAGCGATGGTCAATACCTGGCCGACCTGCCATCGGTGTACGACCACTTTATTGAAAATGGCCTTCGACAGCGACTGGTAACATCGCAAACCGATTATCCGAATAACTCGATTCCCTTGAACCGCCAATTAACGGGGGGCGATCTATTTCTGAATGGAACGATTTTACGTCAGCAAACCGGCCAGAAAATGAGGCTAAATGCACCAGCCCAGTTCGATCGGTCGACAAGTATTTATCACTTACGTGAAGAGACCTATCCTACGGGTGATATCAACTCGCTGATGACCAGTTCGCTGGGGCGGGCTGAGTCGATTCACACGCCCGGTCCCCTGGTGTTGGCCTTCTTTACTGATCTGGAATGGAAAACGACATCGGTACTACACGAGCCAATCCTGAATTCTGAAGAGGTCAAAGACTTTGTGTTCACTGTTCGGGTTATTAGCGATACGGTTCTGACCGCCAATTCGGTCCGGCTGGTTTACCGCAAAACGGCTCCGACAGCGAAAGATACAGTAGCCACGACCGTATCGCCAAGCCGATTAGGAACAACGGATACCTATCAATACACCCTCCCGGCGGCACAGGCACAGGGCGATATCTGGTACTATTTTCAGGCGCAGGATGCCTCGGGACGCACGTTTACAAATCCGGGTAAGCTGATGAATGGCGCACAAGCCTGGTATCAAATACACATTGGCCCCGATAATACGCCCCCAACGATCCAATACAGCCCCTCGAAAAATAGTATTTTTTCGAGGGCAGTAACCGACAGCTTACCCATCTATGCCCGCATTACCGACGACCGAAGTGGCCTGAGCGCAGCCTATGTCGAGTATCAGGTAAATGGGGTGGCACAGGCAAACCGCCCGTTGCGATACAGCCGCCAAACGGTGAATAATACCACGTATGATAGCGTTTATGTAAGCCGGCTCGACTTTCCGGCAAATTCGCTCAAGGTAGGGGATAAGATTACGTACCGAATTGTGGCGAGGGATTCATCAAAAGCCAAAAACCAGGCTATCAGTCCAGCAACTGGCTATTATGCACTGACTGTTGTCGCGCAGCAGGCAGTTCGCGATCAATATATAAACACCTTTAGCGATGCCGCCACAGCCAGCGATTTTGTGAGCTATGGTTTCAGCCAGACTACACCCGCCGGATTTGGCGACCCGGCTATTCACTCGGAACATCCATACCGGAACGGTACCGATTTTCAGAGCCAAAGCAATGCTGAGTACGTACTGCTGTCGCCCATTCGGATAAAAGCCAACCCCGATAGTGCCGTTATTCGATTCGACGAGATCGTGTTGGTGGAGCCGGGTGACGCCGGCAGTAAGCCAGGGGATAAAAATTTCTATGATTATGTTGTGGTAGAAGGCTCTGCCGACAATGGGTTGACGTGGAAGCCGCTACTCGATGGCTATAGCTCGGCGGATAAAACCGATTGGCTGAACGCCTACAAAAGTAGCATGGCGACTGGGGCGGTGGGTGAACAAAACTCAACGAGGGTAGGCGTTCCGGCGTTGTACCGGCATCGGGATATACCTCTGCTAAACCAGAAAACCCTTTTTCGGGCGGGCGACCAGATTCTGATTCGCTTTCGGTTACTGGCCGATCAATTGGCTTACGGCTGGGGTTGGGCTATTGATAATCTTCGTATTCAGGCTCCTCCCGCCCCCATTGTGCTGGGAGTTGAGCCAATCAGTGCCAGTATATTCAGCGTTTACCCCAATCCAGTTACGACCGGCCTATTACAGTTGGAAGCCACATTGCTCAATGCCGTTACCCATGTGAAACTTAATGTTGTCGCCCAAACCGGGCAGGTTCTTCACGAGAAAATAGTCAATGTGAATAGTCGGAAACTAAGCGAATCACTCGACCTCAGTCACCTGGCAGCAGGTTTATATTTTCTTCGGCTGACCGTTGGTGATCAAGTGCTGACCCAAAAAGTGATCGTGGCGAAGTAAAGAATAAAGTTATTTTGGATTATATTGTGTTAGGCTGCTTTGGAGCCTCGCTTCTCGAAAGCAACTTAATCTTCTCGCACTCGAATATTGGCATCGTTTACTGTCGCTGTTCGGCTTCGCACGGCCGAGGTGATAAAGAAGCCCGTTGCTTTCCGGCCGTTGGCGTTGGTGTTACTAATATTAGTTGGAACATTTACCGAAGGCGTAGCAAACAACCCTCCGTTCGTGATCTGCGTTCGGAGTAGCTGCCAGAAGTCAAAGGCATCTAACGTGAGAGATTGTACTTCGACCTTCACAACATCATTAAGCGCATACAAACTGTCTGGATTGATAGACCGCCGAATGGGAACAATAAACGTTAAGCCATCCGTGACCGTGCTTGCCCCCCGAAACGCGCCGTCCTGTGATGTGATAATGTTGTTCGGTTCACTCTGTAATTCTCCGTTTCTGAAGAATCGAATGCGATAATAATCAACCTCGTTTGGGATATCGACCGCATAAAACTCCGCCCGATACCCTTCAGTTTTAGACAGCGGATTAAGCTTTCTCTTGACAAAAATGAGCGAATCGACGGGCGGAACAGGGTTCATTTTCGAGCTGGCTTTGTAGGTATCTCCCTGATAGGCAATGGTAAGTTGATAGGTGCGCCCTATATGCCCAAGCGTGTCTTTACCCGTTGGCTGCCACACGTAGTAACCATCATTATCGGGGTCCGAAAACGGATACGTTTTACCGACATTATCCACTACAGTAACCGTTGCACTGGTAGCGGGCGTTGGCGTACTACTATCGAAATAGGCTGCCGTTTGTGTTAGTCGAATCGTTTGCTGGCCGGGTTGATCGGTCAATGTGCCATCTACCGACAACTGGATCGGGCCTGTGTCTAATTTAGCATCAATGACTGTCGTGCAACTGGTTAAGCCCGCACCCGTAGCCAGAAAAAATAAAAGAATAAAATACCGTTGCATATGTAGTACCGACCGTCTCGGTCGGGTATTTATGAATATCTTAATAGAGCTACACTAATCGACTAGCTCGCCAAAAGGCGTTGCTAAAATTTGAAATTGTACGTCACCGACGGAATCAGCGTCGCAAACACCGAGTATCGAATTGCTTCGGTCACGCGCGGATTATCGGCGTTGGCCTGGAAATACACCGAGAACGGGTTTTTTCGGGCATAAACGTTATAAACTGAGAAAACCCAATTATCCTCTTTCCGTTTTCCGGGACGTTTCCGGCCCTGTAACGTTGCCGCCAGATCGAGCCGATGGTAGGCCGGAATGCGGTAATTATTGCGGGAATTGTCGGTGTTTTGCGGTACCACGTAGCCCGCATATTCAAACCGGTTCGTTGGGAACGTGCCGGGGGTACCGCTGGCCAGGGTAAACGTGGCCGAGAAGTTCCAGCGTTTGGCATTGGACGGATCAATTAATAGAACCGACGTTAAGGTATGACGTTTGTCGTAACGTGTTGGATACCAGTTATCGTTATTGATTCCCGATACCTGCCGCTCAGTTTTAGCCAACGTATAACTAATCCATCCATTGACTACACCCGTATTTCGTTTAACGAAAAACTCGGCTCCATAAGCGCGGCCTTTTCCACTGATCAAATCGCCTTCGAGGTATTTATTCAGGATGAGGCTGGCACCGTCGATGTAGTCAATCTGGTTCTGTAGCCATTTATAATAAACCTCTACCGATGCCTCAAATTCGCTGCCTGCACCATTCGACCGACCAAAGTTTTTGAAGAAACCACCGGCAACCTGATCGCCAATCTGCGGTTTGATATTATTGGTCGATGGGGTCCAGATATCGAGTGGTGTTGAGGCTGTTGTGTTGGAAATCAGATGGATATATTGCGCCAGCCGGTTATAACTCATCTTGAACGAGCTGTTGCTGTTGAGTTCGTATTTGGCTGCAAAACGGGGCTCCCAGTTGCCATAAGTCTGGATAACATCCCCCGTGTTGTATGTCTGCGTAGAAAGCACTGGACGTCGTGTTCCAGCGGGCACATCCGTCGCAAAGGTGTAGGCCTCGCCCGCGCCAACATACTGGAACATTGAATAGCGCAGCCCATACTGGAGTTGCAGTTTGGGCGTTAACTGCTGTTCATTGCCTACATATAGTGCCGCTTCGAGGGCACGCTTGTTGACCAGACCAAACGAGCGTACACTGCCCGCACTGGCGGCCGTAGCCGTTCCGGGCTGAAAATCATGGATAATTGCCTGTCCGCCAAAGGTAATCGTGTTTTTGCCGAGAAACAGTGAAAAGTCGGGCTTTAGACTATAGTCAACAATGCGCGAATCTGTTCGGAAGTAATCATTTGGTGTTTTTTGTTTCAGGTCAGTATTCAGCGAATAATCGTAGTTGCTGTAATAGGCCGTCGTATTCAGAAAGAGCCGGTCGCTGAACACGTGATTCCAGCGGGTCGACAACGTTGTGTTTCCCCAGTTGAAGCCAAAGTCAGAACCAAACACATCGCGGCCAAGATAGCCGGATATAAACACGGTGTTCTTATCGTTGATGTGGTAATTGGCTTTTGCCGTGAGGTCGTAAAAATAGAACTTGGCCCCTTTTAGATCTTTATTCAAAAACGGCTGAGCCAGAATATCGGCGTAGGAGCGTCGGGCGGCTACAATAAATGAACCTTTTCCCTTAAACAAAGGACGTTCATAGGACAATCGGCTGAAGATAAGGCCAATACCTCCGTTCAGCTCCGGTTTTTTTGCGTTACCTTCTTTCAGGCGGACATCTAATATCGACGCAATCCGACCGCCGTAATTTGCCGGAATACCGCCTTTAATCAGCTTCACGTCTTTCACCGCATCGGGATTAAAGACTGAAAAGAAACCGAACAAGTGGGAAGAATTATAAACCGGGGCCTCATCGAGTAACACCAGATTTTGGTCAATACTGCCTCCACGAACGTTAAACCCGGTTGCGCCTTCGCCCACCGTCGATACCCCCGGCAGTAATTGGATGCTCCGGATAACATCGACCTCACCGAGTAGCGCCGGAATCCGTTGCAGCGTTTTTACGTCGATCCGGTTTACGCTCATTTCAATATTTTTGACGTTATCGTCCTCCCGTTTCGACGATACAACAACCTCCTGAAGCTCTTTACCTTCCTGGCTCAACTCAAGGTCAAGTCGTATGTTCTTGTCGACAAGGTCAATTGTTCGGGCTTGCTTGGCATAGCCAACATAGCTGATAACCAGATTGTAGTTGCCCGCTGGCAACGTAACGGCATAAAAACCATAGCTGTTTGTTACGGCGCCCGTACCCGTTTCTTTCACATAAACAGACACGCCAATCAGCCCCTCGCCGTTTACGGCGTCTTTAATATAGCCGCTGATTGTCAGCCCTGCCGCCCGAACACCTTTTTGCGGTGTACTGCCAATTGTATTGGTACTCAGCGATCCCTGCGCTTTGCTGGCTTGTAGCGGCAGGAGAAAAATAAAAAGGCCGCACAGCCAAAGTGGTATCGTATGTTTCATTGCGTTATCAATAAGCGATTTAGCCACACGATAGTGGTTTCAGATCGCTGACGCAAAAGTACGTAGGGCTGTAGTAACTATAGATGAAAAATAGATGAAGCACCTAAATACAAGGCTGAACGGCACGCCATATAGGATAAAACTAATAATCGAAAAGCTGCTGATATGATGGAACACAGATATTTATGACGTTTATGATAGCTTGCGATCTTTTCGTAAAATCATACTAATCATAAAACATTGTGTTCTTTGCAGCTTATTTACCATCCTGTTTCTTGATCTGTTTAATCAATTTCTGCGCTTCCTTGCTGTCGGTTTTGGGAAAATGCACGGGCAGTGATTCCAGTAGTTCAGTTAGAATATGCGCGATGATAAGCTGTTGATTAACCCGGTCATCGCTCGGAATCACATACCAGGGGTTTTGTTGGGTTGCGGTTGCATTGATCGTGTCTTCATAAGCCCGTAAATAGTCGTCCCAAAACTCACGCTCTTTCAAATCATTCTCGCTGAATTTCCACTGTTTTTCGGTGTCTTCCAACCGCGCTACAAGTCGTTTTCCCTGTTCTTCCTTTGCTACGTGAAGATAAAATTTCACAATTGGGAAACCGTTACGGAACAGATAATCTTCAAAGTGGACAATATCGCCGAAACGTTGTTTCCAGAGTGTTTTCTCGTTCGTTGGTAGCAGGTTTTGGGGAATGGACTGCTCCTGCAAACGCTCTGGATGCACCCGCAGTACCAGTACTTCTTCGTAATACGAGCGATTGAATACGCCAATAATGCCTCGTTCAGGCAACTCTTGCCAGAAACGCCACAAAAAGTCGTGTTTCAAATCCTCTTTTTCCGGTTTCTTGAAAGGAGCTATCTGAAACCGCGACGGATTAACGCCTTTAAACACCCGCCGAATAATACTATCTTTCCCGGCAGCGTCCATAGCCTGAAACACAACCAGCAAGCCATACTGCTCATCGGCATGCATCCGGTTTTGCGCCTGATCCATGCGCTCGGCCAGTTCATCTAACTGGCGACTCTGGTCGGCTTCGTCGGTATAAAAAGGGTCGATGAGCGTTGGGGCATCCTTGCTCGAAAACGGCCGTTTTCCATCGTACCGAAATGCGGTTGTGTTGAGTTTTTTCATTTGTATAAAGCGTCCGGCCTGTCGTTAGGTGGCAGGAAAGCCGTGATTTAGACGACAAGGAAATCACGGCTTTCCTGCCGCATTGAGATTACTGTGCCTTTATAATAGGAATCAATTTCTGTAAGGCTTTAAACCGGTCCTCATCGGGTTCCGGATCTGAAATATGTAGTTTCTTGAGTTCATCAATGATGATTCGTCCTACCAGCAAACGCATATTTTTCTTGTCATCTGCCGGAATTATGTACCAGGGAGCCTTGTCTGTAGCGGTTGCATTGATACATTGTTCGTAAGCATCCTGATAGTCATCCCAGAACTCACGTTCTTTCACATCGCCCTCTTCAAATTTCCAGTTTTTTTCAGGGTCTTCGATACGGGCTATCAGCCGATCTGCCTGTTCTTTTTTGGAAACATGTAGGTAAAATTTGACCGTCGAAAAGCCATTCCTGTACAGAAAGGTCTCCATATTGCAGATAGCCTCATAGCGATGCTTGAAGAGTTTATCCAGGTCGTCGGTGGTTTTATCAGGCAGGCGTTGACTCTCCGTCAGGATTTCGGGGTGAACCTTTGTGACCAGTACTTCTTCGTAATACGACCGGTTGAAAATGCCGATGTTACCTCGTGCGGGCAGTTCGCGCCAGGAGCGCCACAGAAAATCATGATCCAGTTCCTGTTCTGTTGGGCGTTTGAATGAATAGACTTGCACGCCGGTCGGATTGGTACCCGTAAACACATTCTGGATAGTGCCGTCTTTCCCGGCGGCATCAAGCGCCTGAAAAATAGTTAACAAGCCATACCGATTGGTGGCATACATACGCTCCTGCCATTTGTCGATATCGGCAGCCTGTTGCCGAAGCAATGCTTCGTAATGTTCATCATCTTCGTAGAGGTCATCTACTTTGGTGGGTGCTTTTTTGATTTTAAAGGCTTTATCGCCATCATAGCGAAAACGGTCAGTATCGAAGTCTTTCACAGGCACGGGGGCGCAAACTTTACGCAGGTCAGTTATGTTATTTGAATTACTTTACAACCACAAACCTAACGAATGGTTGCGACTCAGGTCGCAAACAAGTTGTCCGGTTGGTAAGCTGGCTTGCTTCGGCTTTTGGGTTGAAGGGGCACACACAACCGCTAACGCAAACTAGATCAAATTTTATGACCACAAATCAATCCGAGAATCTGGCAAAAGCAACCTTTGGTACCGGCTGTTTCTGGTGCACAGAGGCTTTATATGAATCACTGGACGGTGTTATTGGTGCTGTATCCGGCTATGAAGGAGGTCAGAAACCAAACCCGACATACAAGGAAGTATGCACTGGCACAACCGGTCATGCCGAGTGCGTGGAGGTAACGTATGACCCGGCCAAAATTACCTATCAGGAATTACTGGAAGCGTTTTTCCGCAGCCACGATCCAACTTCCCTGAATCGCCAGGGCGAAGACGTCGGTACTCAGTACCGGTCGGTGATTTTTTATCACAACGACGAACAGAAGCAACTGGCCGAAACCGCTAAAGTTGAACTGGACAAATCCGGTGCGTATGATAAACCCATCGTTACGGAGATCAGTCCTGCCGAAACTTTCTATGAAGCAGAAGCCTATCACCAAAGTTATTTTGCCAATAACCCTAACCAGGGGTATTGTGCATTTGTAATTGCCCCCAAGGTCGACAAGTTCAAGAAAGTGTTTAAAGAGAAATTGAAGACTCAAGTGCTTCATTAACAGGAAGCTAGATTAACGGTTTTTTGAAAAAGGCAACTCCATAGGAGTTGTCTTTTTTTATGATAAGAGTTATTTATACAACTGATGCAAAACAGTAATTTAAATGTTGTCTTTTTAATATGAAAATTTTACTTAGCATATTTATAAATTACAGTGAGTTTGCTAGGTTTATAGCGTGTTGCGGTAGTTACACTATATGACCGATTAATAAGTGAAGTATATTTATACTTGGTGGCCCCACGGTTTCGCGCTTTCTTTGTCTCAAATTTTAACATAATCAGTTTTGTCACATGAAAAAAATCCACTTTTCTATTTTGCTGGTTCTTGGCCTGTTAGCCGGAACTCAATCGTTTGCACAACTTGCCGTTGACAAAGGCACAAAACTCATCAACCTCGGTATTGGCGTAGGTGGTTATTCTAGTGCAGGCGGTATAGCCTTCGGAGCTTCAGCTGACTTTGGTGTTGCACCGAATATTACGGTAGGTGGGCAAGTGGCCTATCGTAGTTTTAATTATGGCTATATTGGCTATAACGATAAAATAAACTACCTGTATTTTGCTGCGCGGGCTTCATATCACTTCAATGAAATTTTGAACTTAAGTACAGATAAGGCTGATTTGTATGCAGGTTTAGGACTAGGCTACGAAAGCGTTTCATATAGCAATAGTATTTATAGTGGCAGTGCTTTTGGTAGCGGTATTTTTGTTCCTGTTCACATTGGTGGACGGTACTTCTTTAGTGAGAAAATAGGCGGCTTCGCTGAGTTAGGCAGCGGTATTGCTCCGTTAATGCTAGGGGTAACGTTTAAGCTGTAGTCGAAACGTATTTTATACAGAAAAAGGCCATCTGATTGTCAGATGGCCTTTTTCTGTATGTAAACTGAATTACTTGCTCGCTACTTCCTTCAAACTCTTCACGCCCATATTCCAGAGGATAAAGGCGTATATATCGGCAGCGGTTTCGATATTCTTTTTGGTGTTGCTGGCTCCATGACCCGAGTTGGTGTCAATCCGAATCAGGACCGGGTTTTGCCCTTTGTAGACTTCCTGTAGAGTGGCCGCGTATTTAAACGAGTGAGCCGGTACAACACGGTCGTCGTGGTCGGCGGTGGTGATTAGCGTGGCCGGGTAGTTGATGCCGGGTTTGAGGTTCTGAATTGGCGAATAGGCATAAAGCGCGTTGAACTCATCAGCATTGTCGCTGCTGCCATAGTCGGCAATCCAGTTCCAGCCGATGGTGAACTTATGAAACCGGAGCATATCCATAACGCCCACCTGCGGAATGGCCACCCGGAACAGTTCGGGCCGTTGGTTCATCACCGCGCCAACCAGCAAACCCCCGTTGGACCCACCCTGAATGGCCAGTTTAGCTGGACTCGTGTATTTCCTAGCAATCAGAAATTCGGCAGCAGCTATGAAATCATCAAAAACGTTTTGCTTTTTTAGCTTCATTCCCTGCTCGTGCCATTTTTCGCCATATTCACTGCCACCCCGTAAATTAGCCTGTGCGTAAACACCACCCTGTTCCAGAAATGGAATTCGAAAGGGGCTAAAGGCTGGTGGTAGACTGACATTAAAACCGCCGTATCCATATAACAATGTCGGATTTGTACCGTCGAGTTTAAGTCCTTTGCGATACGTCAGGAACATGGGCACTTTGGTCCCATCCTTACTGGTATAAAAGACTTGCTCCGTCTCGTAATCGGCGGGGTTAAAATCCACTTCAGGCGCCCGGAAAACAGTGCTTTTCCGAGTGGCAATATCATATCGGTAAATTGTGGGCGGAAAGGTGAAAGACGTGAACGTATAGAAAACGAATTTGTCGTCTTTTTCACCGCCAAATCCGCTTGTAGAGCCTATGGCAGGTAGTTTGACCGTTCCTTCTGACTTCCCGGAATAATCAAAAATCTCCACATTCGAGGTCACATCTTTAGCATATTCAACAAATAACTTGCCTCCGGCTGCACTAACACTATTTTCGGCAATGGGCTCCGGTTTCTCCGGGATGAGTGTTGTAAAGGCCCGTTTCTTCGTGTCGAACGCTATGACTTTACTGTTCGGCGCTTTTTCGTTGGTTAAAATCAGAAGCCGGTCGCCATCGTTGTCGATAACACCATAGCTGAAATTGGTGATTTCAGAAACAACGGGTTCAAAGGTTTTATTGGTAGATTTTGCATCAATAAAGAGCAACGAATTACCGTCTTTCCCCTGTCCGCGATCGCTGATGGATAATAGAGCAAATCGTTCATCGTCTGTCGTGCTGACAATATGGAACCGCTGCAAATGTTGCGGATCTTCATACACCAGCCGGTCGGCCGATTGCGGGGTGTTTAGTTTATGAAAATACACCTGATGATTCTCATTTTTAGCCGCCAGTGCACTGCCTTCCGGTTTTGGGTATCGGCTGTAATAAAAGCCGTCGCCCTGCCAGGCAGCTCCCGATATTTTTACCCATTCGATTTTGTCGGCTAAATACGTTTTGGTAGCCAGTTCCATCACCTGGTACTCCTGCCAGTCGGAACCTCCCTTCGACAAGCCAACTACCGCATACTTACCATCTTTTGATAGCGAAAACGCACCCAGCCGCGTGGTGCCGTCCGCCGATAGTTTGTTCGGGTCGATAACTAGCTCAGGCTTACCGTCAAGACCCTTCTGCCGGTACAAGACGGCCTGATTCTGCAACCCGTCGTTTTTTGAGAAATAGAACCACCGACCCGTCGGACCGCTCCCCTTACGACTTGGGGCTGAGTATTTCGGGTAGTTATACACCTGTTCCAGCCGGTCCTGAAACTGCTTTCGGTAGGGGATTTGGGCCAGGTAGTCGAACGTAACTTTATTCTCGGCTTTTACCCAATCGGCGGTTTCTGTTGATCGATCGTCTTCCAGCCAGCGATATGGGTCAGCTACCTGGGTGCCATGATAGGTATCTACCTGATTCGTTTTTCGGGCAACGGGATAGGCTATAGGATTGGTCGTTTGGCCCAGTACTACTGTTGAACTCAACATAAGAAGCGGTCGGATAAAATGAAAAAAACGCATACAGGAATAGTGGTTAAGAAAGGATGAAATGCCTGACTAGTTACAGCCACAAGCGTTAAAAACCAAATGAAGTGCGCGTGTACACAGAGTCGTGTTTCGAAGGAGTGGAAAGCGACTAATCATATTTATCGGCAGACTAGCTTGGATATTAGCCAAATAGGTAGCTCATTTACAGTATCCTTCCTGTAACCGTACTTGTTAATGATGCGAATTCTATATAGCATCTATGTTCAATTTTGCATTTGTATTCTATTCACATGGGGTGCATTGGCACAAACAAGTTTGTCTGCTAACGCCCCCGTTTTTCGGGTCGATCACATTGGTGTAAATGACGGACTAACGCAGGGGTCTGTCTATTACATGCTGAAAGATAGCCGGGGGTTTCTGTGGTTTGGCACGCAGGATGGCCTGAATCGCTACGATGGGCATCATTTTCGCACCTTCCGACCGGCCTTAGGCAAAAATGGCGCTGTTCTGACAGGCTCTATCCGAGGCATCAATATTTTTGGTATAATCGAAGACCCCGACGGTAATTTATGGATTGGTACCGAAGAGGGCCTAAATCGCTATGACCGCCAGCGGGATCGATTCGACTGTTTTTTTATCAGTGATCGTACTCGTAAAGAGAAACAACTGGCCAGCCGAACGTTGCCGTTTTTTGTCAATCAAACAGAGTTGCTGTACCTCAGCGATGCTGAAGGACTGGTACGCTTCGACTATAGGGCGGGGCATAAAACCATACTGTCGCCCGACCTTCATCCGACAAAAGAATACGACCTTCAAAGTTCGACGGTGCGGACGCCAACGGGCGATATCTGGCTGCATTCCCCAACGGGCCTTATGCGGTATACTATTCGGAACAAAACCCTGTCACATTACTTTAGCCGTGATCCGAACAATCAAGTTGGCTCGGCGCAAGTCGTGTTCTCTTTTTTTATCGACACCGACGATATCGCCTGGATTGGCACCAAAGCAGGCCTGATTCGCTTTGATTACCGCAAACAGACGTCACAGATATACGCAACTGTGGGTACAAAACCCATTAGTGCCATTTACAGCATCGCGCCGGATCAACGCGGGCGAATCTGGCTCGGTACGCAGGATGATGGCGTTTTGTATTTCGACAAGCGGACGCGCCTGTTTGGCAGGGTAAATGATTTTACGAACAATACCCATCAGTTGAATGAATTCAAAATCAGTAAGGTGTATGTGGATAATCTGGGTATAATTTGGGCAAATACAGACCCCAACGGACTGGCTCGTATTTTACCCGATGCTTTTTTGTTTGGGGGTATGGTAAAACGGTTGGCTACCGATACATTACCCGATAGGCAGAAACTAAATAATTACTCGATTCGGGGTTTTCTGGAGGAGCGGTTCGATCGGCTCTGGGTACTTACCGAAAACGGAATCAATATTATTGACCCACGCAGCAATCGGCTCGTTGACCGATACCTGACTCGCTCATCATTGACACGCAGCCTTGCTCAAACAACCATTAAAAGTTTGTATCGTGACCCAAAACGGCGTATTTGGGTGGGTGTTACGGGAGGGGTACTGGCCTATAAGCCTACAACGAAAACATTCGACCCCATTCTATTTGCTTCATCTACAGCTAGTTTGGTAGAGGATAACTATGTGCGAACCATGGTTAGTATTTCTGACACGACACTGATTGCTGCCACCGAGCGAGGGCTATATGCGCTGAACACAGCCCGGCGCCGTTGGTCAAAAGTGCCCGTTCTTGAAGGCGAAAATATTTTTAGTCTTTCGTATGATACCACCAATGGACGACTTTGGGTTGGTACTTTTCTGAACGGGTATTATTGCTACCAAATGCCGGGGGTAAATCAACCAACAAAACCCTGGAAACTCGTTAAATCGGGTTTGAAAGGGTACATGGTGCTTAACATCCGGCCAGACGATAGCAAGCAAACAATTTGGCTTTCATGCGATAGAGGTCTGGTTGCATTAACAGATCAAACAAACCGGTTTCATTTGTATACAGAGCAGCAGGGACTCGCCAATTCGTTCGTGTATGGATCCCTGTCAGATGCTGATAATAACATTTGGATGAGTACAAATCGGGGTATATCCCGACTTAATCCTGCTACGCAAACGATCAAGAATTTTAGATTGAACGATGGCCTCCAGAGTTATGAATTTAATGGCAACGCTTTTTTAAAAACAGCTTCGGGTGAGTTGTACTTTGGGGGTGTCAACGGCTTCAATCGCTGTGTGCCCGATGCCTTTCGGAGTAGTTCGTTTAATCCTTACGTTCATATTTATTCGTTGAACATCAACGAGGTCCCTTTCGTTAATAACACCTACGTTGGGGAGGCTAAACGTATTGATATTGAGCATACCCAGAACACCCTGTCCTTGGAGTTTGCAGCCCTCGATTACGCGAGTAACGGGCATAATGTGTATCAGTATCAACTAACGAATTATGATGATCACTGGGTAATGGCCGGTGAACGCAACTACGTTCGGTATGCCAATTTACCCCCCGGCGATTATACCTTTCAGGTAAAAGCCGCTAATCGGGATGGACACTGGAGTGAGCACATACGCACATTAATGATCCATATTGAACCGCCTTTCTGGCAAAAATGGCCGTTCGTACTCTTCGCTATTCTTTTGCTGGCGGCCGTTATCTGGTTGTGGGTTCGCCAACGCGAAAATGCTATTCGTGAACAACAGGAAGATCGGCTTCGGCTGTCATACAATATTCAGGAACAGGTAAAAAAAGATATTGCCCGCGATGTACACGATGAGATCGGCACCCGGTTAGCCACCATAAAACTGTATACGACTCAACTGACGCAGCAAGCCGGCGAAACACCCGCTATCCTGGCCCTCAGAACGACCATATTCCAGTTAATTAACGATACCATCGGCGATGTTAGAAACCTGCTTCGTAAACTAAACCCGCAAACACTGGAGCGACATGGATATATAGCCGCTGTTGAGGAACTGTTTTCCCGGATCACAGCCAGCGGTATTGTTAATGCCCAATTTGACCCGATTGAATTAAGCGAGCAAGGCAGTCGCTTCCTGGCCGACATCGAAGTGATGTTGTATCGAATCACGCAGGAACTGCTCAGCAATTCGCTGAAACATGCCTATGCCGATCAGATCGAATTGCACATGCTACGGCAGGCCGACCGGCTCATACTGATTTATCAGGATAATGGGCGGGGATTCAACTATGAACAAACACAAAAAAAAGCCGCTGGTTTGGGCATCGGAAATATTGAGTCGCGGGTAGCTATGTTAGGAGGAAAGATCACCTGGTTAACGCAGGTGGGGCGGGGTGTACAAGCCACAATCGACGTACCCATTGGTAAGGTTAACAAGCGTTCTGTAACCTCATCAAAAACAAATAGCCTTCTTCCCGATTAGCGGGTGTACTCAATGTGAGGAGTTATGCGGGGAATTAAGCCTTGCGCGTCATTTCGCAGCAGCATTTCGAACAGCAACACCGTTGCGGCTGCATCGCCCTGCGCCCGGTGGCGACCATTGAGCGGAATCTCAAGAGAACGGCAAAGTTTGCCCAGGCTATAGGAGGGGTGACCCGGCAATAATTTACGGCTCGTACGCACTGTGCAGAGAGTCCGCCGGAAGTAATCGTGGCCTAGCCAGTTTAGTTCTTTCTGGATAAAGCCAAAGTCGAAACCAACGTTGTGCGCTACAAAAATGGCGTCTTTCGTAATGTTCAGCACGTCGTTGGCAACATCGGCAAAAGTGGGGGAGTCCTGCACCATCTCGTTCGAAATACCGGTTAAGTGCCGGATAAACGGAGGAATCAGACAGCCGGGATTCAACAGTGAATGGAATGAGTCAACCACTTGCTGTCCGTCGTGGCGGAAGATGGCAATTTCGGTAAGGCGAGTAGGGCCTTTAACGCCCCCAGTCGTTTCAACGTCAACGATGCAATACACAAATGAATAGTTTACGGCCGTTTACGATCGTCGGTGATAGTAGGCAATTGTCTGACAAGCTGTTGCCTGGGTTATACTTATCACCGAGTTCCGTAATGAATGAACCGAATACAATATAAAGGTACGAGTTTAACGTGAAGCCTGCAACGCCCGGTTCCGATTCATCTGTTTCTCTACGCCGGGCCGCACCACGATACCCTCGCGAATGAGCCGAAGCGTATAATCCAGCACATAATCCCGGTTATGCATAAGGTCGTCGAAACTGCGTGTAACGATAAAATCCGGTTCTACGGTAAAGCCATTTGCCCGTTCGGTTTCAACGGCATGCGTTAATTTTTTGAGTGGAATTCGTACCTGAAGTTTGGAATTGGGCAACGTTACGGTTTTGAAATGTCCGGCAAAGTCGCCCCAATAAGCGCTGCCGCTCGCTTCGCCAACAAAAGTGCCCATACCTGCATCAAGCGTTTTGGCCAGTACCGACGTAGTAGCCGAAAACGACGCGCCATTCATGAGAAAATACAGGTTCCCGGCAAATGCATCCCGATGCCGGGGTCGGTAGCGTCGGTTTGCCAACCGGCTTGCAAAGCCACCCCGGTTATCATCCCGGTATTGCAGACTGAAGTTCAGTGCCGAAAAAGGATTCCAGCGCGTCACGAGTTCGGCACGAGCGCCCTTTTTCATTTCCTCATGGTCCATTATGCGGAAGGATTTTGGCATCCAGTACCGTAGCAAGTGCGCTGAGTTCATAACAATACCCCCGCCATTTCCCTGCATATCGACCACCAGGTTTTGTACGTTTTCCTGCCGTATCTGTTTGAATGCTCGTTTTAAGCGACGATTGAAGGCCCACTGAAATGGGTCTTTCTTCTTAATGCCCATAAACGTGGAAATGCGCAGTACAGCCGTGTGCGTAAGCGTATCGACCATCCGAACCGATAAATTGGGACGCCGGTCTGTTTCAATACCATACCGCCGTTGTATTCTGTGCCGGAAATTGTCCAGAGTCAGGCATTTTAGCTTCGTTTGCCGGACAAGGCTGTCGTCTGCCAGTCGATAGGTGATTTTTATGGAATCTGCCGAGCCAAACCAGGCCGCATAGTAGTCGGCAAATTGTATCAGACTCCACTGGCGTCGGCCTGTAAGATTATCCCCGTCAGAGCCGGAGTGGTCAGCATTCATCAATTCATCATGCACATCGGCAACCGCCCGCCCATTAATCGCCAGCAATTCGGTGCCACGCTGAAGGGTCGTATCTGACGACACGTTATGACTGATAAAATACTGTGATTCGACCAATCGAATATAGAAAGGAAAGAATCGGGTGGACTTGCCAATGTAATTTTTTCGATGGTTCAGGTTTGTGTGGCCATCCTTGATAGCGGCCACGAAGGGGCTGACATGATGAAAAAACGTCAGGTAGTCGACGGGGGATGTCAAACGATTATATAAGGAGTCGTATAGTTGTTCCATCCGGGCGTGGGGTGTGTAATAACCCATGCCTGGATGGAGCAAATCGAGCTTCCGTTTTAGATAACTAAGGTCGGTACGGGCCTGACTAGGCGTAAGTACCTGAGCTTGTGAAATTTGGCAACTTAAACCAACAAATAAACTTACTAAACGCAGAATCTTGCTAATTTTCATCGGTACACGTTACGGTCAGAGAAACTCTATAGGGCTTCTTGGTATTCGTTTCGTGAAGATAAACTTTAGCGCAACTATAATCAATGATATTTGTTTAAGACTTCATTAAAATTTTGTATTCGGTAATTTTTATAATGTGGTTCAATTGTCTTTCCGATGTGGAATAACAGTCCAGTGTTTCGCTCCGGGCAGGTGTTCGGCGACAACAGCCGCAGCAACCTCTTCCAGATTTTCTTCATTTGTACTGAAAAACAGGCTTTTAGGTTGGTCATCATCCTGTGTTGTACGCACCTCATAGTATTCGTTGTGGTGCTCAATTTTGTGTTTTTCGACGAGTTGATACTGTGCCATAATAGAAAAATAGTTAGGTAACGATAACTCGTAAATCGGCAAGATGTTAGCCCAGAACGGTAATTAGTACTGCACCGGCAACCATAATACCCGCGCCAATGAGCTTTCGGAGAATACCCTGTTCGCTAAAGAAATGATAACCGAACAGAACACTCACCAATGCTGACGTTTGAAACAAAGCCAGCGCGTAGCCAACGGGCATATTGGCCAGGGCAATGTTACTGGCCATCTGAGTCACACCAACAGTTATACATAAGGCAAGGTAGGTACTTTTCTGCGAAAGGAGTAAAGCTGTCTGGACCCGCCAGGTGGTTCTCATTGTCAGAAGAATCCAGATAAAGGTAAAAGCGAAACCCAATGTACACCAGTAAAAAAATGCAGTTGAGGGCGTGGAAAGAATAATGGCTTTTTTTAAGAAAGCCCCGTCGATAGCCGAAAACACCAGTGCTGCCAGCCGCAGCTTAACTTCCGGTCGCTGAAACAGTCCGGTTTTATTTGTCTGCGTCGGTAATTCATTCGATTGCCGTTTTTTGTCATTCAGCACAACATAACTGCCCACTACAATCAGCAACACGCCAACAAGCCCCCACCATCCCGGAACTTCGTTGAGAAGAAAAACGCTGATCAGCATTCCTACGATGGCTTTGTAGGCGTTGATTGGACCCAGCACCGACAAATCACCAATATGCATCGCTTTTACTAAAAAGACATTGCCAAACATAGCAAACAGACTGGCGATCAACATGCTCAACCAAAATCCGGACGATAAACCTGTAAACTGAAGCTGAGTCCAAAAGACAAGACAAACCAGCATCAGAATACCGTAGGTAACCGACGTAACGAACAATGGATTTGCTGCTCGCTGGGTCAACTGTTTCTGAAATACATTCGAGAGGGGATTGGCCACAATGCGAACCAAAACTGCCAACGAGGAGATCGTGAGAATGGTTAAAAGCATAGTCTACTCATTGAAAGAACGCTGAACATTAACCCTTGTCTCCACCAATCCCGACGCTCTTTGAAAATACTGAATCCTACTTTAGGATGATAACATGGCGATTCTACAGTGAAAACGGCTGTAATCAAGGTAATTAATCAATTAGGAGCAACCTTTTTTGGTGCAGCACTTTCCTGATTAACAAACGTTTCGTACCTTTGCGGTCTTATTTTTTGACCGGGTAACCGGAGCGGAGGAGATACGAGGTGAACCCATTACGCGCATACGATATTCACATTGTTGGTCTTGACAACAAACGCTACGAATACGACTTCACGTCGGATAGTTCGTTTTTTGTCGCGCTTGAACAGGAATTGATCAAAGCGGGCAATGTTCAGACACATTTGGTGCTCGATAAGTCGGAGACGATGATTCGTCTGGACTTTCATATTGTGGGAGCGGTTGAGCAGACCTGCGACCGCAGCCTCGATGAATATGATGAGTTGGTCGATACGCAACGGTCAATGTTGCTGAAATTCGGCGATCACAATGAAGAGTTAAGCGACGAGATTGAACTCATTGAACGGAATACATCAACGATTAATGTAGCCCGTTACATTTTTGAGTTCATAAGCCTGTCTCTACCCATGAAGCGGCTTCACCCCCGTTTTCGAGCGGAGGACGATCAGGATGACGATGACCAGGATGTAAAACTTATCTACAGTTCTGGCGTAGAAACGAATAATGACGATGCAGACGACCAGCCGGATATTGATCCTCGCTGGGCCGCTTTGCGAAAACTGAGTGATAATTAATTTGAGTGATAAAGTTATCGTGTTGTATAGTTTTACTGACAACCAACTTTAGAATTCTGCAACTGTATAACTGACAACTGTAAACTGATATGGCACACCCCAAACGACGCCACTCCAGCACCCGGCGCGATAAGCGCAGAACGCACTATAAGGCTACTCCTGTAGCGCTTTCAACCGACGCCCAAACCGGCGAAGTACACGAGCGTCACCACGCCCACGTTTTTGAAGGCAATCTGTTCTACAAAGGGCAAATGGTTATTGAGAATTACGCTAAAACAGCTTAAATCTCACCTATTTCTGAAAAGTATTTCGTTGACGTCTTTCCCAAGATGAACGCGAAATACTTTTTTATTGCCTGCCACCTCCCTATTTTTACGCGTATTTATTAAGAGTCCAGCTTAACTGGGAGGTATTGAACAAACGGAGTCAATGAAAATTGCAGTGGACGCAATGGGTGGCGATTTTGCTCCCCAAGCAATTGTGGAAGGAGTGTTGATGGCCGCTGCTGAATTGCCGGAGAATGTAGCTATTGTGCTAATTGGCAAGCAGGCTATAATACAGGAGTTAATTGACAAACATAGTGCCGGTGCAGTTGCCAACATCGAATTGGTAAATGCCGACGATGTTATTGATATGAGCGAGCACCCAACCAAAGCGCTCTCGCAGAAACCCAATTCCAGTATCGGGGTTGGGTTTAAACTTTTGAAAGAGGGTAAGGTGCAGGCATTTTGCAGCGCGGGGAATACCGGCGCTATGCACGTTGGGGCTCTATTCAGCGTAAAAGCTATTGATGGAATTTTGCGGCCATGTATTGCCGGATTCGTTCCCCAATTAACCGGTGGGTATGCCGTTATGCTCGACATCGGTGCCAACGCCGACTGTAAACCCGAGATGCTGGCTCAATTTGGCGAAATCGGTTCTATCTATGCACAGTGTACGTTTAACATCGAAAAACCACGTGTGGCGTTGATGAACATTGGTTCTGAGGAGCAAAAAGGATCCTTGATAGCCCAGGCCGCACATCAACTTCTAAAAGACAATAACCGAATTAACTTTGTTGGCAATATAGAAGGTGGAGACTTCTTCGCTGGCCATGCCGACGTAATTATTACGGACGGTTTTACGGGTAACGCGATGTTTAAATTGGGTGAGTCCTTCTATAAAGTGGCCGCACAACGAGGTCTCAGCGATGAATTTCTGGATAAAACCAACTACGAATCAGTTGGCGGAAGTCCAATTCTGGGCGTTAACGGAAATGTAATTATTGCCCACGGTATTTCATCGCCGTTAGCTATCAAAAATATGATCAACTTAGCCATCCGGCAGGTTGAATCCGATGCATACACTAAAATTGCACAGGCACTCAGTTAAGAGTGGGCAAGTATCAGTGAGCAGTAAACAGATTTTGATTATCTGATGCACTGATAACTGTTCACCAGCTACTGTTGACTGATAACTGTACTATCATCTTATGAGTAAAGCTGCCATAACTGGAGTTCACGGCTACGTTCCCGATTACGTGCTGACCAATGCCGAATTGGAGCGTATGGTGGATACAAATGATGAATGGATTACTAGCCGGACCGGTATCAAAGAACGGCATATTCTAAAAGGTGAGGGCATGGGTTCCTCACACATGGGAGCAAAAGCCGTGGCAGGGCTGCTCGAAAAACTGAACATCAAACCCGAAGAGGTCGATTTGCTGATCTGCGCGACGACTACACCCGATTTTGTTTTTCCATGTACCGCAAATCTGATTTGCGATATGGTGGGTATTCGCAATGTGGGGAGTTTCGATATTCAGGCGGCTTGTTCCGGATTCCTGTATGCCCTCACGATTGGCACGCAATTTATCGAGTCAGGTAAATACAATAAGGTTATTGTCGTTGGGGCAGATAAAATGTCGGCCATTACGGATTATACCGACCGCACAACCTGCGTTTTATTTGGCGATGGAGCTGGAGCCGTGATGCTTGAGCCTAATACAGAAGGCCTTGGTGTGCTGGATACCATTATCAAGTCGGATGGCGTTGGACAAAACCATCTGTTTCAGAAAGCGGGCGGTAGCCGCTATCCACCCACCCACGAAACCGTCGAAAAACGCTGGCATTACGTTTATCAGGACGGCCCATCGGTTTTCAAATTCGCCGTAAAAAATATGGCCGATGTATCGGCTGAGATTATGGAACGGAACCACCTCGCTGGCGATGATGTCGCCTGGTTGGTACCACACCAGGCCAATAAACGCATTATCGACGCTACGGCACATCGAATGGGTATTCAGACCGAAAAGGTCATGATGAATATTCATAAGTATGGTAATACTACAGCGGCCACTATTCCGCTTTGTTTGTTCGACTATGAGTCGCAACTGAAAAAAGGTGACAATCTGGTATTGGCAGCGTTCGGTGGTGGCTTTACCTGGGGAGCCGCATACGTAAAATGGGCCTACTGAAATTAAATGAATAATGAACCGCACGGGCGGCCCCGAATGAGTAATGCTTAACACTAGTAGACAAGTAGTAGAGCCATTCTTATTCGCTTTCATTATCCATTATCCATTAATCATCATCCATTAAAAACCAATGGCAACGACCGCAGATATCCGTAATGGATTAGTTCTTAACTACAACCACGATCTTTTTCAAATCACCGAGTTTCAACACGTAAAACCGGGAAAAGGCGCGGCTTTTGTACGCACCAAGTTGAAGAGCCTGACAACGGGCCGTGTGATAGATAATACCTTTAATTCGGGTGCAACAATTTACCCGGTTCGGGTTGAGCGCCGGAAATTCCAATACCTTTACAAAGACGAATCGGGCTATAACTTTATGGACCAAGAGTCATTTGATCAAATTAACCTGGACGAAAAAATCGTAGAAGGAGCCGATTTGATGAAAGAAGGGCAGGAAGTTGAAATATTAGTTAATGCTGAAAGCGACACACCACTCTCGTGTGAGTTGCCGCCTTTCGTTGAACTGGAAGTGACTTATGCCGAACCCGGGGTTAAAGGCGATACGGCCAATAGCCCTAAAAAACGGGTTGAGGTAGAGTCGGGCGCAAAAATTATGGTGCCCCTATTCATTGAATCTGGTCAGAAAATCCGGGTTGACACACGCACCCGCGATTATGTAGAACGCGTGAAATAACATTAGTTATTTAGTTGGTAAGTATTATATGTACCTGACTTACTGACTTATCAACTTATCGACTAAACTATGAGCACACAAGACATACAGCAACTTATCGACTTCATCTCACAATCAGGTTTAGACGAAGTTAACATCGAAACAACTGATCTGAAAATCAGTGTTAAGCGTTATGGTACTGGCGTACCCACCGCAGCTCCTGCTCCGGTAGCACAGGTTCCGGCGCCCCAACCACAGGCTGTTGCCGTTCCGGCAGCACCTGTTGCAATACCGTCAGCGCCTAAAGCCGATACGTCGAACTATATTACCATTAAATCGCCGATGATTGGCACGTTCTATCGCTCAGCTAATCCTGACTCGCCTTTGTTTGTTGAGGTGGGTGACAGCGTGAGTGAAGGTAAAGTGGTCTGTATTATCGAAGCCATGAAACTGTTCAACGAAATCGAGTCGGAAGTATCGGGCCGTATTGTGAAAGTTCTCGTTGAGAATGCTACGCCGGTTGAATATGACCAGCCGCTGTTTTTGGTAGAACCCATCTAAATAGTGAAAGAGCGAAAGAGCGAAAGAGTGAAACACTAGCCTATGCTATTTTTCACTCTTTCGCTCTTTCGCTCTTTCGCTCTTAAACTTATGTTCAAAAAAATATTAATCGCCAATCGGGGAGAGATTGCCCTGCGAATTATTCGGACATGCCGCGAAATGGGCATCAAAACGGTGGCTGTTTATTCAACCGCCGACCGCGATAGTTTGCACGTGCGTTTTGCCGATGAGGCTGTTTGCATTGGCCCACCTACCAGCAAACTATCTTACTTAAGTATCCCTAATATTATCTCGGCTGCCGAAGTTACCGGTGCTGATGCCATTCACCCCGGCTACGGGTTCCTGTCTGAAAATGCTGAATTCTCGCAAATCTGCGCCGACTACGGCATTAAATTTATTGGTGCCACCGCTGAACAAATTAACGGTATGGGTGACAAGGCTACGGCCAAAGCAACCATGAGAGCTGCTGGTGTTCCGGTTATTCCCGGTTCCGAGGGGCTACTTGAATCCGTTGAGCAGGGTAAGAAGCTGTCGGCAGGTATGGGCTATCCCGTTATTGTGAAAGCCACAGCTGGTGGTGGTGGACGTGGTATGCGCATTGTGCGGGCTGAAGAAGAATTCGAAAAAGCTTGGAATGACGCTCGTACTGAAGCGGGTGCTGCCTTTGGTAACGACGGACTTTATCTGGAAAAATTCGTTGAAGAGCCCCGCCACATCGAAATTCAGATCGTAGGCGATCAGTACGGTAAAGTTTGCCACTTGTCTGAGCGCGATTGTTCGATTCAACGCCGGCACCAGAAGCTGATCGAAGAAACACCTTCGCCGGTTGTATCGCCCGAACTTCGGGAGAAGATGGGGGAGGCTGCAATCAAAGGGGCGCAAGCCATAGGGTACGAAGGAGCCGGAACGGTGGAGTTCCTGGTCGACAAACACGGGGATTTCTACTTCATGGAAATGAATACCCGGATTCAGGTTGAGCACCCCATTACCGAAGAGGTGACGGATTTTGACCTGATTAAAGAGCAGATCAAAGTTGCTGCCGGAGCTGAAATTTCGGGCCGTAATTACACGCCGAAACTGTTTGCGATGGAGTGCCGGATCAATGCCGAAGACCCTGCTAATGGTTTCCGGCCGTCGCCCGGTAAGATCACCAATCTTCACTTCCCCGGTGGACATGGCGTTCGGATTGATAGCCACGTCTATAGCGGGTATACCATTCCACCGAACTATGATTCGATGATTGCCAAGTTGATCGTTTCGGGTCAATCGCGGGAAGAGGTCATTACCCGGATGAAGCGGGCCTTACAGGAGTTTGTTATTGAAGGGATCAAAACCACGATTCCATTCCATATCCGTCTGATGGACGATCCCCAATTCCGCTCGGGTCAGTTCACAACGGCCTTTCTGGAAACGTTTGACTTTAGCAAGTTATAATATAGGTAAGGCGGACGGTCGGCTGTTGCCGGAAAAACCTGCGACTAGCCTTTAACATTGCTGACACATAGTCGCGGGTTTCTTCCCGCGCTACATTAAAAAAACGGGGTGTCCTGCTTTAGTGTCAGGACACCCCGTTTTTTGTACTTCCTGCATGAATCACCTCGCTACTGCCGATTACGTTGTTTTCTTTGTTTACTTCATCATTGTTGTTGGGTATGGTTACTGGGTCTATCGGCGGAAACGTCAGGCTCAGATGAACACGACCGATTTTTTTCTGGCCGAAGGGTCGTTAACGTGGTGGGCCATCGGTGCCTCGCTAATTGCCTCGAATATATCGGCCGAGCATTTTATTGGTATGGCTGGCTCCGGCTTTGCAATGGGACTGGCTATCTCTTCTTATGAATGGTTTGCTGCGGCAACCCTGATTATTGTCGCCGTATTTTTTATCCCGATCTATCTCCGAAATCACATTTATACCATGCCGCAGTTTTTGGCGCAACGGTACAGCGATACCGTCAGCACCATTTTGGCGGTATTCTGGCTGGTAGTTTATGTACTGGTTAACCTGACGTCTATTCTTTACTTAGGGGCAATTGCGATTGAGTCGCTTGTAGGAATCTCTTTCACAACCTGCACAATTGGACTGGCGTTGTTTGCCATCTTTATCACATTGGGGGGAATGAAAGTAATTGGTTATACCGATGTTATTCAGGTTGTTGTACTAATTTTTGGCGGCTTAGTCGTTACCTATCTGGCCTTGCAACTGGTTGCGCAGGAATCAGGTATTTCAGGCGTCTGGAATGGCTTGGTGGCCATTCGAGAACAAGCTGACAGTCATTTTCACATGTTTTTCCCCAAGGGACATCCTCATTATGAAGTTCTGCCAGGTATGGCATTGGTAACGGGTGGTATGTGGATCAACAACTTATCCTATTGGGGTTGTAATCAGTACATCGTACAACGGGCACTGGGGGCCGATTTGAAAACTGCCCGATCAGGCATTCTGTTTGCGGCCTTCCTGAAGCTCTTGATTCCCATAATTGTCGTTATTCCTGGCATTGCCGCGTTTGTACTATACCAAAGCGGACCATTTCATAATGCCATGACCGACGCGTCGGGCGTAGTTAAACCCGACCACGCCTATCCCGTTTTGATGAATCTGTTACCCATAGGGATGAAAGGGTTGGCGTTTGCTGCCCTAACAGCCGCTGTAGTAGCTTCATTGGCTGGTAAATGCAATTCGATCTCAACAATTTTTACGCTCGATCTTTACAAGAAATATATAGACAAATCGGCGTCGGAACAGAAACTGGTCAATGTGGGTCGGTGGGCTATTGTTGCGTCGTTTGGGGTGGCTATTTCCTTGGCTCCCATGCTCCGCTCGCTTGACCAGGTATATCAGTACATTCAAGAGTACACCAATTTTATTACGCCGGGAGTATTCGCCATTTTCCTGTTAGGCTTCTTCTGGAAACGCGCCACAAACCGGGCCGCTATGGCAGTAGCTATCCTGACAATTCCGTTTTCGACCTTACTCAAATTCTGGCCGGAAGTAATGGGACTCATCGATGTTCAGGTTGATTCTATCCCCTTTCTACACCGGACAACCCTCGTTTTCTGTATCGACATGGTCATCATGGTGATTGTATCGCTAACGGATCCGGCAGGCTACGCAAACGGGAAAAGCGTTATCGTCGACAAGAAAATGTTCCGCGTAACACCATCATTTGTGGCTGGGTCGGTCGTTATTTTCGCTGTTTTGGCTGTATTATATATTAAGTTCTGGTAGAACTAATGTCAAAATCACTAGTTATAGGGCTTCTGCTTGTCTCACTGTCGGCAGCGGCACAAGTACGGGAACGACTGGATTCTTTGATGAGACTGGCTAACCCGCCTGCTATGCCGGGGGTTGCCTTGCTGGTGATTATTGACGGGAAAACGACATATAATCAGGGGTATGGTCTGGCGAACACAGATACGAGGGCGCCTGTTACACCCGAGACGAACTTCCGAATGGCGTCTGTCTCAAAGCAGTTTACGGCAATGGGTATTCTGTTGCTGGAGAAAGATGGAAAGTTATCGTTAAATGATCCATTGACTAAATTCTTTCCCGAATTCAATCCGCATGTGGGTCGACAAGTACAGATTCGGCATTTGTTGATACATACCTCTGGCATTCTGGATTATGAGGCCGTTATGAGTCCTAAGCAGGAAAAACAACTGTCAGATGCCGATGTGTTAATGCTGATACAACCTCATGACTCACTTTATTTCGAACCGGGTACCCAATTTCGATACAGCAATTCGGCTTACTGCTTACTCGCATTGATTACTGAGCGCGTGTCGGGGAAGCCGTTCGTTTCGTTTTTAAAACAGCGAATTTTTCAGCCGCTGCATATGAATCAGTCGAGTGTTTATGAAGCAGGAAGACCGATACCGAACCGGGCGATGGGCTATCGAAAAAAAGACAATGCATTTGTCTTCTCTGACCAGAGTGTAACGAGCGCCACCAAAGGAGATGGCGGAGTATATACGTCGTTGACTGACTATCAGAAATGGAATGATGCGCTTCGAACCGGTTCATTGCTTGATTTGCCCAAGGCCCTACTACGAACCGGGAAATCCATTCCACAAACAAAGGGGAGTTATTATGCTGCAGGTTGGTTTTACCAACAGCCCGATAAGCCAATTCTATTCCACTCAGGAAGTACCTGTGGCTTTAACAATTACGTTGTGAGTATACCGTCGAAACGGTTTCTGATGGCCTGTTTTTCTAATAAAGCCGATAACAAAGCCAATGCGTTGGCAATTATAAAAATTTTCGTTGACGCGGGCTACCCTGAACTTGCCACTATTTTAACGTTAGATGACTTGACACAGTAACTGTTCCGAACGATAACTTTTGATCTATCTCACTGGTTGACAGCAATTAATTGATAATTTTGTGTTCTAAATCCATTTGACCATGATTAGTGAAACCGCTCCCCTTACCAGCCTCGATCAATGGGAAGACGATGTGCTGAGCCGCTACCCTGAACCGGAGCATAAATCAAAAGAAGATTACCGAAATTATGACTCGCCGGAGCGCGACACAGTTCGGGAGTTTTACCGACTCAACCATACCTACCAGACATACGATTTCGTACGGGAGAAGGAACGCGAATTTTTGGCTTTCGACAAAAAAGAACTGCCTGTTTGGGGGGCAATGGAGTTTTTGAATACACTTGTAGACGACTCCGATCCAGACACAGACCTTGACCAGCTTCAGCACTTACTGCAAACGGCCGAAGCCATCCGCGCTGATGGCCACCCGGACTGGTTCGTACTAACGGGCTTTCTGCACGATGTGGGTAAAGTGCTTTGCCTGTTTGGTGAGCCGCAATGGGCCGTTGTGGGGGATACATTCCCTGTAGGTTGCCAACATTCAGATAAGATTGTCTATCCTGAATATTTTGCCAATAACCCTGACGCTCACGATGAGCGCTATAACACGAAATACGGCGTTTATGAGCCTAATTGTGGGTTGCGCAACGTGCATATGTCATGGGGGCACGACGAGTATCTGTACCAGATCATGAAGAATTACCTTCCTGAGCCAGCTTTGTACATGATGCGCTATCACTCGTTTTATTCGCAGCACCGCGAGGAGGCTTATAATCATTTGATGGATGAGCATGACCATGAAATGTTCAAATGGGTGCGTAAATTCAATCCATATGATCTGTACTCAAAAAGTCCGAAGCCACCGGTTGTTAGTGAATTAAAACCTTATTACGAAGAATTGATAGCCAAGTATTTGCCCGCCACATTGCGGTTGTAACTATTATTGTTATAATTGCTGCTCAAAAGGAACTCCCACCGAAAATAGTATAGTATGTATCTGGAAGAACGCATTGAGCAGGTTGAAAGACAAAATGCCACGACTGCCCGCGCAGTGGCTGACCTCACAGTTGATGTACGCGCTATTCGTCGTGATCAAACTGAAGGATTTAAACAAGTTAATGCCCGACTTGGCCGATTGGAAACGGACGTAAGTGTATTGCAACAGGATGTTAGCATATTGAAGCAAGACGTAAGCGTATTGAAGCAGGATGTAAGCGTATTGAAGCAGGATGTTAGCGAACTAAAGCTGGACGTTGGCACTATAAAACAAACACTACAATTAGTTCTTGCCTATTTGCAGGAAAAGCTTCCTTAAAGCAGGATTAACGTTAAAAATTAGTAAGGCACAAGCTATACAGAGCGTATTTGTATATTTTGTGCCTTTGTGTTTAACCACTGGTCAATGCTCCTCTTCTTTATTTCGCTTTATTTACTTTCCAACGTAGCGGTTGGGGCCTGGGCGGCTCGACGTGTAACAACCTCGCAGGATTTTGTACTGGCCGGTCGTCGATTACCCCTTATGTTGGCGGCTTCTGTAACCTTTGCAACGTGGTTTGGCTCCGAAACGATAATGGGTGCACCGGCTATGTTCGTGGAGGGAGGCTTTTTGGCAGTCATTGAAGAGCCTTTTGGGTCATCATTATGCCTGTTTCTGGTGGGGGCTTTCTTCGCCCGCCCGCTCTACCGCCTGAATATCATTACATTCTGCGACTACTTCCGGATTCGATATGGACGATCAGCCGAACTACTATCAGCCATCATGGTAATACCCTCTTACTTTAGCTGGATTGCGGCTCAGCTTGTGGCTATTGGTATCGTGTTGAGCGTTGTAACAGATATTCCGCGCGAGTACTGTATTATTGGTAGTGCAGCTATCGTGATGGCGTACACATTACTGGGTGGCATGTGGTCGATTTCTGTTACAGACTTTTTTCATAACCTTATCATTATTCTGGCTTTAGCTGTACTGGGCGTAATGCTTTGGGGCGAGGTAGGTGGATGGGAAAATATTCAAAAACGAACACCTGTGGGCTTCTTCCGCTTTTTGCCCCAATCCACTACTAAAGACTGGCTCGCCTATATTGCCGCCTGGATGACCATAGGGCTGGGGTCTATTCCGCAACAGGACGTTTTTCAGCGGGTTATGGCTGCAAAGACAGAGAAAACGGCTGTTCGGGCGTCCTTCCTAGCATCGGGTATGTACTTGACCATTGCTATGCTGCCCCTTTTTATTGCGCTGAGTGCAAAGCTGCTTCATCCCGATTTACCGAAAGACAACCAACTCATTATTCCAAATATGGTGATGCGTCATGGCGGGTTGCCTTTGCAAGTCTTGTTTTTTGGGGCCGTTACGTCGGCTATTCTAAGTGTGTCGAGTGGCGCTATACTGGCACCAGCAACCGTTTTTGGAGAGAACATAATGAAGTTCTTCCAGCCCGACATTACAGATCAGGCCTTATTGAAAAGTATTCGATGGATGGTGGTGCTGATTACCATTATCTGCGTCGGGATGAGCATTAGCCGTAATACCAATATTTTTGATCTTGTTAGCGAATCCTCAGCCTTTAGTTTGGTCTCATTGTTCGTACCACTGGCTGCTGGAATTTACTGGAAACGAGCTACACTTACAGGTTGTCTCTTGTCAATGACAGTAGGCTTTAGTGTATGGCTTGGCTGCCTGTGGTTAGATACGGAGCATTCGCCAATGCTATGGGGATTAGTAGCCAGTACCGTGGCAATGGTCGTTGGGAGTTTTATGAGTAAGCCTCAGTTTGTAGAACTTTAGCTTTAGGAGCTACACATCCAGCAATCTCCGATGGTAATTAATTTGGCCGAGATGATAGCTTAAATGTGTTGTCAAATGCACCAGAAAATAAGCCGTCGATGTCTTTTCTTCAAAAACCAATTGTGGATACTCTGCCTCTAATTGGTGGCTGGTAAGATGGTCAAGCACCGTATTAACAACGATAAGTGTATCATCAATTTTCCGCAAAAGTTCAGTTTTGGGAACATCCTTTGAAGAGAACTCTAATTCACGCTGTCTGATATAGCCTGTGTTGCCGAGTTCTGCGCCAAGGTAAGTGTTCAAATTGCCCACCAGATGCAGGCACAGATTACCGGCCGAGTTGGCAATTCCTTTTTCAATCTGCCAGATAACAGCTTCGTTTTTGTATAAGTCAATCTCCTTTCTTAAACGGGTAAGATCCCGTTGAAATAGCGTTTTTAGGGTTTGAATGAGCATACGTGGGGAGATGAATAATTTTTTATCCAAAATACTGTTGCTCAATCCTGCCAACGTAGCCCAAGTAAGTGGCACTACTAAACCAGGGCTGTAGTCTTGCCCCAATATTAGGATAAAGGTTAAGCTTGTCTAATTCATCAACCGGTATCCAGACTAGATTGAGCGCGGTTGTTTCGTCGGAATTGAGTATTGGTTCGCCCTGAAGATTGCGAGCGGCAAAAACTACGTGCAATACATCGTCATTACGTTCTGATAAAAGCATCTCTCCCGCTAGGATCATCTCGCCCAACTCAACCGAAACACCTAACTCTTCCCGGATTTCCCGAATAACAGTCTGCGTAAGAATTTCCCCCCGATCGGGATTACCGCCGGGCAAGGCGTAAACGTCCTGACCGCCATAATTGTAGCGCATAAGCAGGATTTGGGTCTGGCCAGTAAACTGACGCCAGATGAGAGCAGACGGACGAACTTTCATAATAATCACTATAAATCAGGAAATTCCTGCCAAATTAACAATCGCAGGAGTAATTCCCATAGCCCGGATAGCGGGGCGATAACTTACCCGAAATACTGACCACTCGGTCTAAAGGCACTACGTCACCGGTGGCTAGTTCCAGTGATTCGACGCCATTTTCAGTCAGAAGTTGTTTGATGGTTACGTCGGCTTTTATAAATTCGTTTAAATCGGTTAGGTATTCAAGTCGAACAAATTTGCCGGGAATAATCGCTGTCCTAAAGGAAGTTTTATCAACAATAAAATCGGAATTACTTAGATTGGTTTCCATGTCAGTAGAACAAGTCTTATAAACGAAACGTGCCCCAGTAGTAAACCGGGGCACGTTTCGTGTTTTTGTTATGCTTCCAACCATCAGCATGACAGACAAGAAAATTAATAACCTGCCGTTTCCAATTCCTTTTGCAATTCGCGCAGAATAGTTTCTTTCATCGCAATTTTGCGACGTTGGGTATTGATTTTATTCAGGATTTGCTTGTCTTCGTCTTTGTTCGGGTCAAGGCCATCGGCGTCCTGTAAAGCAAATTGCAGGTCGTTTTTCTCTCGCTTAACGAGGTACTCCATTTCCCGAATTTTTGTTCTGATTTGTTCAGATTGGCTTTTAAGCTCAAAGGCAGGATATTTCCGGGTAAGTACGCGGCCAAGATAACTCAATTCGAAAATCTTGTCGCAGGCGGCCCGGAAGCGTTCGTTAACAACTTTGTCCTGTAACTTAAACGGCACCCGAATTTCTTTCCAGCTGTTCAACAGAACTTTGGCCCGTTCTGCCGCAGCAAAAATGTCTGATGATTTCGCCAGTCTTTCAACCTCTTCGGCCATTTTCATCTGGGCTTCAATACGCGGATCAATTTTGGGGACGATAACAATGCCCTTCGCGTCGTTGTACTTGGCGTAAAACATAGTTGTCGCTTTCTTGAACTGCTTGTACAGTTTACCGCTCTTCTTGATCGGCACCTCTCCAACCACCTTCCAAGCATTGTTGAGTTTGCGCACTTCCTGGAAGGCAGCATCCAGATCGCCAAGGCGATTGGCCCGGAACGCCAGTCTGATAAGCTCATCATACTTGTCGAGCCGTTCCTGAATGACTTTATTCTGCTCGTTGAAGAATTCACGCCGACGCGTAAAGAATCCATCCAGAAGTTCTTGAAAACGACCTTCAACCTCGGCATCTGCGGCTTTATCGACTGGACCGGTTTTGATCCACTTGGTCTTTATCTCCTGCAGCACATCAGCCGTTTCGCGCCATTCTGTGCTATCCACCACTGCTTCTGCTTCCGCAATAAGTGCCCGTTTAATCTCAAGATTTTTGAGCTGATTGACCGTAATTAAATCGGCCAACAGTTTCTCTTGTTCATCTAAACGGTCGAGCAGGGGTGGGAAATCGCCGAGTGCGTCGAAGCCAAGAAGCTTCTTACGGAGTTGAACCAGTTTGGTCAAATAAGAGCCTTTGTTTTGGGCTTCTTCAATGTCCTTTTCTAGCTGGCTTACTTTGTTTTCAGCGATTATGAAGCGGTTTTTGAAATAATCGAGCGCTTCCTGCTCGGTTCGTTTGACTTCGCCGATCTGGCGGTCTTCATAATTCAGGTAGCCTTTCAAAAATACCTTTCCGTCTTTGACGTAACCGTATTCGTCTACCAGTGAAGCGTTTTCCATTACTGTGCTTGGTTAAGGCTGCGCTGTGGGTTAAATTTGGACATTAATGCCAACCACAAATCTATCAGATTTTAATGAGTCAGGAAACCATAATTTTCTCAATGGCCGGCGTGAGTAAAAATATTCCGCCTAACCGACAAATCCTAAAGAACATATACCTTTCCTTCTTTTACGGCGCTAAAATTGGTGTTTTAGGTCTGAATGGTTCCGGTAAATCTACTTTGTTACGCATCATTGCCGGTATGGACAAGAATTATACCGGTGAAGTGGTCTTTTCTCCAGGCTATTCGGTTGGAATGCTGGAGCAGGAACCGCAATTTACACCGGGTCGGACTGTGCGGGAAATTGTAGAAGAAGGGGTCCAGGAGGTCGTTAATCTGCTGAAAGAATTTGATGAAATCAACGAGGCATTTGGCGACCCCGATGCTGACTTCGATAAGCTGATTGCCCGGCAGGGGGAGGTTCAGGAAAAGATTGACCATTTCAACGGGTGGGAGCTTGACCAGAAACTCGAACGGGCTATGGATGCGCTGCGATGCCCTCCGTCCGATTCCCTGATAGACAACCTCTCCGGGGGCGAAAAACGCCGGGTAGCGCTTTGCCGACTGTTGCTTCAGCAACCTGATGTTTTATTACTTGATGAGCCAACCAACCATCTCGATGCCGAATCAGTCCTGTGGCTGGAAGAACATTTGCGGTTGTATGCAGGTACGGTCATTGCTGTCACTCACGATCGCTATTTTCTGGACAATGTAGCTGGCTGGATTCTTGAACTCGATCGGGGAGAGGGTATTCCCTGGAAAGGAAATTATTCGTCCTGGCTGGAACAAAAACAAAACCGCCTGGCGAAAGAAGAAAAAACCGAATCGAAACGTCAAAAGACGCTTCAGCGCGAGCTTGAGTGGGTAAAAATGGCGCCCAAAGCCCGCCAAGCTAAATCAAAAGCCCGCTTGGGCGCTTACGAGAAACTCCTGAACGAAGATGCTAAACAGCGGGACGATAAACTCGAAATATTTATTCCGGCTGGGCCACGCCTTGGTGCGAAAGTGATTGAAGCGGAGGACGTCGCCAAAGCATTCGGTGATCGGCTGTTGTTTGAACATTTAGGCTTCCGACTACCACAAGGTGGTATCGTTGGCATTATCGGGCCAAACGGAGCTGGTAAAACGACATTATTCAAGTTGATTACCGGTCGTGAAAAACCCGATGCGGGCACATTTGATGTGGGCGATACGGTAAAGGTGGCTTATGTTGATCAGGAACACGATGGCCTTGACCCCAGCAAGACAGTATTCGAAACGATTTCGGGCGGTAGCGAGTGGATTATGATGGGTGGTAAACAGTCTAACGCTCGTGCCTACGTTAGCCGCTTTAACTTTGCCGGAGCCGATCAGGAAAAGAAAATCGGAACTCTGTCGGGTGGTGAGCGTAACCGTGTTCACCTGGCTATGATTCTCAAAGAAGGAGCCAACCTGTTGCTGCTCGATGAGCCAACCAACGATCTGGATGTCAATACGTTGCGGGCGCTGGAGGAAGGGCTTGAAAACTTCGCTGGTTGTGCCGTAGTCATCAGCCACGATCGGTGGTTTCTGGATCGTATTGCCACACATATTCTGGCTTTTGAAGGCGACTCGCAAGTTTACTGGTTTGAAGGCAACTTCTCGGAATACGAAGAAAACCGACGCAAGCGCTTGGGTACCGACGCTACACCGACTCGGATTAAGTACAAGAAACTGGCGTAAAGGTGCCGTTAAAGTGAATGGCTGATGATCAGTTTTAATAAGTTTGGGTATATCTCGCCACCCGGCCTATATATCTTAACAGTTGATGAATTCGAGGAGATATTTACTGGAATGAATAATGAACCTCACCGACGAGGTCTTTTCAAATCATATAAATTGTATGTATCTGAATTGCTTAAAATTGTCGAACAGCCTTTTTTTCAATTGATTGGGGGCAGTTTCGTAACTTGTAAGACTTGGCCGCAAGATATTGATATTGTGACGTTTGTTCCGTATGTTTTTGAGCAGAACAACACGTTGAAACAGTCGTTAAGGGAATTATTTGAGCGGTATGAGTTTTCCTCGGCAAAATCGGGCTTGCATACTTTCTTTTCTCTGATCCCTGATGAATCAAATCCTGATCAGGCAAAGTTTGAAGCGCATTACCAGTATTGGATTGACACATTTAGCTCGTCAATAGAAAAGAACACCGATCCGAAAGGCATTGTTAAATTACATTTCTCATGAGCTCACAGGAACTGCCAACACTTGACGAACTTGTTTATAGGCTGGAACGCATACGGCGTATTAATGAGCAGATTCGTCAATTCTCAGATAAAACATATGAAGTTAACTGGGATGACTTTATGCTCCAGCAATTGATTAGTCAAAAAGTCGATTTGCTGGATAAGTTAGATAGCACATTACTGGCACTTGAACTGAAACCAGTTCTTGAAGAGCTTTTATTGACCCATCCATAGCAAACTCGCAAGTTTACTGGTTTGAAGGCAACTTCTCGGAATACGAAGAAAACCGACGCAAACGCCTGGGTACCGACGCTACACCGACTCGGATTAAGTACAAGAAACTGGCGTAAAATAAAAGCGGGCGGGTATAAAAACCCACCCGCTTCTTATAAATATGATTATTATCAAAACTTAGGGCAGGGCAGTTTCTTGTCCCGGCGTTTCACGCCCGCCCGACGGCCTTCGGGTTTGTCGAAAATGTAAGACAACGATAGTTCGTGAGAGCCACCACTGTTGCCTAAGGTTGAAATGGTCATATCGTAGCTGTAACCGATGGAAAACTTCTCCATACGCCAGCCGATCAGTGCAGCCACAGCATCGTGATTGTTCAACGTTTGATTATATTTTTTGAAGGGTATCCCTCTATAATAAGCGCCGATTGTTAATGGGGAATAGGTCAAATAAGCCCCTAAATCTAACTGATCATACTTTCCCTGGTGCTTGTACATAATAACGGGCGAGAAGCTAATCTCACGATCCTCTTCGTCGGCCCGGCCTGTAAAGCCCCCAAGCGGAATCCTCAGTCCGGCCTGAATGCTGGTTTTCATAGGCAGGCGTTCCCGCTCACCAATAAAAAATCCCTGATCGGGTCGATTAATGTGGTGCGCCGATGCGCCTAACCAAAACCAGTCAGAATAAAACAGACCGCCTGTCGAAAAATCCATATATTTCTTGGTTGGTAAACCTCCCTGCAAGGTTGGGTCGCCAGAAACGCTGCCAGTTATGAAACCACGGTCTGTAAATTGATCACCTGTTGTTAAACCAAAATAGTTAACACTACGGTTAACGTAGGAGCCTTGTAAGCCGAGCCGCACAAATGAGGATTCACTAACCTGAAACTGGTATGCATATTGCAACCCTATGTCTGTTGATTGAATCCTTCCCTGACCCTGGTTGTCGCTTTGGATAAGTAGGCCAACACCACTGCTATATTTTTCAATGAAGTGATCTACAGCAACCATTGTTGTAACATAATTCGTGATGGCCGGCCATTGATTTCGGTAGTTTGCTGTAATGCGTGGTGCTAAAGCCGATCCAGCAAAAGCGGGGTTTAAATAGAGCGGAGCCGCATAAAATTGAGTAAACTGAGGGTCCTGAGCAAATGCCGTTCGCGCCAGGGTCAGCACCAAAATTGTTAATATGTATTTGTTAAGCATAATCGCAGATCAGGGCAAAGACTGGGCCAATATTATTGATGCAACGTTAGTAGTGCAAACGAAGTATTTAGTAGAGCATTAACCTCTAAAATTAGTTGGATTTTAACCGCTTTTGTGGTTGTAATCCAATAAAATTTTAATTGAACAACGTCGTTTATACTAACGTAATGCCCCTGTTGTTGTTATGTTGAGGATTGAATTTGAGAGGGTGGGCTTTATTCAGCGTTTCTTCATGTTAATTTTTATAAAGCATATTCGGTTAATTGGACTTCTGGCCATGCTGTTCCTGCTGGCCGGGCCTGTTACGTCCTGGGCACAGACAGGCTTTAAAGTCAGTGGTAAATTTTGTGTGCCCGACCTGGAGTGTAAAGCCGACTCCGCAGTCTTTACGGATAGTGTGTTGACGGGTACAACAACCCGCGTCTGGGATTTTGGCGATGGAACAACGCTGACTACACAGCGGGACTCGGTCGCCAAACACGTTTACCAGACACCTGGTACATATAAAGTTACCCTAACTCGAACAGTCAATGGAGTAACACAAACAGTATCAAGTCCGCCAGTGTATGTTGGTAACCGGCCACAATCATTTGCCAACTGGCGAACAGATACCACAATTTGTAAAGGTGAAGTAATAACTTTAGATCCTTATGCCGGGGCTCCCCCTCAATCGGGACTTCGGTATATTTGGTATCCCAAGGGCGATACAACACAAAGTATACAAGTCGATAGTTCCGGTTGTTATTCAGTAGAAGTTATTAATTCCGTTGGCTGCTCCTATCAGGATCGCATCAATGTTGACGTTTGCGGAGAGAAAAAAGAATCTCAGGGTGTTAAATGGTATTTTGGTCAAAATGCCGGTCTGGATTTTAGTGGCGGGGGTACCCCAAAACCCATCACAGATGGTAAATTAAGCACTATAGAAGGCTCATCATCTATCGCTAACACAAAAGGGGTTTTACTCTTTTACTCCGACGGGATTACCATTTATGACAAAAGTGGCATTCCGATGAAGTCGCTTGTGCCGGGCGATACACTAGCTACACAAAAGCCGTTGGATGGAAGTAAGAATTCAACCCAATCGGCTCTGATTGTACCAAAACCTACCTGTCGGGGCTGTGAGTATCTGTACTATGTGTATACAACATCCGAAATTCGCGGGCAAAAGACACTCACGTATAGCGTGGTCGATATGCGCCAGAATGGGGGTAAAGGGGCCATTGTTGAAAAGAACGTTCCTCTGTCAACCCAGGGTACAGAACAATCGGCGTCTGTAGAAAATACCCGCGACTCAACTTTCTGGGTCATCACCCGGAAATATGGAACGAACCAATTTGAGATACGGCATTTAACGAAAGCAGAATCGCCAGTTCTAACCACATACAATGGCGGTCAGGCTATTGATTCACTGTCTAATGCTGAAGGCTACATCAAAATTGGGCCAGCCGATACGACGGGCGGTAACAACGGTAATCGTCCGATGGCCGTTGTTATTCCGGGGCCGCCCAAGAATTCTGTTGATCTCTATACGTTTAATGACTCAACAGGCGTAATGAAGTTTGATCGAACGCTCGATCTTGGCCCGGCGCCACCCAAAGCCTATGGGGTTGAGTTTTCGCCTGACGGCAAGAGTCTATACGTTACAATGCTGGCCGATACCAATTCCGACGGTAGTCAGAAAGGATCATCGTATATTCTAAAATATGATTTGAATCAGAAGGACTCCTTGCTGACAAACTCAAAAACAGTTATTGATAGCAGTACAACAAGGCAATATGGCTCCCTTCAGATTGGGCCTGACGGGCGAATATATGTTGCCATAAAGGGAAGTAGTTCGCTCGGCACTATTGAAAATCCAAATGGTGGCTTGCTCGATAGCCTGGTTTTTAATCCATCCGGTCAATCATTGGGTGGGCAGACAAGCCAATTAGGATTACCGAACCTGGTCGCTAATTTCAACGATAACTCCAGCGGGCCGGGAATAACCTATAGTGATACATGCGTTAATGCGCCTACTGTATTCCAGATAAGTCCTAATTGCCCTAAATTAAAAGAAGCCTATACATTAGACTTCGGTGATGGTAGTCGCCCCACATCCACCACATCAACGCAACCCATAACGCACGCATATAAAACGCCTGGTCCATATTTTATCAGCCTGCGCATCATTACGAAAACCAGCACAGGCGCTATATGTAAGGATACGCTCATTAAAGACACGCTGACAATTGTCGAACTTCCCCCTGATATAAAGCTTGGGGCCGATACCGCGATCTGTAATAAAAAGGGAATTACGCTCGATATTAAGGTACAGGCCAAAGTGTACGTCTGGGTCGTCAATGGCGCGGTAGTCAGCAGGCAACGAACCCTGACATTAAACAGGCCGGGCTATTACATAGCGGTTGGTATAGCCGCAAATGGCGAATGTTTCAAGAGTGACACCATCGAAGTACAGATAAAGCCGGTGCCCTCTCTTGACTTAGGGCCCGATACACTTTTCTGTTATCGAGCATCGGTAGACCTTACCGTTCCGCAGAAAACCTGGACGCAATTCCAGTGGAGTAATGGAGGGAATACAAAGACAATTTCTGTAGCAGCGGCCGGGGTGTATTCGGTAACTGCTCAGGCAACGGTTAATGGAACGACCTGCGTAAACTCGGACACAATCAAGGTCGCTGAACTACCCAAAATTCAAATGCGGGCAGCTCTCACAGGCCCCAAAGCCTGTACATCGGCAGATGGCTCTATTGTACTCACCACGACTCCCGCCGGAACGTACACGTATGCCTGGACGGGTTCGGATGGCGTAGCGAGAACGGATAGCTCGAACCAACTGACGGGTCTTGTTGAGGGCGGTTATAAAGTTAGCGTAACCGATACACTTCATGAATGTAAAGCTGATACAGGCTTCACGTTGAAATCACCAGCAAACCAGCTGCAGCTCACCCCTATTGTAAAAGGAGCTTTATGTAGCATACCAAATAGCGGTACTATTACACTGACTGTCTCGGGAGGAACGGCCGCAAGTTATTCATGGCTGGATGGAACGGGAAAAGTAGTGTCGACAACGGCTGTGTTCGGCCAGGCTGCACCGGGACTTTATTCCGTACAGGTGGTTGACATAAATGGGTGTAAAGCGCTGGAGGACAGCATAAAGGTAGGGTTGGACAGCACCGGATTTGCCCGGTTAGGGCCCGACACCCTCAAATGTGTGGGTAGTGCTGTAACGCTGGTGCCTCAAACGGGTGATATTCCCGGCAACGTATATCAATGGAGTACAGGTGCTACAAGCCCAACTATCTCTGTAACACAGACGGGGTCATACAGTCTGGTTTTGCGAAACACCTTATCAGGTTGCGTAGGCCAGGCCAGCATTCGTGTTGATAACCGGCCACCACCGGCCTTTTCATACACACAGCAGGCATCTCTTTGCGAAGGCGATCGGGAAACAACAAAGCTTTCGGCTAGCGGGGCTGCCGGTCTAAGCTATTTGTGGGTAGATCGAAACGACACGACGAAAACCATAACGGTTCAGCAGGCAGGAACCTATTCGATACGGGTAACAGACCCATTGGGTTGTACGGCTGTGGGTCTGGCCCGCGTGTTGAATTTATGCGAACCAAGGGTCAATGTGCCGGAAGCGTTTACGCCCAACGGCGATAGTATGAATGACCTGCTACAGGTGTTTACAGCTTACATCACTGACTATGAATTCAGGGTTTATAATCGGTGGGGAGAGGTGATATTTGCCAGTAACAACCCTGAGCAAAAATGGGATGGAACCTACCGGGGAGCCATTTATCCAGCGATGCTTTACCCTTATGTTGTCATCTTCAAAAGCGAGTTTTTCCCTGATCGGGAGCGGGTCATAAAACGAGGTTCTGTACTACTTATTCGGTAGTAATTCTCCTGTTTTTTGTGTAAATTTGAGGTAAACGACTCGGCCGAAATTGCCTGCTTTGCAGGTAGTATAGAAGCGGGACTGCACGAATCAAAACCATGCGAAACGACTTTTTGAAAGGTTCAGGCGACGGGATGACCAGTACCGACAAAGAAATTGAACGGGCTCTCCGGCCCTTATCGTTCGAAGACTTTACGGGGCAGTCAAAAATACTCGACAACCTCGAAGTGTTTGTTAGAGCGGCCATGCAACGGGGCGAAGCACTCGACCATGTGCTGTTACACGGCCCTCCCGGCTTAGGCAAAACGACACTCTCGCACATCATTGCGAACGAACTTAGTGCGGGTATTAAAATGACGTCCGGTCCGGTATTGGATAAGCCCAGTGATCTGGCTGGTTTGCTAACCAATCTTCAGCCAAACGATGTCCTCTTTATTGACGAAATACACCGGCTCAACCCAATTGTGGAAGAGTACCTGTATTCGGCAATGGAGGATTATAAGATTGACATTATGCTCGATTCCGGCCCTAATGCCCGAACCGTTCAGATCAAGTTAAATCCTTTTACACTCATTGGTGCAACGACCCGTGCAGGTATGCTTACATCGCCTTTGCGGGCGCGGTTTGGCATTAGTGCCCGATTGGAGTATTACGATGCGCAATTGCTCACGACCATTGTACAGCGGTCGGCGGCAATTCTGGGAACGCCCATTGATGAATCTGGCGCCTACGAAATTGCCCGACGTAGCCGGGGGACACCACGGATCGCCAATAACCTGCTACGCCGTACCCGCGATTTTGCTCAGGTTAAAGGAAATGGCTACATCAACGTAGAAATCGCCGAAATAGCACTGAGCGCACTTGAAGTTGACCAGTATGGGCTGGATGATATGGATATTCGTATTCTGACAACCATTATCGAGAAATTCAAAGGTGGGCCGGTAGGTCTCTCAACTATTGCTACCGCCTGCGGTGAAGAGTCTGAAACGATCGAAGAAGTTTATGAACCTTTCTTAATCCAGGAAGGCTTTCTGAAACGCACCTCACGTGGTCGGGAAGCAACCGAACGGGCCTATGTTCACCTCGGCATTGTGCCGCCCTATAAGGCTGCTGAGTTGTTCGGATAACTAATACTCAATACAAAAACGTGTCCCCGGAAAACCATTCGTTAATGGCTCTCCGGGGACACGTTTTGTTACTGGTAATGAGCTACCTAGTTAAGGATTTTGCTCTTGTAAATGCACTCGATTATTTCGGCTACGGCTGAATCAACCAGAAAATAGTAAATATTTTTACCACTCCGCCGAATGTCAAGTATTCCCTTATCGCGCATGTTGATAAGATGGTGCGAGATAAGCGATTGTTCAGCATTCAGATTTTTATAGATCGCTGACACATTAAGTTCCCTGTTATCATTCAGCATTTGAATGATTCTGATGCGCAAAGGATGGGCGACCGCTTTGAGTACATACGCGGCTTTATCGATGCGCTTCTCGTCGTCTATTACTTTGTCAATGGCCATAAGAATATCGTTTAGCGAAAAGGTATAGTAAATGAAAGGTAACGCATATTAGCAACTAACAGCCTGAAAGTGAGAAGTAATTTATTTAATGGTTGTTTTTTAAATCCTATTAGGGTATGTCAATAGGTTTATGTGTCCGCTTGGTAACTTTATGGTAAGTAAGGTGATGTGTTATTAGGTGTTTATACTCAATCTGTAATATATTACTCAGTTGAAGTTAGCACACCACCCAATTAGACATTTATCTATACCGTTTAACGAACGAAAGGGTTGCAAAAGCATAGTTTATTACAAAAGCAGGTGTACAAAAAAGGGTCAGGAATTGGGGAAGGCAGCCGTTTTCGTTTGCCTTCCCCAATTCCTGACCATGCCATTCCTCATTGACTCAGACAAAGTTTATTTTTGTCTGAAAAAGACGGTAATCGGTACACCTGTAAAATCGAAGTGGTCGCGAAGTCTATTCTCTAAAAAACGCTGATACGCTTCTGGAACATACTGCGGCAGATTACAGAAAAATATGAACGTTGGCGAAGGGGTAGGTACCTGAACCATATACTTAATTTTCACAAACTTGCCTTTTACGCCCGGTGGTGGATATTTTTCAATTTCCGCCTGCATAACCTCATTTAGTTTAGAGGTTGCAATTTTCTTCGTCTTGTTTTCATACACTTCCATTGCCTTTTCCATAACCTGGAAAATGCGCTGTTTTTCATGGACCGACGCAAAAATAATGGGCACATAGTCAATCGGCATCATCCGCTGAATCATCTCTTTGCGCAACACATCGGCGGTGCGATGATCTTTTTCGACAGCGTCCCACTTATTGACCATGATAACGACGCCTTTCTTGGCTTTCACCGCCTGGCCAATAATGTTCAGGTCCTGGGCTTCTAAGCCTCGCGTGGCATCGAGCAATATGATACACACATCCGAATCCTCCATGGCTTTGATGGAGCGCAGGACGGAGTAAAATTCAATGTTCGAATCGACCCTTGCTTTACGTCGAATACCTGCCGTATCGGTCAGAATGAAGTCTTTACCATAAGCTCTGTACCGTGTGTTAATGGCATCGCGAGTGGTACCTGCAATATCGGTTACAATACTGCGCTCCTGTCCGGTAAGCACGTTCAGGAAAGAAGATTTTCCAACATTAGGGCGGCCAAGAATCGCAATGCGCGGAACACCGGCATCAGGATTTTCGACGCCTGGCGTTTGAAAATGCTTCACTACTTCATCCAGCAAATCGCCCGTACCGGTGCCGGTTTGCGACGAAATAGCGTAAGGGTCACCTAAGCCTAATGCATAAAACTCGGCGGCACCGTGGGCGCGTTCGGCGGTTTCAGCCTTATTGGCGACTACATAGACCGGCTTTTTCGACCGGCGCAATACATCGGCGAAGTCCTCATCCAAGCCCGTAATACCCGTTTGCGTATCCACTACGAACAGCAATACGGTCGACTCCTGAATGGCCATTTCCACCTGTTCGCGAATCGACTCTTCGAATATATCTTCAGAGCCAACCACATAACCACCGGTGTCGATGGCCGTAAAATACTTGTCGTTCCACTCAGCCGTGCCATAATGCCGGTCGCGTGTAACACCACTTTGGTTATCCATGATGGCCTGCCGCTGTTCCGTCAGGCGGTTAAACAGCGTGGACTTGCCCACGTTTGGGCGGCCAACGATTGCAACGATGTTTGCCATTTTTTTTAAGGAGTGAGGAGTTGGGAGCGAGGAGTGAGGAGGACTGGCGCGTTCATGGTATGCCGGCGTCAGACGCT